>JAVBOY010000027.1:0-58349 GCA_031550085.1 Lentimicrobiaceae bacterium
GTAATAAAACTTTGCCAATCATCTGTGCAAATACTTCCATAGCTAATTCCAAAACCAAACATCTTTTTTCTTAACGCTTTGGCTGTTTTCAAGTTTCGTTTACCCCAAACATAAGCCACTATTTCACCACTGTTTCGGTCATAAGCATAAATAAGCCAAATCTTATTGCTCTTTTTGCCAACATAGGTCCAAAACTCATCTATTTCCAATTGCTCATAATAGCTTTGCTTTGGTTTAATCTCTTTATTCGATTTTACTAAAACGGATAATACTTTTCGGATGCTTACTTCCTCTATTTCTGACACATCTCTTATTCCAATGCCTCGGACGAGCATCAGCATTATTTTCTGATTTATCGCAGAATGACAGCCTTGGTAATACAGAGCATGATTAACTATAAACTGACGTTGGCATTCTTTACACTGATAATTTTGCTTTTTATCACTTTTCTTCCCGTTTTTCTTTATATTTGCACTGTGACACTGAGGACAGTAGAGTATAATTGTGATTTGCATTTTACAAAAATACTCTTATTTTTCCTGAGTGTCACTTATTTATAGCAGCATACTTTTTGTAACACCTCCCAAAATTTTATCAATAGTTCCCCATTGTTCATCATAAAACTTTGGCAGCTTAAACTTTTGCTGCAATATTAACTCTGCTTCCTGCCTTGTCATTTTCAATATATAATTATTGTTATGTCAACATTCTGAATAATTTAAATTACATCTGCAAAGATAAGATTTTTATGTAAAAGAGCGAAAAATGCTCGCACTTTCGCAGGATTTGTCGCAAAACCGCCCTGTCGAAGCTCGCGAACACGTCAAACGTTTCCACGAACTCTTTTTTACGCTATCACCTGATAAGAATGCCATTGAAAGTAACATTAGACGGGCATTGTTCCTTGTGGACAAAAGCGCTTTCGGATATTATAAAGACCTTACAGAAAAGGGCTACTATAATCGAATAATCAGTGGCAATATCAATCAGGTAATTCAGGTCGATAGCGTGGTTTGCAATTTCGACGGCTATCCGTATAAGGTTGCCACCTATGCAAAGCAAATGATAATCCGTGAAAGCAATGTGACCGAACGAAGTTTTGTCATGCACTATAACTGCCTATTACTGAACAATTTTGCTTACTTAGCAAAGGTAATTATTATGAAACAGAGCTTTCGAGGAATTAAGGCTGAAACTTTACTAAAAAACGGTTGCCCGCTTGTATCTCCGGGCCCTAATCCCAACTGGTGGTAATTTGGCTTCCTTTGGTTTCGGTTTGATTGATTTGCAGCCAGACGCCGATTTCCTGTTGCAGGTCGTTTACATGCGAAATAATCCCGACAATGCGGCTTTCATAACGCAATGATTTTAAGGTTTCATAAACCAATGCCAGCGACTCGCTGTCCAAGGTGCCGAATCCTTCGTCCAAAAAGAAAAAGCTTTGCCCGTTCCTGTTTTGCTGCTGGATGTTGTCGGTTAAGGCCAAAGCCAAACAGAGCGAGGCCTGAAACAGTTGCCCGCCTGAAAGCGTTTTTACGCTACGCAATTGATTTTCATTCAGATAATCGCGGATGATAAAATTATTTTCCTCATCCAATTCCAGTTGCAACTGTTGGCGCGTCAGCTTGTAAAAGCGCTCGTTGGCCATACGGGTCAGGTTTTGCAGATGAACGCGGGAAACGTAGTTTACAAAAGCCTGCCCTTTGAACAGGTTGAACAACAGCTTGATGTTTTCCTGCCGCTGCTGCAAATCCGACCGTTTTGCGGTTAGCAGCCGGGATTGTTCCCAATCTGCCTGCAAGCGCTGCCATTCATTTTCCAATCGTCCTTTTTCCTGATGCTGCTTGGATACGTTTGCTTCCAAAACAGCCAGTTCTGCCCGCAATCTGGCATGCTCCGCCTCGTCATAGCGGGCGGTCCCGATTTGCGCCTGCGTTTTTTGAAGGGCTACATCCAAGGCCGTAAAGGCATTCCGGAAATCCTGAATTTGTCTTTTTTCGTTTTCCAAATCCAGCGGCTGCGCCAAAATCTGCCGGACAGCAGCTTCATTTTCAAACGGAGACTGTGTTATTTTTTGCTGCCATCGTTCCAAGAGTTGTTGCTGTTGCTGCCGGATCTCCTCCCATTGCCGGGTTTGATGCGCCAAAGCCGCTTTGGATGCTTCCGTCTTTTGGAGCCATTCGTCACGAAGGCGTTGCAAATGGGCAAACTGTTGTCCCGATTGCACATACAAGGCTTCCAAGCGGTTGATTTCATCCTGAATCTCCGGATGGGGCTTGCCGGAATATTCGTCAAATTCCGTGGGCGGAATCTGGTTGCGGATGGCTTCCGCCAGTTTTTGATCGCCGGAAACTTCTTTTTCTATTTGATAAATCGCTTCCGAATACGTTGCGATGTTCCGCTCATTTTCATCCCCCTGCAATTGAAGTTGTTTCAGTTGAGTATCCTGAAGCGCGAGTTGTTCCTGGATTTCATGAAATTTTTTCCATTCGCGGGTTAAAAGGCTTTCGTCCGAAGCATTCCAATCTTTCCAAATAAAAAGCCTTTGGTGCGATTCTAATTCGTTTTGGAGTTTTTCTATTTCTACTAGTAATTGTTTTTCAGAAGCTTGTTTCTTTTCCAGCAATTCCGTTGTATGCTGCAACGCAACCCAATCGTCGGAAACGGCTTTCAGCGCTGCCTCCAGGTCTGATTGCCCGGCTTGAGCCGTTTGTACTTCTTTTTCCACATTTTGAATATCCACCACATGCGGATGCTCCAAAGAGCCACAAAGCGGACAAGGCTGGCCGTCTGCAAGTCGGGAAGCAAATTCATGCAACCGTTGTTGAACAGCCCAGTGCTGCAAGGTTTCCGACAAAGTTTGCCTCCTTGCCTGAAGGGTTTCTTTCCGGCTTTGTAATCCGGATTTTAGGTCCTCTTGCGGTTCCAGCGCGTACTTTACCGCCCATCCCCGGATTTTCTGCCTGATTTCCGCTATTTCGGATTCCAGGGTTTGGTGGTTTTTCCGGATTTCCGACAGCCGGGTTTGGAGCAATCCGTTTTGTTGAAACCATTCGCTTGCCTTTTGCAATTCCACGGAATTGGGCTGTTCGCGCCGCAAAACAGCCATCCGGTTTTCGACTTCCCGGATTTGTTCCGAAAGCCGGGCTTTTGCTTGCTTTTTTTCTTCCAGGACGCGGTTTCCGGCTTCGATGCGCTTTTGTTGTTGCTGCGTTTTCTGCAACAAGCCGGCTAATTGCAGGATGTTTTGCAACTGCCCGGCTTTTTGCTTCAGGTCGTTGCGGTTTTCAAAGGCTTTTTGAGCTTCCGCTAAATCCGTTGCAGCCACCAGCAAAGCGGACTCGGATGCAGCCAATTCCTGCTTGCTTTTTTCGATAGAGAGTGTTAACTCCCCGATTTGGAATTCGTTCCGGTCTTTTTGATCCAATTCATTTTTAAATTGGAAAAAACAGGTTTCATAATTTTTAATCCGGAGTTCTTGTCCGGAAACGGCTTTTTCCTGATGTTGCAAAACGGCAAACTGCTCTTTTTGGGTATTCCATTCCCGGAACAGGGCTTCCAAACGCGCCAATTCCAAATCCTGCGCCCGCTGTTGCTGCAGTTCTTTTTCCAAATCCGAAAGTACTTGTAGCAATTGCTGGCACTCGTTTTTCTTGGCGTCCAGGTTTTCCTGCGAGATCTCCCCGATCTGCCCGATCCGTGCTTCGGTTTCGGCTATTTCGGTTTCGGTTTTCTTCAAAAGCGCCGATGCATTGTTTTGCAAATCAAATTTTTGAAGGTTAAACAATTCCATCAGCATCACATTCCGCTCTTTGGGCGAGAGCTGCAAAAACTCCTGGAATTTTCCCTGGGGAATGATACTAGTTCGTTTGAAATTTTGGTAGTCAATTTTCAGAATTGTTTCTATTTCCGCCATTTCGATGGGAAGGTAACCGCCGTCTTCCTTGCGGTAGAGTTTGCGCTCGAATTTTACGTCTTCAAATTTGTTTCTATTGCGTTTGCCTTCGACTTTGGCTTTGTAGATTTGTCCGCCGGGCGCCTCAAAATCAAACTCTATCAAACTGGCGGCGCATTTGAGGTTCATCATGTTGTAAGCCCGGTTGTCGCGGCTGTTGAGTCGTTCGCATTCGCCGAAAAGGCTGAAGGTGATAGCTTCCAAAACGGTGCTTTTCCCGCTTCCGGTTTGCCCGAAAATCCCGAATAAATGCGCCGAGGTTAATTTTTGGAAATCAATCTCTTGCAATTCATTGTAGGAATAAATTCCTTGTATTTTCAGACGGAGGGGAAACATTATTATTAATTACAAATTAAGAATGAAAAATTGAACGTGGGTTTTGATATAAAGTAAACGGGTTTTTAATTGAAAATGGAGAATTGAAAATTGAAAATGAGTTTTTTAATAATGCGTGATGAACTTTCTTTAATTAACAAATCTAAATCTCAGCGAAACTCCGTGAACCCTCAGTGATTCTCAGCGTAATTTTTTTTAGCAGAAAGGGTTTCATTAATTGAAAATTGAAAATGATTCGTTAACAGGTTTACGGGTAACAAGTTTACCATTTACCCTATACTCTGCGCCAATAAACAATTAAACAGTTCAACAATTAAACAACCTCCTCACCCTTCACGGTTCACTCTTCACTTATTATGCAATTAAAATAGCATATTATTAGATTTTATTATCGTAGTACATTAAAATCAACCGATCGACTCCTCCCCTCTCCCCAACTTCCCCTTTTTACCCTGAACCCTTTACCTTGTACCCTTCACCATCGATTAAACAGTTCAACAACTCAACAATTCAACAAATTATTCACCCTTCCCCATCAAACGCTTGTATTTCTTTAAAAATAGCGAGAATATCGTCGTTGGGGGCTTGTCCTTTTTTATGCTGGAAAAACTCGACAAAGAGTTGCTGGAAATCACCGGTTTGCTGTACAGCATCGTAACGAGCTGCGGCTACCGGTTGTTGTTCGCGGATTTCGGGTTTTAAATGGATGATGTGTTTATGGGCTTCGCGCATCCGCCGGATATCGGCTGTTTTTAAAAAGGTGTCGGTAACTACGGTTAATTCAACTAAAGATTCCGGATTCCCGCTTAGCCAAACTACGGCTTCATCTACGCTTTCAAAGCGTTTGCGTTCCAGATTTTCGCCGGCCGTTAATTCCACAAAGCTTACCGTAACCGGCTTTTGGGGAACCAAATCGACAATGGCGACGGTTTTCTTCTGGCCTGCTTCGGAAAAACTGTATTGCAAGGGGCTTCCGCAATAAACCACCGGACAAGGTTCGTTGGCAATGGTTTGCTTGCGGTGCAAATGCCCAAGAGCAGCATATTGGATGTTTCCGGGAATGGCGGAAGTGAACACGGCTTGTGCGCCGCCAATATGCAAAATGCTGCGTTCGTCGTCAGGCTCGGGAGGGATTTCGCCTCCTTCCGCCATAAACAGCAAATGGGCCAACAATACCTGGACTCCGTTCGAGTTATCGAATGATCCGGCAAGGGCTTGCCAATTCCGTTTCAGAACGTCGCGCAGTTCTTCTTCGGGGTTTTCGCTTTCGAAATAGGTTCGCAGGCGGTGCTCGTTGGCATAGGGTGTAAGCAAAACGCGCAGCAACGGCTTGTTTTCGATTTTCAGTTCGATCAATCCTTTTCCGCTCCGGGTGATTTCGAAGCCGTTTTCAATTTTCAAAAGCGGGATTTCGGTCTGCGGATAGCCCGAAAAAATAATGCCGCATTCGCGCGCCAGGGGATCGGGAGCTTCAATGCGGTCGGGCGAATCGTGGTTTCCGGCAATGGCAATGACGGGACGTTTCCCGTTGTTGGTTAATCGTTTTAAGGTTTTGTAAAACAATTCCACGGATTGTACCGGCGGATTGGCGGTATCGAATAAATCGCCTGCGATCAGCACCGCATCCACTGCCTGTTCATCGGCAATCCGGCAAATTTCGTCCAGCACCTTCTCCTGCGCTTCGTGGCGCGGATAGTTGTCCAGACGTTTTCCCAAATGCCAATCGGAGGTATGAAGAATGCGGAGCATGTTTCGGTTAATAACGGTTGTGATTTCGGGAAACAAAAATAATTTAAAATCTGTCCGGTAATTTTGTTTCCGGCAAATTCAGGGCCATAAATATTCGGTAAAATATTAACGCTTTACCTTGCAAGGATTTGCATAAATCCCGAGGAAAACAGACCGGATTTGTTCTTTGTCGCCATCCACGGATGCCAAAACCTGCTGCAACCGTTGCAAAAACTGTTCTTTTTCCTGTGCCGAATACCGGCTGGAAAATTCCGTTGAATCTGTTTGCAAATCCCGGGCAATGTAATTGGTAGCAAACAGCTTGTAGCTTTCGTGAATTCGCCGGTCGATCAAAGACGCTACATTTTTGTAAAAATCCGCAGAAGATGCAGCAGGAAGTTCTTCCTTGACCAGAGGTTTGCATATGCTTACATGGACATCGCCTTTGGGCTGCATAATCCCCGTGAGCACGCTGATGTAATCTTCATCTTTTTGCTTGATGTATTTGGCTCCATCACGCGAAAGGCAGATTTCCCGGGTTTTAAACAGGTCGCAGGGTTCCCATTGATACGAAATAGCAATGGGAACAATATGGATTTCGTCAATGGCATCAGCCAAATCCGGGGTGGCGCTCATGCAAAACATTTTGATAATGCCCGGATCGGTTGCATCGTTCCCGTCTTTGGTACGGCCGTTCCGCTGGGCAATCCACACGGATTCGCCTTTTTGGCTAATAGTGTAACGGATGTATTCTGAAAGTTGCAGGGAGGTTTTGTAAAATTCCCGGGGAGTTTCGCCCCGCGACACTTTAAACATTTTGTTCGAATTACCGATGTCAACGAGCAATTGGGAACTCATCAGGTTGCTTCCGAAGGTAATTTCGCTGGTGCGGAATCCGTTTTTGTACAGAGCTTGCTGCAAAAGCGAAGAATCGAGTACGATGTCGCGGTGGTTGGATACGAAGAGGTAGCTTTTTTGAGGATCCAAATGCTCGATTCCGCTATACGAAAAGCGATGGATGGTGCTTTTGATGACTTGTTCGTTAAACTCATACATCACCTTTGCCTGGAAGTCATCCACCGTTTTACAATTGGATACTAATTCTTTGACTTCCTCAATGCTTTTTCCCGGAAAAACAAATTTTGCCATGGCCGGCAAATGCTCGCTATGGGCAATGCGCTGCATGGCAGCCGGTATTTCAGATTCGTGGTACGGACGAATGTCTTCGAATTTTGTGTCCATCGGGTTATTTTTTGCGGTTGTCGATAAATTTAATGGGCTTGCGGCCGGCATCGGGCAAAGCAATTTTTCGTATTTCTTCTACCGGACAGATTTCAATATCGGGCGCTACGCGGATCCGTGCCCGGAAGCGGTCTTTCAGGTCTTTTACCACATCGTATCCGGGTTGTTCGCTGATTCCGACCTTTATGACCACGTTATCATTTCCGCATTCATTGTCCAGCACTTCGAGCAGATAATTTTCCACATAGGGGACATTGTCCAGCACGTCAAAAATGGCAGGCGGATACAGGGTAGTTCCTTTGTATTTCACCATTTGATTCAAGCGTCCCAAAATCGGACTGATGCGCATGCTTGTGCGTCCGCACGGGCAGGGACCGGTATGAAAACGCGCCAGATCTCCGGTTTTGAAGCGAAGCAACGGCATGCCTTCCACGCCCAGGGTGGTGATGGCCAACTCGCCCGCTTCCCCTTCGGGAACAGGGGCTCCGTCGGCATCCACGAGTTCGCAGATGATCAACTCGGGATGGTGGTGTCCGCCGCAACCGTATTCACACTCGGTAAATGTGGTTGCCATTTCGGTGGAGGCATAGGTGGAATACAATTCCACATCCCATTTTTCTTTGATGCTGTGTCCGAGCAGGTTCAATGAAAAATCATGTTCCCGCAGGCTTTCGCCGATGCAAATGAGTTTTTTGATGCTTGACTTTTTGTAGTCGATGTGATGGTCTTCGGCGTATTTGATCAGTTTTAAAATAAAGGAAGGGACGACCACGGCGATGTTGGGTTTGAAACGTTCGATGGTATCCCATTGCAACTCGGCAATGCCGTTTCCTACCCGGATGATGCTCGCGCCCAGTTTCCGGACGCCCAGAAAATAAGCCAAACCGGCCATAAAGCGTTTGTCTATCGTGGTCATCAGTTGAAAAATATCGCCCGGCTTGGCTCCTGCGCATTCGAACGAAATTTTTTCATTATAACCCAGGCGTTCCAAATCAGCATCAGTCATGGCAAAGGTCACGGGATCACCCAAGGTTCCCGATGTGGTGATGTAATCCACGATTTTTTCCTTGGGAACGCAAAGGAATTCTTCGTTATGCAACTGCAAGTCCTTCTTTTCGGTAAAATGGATTTGCTGCAAATCTTCGAGGCTCTTAATCCGTGCGACATCCACCTGTTGCCGGGCAAACATTTTTTGATAAAAGGGCGAATTCTGGCTCAAATAATGCAACGCCCCGGCCAGCTTTTGCTCCTGAAATGCTTTGATGGCTTCTTTCGGCTGATATTCTATGGATGGTTGGTTGCTCATTTTTTTGGTTTTTCAGCGGATGTATTCGGCCCGGGTTCCGCATTTTGAACACTGTTATGCATGGTTGTTTCCAACCAGGGGACAAAGTTTTCATACCAATAGGGCGCTTCGCCATGCCCGCGTTTGGGATTGATCCCGAAACCGTGCCCAACCTCATCGTACAGTTTGTAATAATGGGGCACGCCTTTGTCCTTTAATGCAATATTGTATTCGGCGGCATTGCGGTAATCCACGGTTTTGTCTCCTTTGCACTGGATCAGGAACACCGGCGGCATATCGGCCCGGACGTTTTGCTCCAACGAAAGTTCTTCTTTCAGGGCAGGGTCATAATTCGGCGGAAGCAAATTCCGGCGCGACTTCTTGTGTGCAATGCTATCGGTCATCGACACGACGGGATATATCATGGCTACAAAGGCCGGTTTTAACGATACTTCCGGTGTAATGCCCAAATTTTCCATGAAGTTGGTATCGAAATAGGTGGCTGCCGTTCCGACCAAATGACCTCCCGCCGAAAAGCCCATCACTCCGACTTTCGCCGGATCGATCCCGTATTCTTCGCTGTTTTCTTTGACCAGTTGCAGGCTTCGCTGCAAGTCCTGGATCATTGCCGGGTAATGATTGCCGTACATACCGGTCCGGTACCGAAGGACGAAGGCGGTGATTCCTTCCTGGTTCAGCCATCGGGCGACTTTGTATCCTTCATTTGACAAATCCAGATAACGGTAACTTCCTCCGGGGCAAATAATGACAGAAGTTCCCGTTTTATTTTCCGTGGCTTTGAAAACGGTCAGTTCCGGGCGTTTCATTTTTGAGGAAACTTCATATTGATCCCAAATTTTAATTGTCTGCGCTTGAATTGAAAAAACAGCTTGTAGCAAGACAACCAACAAAAAAAAGAGTTTGCGCTTAATCACTAATAACAATCGTTTAAATCTTACAACAAGGCTTTTATTTCATCCGGGGAAAGCTGGCGGTAAGAAGGCCGGCCGGTTTTCCCATTTACTTCTTCAAAACGAACTTCAAAGTATTTTTCATCATAAAAAGAGAGCTTCGAATGGGTATCGGGATTGCACTCCAAATACGTCACGTTTTCGGGTTCAAAGTTTTTGCGTTCGCAGATTTGCCTGAACAGGCTGGCTGCCGCAGCCGTTACCGAAGTGCCGGGATTATCCTGATACAACTCGGTTACAATAATGACTTTCCGCTCTCCTTTGTCGATAATTTTCAATCCACATTGCGAGGGCTGGCCCCATTGCCCTGCAAAATCAAATAGTTCGTCGTAATATTTTTCTGAAACTTTCATAAAACTCCAAATGCCAATTATTTCCCAATGCTACGCACAATGTCCTTTCCAAACGATTTATTCGCCAATTTCCGGTCGCGCGGGCGGTAGGTTCCGTCCTCCATTTCACGCATGACTACATTGGTAAACAGCCGCATCATTTTCGATTCCTGGCTTTCGTCTCCATAAAAGGATTTCCAGGCACCATCATACAATTCCTGCAATTTCTCCGCCGGCATTTGCTTGGGATAAAATACGACTTGTCCGGCATTGTAATGGTTCCAATCGAAGTCAAAGATACGGTTTTGACGGAGTAAATCATCATATCCCTTCGTATGCGGGAACGGAGTCATGACGGTAAATTCGGCCAAGTCCAAATCGATTTCCAGCAAGAAATCGACCAGGCGTTTGATGTCGTCTTCGGATTGATTATCCAATCCGAGCAAAATGGTTCCTTCCACGCCGATTCCATAGTCGTGGTAGCGTTTGATACGTTCGCGGATATAATCGGAAGTGTCGTAAACGGCTTGATAAACGTACCAGGCGCCGGCTTGCGCAGCCAAATCGAGAATTTTCGGGTCATCTTCAATGGTATGGCTGATCCATTTCTTTTTGAAAGGAATCATTTCCTTAAATAATTCCAGCTCCCATTCTTTATTTTGCGCCAGGGAATTGTCGACAATAAACAGGCGATTGTTTTCGATGGTAGCCAGTTCTTCGACGACTTTGTCCATCGGGCGCGGGCGAAACATGCGACCGCCCAAATAGGAAACGGCACAGGGATAGCAACTGAAACGGCACCCGCGCGAGGCATGGAACAAGTCGACCATTTGCACGCCTTTGTGGTTGTAGAGTTCGCGTTTATACAAATCGCGGCGGGCCGGCCCCACCTGCTCAATGGCCGGATGGTTGCCCATATAATTGTAAACTTTTTTGAGTTTGTTGTTTTTAAAATCGGCGATGACTTCTTCCATCCGGCTTTCGGCTTCGCCCAAAAAAACGGAATCGGCATGCTCCATGGTTTCTTCGGCATGCAGCATGGTCGAAATGCCGCCAAAGATTACCTTTTTTCCGTTTTTACGAAATGTATCGGCAATTTCCCATCCGCGTTTCACCTGAGTGCTCAGCATCATGGAAACGGCGACCAGGTCGCAATCGTCTTCAAAATTTATGGATTCTACATTTTCATCCGTAAAAACAACGTCTATATCCGGAGGTAATGCGGCTGCAAAAGCAACCGGCCCGTGGGGTGGCAAATTAAAAGTGGTTTGTCCGCGCAACTTTTCCCATTTGGGGTAAATCAGTTTCAGCTTCATAGTCAATTTCTTCCCGTTTCGATTCGTATTGATTGATTTTATTCAAAAGTTTTTCCATCCCGATCAATTCTCCACAAGTGGATATGGCGGTCAAGGGGACTCCCAAAATTCCATGCAAATTTATATTTTGTCCGGTAAGTAACAAATTATTTACTTTGGTCCGTATGGCAATGTTTGTAGCAGCCATGTTCCGGCAATCCTGTATGGTTCCGTAAATAGCTCCTTCTTTGGCTCCGTAATAATCGCGAATGGTCAACGGCGTAGCGCTGAACGTCTTATCGATTTTCTCGCGGAAGCCTTCGTATTTTTTTTCGAGCCAATCCAGTATCCGTTCTTCACATTCTTTTTTAAACGCAATATAGTCTTCGCCGCGCCTGCCGATGGTGGTATGTTCCCATTTTTTCACGGTATCAAACCGCATGATGGTGTTTACAATCATTTTTTCGGCAAATGCATCGTTTTCCGTCACCGGCGGTGTGATGTACATGATTCCGCAGGGCCAGTTTCCTTCGTCGTAATTCCCGATCTCCCATGTTTTACTGTAATCGGGCAACGAATACGTGGTGTAATTGAGGTAGGGAAACTGATTGGGTTTAAACTTGATGAAAAGCAAAAACGTGGAATAAGAATTGGGAATGCTGTCGATGCGGTGGTAGTAGGATTTTTGAATTTTGGAAACATCCATCAACCGGAACATGGTGGAGGTATGAATGGCCGATATGTACCAGTCGGCAGTGTATTCCCGCCCGTTTTCGGTAACTACTTTCCGGATTTGTTTGTCCTGAACATCGATCCATGTGACGCCGTTGCCCGTGATAATTTCCCCGTAGTTTTGTAGGATCGCTTCCGCCATGGCATCAGCCAATTGCTGGCTTCCGCCCACAAAACGGCTGGCTCCTTCAATGTAAAACTTGGTGATGAGGGCGCCAATGTAAGCGGGGGTGCAATCTTTTTGTCCACCGTACAAGCCGTTGTTCCACGCCAACAGGGCTTGCAGTTTTTCGTTTTGCGTAAATGAGGCAATGAACTCGTTTACACTTACCGATACCATTTCGAGTTTGGTGTGTACGCCTTGTGAAGGTATTTTCAGGTTGAACAATTCAATGGAATCGGCTATTTCGTAAATTTTTTCGACGTAGCGGGAAATATTTTCCCGTTCTTCGGGGAAATAGCCGCTCAGAGTCCGGACAAAATTATCTCGCCCAATGGCTAATTTGTAGGTTCGGTTATCGCTGACAATGTGAAAGTGGTCGAATCCGCAGGTGTCGGCTGATTTTATCCGCAGCTTATCCATGATTCCCAGGTAGGAGAAAAAACGCCTTAAAACGCCTGTGTCTTCAAAACCGCTGATGACATGCATTCCGGTTTCAAATTCGACGCCATGGCGTTTAAAGGTGTGCAAACCGCCGCCGATTGTGGTGTGTTTTTCAAGAATGCGTACTTGATAGCCTTCCTTTGCCAGTATTGCTCCACAAACCAATCCGCCGATTCCCCCGCCTATGATTAAAACACGTTCTTTCATTTCACTGTTTGTCAAACGCTTATACTGCATTTGTCGAATAGACAAAAATACGCATTTTTATTTTATATAGCTATGGATATTGTTTTCCTACGGAAAATCTTGTAAATTACGGGTCCCAGACATCAATACAAATCTGAAAAATATCTGTTTTTGCCCCTAGAGCACGAACTTATGACAATCCGGCATTTTTCGAATCATCTTTATTCCTCTATCAACGGCTTTCCATAATTTGTTTTACCAAAAACTCCCGCCCCAGAAAATCGGAACAGGTGACAATGGCCCCGATAATGACGCCCATAATGCCGTGTGCATTGGTGTTTTGTCCGGTCATAAACAGGTTGGGGATTTTGGTGCGGTGCGAAATACGCGAACTGACCGACACATTGGTATCGCGCAATACGCCGTACATGGAGCCTTCCTTTGTCCCGGTATAATCCAGGTACGTGAGGGGCGACGAGGTGTAATAGGATTCCACATTCGCCAGGGTGCCTGGAAATTCTTTTTCCAGCAAGGCCAGCAAAGCCTCGGCTTTTCGTTGTTTAAAAGTTTCATACTCTTCGCCCCGCTTGCCCCGGCTGGTTCCCATCCACGGTTTCATTTCATCGAAACGCATGTACGAAATGATTTCAGCAGCAGTGGCATAGTCCGGCGATTCGGAAGGGCATAAATGGACATACAGGAAACTCCGGGGCCAATCTTGCTCGGTGTAGTTTTCGCTTCCCCAAACATTTTTCCCTTTGTAATAAAAATAATTGCTGTTCAGGTAAGGAACGGCATGGTCTTTAAACCGTAAGTATACGGTAAAATTGGAAACGGTATGTTCCATGCCGGAAATCCGCTCGCGGTAAATCGTCCGGATCAAAGGCGAATCCACCATGTTGATGGTGAGTTCGGGATGGGCATTGGAAATAATGTAACCGGCTTCAATCGTATTGCCGTTACTCAAGGTTACGCTGACGGCTTTTGTTTTGTCGCAGTTTATTTTGACGACCTGACTGGATGTGAAGATTTCGCCGCCAAACGATTGGACGGACCGAACCAAAGAAGCGGCTACCTGGTCGCTCCCTCCCACGATGCGGTAAGCGCCGTTGATATAAAAGTTGTTGATAAAGGCGTGAATGTAAAGCGGTGTTTTGTCTTTCACACCGGCATACAAAGGCAGATTTCCGGCCAATACGTTTTGAAGCCGCTCATCGGACGTGATACCGGCAATAAAATCGTTAACGCTCTTTTTCACATGGTCGGAAGCCAGCATATCAATCCGCTCGGAATGGGCAAGCGAGAAAAAGGAAGAACTTTCGGCAATATTTTTCAATTCTTCGGTATAGCGTTCCAGGTTTTTGCGTTCTGCAGGGAATTGTTTCGCCAGGGTATCTACAAAATTCTCATAACCGGAAGCAAATTTATAATGCTCGCCTCCAATGGACAGGATATCGAAACCATGGAGATCAAGAGATGAAATTTTTATTCCGGGTAATAAG
Organism: Lentimicrobiaceae bacterium; assembly: GCA_031550085.1. Taxonomy (GTDB): domain Bacteria; phylum Bacteroidota; class Bacteroidia; order Bacteroidales; family UBA4417; genus UBA4417. The sequence continues at coordinate 14,169 of JAVBOY010000027.1, forward strand.
GAAAGGTATTTAAAAAACTGGTTCAGCATTTGGCCTTCCTGCATGCTGCCGATATAGTGCATGCCGGTTTCGAACTTCACCCCTTTGCGTGTAAAGGTTTGCAAACATCCACCCAATTGGGCGGCTTGTTCGAATACGGCCACTTTGTATCCGTTTTTGGATAAAATATAGGCACTGGTCAATCCGCCCAATCCACTACCAATAATCGCAATATCGTATTTTGATTTCATCCTTCCGGTTTTATTTTGTTATCAAAACAGGTAAACGCGCTGCCCTGTTTTTTCGATACGGTTGTCTGTTTGTTTTTGTCAATATAACAATTTATCAATCAACAATATAAACATCCAACCCCAAATTCCCCCACTTTTCTTTTTGTTCTTCGGACGGATGCAGCAAAACAATGATATCCAAAGCCCCAAGGTCGTTTTTATCTATCTCCGCAACGTATTGTAAATTCCTGCCGACCGAAATGCAATTGTCCGCCAGTTCCAACTTATCAGAATCGTTTTCAATAGCAACAATACTTTTTTGCTTGTACACCAACGAAACCAGCAAGGGCAATTCGCCATATCCGCTATTCAGAACCAAAATCCGGTTGCTGCCGGATAAGCGCTCCACGATTTCCCGGTAATTGCCGTGCTTTTTCAGATTAGCCCGTACCGCCCGTTCTATTGAAGGGCCTTTGTAAATGTAATTGTGCAAAACCAAATCGCTGTAATAATCGGCGGTTTCTATCCGGGCGGCAAGTCCGGCATATTTTTCCGAATAAAATCTCCGCATGTTTTTGGCTTGTTCAGCATACGTACTGCCCAAGGCAAGCGGTTTCACGCGATCCATCACCTGAATGTGGATTTGGCCGCGGCGCAACATCAGTTCTTTTTTGGGAAGCAGGTGCCCTACCCCATGAATCATGACCGGGAGCAAATCCACTTGCAATTGTTCGGCCAAATAGAACGCTCCTCGGTGAAACCGGAGCAGCGAACAATCTTCCGAACGGGTTCCTTCAGGAAAAACGACAATGGAATATCCTTTTTCAACAACGGCCAGTAGTTGATCCAAAGCCTTTTCCACGCCATCCGATACGGGATAAAAATCGGCATACTTGATCAAACGTCCGTAAAACGGCGAATTCCAAACCCAATCGTTTGTCAGGATGATGAGTTTGGGCGTCAACATCATCACACACATCAGGTCGATGTGGGATTGGTGGTTGCAAATGATGACGGCCGGCTTTTCGAATGTTTCGCCCGCGAGGTTGTCGTAGGTAGTTTTTACCCGTGGAATGCGCCGGACGACAAAGTTTGCAAACCAATGAATCAGGCGGTGGTAACGGAGTTTGTTCCGGTCGCTTTTTTTCCCAAGCGTCAGCAGGAAAAATCCGGACAGGGTGATAACCAGGCTTCCGATCAGAAATACCGTAAAAGAATAAACGGTGGCGAAAAAGTTAACCAAGGTGATGGGCATCAGCCTTCGCTCGCCTTTTTTCCGGGTCAGCCAATTGAAAACCAAAGGAGGGAATAAAAATGTCATCAATACCACCGAGCCCATGCCGATGATGGTGACTTCCGCCAACAAACGCAAAGCGGGGTGTTTGGCAACAATCAGCGAACCGATCCCAATAAACATAATGAGGGCGGAAAGAACAATGCTGTTTTTGTACGAATCCAACATTTTTCGCCTGTAGGAATATTCGTACATCAGTCCTTCCGTCATAAAAATCGTATAGTCATCGCCTTGCCCGAAAATAAGCGTTGCCAGGATGATGTTTACAATGTTGAAGCGGATATCGAAAAGGTTCATAATTCCCAAAATCCAAAACCAACCGATCGTCAGGGGTAAAAAAGCCAGCAGACTCAGTTCGATCCGTCCAAGCGTAAAGACGAGAAATATAAAAACCAGAAAACCGCAGATAAAAAGTACTTTGTTGAAATCGCCCGAGAGCGAATTGATTAAGGTGCGCCCGATGGTTCCGGCATCGAAAACAAAAGATTGGTCATTGATTCTGCCCAGGTTTTCTTCCAGTTGGTCCAGATCTTTTTCCGGGGTATGCAAGATATTCACCACCATGCAACGTTCCTGGTTGTTGACGATGAAATTGTCGGTAAAAGTCCGGCTCACAGGTTCAAAGAAACCCGTTTCCTGCACGGCATATTTTTTCGCAGTAATTTCCTTGAAGCGGTCAAAGGCGTCGGCCTTAAATCCCTTTTCGACTCCGGTTTTTTCGATTTCGGCCAATTGGGCTTGGTGTTCCTCTAGAAAACGGTTCCAGCGGTTAATTCGCTGCTGCTGCTTTTTTTTCGAAGGCAAAAAAGTTCCGATCCCGCTGATTTTGGAAAGAACGTTGGTTTTCAGCAGGCTATCCAAACCGGGCTTGGAAGCTTCGTGTGCCACCAGGGCATCTTCCAATGTCTTGCCTTCCGAAACATAATAAACGGTTTGTTGTCCGTGTTCCAACTTACTCAAAAACTTTTTAAAATCGGCGCGTTGTTCCTGGGTCATGTAGTTTATTTCCTGCATGTTGGTTTCAAAACGGGTATTGAAACTCAAAAAGAAAAAAACAACCGACAGCAAAACCGAACCGATTACGATCCATTTGTTTTTTTCGGGCGAAAACAACAACCATTTGCCCAGCGCATGCTTTTCTTCGGCATGCGGGTGATTTTTGACCCGTTTTTTTAATAAATGGGGCAGGAAAACCAATACGAAACTGATGGTTCCGACGAGCAGCAGGGAAGCAAAAAGGCCCAAGTCGTGCATGGCGTCGGAACTGATAAAGATCAAACTGAGGAAAGCGCCGACGGTGGTAATATTCCCGATGGTGAGGGGCGACACAATGTCTTTGATGACATTGGGAATCCGAGATTCATGCTTGTGATGCAGCATGAAATGCAAGGGATAATTCACGGCAATCCCGACAATAATCGAACTGATCCCGACCGCAATCAGCGATACTTCATTCCGCAGGACGGATAGAAGCCCCATGGCAAAAATCCAACCGAACAGAAGCGAAAACACCATCAGCACCAAGCTTTTCGCATTGCGGAAGGTGTAAATCAAAATGCTGAAAATTAAAACCACCGACAGGATGATCGAAAGAAAACTGTCTTGTTTGATCCGGTTGGCGTTGGTGACGGCAATATCAACCGAGCCGAAGTAATGCAGTTTGATTTGGTTATCGAAATGGGATTCCGTTTTGCGAATGCTGACATTCAGCATTTCTAGGAGTTCTCCATTCCGTTTGGACTCGCTGACGGGATAACGCGATTCCAAGGTAATAATGCCTTCTTTTCCGTCTTTCGAAAAAATAAAATCGCTGTTCAACTGGTATTGGTCGCTGACTTGAAAATCTTGCAGGCGGGCCAAAACAGGCGCCGACCAAAACAGCGGATCGGACATCATGTTTTGCTTCATGACCATGCCGATGGGCAACAGGAGTAATTCCTTATTTTTGGACAGTTGCTGCGCGATGTGTTCTTTCGTCATCAAGGTGTCCATGCGCCGGTAATCGGTTTCGGTCAGGAAATAGGGCATGTTTTCCACCAAATAATGGGTTAGCTCCAGAATTTGTTGCTGGTCGACCTGATAATCCAGTTTCTTGATGTGCGAGGTTGATGAATCGGCTTTCCGGAGATCCTCCGCAAAATAAGTAATGGCATCGATGATGCGTTCGGCGTCGGGTTCGCTTGCCGTGTCGGCCATGCTGACGCTGATCACGAGTTTGTTGGCTGCTCCGACGTGTTGATAGGCATAATTGATGCGGTCGCTCTGGGCATCTTTGGGCAAAAAAGCCGAAATATCTTCCTTGAAATTAATTTTCGAAGCCAGAAACGCCAATACAACTGTTGCGAAAATCAAGATGCCGAACAACAGCTTTTTATGGTGTGTAAAATAGTAGTAAAGCGAGAGTACAAATTTTGTCATAATCTGTTTCCTTATTTCCTGCGCACTTTTGCAATTAAAAACCGGATAAACAGCGAAGGATATCCGTAAACGAACGCCAGCAGTGTAAACAGCGTGTTTAACAAGCTAATCCTTATGAAATCGGCGCCCGGGCGAAAATGGCTGACGCGCTCCCCTTCCGGCGCATAATACACCCGGATGGGAATGGAAATGATTTTGATTCCGCGCCAGGCACAACGTACCAGCATTTCCAGTTCAGCTTCGTAACGGGAAGTTACAGGCTGCAAGCGGTGCATTTTCTTCAACGGGTACAAGCGGTAGCCGGTTTGCGTATCGAGCAGTTTCTTGCCGGTTTGCACACAAAACCAAAAGTTTGAAAAACGATTGGCAAAGGTGTTTTTCCTGGGCATGTTGTCCTGCACCAGGTTCCGGTTGCCGACAATGAGTGCGCCGGGGTTTGCTTCAAGCGTCTTCATAAATTGAGGAATGTCGGAAGCAAAATGTTGTCCGTCGGAATCCAGCGTTAAGGCATAGGCATAACCTTTTTGAATCGCCCGTTTGAATCCCTGGCTGAGTGCATGGCCTTTGCCTTTGTTTTTGCCGTACGAGATGATTTCTATTTTATCGCTGTATCGGCTTAAGATCTGAGAGGTTTGGTCCGTCGAACCGTCGTTTACCACCATCACCGAAGCGGTGTATTCCAATACCGAATCAATGACCTGCGCCAAAGTCCGGTCGTTGTTGTACGTGGGAATAATTACGCATACGGTTAATTCAGACATGGATCGCGGTTTCGGGTTATACTTTGGTGAATTGCAGGCTTAGCTTGGCAAATGCTGTTCCGTTGCCGGAAACATGGGCATTCACTTTGCATTCGCCTTCGGTTTCCTGTACTGAAAGGGAAATCGTCAGGGCAGCATGTTGGAGCGGATGGATCACTTCCAAAAATTTCACGTTTTTGATTTGGTGTAAAAAAAGGGATTCCTGCCGTATTTCTTCGGTGAGTTCTTTTACCATTTGAATGATGCAAACACCCGGCGTAATGGGATTTCCCGGAAAATGTGCCGCATAAATCGCATGTTCCGGGTTAAGCCGGATGTTGTAATCCATGCCTTCGCCGGTAGGGATTGCTTCCTGTATTTTAAAAAAGTCGTCTTTCAGTTTCATCCGTTCTGTTTTTTTCAAAAAAGATTACCAAAAAAATGTTGTTCCGTTTTATTGCGGATTCAAATCATCCATTTTTTTCAAGGTATAGGTAATGTTTCGTTTTTTATTTTTCATCACCAATTCCTGATTGGGGAAACAGCGAAATTCTTTCTTCCCTTTCCAGTCAACGACGAATGCATCATCCTCCCGGTAACGGGTCGCCTCTTTCCCGGCTTTGTAAGCCGGATTGTCAATTTCCAGCATAAATTGCACATCCCCTGCAATGGTCTTTTTGATGTACCATTTGTTCATCATCGGAACCACATGGATCAGCTCGCATTTACGGGGCGTACAGGTAAAATCAAACATTTTCAATCCGAATTCATTCACCAGCGTTCCTTTCCAAATACCATCCAACCGTTTGGTAATCAAAATCCCGCTGATGTTGGCATTGGATACCTCCACCGTTATGCGAAAACTGTTTTTTTCAACCGTATCGAGCAGTTGGCTGTTCCAAAAAGGAAGGAAGGCAGCTTCTTTTTGTACGGCTTTGGGCGCGGAACATGCGGCCAACAGGCACAAAAGCAGGCTACTGTATCGTAAATATTTCATCCTTCAGCTCTTTGTTTAACTGCTTGTTTTTCATCTGAATCGTCGTTTTATCCCCGTTCGACTCTTCAATTTCCACCGTGTTGACGGTATAATCGTTTTTGTTAAAATAAAGGGTGATGTTGCTGAACAGTTGTTTGAGTTCTTTTTGCTTGGGTTTCAGGGCCACTTTGTAATCGGCAGTTCCCACCCAAAAAGACGAAGTAAACTTGTCCTGCTCGAAAATGCCCGAACCGTTGATTCCGGAAACAATAATTTTACTGATTTCTTTAAATATTTTGCTTGATTTTACATCAATGATATTTTTGTTTTTTCCGGAATGGATCATCACTTTGTCGCCGTTCATGGTAAATTTATATTGGTACGGCTTGGTATATTCCCATTGCAGCTTGTCGTTTTGCTTGTACAGCATGCGTCCTTCGGAATTCATTTCATCGGCCAGAATGGAAATGGTTTTTTTCTGTAAAAAATCGCATTGCAGAGTTTTCATCTGATTGGAGGCTGCCGTAATTTTCTGAGTCAATTCTTTTTGTTGATTCTCCGTTGCCGGACTGTATTTGGATTGCGCCAACAACAGGTGGTTGAAACAAATGAGGCAGGGTATGATCAATATTAATTTTTTCATTTTATTATTTTTAAAGGCACAAATTTTCAATCTATTGTTTTGAAGATAAGACAAAACCATTACTTCCACTTTCATTTTTAATGTTACGGAATTCCGTAACATTAAAATCAGGATTATTAAATTGTTCCCAAATTCCCATAAATTCAATGGTATAACGTGTGCTTAGCCAATGAGAAATAACAAGCCCCGTCATTTCCGGATTCTTATATTTCGCCATATCTGTCAAAGAAATATAATCGTTTTTCTTATAAGAAAGTAAGATTATTTCCGTCCCTTGAACATTTATCGTTTCTTTTTTTGCCACCTTAAATCTTGAATTTATTTTACTAGAAATACCACACCGGCAATGATTAATCCGACGCCGATCCAACGAGTAAAAGGAACCACTTCATGAAAGATATAAACCGAAGCCAGCATTCCGAAAATATAGCTGATGCTGATCAGCGGATAAGCGACCGAAAGCGGGAAATGTTTCAGGATATACATCCAAATAACGGTTGCCCCGGCAATGCTGATTCCCGACAAAGCCAACTGCCAATTCACCAGCAATTCCCGGAAATACGTCCAGGTAAAGCTGAATTTATCCATCCGCAGCATGGCAAATTTCAGGAACACCTGACAGCCTGCCAAAAGCAAGCATTGAATGGTAGAGAGTGTGATGAGTTTCAGCATGGCTTTGATGGTTATCGCAGGGATTCCAGCAGAATCAACGAGTGGTTTTTCCCTTCGGAATGATTGTACAGCAGTATTTTTCGCGGATGGATGGTTTCCGCTCCTGAAGTAATCAGCATGTGTTCCGGAACGGCTTGCTTTTGCAAACAGGTAACGGCGGCATACAATCCCAATCCGGAAGCCGTATACGATTCGCCGAAAATCGTTTTAGATCCGATGAACGGCCGGTTGGGAAATAATATTGCCGCATTTTGTTCATAAACGGCATCATTGGCCTGATTCCCGCTTACGCCAAGTAGTACGGCATCAATATCTTGAAGGGTGCAATCATTTTGCTGCAATAATTTGTGCAACGATTGTTGCAACTGTCCGCTTGTCGGTTGGTATAGCAACTCTACGCCGCCGATGCAAGCCTTGGATTTTTCATTTTTTTCGGATTGAAGGACAAAACTCACCGAAGTTTCGCCGGCAAAAGCTTCCTCGCCCCGTTTCAACGTTCCGTTTTCAGTTTGAGGACGCCAATACCCCAAACGGCTGAGCAACAAAAAATAGTTGGGCGTCATCTCGTCATAACCGCCCACCAAGGCTGTTTTGATTTTTCCTTCGCTAAATTGCAAATAGGCATCCAGCAACGCACTTTCAAAGGAAACGCCTTTGTGTACGTAAGTGCTGTTATAGCCGTGGCATTTCAAATCAATGCCGATCAACGAACTGATGGTGTTGTGGGTGGATTGCATGAAATGGGTAGGTTGCAAGAACTCCTCGCCGTTGCGTACCATGGCATCCAAAAAAATCTCGGTATTTTCGATGCATCCAAGCCCTGTGCCGCTGATAATGGCATCGGGTTGTCCGATACCGGAATTTTTCAGGGCGGTCCGTGAAGTAACAATGGCCCGTTTCAGGATTTTTCCCATCCGGCGCGCCGCATTGGGCTCCAGATATTCTTTGTAATTCGGCTCCACAGCCCGCACGTAAACGCTGTCGGATAAAAACGGCTCTTCGAACCACTTGTCGGACAAGGGCTGCTGGATCGAGATCTGTTCGGCTGCTTGTATATAGATTTTCATACGGCCTGCACTTTTGAAAAAACAAGGGTGGAATCGTTTCCGCCAAATCCGAACGAATTGGAAAGCACATGTTGTAAGGCTTTCGGAGGTGTATTTCCGGTGACCGGGCTGAACGACAATTCTTCCATTTGGTTTTTGAAATTCAAATTTACGGGCGTAAAGTTGTTTTCCAGCGCCAAAATGGAAATCACCGCTTCCACGCCTCCTGCAGCGCTGGTGGTATGTCCGGTAAACTGCTTGGTGGAAGATACGGGCGGAGTGGAAGTTCCGAACAGGTTCATAATGGCAATTCCCTCGCTCGAATCGTTGTTCGGGGTTCCCGTACCGTGCGCATTGATGTAGTCGATGTCGCCGGGTTGCAATCCCGCATGGTTCAACGCTTGCTGCATGGCCAGGTATGCGCCGGTTCCATCCGGCGACGAAGCCGTTTGATGAAAAGCATCGCAGGTATTGCCGTAACCCGAAAGGCGGCAAATCGGCGTGGCATGACGTTGGGCCGCCAATTCAGCCGATTCCAAAACCAGGTAGGCCGCGCCCTCGCCCAAATTAAGCCCGGCACGGTCGCGGTCGAACGGACGGCAAGATTGGGTATCGAGGATCATCAAGGTTTTAAATCCGTTGAGGTGGAATTTTGTAAGGCATTCGCTGCCTCCGGCAATAGCCACATCGACTTTGCCTTGCTGAATCAGATCCGCTCCCAAAATAATAGCGTTTGCAGCGGAGGAACAGGCCGTAGAAATAGTAGTTACCAATGAAAACCCTCCAAAGCGGTCGGCAATCATTTCGGTACAAGCGCCACAATCGTGAGCAGCAATGTATTCGTTTTTGGTATCATTTTCCAAAAAATCCAGATAGTATCGTTCGCTTTTTTCCATCCCACCCACCGTGGTTCCTGAAATAAACGCAACGCGCAAATTCGCCCGGTTCTCCAAACGTGCGTGGGCAATGGCTTCCTGCAAGGCAACCATGCCCAGCAAAGACGTACGTGTAGAAATTTCTTCCGCAGGAAGGTGCATGATGGCCCGCAATTCGTCCTCACTATATTTCACCTCCCCTACCGGAAAACCGGCATGCAAGGTTTGCAAATGGCGCAGGGTTCCGATACCGGATCGCCCTGCCTGCAATGCCTGTAATGTTTCGTTCGTACCTTTTCCCAAAGCCGAAACAATCCCCATGCCCGTTACAACAATTTCTTTTTTCATAATCGCGTTTTCTGACGCTCGTTACCGGCGTATTTGATTTGTTTCTTGCCTGAAATTACCACTCTATCGCATTGCGAATGCCCAAAAGCGCATTATTTTGTCCGGTTAGCGGCAATGTATTCAGCCATAACTTTTACCGAACGGAAAACTTCTTTGCCCTGGTTGGGGTCTTTCATTTTAATGCCGTAGTTTTTTTCCATTAAAACGATCAATTCCAGCGCATCAATGGAATCCAAGCCCAATCCTTCACCGAACAAAGGGGCGTTCTCATCGATATCGGCAGGAGTCACGTCTTCCAGGTTCAACACTTCGATGATTTCTTCTTTCAATTTCAAAATCAATGCTTCCATATTTTTTAGGTATTAAAAATTTGTTCTAGGGTGTTTGCCGTAAATGCAGGCTTTTCCGATCTATCTTTTTCAATCAGGAATAATACGGCTTTGTAATTTCCTTGTAAATAGTCGATCCATCCGCAAACAACCCGGCGTAAGTCTGGATCTCCAAAAGCAGCGGACACGCGGTTGTATAATTCTTGTGCATCCATCTTTTCGCTGATGTAAAACGAGGTCTCGCCGAATAGTTTGTTGCGGATGGCAATTTCCCCGGCTACAATATTGGGCAAGGTATACACAAAATCGGACGGGCTGGGGAAATAGTTTTCAGCCGACTGAATGGTTTGCTGAAAAGCGATATCGGTGTCCAAGGAAGAGCTGCTGTTCCACAAAATAAGGGCGGTATCTTCTTTGGAAAGCTCCCGGTCGGTTCCGTCCAGCAACAATTCCGAAGCTAGAAATCCCAGCTTCGACAGCTTGTCCATTTTGAAAAACTTCCGGTAGTCAATTTGCAAATGTTTATACAGGGCGCTCAAAAAGGATACAGCTTCTTGGCCGGCTTCGCCCGAATAAACTTCGTTTCCGTTCAAAACCGCTTTGTTTCCGCTGATCGTGCAATGCGCCCGGATGTTCAGATTCATCTTGCCAGTCCTCCTTTCTTGAATAATAAAACGGCATTGCAACCGCCGAAACCCGACAGCATTTTCAAACAATAGTTTTTTGTGGTCGCTGTGTTTTGAGTCGTAACATTGACCAGATGAGTAACGCCCAACTCGTTGAATCCGCTTGTTTTCAAAGCGGTGTTTTCCGTCAGGGCACAAATGGAAATAATGCTTTCCAACACGCCTGCGGCTCCCAGCGTATGGCCGAAATAGCCTTTCAAACTGTTTACCGGAACCTGCTCCAGGCCGGCGCGGGTTAAGGCAATGGATTCCATTTCATCGTTGTAAGGCGTGGCGGTTCCATGCGCATTGACAAAAGCGATTTCCGCAGGATTGAGATCGCCCAGGGTTTTATGCAAAGCCAGATAAGATCCTTCGCCGGTCCGGGACGGGCCCGAAATATGATTGGCATCGTTGCGCACGGCGCCGTTCAGAAATAAAATATCTTCCGGCGTACATTCACTTTCTTCTTTATTCTCCAAAATCATCGTAGCTGCGGCTTCGCCCAAATTCAAGCCTTTGCGGGCGATATCAAACGGGCGGCAGGGTTCATCCGAAAGGGCCAGAAAGGATTGAAATCCCGAAATGATGAATTTTGATAACAAATCTACGCCCACAACAACGGCATAGCGGTATCGTTTCGCTTCCAGTTCCTGCTTTGCGACCAACAAGGCCGAAGCGCCTGAAATGCAGGCGTTGGAAACGGTGACCGGTTGGTTCTGATTCCCGAAAAAGCGGGCAATACGTTGTGCCGAATGCCATAATTTCAAAGAATCGGAAACGTTCTTTTCGTTTTCATCCAGCAAATGTACATTTCCTTTGGTGGTGGAAAGTACAAACAACACATTGTTTGCGGCTGCATCCAGGTTGGCCGTTTTTAATGCTTCGGCTACCGAAAGGATGGCGGCTTTTTCCAGAGGCGTATAATTTACGGTTGGAGATGATTCCAGTTGTAAAAAGCGTTCATTCAGCCGTTGCGTATCGATTAAGGAAGCCAGAAAGGGTTCGGGCAGGCCGAACAAGCCTTCATAACGGCGAATGCCCAAATGACCGGCCTTTACGTTCCGGTAATTTTCTTCGGTCGTAAATCCCAACGATGAAATAATATTGTCGCTTCGTTTACAAATCATAACAATCCGTGTTTCTTTTTCCAGGCTTCGTAAAAATCGGGATTTGTCCAAACCAATTGGTACTGCTTGTCCAAAAATACTTGCACGGATTTCCCGGTAGCAATCAGGTTGCCGTTTTCCAGCGAACGGATTTCGTATTCAAAAATAATCTTTGCCGCATCGGTATTTTTATAGAAAATATCCACGCGGGCCTTTTGTCCGTAAACAAGCGGCTGCTTGTAGCTGAAGTTCAGATCCACCAACGGGGCGTAATAGCCGTTGCCGAAAATATCCAGATAGCCTAATCCGTATTTGGCGCCAAAGCATTCGCGTGCATCTTCAAAATAAAGCGCATACGATCCGTGCCAGACAATGTTCATGGAATCGACTTCGCTGAAACGGATTTCAACTTCTTTGGAAGCTTTCAGGCTTGTTTCTCGTTCTTTCATAGGTTCTCGGTTGATGGGCTGTCGATATCGGTCAACGAAATTTTCATTTCACAGGAGGCAATCAGTTTGTTTTCGACAACCACTTTCGCTTGGACCAAAGTTAAGGCAAATACTTCATTGACCACTTCAATGGTGGTTGTAAGCCATTCGCCGGCAGCCGGCAATTCACGGATCACCAAATTTTTGATCGCCCCGATAAATCCGAGTTTTACTTTGTCGGCAATCAGGTACGTATTGATGTACCCCATGCGGGCGGCGCAGGTTTGCGCAATATTCTCGATAATTCCGGCTTCGGTTAAAAAATTGTTTTCCACAAAAAGATGGCCGGCCTTTATGTTAAAATCCGTACGGGTCACCACCTCATCAAAATGGATCAAATGATCGATCAGGATAAAGGGCGCCCGTTGCGGAAGCAGGCTTTCTATGTTGATTTGCTGTAAATCGGTCATTGTATTTCTTTATTCTATTCCTTAAAATCGCAAATATTCCCACAAAGGGCCGCGCCTTTTCTTCTCCCGGAAACGTTCCATCAAGGGCGACGGCTCGTCGTCGGGGAATACCCATTTTTGCCCGGTGGCGCCCGCCCGCGCCTTCAACGTATGAAGGTCGATCTGCGGCGATACATAATATACCGGACTGATCAAATCGTTCGTATCGTGGATCAAACCTTCCTGCAAAGCGATTTCGCAGAGTTTTGTCCGGGGATAAATCCGCATGCCGACGTAGGGAAAAATAACCGTTGTTCCCACTTCTTTCGAGCGTTCGAAGGTTTCGTCCAGGCTTTGTTCGGTTTCGCCGTAGCCACCCAAAATAAGGAAATGGGCATAAAAAATTCCCAGTTTCCCACAACGGGCGCTTTGTTGCAACACATCCTGAAAACGGAAGTTCTTGTTATAATTTTCCAGTTGTTGGTCGGAAAACGAATCCGTTCCGAATTCGATATGGGTTAATCCCGATTGCTGGTACAACTCCAAATCAGACAAAGCCAGGTTGTGCGGCGAAAAATACGCTCCCCAACGGACTTTGACCTTGCTTTCGATCAGTCGGTGCGCCAATTCGTGGTTGTACTCTTTATGGATGTTGAATATCGAATCGGTAAAAAACAGGTAACGGATTCCTTTTCGATGATACAATTCTTCAATGTTCCGGACCACGGTTTCAGCTTCCAGCGTACGTACCTTCCTGCCGTCGATAACAGGGTAGCTGCAATAAATGCAGTTATAGGGACAGCCGCGCTTGGTTTGGATGTTGAGCATGCCGCTTTTCTCCCAGTAATAAGCAGCCAATGTATCGTCAACATGCAATACGGGCGATGCAATGTTTGTGGTTCGAGGATTTACGGTCAACGTATCGTTTCCGTTGCGGTATACCAATCCTTCGATTTCATGGATCCGTCCGGAACCGGAAGCCAGCCCGTCAATCAACCGGCAGAGGCTTTCTTCGCCTTCGCCCTGAACGGCATAATCGGGATTCAAGGCTTCAAAAACCTGTTCGGGAAATACGGAGAAACCGGGGCCGCCAAGGATGATTAGCGCTTGGGTATGCGCCCGCGCCACTTCCATCACTTTTTTGTAATGGGCGATAAAATTATTTTTTTCAAAAATATTGGTATCGTCGATGTTGCGAAGCGAAATACCCACGAAATCGAACGGCTGGGCTTGGAGAAAGGCCGCAAATTCATCAAAACTTCCTAAATTAAAATCGAACAAGCGGATCTCCGAACCGGGAAGGTGTTGGGATAAATAAGTATGCAGGTACGATACGCCCAAAGGATAAACGGGATACGGCACCTGATAATTGTTGGCGGAAACCAGCGCAATATTCATACTTGTTTTTTTAGTTGTAAACGCGTTCGATATAAAATTTCGCTCACTCTCAATGCCAAAGGCATTGTATGCCTATAGAAAACAATTGTGTATAGCCTGATTCGACCCCGAATGGGGTCGAATATTTTTTTGTATTCCTTTCTACAAACATTTGAATCCTTCGGATTCACTATTGTTTCAAGCCCATTCGGGATTTGTCTATCGAATTTATTTTAGTTTTTATTGTACGACCTCAAAGGGAATCGAATGTGGTTTTATTTAATTTTTATGTTTTATGATACTGGTAGGTACTAAGGCTATTTTATATTCATTGTGTATTTGTTGCAGAAAATATTACTTCAACTTTTTCGATATAAATTTGCCCAACTTGTTACCAGCGTCTTTAGAAGCATCGCCTACAAGATTTGCCATAGAACCGAAACGACCCGCTGTTCCCGGCAATGCAATTCTGGCTAATACAACTGTTGAATTCATTTTGGTAAATACGATTTCGGCATTGATGTTATTATTAAGATCAATATCTGTAACAATTACAGTGGCTTTGTAAGTAGCATCGTCAAAGTTGCCTGCATTTAATCCGACTTTCAAACCGGTATTCAAACCATCCATAAATTTACTGCGAATTCCCGTTTTGAATTTGTTTTCCCAATCGCTGTCCTTTGCATGCTGTCTTTCAAAAAAATCAGCGGATTTTTCTTTCTTGTGAATGATTGCTGATGAAAAATCAAATTCGGCAATGTAAAGTTGCTTTTCTCCTTTCAGGAAATTCAAAGAGCCTTCCGTTAGTTTTTGCGCCTGAATGGACACACTAACCATGACAAAAAATGCGATAAGGCTTCGTTTTTTCATTGCTTTTTGTTTTTTGTTGTTTTTATTTCCAGAAATTATAAAAATTGAACCATTGTTCCGGGTACTTCCGGACGATGGTTTCCAATTCAGTAGAAAATGAGGCAGCCAGCCGGTTCGCTTTCTCGCGTTTGTTTATAGTTTGCATTTCTTCGTCCAGTGTCAACGGTTTTACATACACATGGTAATTCGAAACACTTTCCTTCATCACAAAAATAGTCAGCACCGGAACATCAAAGTGCGTGGCGAACGTAAATGCCCCCAACGGGAAATCGGCTTTGGCTCCCAAAAAATCACAGGCAACGCTTTTGGCGCTTCCAAAATTCCGGTCACAAGGCATGCTCACAATTTGTCCTTCGTCAAAAGCTGCATGGATGGCAAAAAAATGGGACATATCGCCTCGCACGGGAATCACGGAAATATTGTTCTGCTTCAGCGCTTTGATCCGGTTTTCCATCACTTCCTTGGCTTCATCGCCGAATATCAAGGCGTTGATGGCTTTCTTGTCTTGTTTTAACAGGTAACCGCTCAATTCAAAGTTTCCGACATGCGAGCTTGCGATCAGAAAGCCTTTATCGCTATTCAACAATCGCTCGAAATGCTCGTTCCCGGTTATTTTTACCTTGAAAAAATTACGCCGTCCGGCATAAACGGCAAAACGGTCGAGCATGCACTGGCCAAAAACAAAATGGTTTTGGTAGGTTTTCCGAAAAGATTTAAAAGGGGAATACTGAAACCGTTGCCGGAAATAGCGGTAAATCGACAAATAGCCTTTCCGGGCAAACAGCATGTAAAACGGAACCACCAGCGCCAAAAACACATAGCCGATCGTCACGTTGTGGAAATGAAACAAAAACATCAACGCTTTTTGTCCCCATGTGCCGCCGCCGGTAACCCCCGTCCACCCTTTGGTCTTTTCGACAGTCATTTACTTGTTGTTCACTTTACTTTCGATGTAATCGTAGAATTGGCCCAAAGTGGTTACGCCTGCCATTTCTTCGGGATTGATCTTAAACCCGAAATTACGTTCTACGATCACAACAATGTCCACAAAATCAAGGCTATCCACCCCCACATCATCTTTTAACGAAGCATTTTCCGCCAGTTTCTCCGCATCGACTTCAATTTCTTCTACCAAAAAGTTGTTTACAATTTCTATGATTTCTTCTCTTTTCATATAGGTTATTTGGAATTAATTTTTTTCAAAATAAGCGCGCTGTTTGTTCCCCCGAATCCGAACGAATTGGAAAGGACGGTAGCGATGCCCTTATCCACACGTACAGGGGCAATATTCAATTTGGCCGAATATTCGTCCGGGGTTTCGAAGTTGATGTTGGGCGCCACAAACGAATGTTGCATCATTAAAATTGAATACAGTACTTCGCTCGCTCCGGCCATCCAACATTCATGTCCCGTCATCGATTTGGTGGAGCTGATCAGCGGGCGCGAATCCCCAAACAAGCGGTCGAGTGCAAGGGCCTCAAATATATCGCCCTGAGGCGTTGAGGTAGCATGCGCATTCACGTAGTCGATCTCTTTGGCTGCAATCCTGGCATCGGCCAGGGCGCGTTCCATGGCGATAAAACTTCCGACATCACTGGGCTGCGAAATATGGGCGCCGTTGGATGATACGCCATATCCGGTTACTTCCGCCAAAATGGTAGCCCCGCGTTTTACCGCATGCTCGTATTCTTCCAGAATCAAACTGGCCGCTCCGCCGCTGGGCACCAATCCGTCCCTGCCCGCATCAAACGGGCGGGAAGCTTTTGCCGGTTCATCCATGCGAACCGAAAAAGCACTTAACGCATCGAAACTTCCCATCGAATAGGCATTGGTTTCCTGCGCGCCACCGCACAAAACCAGGTCTTGCATGCCGTTTTGAATAAACAGGTAACCCAAGCCGATGGAATGCGAGCCGCTGGCGCAAGCCGCGCTAATGGTCATATTGACACCTTTCAATTTAAAAATAGTCGAAAGGTTCATGGTGACGGTCGAATTCATGGATTGGAATATCGCTCCCGAGCCAAGCAAGGTGGTATCTTTTTTTACACGGACAATGTCGTTTGCTTCGATCACGGCTCTTGCCGAGGAATCGTTCCCGTAAAAAATGCCCATTTCGTTCTTTTCCAGGTAATCCAGATCGATACCGGCATTTTTTAAGGCCTCAACGGTTGCCATATAAGCATATTCTCCCTGTTCCGCCAAACCGACACGCAAACGGCGGTCTAACACGCCTTTCAATACCGGCGGATCAACCATGCCCGTCAACAGGGAACGGTAGCCGTAATCTTTTCGATTCGGATCGACTCCAATGCCCGATCTTCCTTCATACAACGACCGGGTCACTTCTTCCAGGTTCTTGCCGATACAAGAATAAATACCCATACCGGTAATAACGACTCGTCTTCTCATTTTTTCTATTAATACTGGATAATTAAGGTTTTCGTTGGGTTTTATTTTTCAATTTTTAAGTATAAAGGCCTCCGTTGATGGAAATCACTTCACCCGTAATATATCCCGCTTTTTCGGAAGCCAGGAAACCGACCAGGGCGGCGACTTCTTCCGCTTGTCCGAAGCGTCCCATCGGAATTAACGTTTTGAGTTGTTTTTCATCCAGGTCCTTGGTCATGTCGGTGGCGATAAATCCGGGAGCAACCGCATTTACCGTCACTTTCCGTGCGCCGACTTCTTGCGCCAGTGCTTTGGTCGCTCCGATCACCGCCGCTTTTGCCGCCGAGTAATTGGTTTGTCCCGGCAAGCCTTTCAAACCTGATAGCGAAACAACATTGACGATCCGTCCGTAACGTTTGGTAATCATATCTTTCAACAAACGGCGCGTCACAAAAAAGAACCCGTTCAGGTTGATATTCAGCACATCGCTCCATTGCTCGTTTTGCATAAAAACCATCATCGTATCCTGGCGGATTCCCGCATTGTTTACCAGCACGGCGATATAATCGTCGGGATGCTGTTCCATCCAGCCATTCAAGGCCTTGTCCACTTCTTCGACGCGAGCCACATTGAAGGGCAACAATTCAGCGGCAACACCTTTGGCTTCGACCAATTGCTTGGTTTCCAAAGCCGCTTCCTGATTCGAACTGTAATTAATCAAAACGGGATAGCCCATCTCGGCCAGTTGCAAACAAACAGCCCGCCCGATACCTCTCGATCCGCCGGTTACCAATGCATACATCATAACTCGCAATAATTTAGTTTTGTATTTTGTAAATAATTCTTCATTTGCTCTATTTCCTTGTATTTCGGCGTATCATCACTGAATACGGGGAAAAAGGCGCGTATGTCACGGTAAACCGAACGGGTTTTGTCCGACAGTTGGTCTGAAATTTTCAGGGAATCAACCGCTTGCACCAAAGCCATAAAATGGATGGCCATCACCTGAAACGAGTTTTCAATCACCGTTTTGGCCATCAACGCTGCATTGGTTCCCATACTTACCACATCCTGATTGTCGTTGTTGTTGGGGATGCTGTGCACATACATCGGATTCGACAAAGTTTGGCATTCGGCCGTAGTCGATGTTGCCGTAAATTGGGATGCCTGCAGTCCGTAATTGAGGCCCAATACGCCCAAATTGACAAAAGGCGGCAATATTTCATTAATCCGGTCGTGGAACAAGTAATTTAACTGCCGTTCCGCCAGCATGGTCAGTTTGGTAACGGCAATTTTCATTTTATCCATTTCGAATGAAACATAATCACCATGGAAATTCCCCCCATGATAGACATTTTCTGTTTCCGGATCCACAATCGGGTTGTCGCAAGCCGAATTGAGTTCGTTCAGAAGCACGGCAGCGGAATTTTTCAGGGTATCCAAAACCGGGCCCAATATTTGCGGTACGCAACGCAACGAATAGTACGCCTGTACCTTTTGCTTGAATATTTTTTCCGTATTCCGCTCCGGATTGTAAAGTTCGTTTTCCCGCCGGCGCAAACACAAACTGCCCGAAGAAATTTCGCGCATTGCCTGTGCAATTTCCAGTTGGCCGCTGTGGCGCTTCGTTCCATTGAGCACTTCCGACATCAAATCGTCGTAAGAAGAGGCAATTTCATTCATCATCACCGATGCCAGAACAGCCCAATTCAATAAGCGTTGTGCATAAATCAGGTTTACCAGTCCGATACCCGTCATGGAGGAAGTGCCGTTTGTGACTGCCAATCCCTCGCGAATACGGATTTTAAAAGGATTCAGATTTTCTTTGGTCAACACATCGGCCGTTTTGCACCACCCTCCCTGGTAATGCACTTCACCTTCGCCGATTAATGTCAGCGCCATATGTGCCAATTGCACCAAATCACCGCTGGCGCCGACACTTCCGTGCTCCGGTATCAGCGGATAAATGCCCCGGTTGATAAATTCGGCCAACAATTGCGGAAGTTCCGGATGCACCCCCGATTTTGCTTGCGCAAAGGCGGTCAGGCGAGCCAGCATGGATGCTTTTACATACAAATCGGGCAAGGGATTTCCCGCTCCGGTAGAATGGCTGCGGATGATATTATATTGAAGCTCCTTTAACGACTGATCGTCAATACGGTATTGCGCCATGGGGCCAAAGCCGGTATTGATACCATAAATCACCTTATCGCCTGCAAATTTTTCAAGAAAGTCAAAACAGGCGGCAAGTTGCTCTTTTGTATCTTTTGGCAAAGAAACCGGCGCTCCATCAAACAGGATTTCCTCAACTTGTTTTAATCGTAAAACCGGTGTAATTTCTACCATAGGCAATGGGTTATTGGGAATTTGGGGGAGTATCACTTGTATTCTTTATATTCGCTTTTAAAATGAAATTCATTCGAAGCCAAAGAATCTCGCTGAAAAACCGCCGGTCTTTTCAATGCCGGCCGTAAAACTGTTTAATTTCTGCAATTTTAAATTCGGGAAGCAAAGGTAAATAAATATTTTTTTATCATATTAACGCCGGTCAAATTTTGGGTTGTGTCGACAATTTGGCAAGTTGAAAAATTATCATATAAATCTAATTCCATACAATTTCATCCTCCTAATGAATAGAAAATTCTTTTTTTCAATCACTCCGCTTGCCCGGGTATTAGGAGTGGTTGACATCAAATTTACCAGCGATCAATTTACGCACTATTTCAAGAAGATGCAAATTTAGGACATTGATTTTTTTCATTGAACGTTATCCGGCGATCAATTCCTTCCGTAACAAATTCAGCGCAACGACAGCCGTCCGGTGGATATTCCGGCTGCGGTGGTTGGTCAAAATAAATTCGTGCGAATGCGTTCCGTTCGCCGAAGCAATGGCAATGTAAACCAAGCCGACGGGTTTGGTTTCGGTGCCTCCGGTAGGCCCGGCAATGCCGGTGGTGGAAACGGCATAATCGGTGCCCAAACGCAAACGGGCATTTTCAGCCATTTCCCGGGCCGTCTGGTGCGAGACCGCCCCAAATTGTTCCAAGGTTTCCGGTTTTACGCCCAACCATTGTTTTTTAACCTCATTATCATAAGCCACGATGGAGCCCTTGAAATAGCGGCTGCTTCCGGATTCGCCGGTAATCTGGTGCGCCAGGTAACCGCCCGTACAACTTTCGGCCGTACAAACAGTGAGCCCTTTTTTCACCAAAAGGTTTCCTACAATTTGCGGAAGCGTTTCCTCGTCAAATCCAAAAATCAAATCGCCGATGAGATTTTGAAGCAATTGAACTTGCCGGTTCACTTCCGTTTGCAATGTATTTTTATCGTTTCCCAAGGCCGAAAGGCGCAAACGGACAATGCCCGGTTGCGGCAAGTACGCCAATTTAATAAACGGCGGCAAGTTTTGCTCCCAATCCTTGATCCGGTCGGCCAGAAAGGATTCTCCCAACCCTTCGGTCAATACGGTTTTGTGTAAAATGACTTGCTCTGTTTGCACGCACAATTGCGGCAAAATTTGACCGGCAAACATGGCCTTCATCTCAAACGGCACGCCGGGCATCGAAACCACAATTTTCCCGTTCAGGTTAAAATACATTCCCGGAGCCGTGCCGTTGGCATTCTGAACCGGAATACAGTTTGCCGGTACCATCGCTTGCTGGCGGTTGGTTTCGGTTACCGGCAAATTCCTTGAGGAAAAAAGGCGCTCCACATTTGCATAAGCTTCCGGATTGAAAACCAATTCGGTATCAAAAAATTTACACAAGGTGTGTTTGGTAATATCGTCGTTGGTCGGTCCCAATCCTCCGGTAAGCAACACCACATCGGCACGCCGGCAGGCATTTTTCAAGGCTTCCAAAATAGGTTGCTCTTCATCGCTGATGGTGGTAATTTGAACAACTTTAATCCCGGCGGAATTCAGTTGGTCGGCCATCCAGGCCGAATTGGTATCGATCACCTGCCCGATCAAAAGTTCGTCGCCGATGGTAATAATTTCTGCGTTCATAACGTTTCTAAAAAACTCTTTATCTTGAAAGAATGCTATTTTTGTAAAAAAATCACGACAAAATTAATCCAATGAGCCGAATTCCCGAATCCGAATTAATATTAAATCCCGACGGCAGTGTCTACCATTTGCACCTGCTCCCTGAAAATTTAGCCGATACCGTGATCGTTGTAGGCGACCCGGGACGCGTAGCCGAAGTATCGAAATACTTTGATAAAATCGAATTTAAAATCCAAAACCGGGAAATTGCCACACATACCGGAACCATCGGCAAAAAGCGCCTGACGGTGCTTTCCACCGGCATGGGAACCGACAACCTGGACATCGTGGTAAACGAACTGGATGCGTTGGTAAACATTGACCTGAAAACACGGGAACCGAAACCCAATCACACTTCATTGAATATCATCCGGCTAGGAACATCCGGCGCGTTGAAAAAAGGGCTCGAACCGGGATCGGCGGTGGCTTCCACCTATGGAATGGGCATGGACGGCTTGCTGTATTTTTACAAGGACCATCCCAACGTAACCCATCCGAAATTGACCGAAGCTTTTTGCAAACATACGAACTGGGATAAAAACCTTCCGGGTATTTACGCTGTAAAAGGATCGGAAACCTTGCTCCAAAAACTGGCTTTCGATTTGCATCAGGGCATTACGCTGACGGCGCCGGGATTTTACGGGCCGCAAGGACGCCAATTGCGGTTGGAACTCGCATTCCCGGAATTGAACCGCTTGATCGAGAGTTTTCAATACGAAGGAACGGGCATTTCCAACTTCGAAATGGAAACTTCCGCCCTTTACGGACTGGGAAAAATGCTGGGATTCGAAACCCTGACCATTTGCACCATCGTCGCCAACCGCGTGGACCAAACGTTCTTGAACGACTACAAGCCTTTTGTAGATAAAATGGTGCGCCAAACACTGGAACGACTGACAAATTAATTGAAAGTTGAAAATTGAGAATTGAAAGTGGGGTTTGGTGACGAGTAACAGGTAACGAGATACAAGTAGACGAGTTTTAAGGCAGAAAGGAGAAAGCAGAAACTGTCCCCCGCTTGCGGGGGTGCCCGGATGGGCGAGGGTGTAAAACAGTAAACGAGTTTTTTTAGCAGAAAAGGAAAAAGCAGAAGGCAGAAAGTTGTCCCCCGCTTGCGGGGGCGCCCGGAAGGGCGGGGGTGTCGTTTCGTTGAAAATGAAGAATTGAACTTAGCGAAGCGATCTCATGAAGCGAAGCCGAGTAAAATTGAAAGAGAATGTTTTAATGATGAATTCTGCGTCATTTCGACTGGAGCGAAGCGAAATGGAGAAATCTGCCTGGTTTAATTGAGAATGTATTTAATTTGCTGCCAATCTCTGTGGTTCTTTGTGTAACTTTTCAGCAGAAAGCAAAAAAGCAGAAAGATTTTTTAGATATTAGTAGACAAGGTACAAGTTAACGGGTTTACGGTTAACGAGTTTACAGAAATCTCAGTCTCACTCACTGAATTCTCAGTGGGGCTCAGCATAACTTTAAAGATGTTTCAATTGAAAATTGAACTTCGCGAAGCGATCTCATGAGGCGAAGCCGGATAAAATGGAAAACGAGTTTTCCGGCTGTTCTTACGATCCTGGATGCTCATCCATCTTGAGCGTTTAAGGGTTCTTACAGGAGACACTATCATGTTTGTAAGGGGGCAGTAGTTGATGGCTTTTGATAGATTATTAATAAGTCCTACATCTCACTAGATTGAACCCTACGATCCAAATAAATAAGATGTAGGTCTCAAAAAAGCAAGACGTAGGACATAGTATTAATACACTGTGCAAAAATAATACCGCCTTCGTGGAAAAGTTTTAATCTTCCCGTATGCGGGGATTAAATTGTACGGTCGGAATGGGAAAAACAAACAGAGTTTCGGGCTAAAGGGCTGTGCGTTCTGTTTTAATTGAAAATGGAGAATTGAAAATTGAAAATGATTCGTTAACAGGTTTACGGATAACAAGTTTACCTTTTACCGTTCACCCTGTACCTTGAACCCTAACCCATTTCACCCTTCACGGTTCACACTTCACAACTCAACAATTAAACAATTAAACAGCCATTTCACTTTATGCAATTAAAATAACACATTATTAGATTCTATTATCGTATTAAAATCAATCGAGCAAGCACTTCCCGTTCCCCCCATTTCACCTTTTTCAATTCAACGATTAAACAATTCAACAGTTCAACAATTCAACAACCACCTCACCCTTCACTGTTCACAAATAAACAATTCAACAACTCAACGATTCAACAGTTCAACAAATTACTCGCCCTTCCCTTTTTTATTAATTATTCCCGGATCAAAAGCCATTCTTAACCATAGGTTGTTAATATTTCATGGGCAAGGCTGTAGAATTGTCGTTTCAACTGCTTTAATTTTGCCCGAATCTTATGAATCAACAACTTAATATACCCGAAGTAAAGGCGCTGATCAGCTTGCTGGATGACCCGAATTACGAGGCATTCGAACAGGTAAGCAACCGCTTTTTTACGATCGGTATGGGGGCTGTGACTTTTTTGGAAGAGGCCTGGGAGGATTCGTTGGATGAGAATGTGCAACACCGGATCGAAGAATTGATTCATCAAATCCAGTACCATGAAATTTACAAGCAACTTTCGACATGGGCGGGCAGCAAAGAGCCGGATTTATTGGAGGGATTCCTGATTGCAACGCGTTACCGGTTTTTTGATTTGACAAAAGAGAAAATTTTACCGCAAATCGCTAATATTTGCACGCAAACATGGATTGAACTGAATGACGACCTCACCCCCATCGAGCAAGTGCGCGTATTGAACCATATCTTTTTTGATGTGATGCAATTTACGGGCGTGGTGGGTGAAAATCCTACGACGGAGGATTATTTTTTGAACAATCTTTTGGATTCCAAACGCGGGAACCCGACTTCGTTGGGGATTCTGTATTTGTTGATTGCGCAGCGGCTGGAAATTCCGCTGATGGGGGTCGATTTGCCACGGCATTTTATTTTGGCGTATACGGATTCGGTTCTTGAAACAGGAGGCAGCGAGCAGCAGGTGAAATTTTATATCAATCCTTTTGCCCGAGGAATTATTTTTACCGAACGTGAAATCGGGTTGTATCTGCACCAAATCGGGGTTGAACCCTTGATGGACTTCTACACGCCTTGCAGCAACAAAGCCGTATTGCGCCGGATGCTTCTCGAGCTGGCTTACCTGTACGAGTTGGAAGACAATCTTTCCAAAAAGAAGGAATTAACCGAACTGGCAAATTTGCTGGGTTGATTTCAGCAACATTTTTTTTATGCAATCTACTAAAATACAAACCCTTGCATTCAAAAAAAAAGTACTTTAAAAGGTATTTTGCAAAAAACTTAAAAAGCTTACCTTTGTAGCCCTTTTTCTGCAAACGAAAACATTATTTTTTGAAAAATAAGCCTTTTCAAAATGGAATTTAAAGCAAAAGAAATAGCAAACATCATTGGTGGAACAATCGAAGGGAATCCGGAAGCGGTTGTCCGCAAGCTAGTAAAAATTGAAGCAGGAGAAGCGTTTGCTTTAAGTTTTTTAGCCAATCCGAAATACCTCAACTACATTTATACAACCCAGTCTTCCATTGTGTTGGTACATAATAGTTTTGTAGCCGAGCGGCCGGTTTCCTGTACTTTGATCCGGGTGGAAGATCCTTATGCCGCCTTTGCCAAGCTGCTGGAATATTACAACAAAATGAAGTTTTCGAAAACCGGGATTTCAAAATTGGCATCCATTGCAGCATCGGCAAAACTGGGTGAAAATAGTTACATCGGCGACTTTGTGGTCATAGGGGAAAATGTAACCATCGGAAACAATGTAAAACTATTTCCGCAATGCTACATCGGCGACGATACCATCATCGGCGACAACACCATCCTGTTCCCTGCCGTAAAAATTTACCACGGCTGCGAAATCGGTTCGAATTGTACGATTCATGCCGGTGTTGTGATCGGGGCCGACGGGTTCGGCTTTGCTCCCCAGGATAACAACAATTACCTGAAGATTGCCCAAATCGGGAACGTGATCATCAAGAACAATGTTGAAATCGGCGCCAACACGACCATCGACCGGGCTACATTAGGATCTACCATCATCCACGAAGGGGTAAAATTGGACAACCTGATTCAGGTGGGGCACAATGTAGAAATCGGAAAAAATACGGTGATTGCGGCCCAAACCGGAATTGCAGGTTCGACTAAAATCGGTGAAAACTGCATGATCGGCGGCCAAGTAGGATTTGCAGGGCATAGCGAAATTGCCAATGACATTAAAATCGGCGCTCAATCCGGCCTTTCCGGCAATCTTACCGAAGCCGGGAGTACCTGGCTGGGATCTCCGGCTATTGAATCCGGACGGGCGCGCCGCTCCATCGCTATTTTTAACAACTTACCCAAATTGATCGAACGATTGAACGAATTGGAACGGATTGTGTCCCAATTCATTCAAAAGAAACCATAAAAAAAACCGACTTTATTAAATTATGACTGAAAAACAGTGTTCTATAAAAAAAGCAATCAGTGTTTCGGGAACCGGATTGCATACAGGAAAAAACGTTACCATCACCTTTAAACCGGCTCCCGTAAACCATGGCGTTAAGTTTCGCCGGATCGACCTCGAAAACCAACCCGTTGTCGATGCCCTTGCCGATTACGTGGTAGACACCTCGCGGGGTACGACTTTGCAACACCAGGGAGTCCGCCTCACAACCGTGGAGCACGTTTTGGCTTCGGTTGCAGGATTGCAGATCGACAACATCCTGATTGAAGTAGACGGCGAGGAAATGCCGATTATGGACGGTAGTTCCAAATTTTTTGTGGATGCGCTTTACGATGCCGAAATAGAAGAACAGGATGCCGACCGGGTTTATTTTGAAGTGGACAGCACGCTCACGTATAGCGACCCGAAGCGTAAAAGTGAAATGATTCTGGTAAAAGAAGATACCTACCGGATCTCCACCATGATCGATTTCGATTCGCGTGTTTTAGGTACGCAATATGCTTCCATCGACAACATCCAAGATTTCACGCGGGAAATTTCCCCTTGCCGTACCTTCGTTTTTTTACACGAACTGGAATATCTGATCAACAACAACCTGATCAAAGGCGGCGACATCAACAACGCCATTGTATTTGTCGACCGGTTGATCTCCGACGAGGAATTGACGCGCGTAGCCAAGTTTTTCGGAAAAGAAAAAGTAGCTGTTCTGGAAGAGGGTATTTTGAATAACCTGGAATTGCGTTACCACAACGAGCCGGCCCGTCACAAATTGCTGGACGTCATCGGCGATTTGGCTCTGGTAGGAATGCCCATCAAAGGACATGTGATTGCCACCCGCCCCGGGCACTTGGTAAATACGAACTTTGCCAAACTGATCCGCGACCACATCAAACAAAAACAAAGCAGCCAAAAGTTTGATATTTACAAAACACCGGCTTACGATATTAACGATATCAAGAAAATATTGCCGCACCGTCCGCCGTTTTTGCTGATCGACAAGATTTTGGAAATAAGCGACAAGCATATCATCGGGTTGAAAAATGTGACCATGAATGAGAGTTTTTTCATCGGCCATTTTCCGGATGAACCGGTAATGCCCGGCGTATTGCAAATCGAAGCGATGGCGCAAACCGGGGGTATCTTTGCCTTGCATCAGGTTCCCGATCCGGAAAATTATGCTACTTATTTTCTGAAAATAGACGAAGTTAAATTCCGTCAAAAAGTGGTTCCCGGCGATACCTTAATTTTTACGCTGGAAATGGTTTCTCCCATCCGCAGAGGCATCACGCATATGCGCGGTACTGCTTATGTGGGGGACAAACCGGTTACCGAAGCCGAATTAATGGCCCAGATCGTCCGAAAACCCAATGCTCCCAAAATTTCATAACTATGAATCAACCTCTTGCATACGTGCATCCGCAAGCAAAAATTGCAAAAACGGTGGTGATCGAGCCGTTTGTGAACATCGAAAAAAATGTTGAAATCGGCGAAGGCACCTGGATCGGTTCCAATGTCACCATCATGGAAGGCGCTCGTATCGGTAAAAATTGCCGTATTTTCCCCGGAGCGGTTATATCGGCCGTCCCGCAGGATTTGAAATACGCCGGCGAAGATACCATTGTCCGCATTGGCGACAATACCACCATCCGCGAGTTTGTTACCGTGAACAAAGGGACAAAGGCCAACTGGGAAACCGTAATCGGCAACAACTGCCTGATTATGGCTTACGCCCACATTGCGCACGATTGCATTGTCGGAAACAACTGCATTCTGGCAAACGGGGTTACGTTGGCAGGCCATATCAGCATTGAAGACTGGGCAAATGTCGGCGGATTAACGGCGGTTCACCAGTTCGTTACCATCGGACAACACACCATGGTTTCGGGCGGGTCGTTGGTTCGTAAAGATGTGCCGCCTTACACCAAGGCCGCACGGGAACCGCTTTCGTATGCCGGTATTAATTCTATCGGAATGCGCCGGCGGGGATTTACAACCGAAAAAATCAACGAAATCCAGGAAATCTACCGGATTCTTTTTGTAAAATCCTACCATGTAGGCCGCGCGATTGAAATCATTGAAACCACCATGCCTGCGACACCCGAGCGCGATGAAATTTTAGGTTTTATCGGAAAGTCCACCCGCGGCATTATGAAAGGGTTTTCATCCGTCAAAGGCTTCAAAGACGCGGCGACAGCATTAGATTAATAAAATGGAAATCATTCTTGACCGGATCAGCCATCGCTACAACAGCGACTGGATATTCAGGGATGTTTCATGCGAAATAAAATCCGGCGGGGCTTGGGCGATTCTGGGCGCCAACGGCACCGGAAAGTCTACGTTATTGCAAATTATTTCGGGGTACTTACTCCCGGCAAAGGGAAAAATCGGCTTCTCGGAGGCCGGGAAACCGGTTCCTTCACCATCCGTTTTCCGGAAACTGGCGATTTGTGCGCCTTATCTCGAACTGATCGATGAATTTACCTTGGAAGAATCGGTAAAATTTCACCAGGCATTCAAACCGTTTGTCAACGGAATTACCACAGAAGAATTCATTCACCTCACCTCCCTTGAAAAAAACAGAAGCAAGCCCCTGAAAAACTTTTCGAGCGGAATGAAGCAACGGGTCAAGCTGGCATTGGCTGTGTTAACGGATGTGCCTTTGGTTTTGCTCGATGAACCGACGGTGAATTTGGATGCAAAAGGAATTGAGTGGTACCGGCAACTTGTCGAAACTTACCGGAACAAGCGTACGTTTGTTGTCAGCTCCAATTCGCAAGCCTGCGACTATGCATTTTGTGAACAACAGCTATGCATTGAAAACTTCAAAAATCTCAATAAACCAACTGATTTTTAATCATCCGGTTGTTGTATTGCTGGAGATACGCTTTCAGGAAGGTTTCCATTTCCTCCGCCCGCTTGCGATCTTTATTCAACAAATTATCTTTCAATAGCCGATCGTTCCCCAGATCGTAAAGTTTGGTGGCGTGTGCTCCGTCGAATTCTAAAAAATACCGGTCTTTGACCAATCCGTATCCTTTGTTGGAATAATGAACCGAAAAATGCACCGCTGTGGTATCCAGCAAATTGGTCCCAAAGCTGACAAATGGTTTGTCGTACCCCAAATACGACAATACCGTGGGTACGATATCGGCTTGCTGAGCCGTCAACGGAGAAATACCTGTTAAATTCTTATCAGGGAAAAGAAAAAGCAACGGAACGGCATACTGTCCCACCGGATTTTTGTAATAGCCGGCAAAACCTTCGGAAGTATGGTCGGCCGTGATGACGAAAACGGTATTCTCATACCAGGGCATGTTGCGAACCGTTTCAAAGAACTTCCCCAGCGAATAATCGGCATACATAATACTTTCCTGAATTTGCAAGGAGCCTTTGCGAAAGCTCCCTTCGTATTTTTTCGGTACAAAATACGGATGGTGCGACGACAACGTAAATACGGAAGCGGCAAAGGGCTTGGGCATCGAATTTAATTGTTGCGCCGTAAATTGTAAAAACTCTTCGTCGCGGATTCCCCAAACACCGTCAAAATCGGCTTCGTTGCGGTACTCGGTGCGCCCGACATAGCGGTCGAATCCGGTTGCTCGGGTAAAATTATCAAACATCATCGTCCCGTTCGTGCCTCCGTGGAAAAATGCGGAAGTATAGCCTTTTGCTTTCAACAAATTAGCAAGGCTCGGGAAGGTATTTCCCGAATAGGGCGATAACAACACCGGTTCGTCCAACAAAGAAGGAATTCCCGTTAAAATAGCTGGAACACCTTGTATGGATGTTTTCCCGTTTGCATAGGCATCAAAATACAAACCGGTTTGAATCAGCGAATCCAAGACCGGCGTAAATCCTTTGTATCCGTCCGGATAAATCTCTTTATTCAAAAAACCGCTATGCTCGCGCGAAAAACTTTCCAGAATAATGACCAACACATTGCAAGGTTTAAAATCCGCCGGTTTGGGTACAAATAACGGCCGGTACACCGCATTCAAAGCTTCTTCCGATTCGAAAAAATTCAGGGGTTGCAATCCTTTGTCCTGCAAGGTGGTATAAATCGAGAACGGCGTATTCAGCACCAAAGGCATGTTCCGGGCCGCTGCGTAATTCCCGGCCGTGATAATCCCGACCGGCCGGCGCTGAACCCCGCCGCGCACACCGGTCAATGCCAACGCAACCGTTGCAGCAAAAAGCACGGAATTTACCAGATAATAACCCAACAGCGGCTTTTGAGGGATTTTCGTTTGAATTCTTTTGTTAAACCGGTTGGATATCCAGACCAGGGCAACCACAAAAAGAACCCACAAGAGAGCCACATACCAGAAATCGCGTAAAAATTGAGGCAACAATTTTCCCAGATCATCCCCCAGCCCTTGTCCCATGTACTTGAAAATTTCCGCCGTAGTGCGTTTCAAGGTAAAACGGAAATAAATGGTATCCGCGAAATTTGCCAACATTCCGATCGAAGTGGGAATGTAAAAAAACAAATCGGCTATCCGGCGGTAAGTCCGGCGAGTACGAAAAGGAAACGGAAGGGCATTTAAGAAAATAAATACGCTGTTCAGCACAATAAGGGTGGCGCAATCGAACCGCAGTCCACCGCCCATGATTTTCAGGAATTCAACGGCAGAAATTCCGGTAAAATAATGGGTATTCAGCGCATAGAATAAAACACGCGATAACGCAAACAACAGCAAAGCCAGGCCGTACTTCCAAAGGGCGACCGTAAGCGGATGATAAAATTTCCCGTGTTTCTGCTGCTTCAACGACATGCGGATGCTTTAAAAACACAAAAGTAATCGGGAGAAAGCAATCAGCAAAGCAAAAACAAAAAAACTGCCCGAAAATCGAGCAGTTTTAAAAATAAATAAGAAACAGTAATTCAATCTAATCCGATTCCAGATGCTTTTTCAATTGGTTGACCAGAATATTTACAAAATTGGTCAGCGGCGTTGTCACCATCATGGCCATCATGGCATTCAGTTCCGCATTAAAAACAAGCTGGGCTTGGGTTTGCGTATCTCCGGCAGGTTCCATCAGGCAAACAAGCGTATAAGCAAACGGCGTTTTTCCATCGTTGGCAATCACCACTTTGGACGGTTCCACGCGCTCCGTAATTTTCATGGAAAGGGAAGTCAACCCTTTGATTTCAAAAGAACAAGTATCGGCCGTAGCTTGATAATTAATGACCTGTTCGGGCATGAGGTGGCCGAAATTGGTAAAATCGGCTAAAAAATGGAAAACGTCTTCCGCTTTTCGCTCAATGGTTACTTTCTCGCTGGAAATGGTCTTGCTCATTTCGCGGCTCCTCCATTCCAGGCTTCCGGATTTTGCTTCCAGCGTGCCAGTGATTCCAAATCCGAGTCGCGAATGTAATCCTTCTCCAAGGCTTTTTTTACCAGAAAATCGTAGTTGGTCAGGGTGGTTAGCATGCAGTTGCCCGATTTAAACGCAGCCTCTGCTGCCGGCAAGCCATACGTAAAAATAGCCAACATTCCTTTGACATTCGCCCCTGCTTCGCGCAAAGCTTTTACAGCCGCCAAACTGCTTTTTCCCGTCGAAACCAAATCCTCAATCACCACCACACTTTGCCCCTGCTCGATAACTCCTTCGATCTGATTCTCCAGTCCGTGGCTTTTCTTTTCCGAACGAACATAAACAAACGGCACGCCCAATTCCTGTGCAACCAGTACGCCGATGGCAATGGCTCCGGTCGCCACGCCTGCCACCACATCGACATTTCCATAAATTTCGTTAATCAGTTTAACAAACTCCTGGCGAATGTAGTTACGCACACTCGGATAGGAAAGCGTTTTGCGGTTATCGCAATAAATCGGAGATTTTATGCCGCTCGCCCAGGTAAACGGATTATTATTGTCTAATTTTATTGCTTTAATTTGCAACAAAAATTCGGCGGTTTTTAAAGCCGTATCTTCAAAAATGGATTCCATGGCGCAAAGGTATAAAGTTTTTTTTAATCAAAAATCGGTTACAATCGTTGATTTTATTAACAATGCTGATAACCAACAATTTAATCATGTAGTTTTATTTCAAGATATATCCTCGCTTCCAAATGAAATCATGCAACTAATTGCGGATCAAAGCCTAAATGATCTAACCATTTTGGCCGGGGATCAATTTGCCGAAGTAAAGTCACAACTGGAGGTACTTTTTAAGCCCATAAAGGCGGCCGGAGGTATTGTAAGAAATACAAACGGAGAGATTCTTTTTATTTTCCGCCACGGCCTGTGGGATTTGCCCAAAGGCAAACTGGATGGAGCGGAAACGCCCGAGCAGGCAGCCCTCCGGGAAGTAGAAGAGGAAACCGGCCTCACAGATTTACGCATCCTGCAAAAACTGCCTTCCACCTTTCATGTTTATACGACGGAACGGAAAGGGAAAACCTATTTGAAAGAAACCTTCTGGTACGAAATGGCTTACCATGGATCCGAAACCCCGGTCCCCCAACTGGAAGAATCCATCACCGAAGTACGCTGGTTTCGCGAAACGGACCTTACCTCCATTCGAAACGCTACGTTCGCCTCGATTCGTGAATTGATGATTCATTATTTAAACGGAGAATCATTCTCGGGATAGTTTGCAAATTTCAGACAACGGGGTGTAAGCCTTGTGCTTGCTATCCACGGCTTCGCCTATTGCAAAGCCATTACTGAGATTTAAATACCCGTTCGGCATTTACTTTGCAAATAGGTTATCCCTGTTTTCAT
Organism: Lentimicrobiaceae bacterium; assembly: GCA_031550085.1. Lineage (GTDB taxonomy): Bacteria > Bacteroidota > Bacteroidia > Bacteroidales > UBA4417 > UBA4417. The sequence goes on from JAVBOY010000027.1 coordinate 46,275, forward strand.
ACGAAACACACAAATTTTCTTATTGCAAGCAAAGCCTGATTTTTTGATAGCTCGACGGCAGAACTTATCATTTTTATTACAACTTACAGCGCAACGATTCCGGATGAAACGTTTACTTTTGTGAAAAATAAAAAAATGAAAATTGCCGTATTTCCCGGTTCTTTCGATCCGGTTACCTTGGGCCACGAAAGCATTATCCGGCGTGCCGTACCGCTGTTTGACCATATCATTATCGCCATCGGCGTCAATGCCGACAAAACAAGTTACTTTCCTTTGGAAAAACGGTTGCAATGGCTCAAGGATGTTTTTGCCGATTGCCCGACCGTAAGCGTCGAAAGTTATCATGGCTTGACCGTCGATTTTTGCCGCGAACGGAATGCGCGTTACATCATCCGTGGATTGCGCACGTCGGCCGATTTCGAGTTTGAGCGCAGCGTAGGACAGGTGAACCACAAGCTGGATCATCAAATCGATACGGTGTTTTTGCTGGCGCTTCCGGAACATGTGATGGTGACTTCGTCTATCGTCCGCGAAGTACATAAATTCGGCGGCGATGTCAAGGGTTTTATTCCTAAAAAAATCGTGCTCTGATTTTTTTGTCGAACAAGAGCGTAAGCTGTTGTATTTGAAAGCAAAAAGTAATTGCACTTTTGCATTTTCTTAACTTGCCACTTCGCTTTTTACTTCCATTTCTTTATGCTACCTTTGCATCAGTTTTTTGATTCGCAATTATTTATATTTATTACCATAAAAACAATTTTTAAATACTCATGAAAAGAGACACTGCCATTTTTGATCTGATAAAAGCAGAAAAAGAGCGCCAAATGCATGGCATCGAGCTGATCGCATCCGAAAATTTTGTCAGCGACCAAGTGATGGAAGCCATGGGCTCGGTGATGACCAATAAATATGCCGAAGGTTATCCCGGCAAGCGGTATTACGGCGGTTGCCAAGTAGTTGACCAATCGGAACAACTGGCAATCGACCGCGCCAAACAACTTTTCGGCGCCGAATGGGCCAACGTACAACCGCACTCCGGCGCCCAAGCCAATATGGCGGTTTTGATGACCGTGCTGAAACCCGGCGACACGTTTATGGGTTTGGATTTGGCACACGGCGGCCACCTTTCGCACGGGTCGCCCGTAAATTCATCGGGCATTCTTTACAAACCGGTGGCTTATGGCGTAGAAGAAGAAACGGGACTGATCAACTACGACAAAATGGAAGAAGTCGCTTTGCGCGAAAAACCCAAGTTGATTATTGCCGGAGCATCGGCTTACAGCCGCGATTGGGATTTCAAACGCATGCGTCAAATTGCCGATAAAATCGGCGCTATCTTGATGGCCGATATCGCGCATCCTGCCGGCTTGATTGCCCGCGGCTTGTTGAACGACCCGGTTCCTCATTGCCATATCGTTACCACCACCACGCACAAAACTCTTCGTGGCCCGCGCGGCGGTTTGATTTTGATGGGAAAAGATTTTGAAAATCCCTGGGGTTTGACAACGCCCAAAGGCGAAATCAAGATGATGTCGGCCTTGTTGGATTCGGCAGTATTCCCCGGCGTTCAAGGCGGTCCGCTGGAACACGTGATTGCTTCCAAAGCGGTTGCTTTCGGCGAATGCTTGAGCGACGAATACATGGAATATGTCATTCAAGTCAAGAAAAATGCTGCCGTTATGGCTTCGGCTTTTGTAAAGAAAGGGTATAAAATTATTTCCGGCGGAACCGACAACCACTTAATGTTGATCGATTTACGCTCGAAATTTCCCGAAATCAGCGGCAAACTGGTTGAAAACACCTTGGTGAAAGCCGACATTACCATCAACAAAAACATGGTTCCCTTCGACAGCCGCACCCCGTTTACCACTTCGGGTATCCGTGTGGGAACGGCAGCCGTTACCACCCGTGGTTTGAAAGAAGAGCATATGGAACCCATTGTCAACTTGATCGACAAAGTGATTTCGAATATCGACAACGAAGCGGTCATTGCCGAAGTCCGCAAAGAGGTAAACCAATTGATGGGTAAATTTCCTTTGTTTGCTTATTAAAAAAACTAACTTTTACAGTAAAAAAAGCCTTGACGTTAAGTACAAGGCTTTTTTGTTGAGGTTGAACCAAGATATTTTGAAAGTAAATTACAAAAAAAAGATTAAGAGGAAACAAAAAAATATTTTTTTTCGTTTATTTTTGCAATAAAATTACAAATTTCAATAGAAAGATGATTATAAATTTCAGTATCCAGAATTTCGGCTCTATTAAAGACAAACAAGTTTTGTCGTTTGAGGCTGATAAGTCGAAGCATTTAGCTGATTATTATGTAATTACCCCTATTAAAGGCCTTCGTCTATTAAAATTGGGATTAATTTATGGTGCCAATGCCTCCGGAAAAACTACCATTTTAAGAGGATTGGAATTTTTAAGGGACTTGGTTTTATATCCGGAAACTAAGAAAACAGAGCTTTTGGAATTTGAACCTTTTTTGTTTGATTCTAAAACACCCAAACAAAACACCATCCTTTCTATTGATTTTATTCAAAATAATGTTCGCTATTTTTACATGGTAGAACTAAACAAAAAGGCTATCGTAAAAGAGAAATTACAATTCAAGAATCCCAACAAAGCAACTGTTTTCGAGCGCAAAACAAATCTTGAAAACCAAGTTTCCGAAATTGAATTTGGAAACAAAATCAAAATCGACAAGGTATTTGAAAAAGCATTGGAAGCCAATACCCTATGGAACAATACGGTATTGGGTGGCTTTTTAAAAACCAATATCGAATCCAAAGAATTAAAAGACGTTACAGAATGGTTTTCAACTTACTTGTATCCAATGGTTTTTACAAAAACAGATCTCAAACTTTTTGTAACATCCCGAATTGATAGATCAGAAATCAAAAAAGAAACTGTTCTCCAAATACTAAAAAAAGCTGATTTCAATATTTCTGACCTAATTGTTGAAAAAGAGGAGCAGGAATTCTTCCCATCCGAATTCATCAAAGTTATTGAAGGAGAAATGCTAAAATCTGTTGAAAAAGTGTCAGGAATAACAGTTAAAGGAAAAAGAACAACCCTAAAATTAGGATTTGAGCACGGCATAAAAAACGATCAATATTTATTACCTTTTAAAGATGAATCGCAAGGGACACAACGTTATTACGGTCTTGCAGGCATATTGGATTTGCTAATTACTAAATCGTCTGCATTCCCAATTGATGAGTTGGAAGCTTCGTTGCATCCGGATTTGTTTGTTCATTTCTTATTGTCGTTTTTGGTAAATTCAAAAAAATCGCAAATTATCGCTACCACTCACAATCGGGAAATTCTTAACAACAAAGAACTATTCCGGAATGATGCCATTTGGATAACCGACAAATCGGAAAATTGTGCTACCGAGTTATATTCGCTTGCTGATTTCGACTCTTCGGTAATTCGCGATACCAGCAATATCTACAATGCATTTAAGATCGGCAAATTAGGCGGCGTTCCCAATTTGGGTGATTATTATATTGAATCCGACAATGAGGAAAAATAAGCAACGCCAACCCAAAACCAAGGCTTCTGTCGCTTTTGTGGTTGAAGGCGAAAGTGAGTTCTGGTACCTCCAAAAGTTTAAAGAATATGAAAATTTGAGAAGTATCAACTTCAGCCCGGAACTACCACAAAAAAGAAAATTGCGAGGAGCAATACCAAACGGTATGTGAAAAATCATTGCACTTTGATCATATGTTTTGGATTGTCGATTTAGACACTCTTATTAAAGAAACCCGGGAAGCAAAAAAAGGCGGGCAAACTTCTTTGCAAAAACTTGAGCAGTATCGAAAGGATCTGGAAGGGAAGGGGAATGTTACGGTTGTTGTCAACAATCCTTGCTTCGAATATTGGTTGTTGCTACACTTTGAACAAACTTCCAAATACTATCAAAGTTGTGCAACACTAACTAAGCAATTGAAAAAAAACCTTCGAAATTATGAGAAAACAGAAACGTTTTACAAAAAGCAAGGAAATGATATTTATTTACAATTAAAACCTTTTTTAACTACTGCTATTGCAAATGCAAAGAACTTGGGGAAATTCGATTTTAAAAATCCCACAGCAAAAGGAATGACACAAATGCATTTAATTTTTGAGATACTCGAAAAAACAGCAATTACAAGGTAGCTAAGTTTTCCTAAAAAAGCATCCATCCCGCAACCATTTTCCATTACTTTTGTCTTATTGATACCTCAATTTTAATTTATTATGGAAAATTTTATTGCATACAACCCCACCACCCTGCATTTTGGAAAAGGAATTTTAGACGGGCTCGGAAAAACCGCTGCCACCGCCGGGAAAAAAGCCTTGCTGGTTTACGGCAAACAATCCATTAAGAAAAATGGCCTGTACGATAAGATTACAAGCCAACTGCGCATTGCCGGCATTGATTTTGTGGAATATTCAGGCATTAAATCCAATCCCATTGTCGAAGATGTGGATGCCGCTGCCGAAGTAGGACGTCAAAATTCCGTCGATTTCGTATTGGCTGTAGGCGGAGGTTCGGTCGTGGATTCAGCCAAAATTATTTCGATTGCCATTCCCGCCACCCACCGGGCATGGGATTTTTACGAAGGAAAGGTGAAACCGCAAACCGCCCTTCCGCTGATTGCCGTATTGACGCTGGCTGCCACCGGCACCGAGATGAACCCGTTTGCTGTGCTGCAAAACCACGAAACCGGACAAAAACTGGGCTATACCTGCAAATTAACCTATCCCAAACATTCGTTTCTGGACCCGGAAGTCACGTACTCCGTTCCGGCCGATTATACCGGGAACGGAATCAGCGACCTGACAGCGCATTGCCTGGAGATATTTTTTGGCGCCGGCGACTGCACGTTGAGCGACCGTTTTGTGTTTGCCATCATCGGCGATGCAATGGAATGGGCGCCTAAATTAATGGCAAACCTCCAGGACTACGATTCGCGCGCCGCCATTATGTATGATGCCACCATGGCGCTGAATTTAATCACCGCCAACGGGAAGAAATCGGGCGGCGATTGGGGCGTGCATGCCTTGGGGCACATCATCAGCTTGTTGTATGATGTGCCGCACGGGGCTTCCCTGTCTATTATGTTCCCGGCCTGGATGAAACTGCACAAAGACCGTTGTCCCGAGCGCATTGTGAAGTTGGGGCAAAATTTATTCAATACGTCCGATACGGACACCACAATCGGTAAATTCGAAGCGTTTTTCAGCAGCGTGGGAAGTCCCGTCCGTTTGTCGCAAGCAGGAATCGGAGCCGACAAACACGAGGAATTGTTGAGCTACTGGATTAAAAACAACGCCCAGGGCAACGATTTCAAGCTTTCGGAAGCTGACTATAAACAATTGTTAGCGTTCGCAAAATAAGCGTTTTGGGTCATTTTGTTTCCGGCTTTGTGTTACCTTTGCCGGATGATTTCGATTGAAAACACCCTGATTTCCGACGATTTATGCGATGTTTGTTTTGCGTGCGACCTGGATGCCTGCCACGGTCATTGTTGCGTGGAGGGCGATGCGGGAGCGCCTTTGGAAGAGGAAGAGATTCCGATTCTCGAAGATTGTCTGGAACATGTAAAACCGTACATGCTTCCCGAAGGAATTGCCGTAGTGGAACAAAACGGCGTATTCGATTACGATGCGGCCGGAAACTTTGTAACTCCGCTGATCAACGGCGTTGCTTGCGCCTTTATCTGTTATGAGGGCGAAATGGCTTTTTGCGCCATTGAAAAGGCTTTCCGGGATAAAAAGATCACGTATCAGAAACCCATTTCATGCCATCTGTATCCGGTGCGCATTTCGGATTACAGAACCTTTGAGGCGGTAAATTACCACAAATGGCACCTCTGTAAGCCGGCTTTAGCCAAGGGAAAGGTTCATAATGTGCCGTTGTATGTATTTTTAAAAGAACCGCTGATCCGCAAATACGGCGAGGACTGGTATCGGCAGTTGGTTGAGTCCATCGAGGAAAAAAATTGAAAGCAGAAAGAATTACGAATTAAAAGTTACGAATTACGAATGAAGAATTTAGCGAAGCGGCCTCATGAACGTTAGCAAATAGTAAACAATTCAACAACTCAACGATTCAACAATTAAACACTTCAACAGTTAAACGATTAAACAAGCATTTCACCGTTCACAAATAAACGACTCAACAATTAAACAGTTCAACGAATAAACAGCCATTTCACCCTATGAGATTAGAATAGCATATTGTTAGATTTAATTATCATAGCAAATTAAAATCAAGAGCAAGACCTCCCTATTTCTACTACTTCCCCAATTTCCCCTTTTTCCCCGGTTTTACCCTTTACCTTGTACCCTTACCCTTCACTGTTCACATTTCACAAATAAACAGTTCAACGATTTAACTCCTCAACATCTTCATAGATCAGGTATTTTTTCCGGATTTTCTTGAAACGGGTTAAATCCTCTTGCCAGGATTCACGGATTTGGGCTTCCGTGCAGCCCTGTATGATTTGCTGCCGTAGCTGGTCGGTTCCGGATAGTTTTTCAAAATAGGGAATAAAAAAAGATTCTCCCATCTTCAATTGCCGGTACATATACAGCAGCCAATGGAGTTGCAATTGTTTCCGGCTTACAATTTCCCCTGCTTTCGCAGTTACATCGAATCCGTAACAGCGTTGGTCTTTCAGGGGCGGATTGTCGCTAATGCCTTTTAAACTTCTGGGGGTAAATTCAATTTGGGCGCTGTCGACTTTCCGGGTATAGCCGATTTGCCGGAATGGCTTGTCTGTCCCCCGCCCCACGCTTACGACCGTTCCTTCGAACAGGCAAAGGGAGGGATATAAATAAACGGCTTCCATGCTTCTCAGATTCGGCGAGGGATTGATGGGCAAGGAATAGAGGGTTGGGTGGGTGTAATTTTTACAGGAAATCACTTGCAAGTTGCATTTTACACCACCGGCCAGCCAGCCTTCCCCGTTTACCATAAAGGCGTATTCGCCGATCGTCATTCCGTAAACAATGGGAACTTCGTGGATTCCGACAAAGGAAGCGTATTGTTTTTTCAAAACCGGCCCGTCCACATAGAATCCGTTGGGATTGGGACGGTCGAGCACCATCAGGTCAACCCGGTTTTCGGCGCAGGCTTCCATCACATAGGCCAATGTGGAAATGTACGTGTAAAAGCGCACGCCCACATCCTGAATATCAAAAAGCACGACATCCACGTTTTTCAAATCGGAAGGAGTCGGTTTTTTGTGGTTTCCGTAAAGGGAAATAACGGGAATTCCGGTTTTTGGATCTGTTTCGTTGGCTACGGTTGCCCCGTCGGCGGCGCTTCCGCGGAATCCGTGTTCGGGGCCGAAAATTTTCACCACATTAACATTCCGGCTTACCAAAGTATCCACTAAATGAATATTTCCTACAAACGAGGTGTGATTCGCAACCACAGCCACCCGTTTACCCCGGAGTTGCGGCAAATAATCTCCTGTTTGATAGGCTCCGGGCAACACTGCAGCATTTGTTTGGTTTTGTGTGATTCCCGTAAGAGTGCTAAAAAACAGCAGGATAACTAAAATAATTCTCATTTTGTTGCAAAAGCGTTGTATGATTGTTTATTATAAACTTCTTTTTATGAGTTTTATTTTTTTTCGAAAAAACTACTTACTCGGAATAGTCGTACATTTGTACAAGAATTCATCTGCGTTTATCGCAGAACTTAAACCACAGCATATACGTATTTTAAAATAACTCAGTAAAAATGAAACGTCCCCGGTTATCATTTTGGCAAATCTGGAACATGAGTTTCGGATTTTTAGGTATTCAGTTTGGTTTCGCGCTCCAAAATGCAAATGTAAGCCGCATTTTACAAACTTTTGGCGCTGAAGTTGGGCATTTGTCGTTGTTTTGGTTGGCAGCGCCCATTACCGGCATGATTGTCCAACCCATTATCGGGCACTATTCCGACAAAACCTGGAACCGGCTCGGACGACGCCGTCCCTACTTTTTGACCGGAGCGATTCTCACGGCCATTGCTTTAATTTTAATGCCCAATGCCGGAGCTTTCACCGGCATTTTATCGCCTTTGTTTATCGGAGCGGGATTTTTGATGATTATGGATGCTTCGATCAATGTGGCCATGGAGCCTTTTCGTGCCCTGGTCGCTGATAATTTGCCGGACGAACAACGGACAAAGGGATTTTCGATTCAAACGCTCCTGATCGGAATCGGCGCCGTGGTGGGTTCCGCCTTGCCTTACATTTTATCCGACTGGTTGGGATTAGAAAAGGTTGCTCCGGAGGGAATCGTGCCGGAGAACGTGAAATGGTCGTTTTACGTCGGGGCGGTGGTTTTGCTGAGTTCCATTATTTGGACGGTGGTACGTACCAAAGAGTATTCTCCGGAAGAAATAGCTTCGTTTTCCGATCATCACCCTTCGGAAACCGAAGCCGAACAGCATAAAAGAAACGGATTTATGCAGATTCTGCACGATTTTATTCATATGCCGGCCACGATGCGTCAATTGGGTTTTGTACAATTTTTTTCATGGATTGCCTTGTTCGGCATGTGGGTGTTTACAACTCCGGCAATCGCACAACACATTTACGGAGTTGCCGCCGACGACACGAAATCGGTTGCCTTTAACAATGCTGGCAACTGGGTCGGCATCTTATTTAGCGTTTACAACGGCGTAGCCATGGTTTTCGCCTTGTGCCTGATTCCGATTGCCAACCGAATCGGACGCCGGGGCACACACTCCGTGGCGTTACTAATCGGCGGGCTGTCGTTGATTTCCATCTTTTTTATCAAAGACCACAATTTGTTATTGCTACCCATGGTCGGCGTGGGCATTGCGTGGGCCAGCATTTTAGCCATGCCTTACGCCATGTTGGCCGGTTCACTTCCGATACATAAAATTGGGGTTTACATGGGCTTGTTTAATTTTTTCATCACGATTCCGCAAGTGGTCAACGGGTTTTTCGGTGGGCTTATGATAGAGCATCTTTTTGGCGGACGGGCCATTTTTGCTCTGGTTTTTTCGGGCTGTTGCATGTTGCTGGGCGCCATCAGCGTGCTGTTTGTAAAAGAAAAAACAGCTTAGTGCATTATCGTTTCAAAAGGAATCATTCTATAGAAAAAATAATTCCAATTTTTCAACTATTCATCCAAATCAAACTATTATGAAAAAAATTCTTACGCTAGCACTAATTTACAGCTTGTTTGCGGTAGGCGCTCAAGCCCAATGCACCATTTGGGGGCCTGCGGACAAAGGCACCAAAACCGAAATGACTTCCTACGATGCCAAAGGCAAAGTGACCGGCAAATCAAAACAGGAGCTGGTCAACATCGCCACCCAAAACGGGGATACGCATTACACCATCGAGTCCGAGTATTTTGATAAAAAAGACCGGAGTTCGGGGAAAAACACGATGGAATTTATTTGCCAAAGCGACGGCACCTTTGTGATCGACATGAAATCCATTGCCGGATCTGCAGCAGCCGTAGAAGGTACCAAGATTACCATGAAAAACCTGGTATATCCGCAAAATTTGAAAGTAGGAACCACCCTGGAAGATGCCGAAGTGGAATTCGGAGTTGAAATGGAAGGATCGCCCTTTCAAATCCCGCCGACAAAAATTGTGATCAAAGATCAAAAGGTGGTGGCCAAAGAAACGGTTAGCACACCGGCCGGGACGTTCGATTGCTACAAAATACAGCAAACCACTTCGATGAAACTCCCGATGGTCAAGGAGGTTGTCCTTTTCAGCTATTGCTGGATCTCGAAAGACGTAGGAACCGTAAAAACCGAAGCTTATAAATCCGAAGGCGGGGATCTGGTTTCGAGCAGCGTACTCACCAAGCTTGAGAAATAAATAAACCGAAAACGGGTCCGATAAAAAACGATCCTTCTGTGTCCGAGAGGAATCTCAAAAAGTTTTTTTATCACAAAGACCCAACGTTTATAAAAGTAACAAAAGAATAAAAGGGTTAATCTTTTCAGGCGAGAGGATTAACCCTTTTGGTTGGGAAGAGTATTTTTTTGCACGTTCTTTTGTCTTCACAAACGGTACCGCTCGTCCATCTTATTTTGAAAAGAGGCTGTTCAAAAAAAACTCTTTTTGAACAGCCCCTTTCATTCCTTATTTCATTGGAGATGCAGGCTTAGTTTGAATTGACAATCCGAACCGTTTGCCCGTTGGTTTTAAGCAAGTAAACCCCGGCCGGCAAATGCGCAATGCTGAATTCCGTTTCGGTGGTTTCGAACACCCTTTGCCCGGTTAGCGTAAAGATTTCCACCTTATCCACTTTCCATTTTCCATTTTCCACTTTCAATTCGCCGGAAGTCGGATTGGGGTATACCTTTAATCCCATCGTTTCCCGAGCCTCAACCCCGACGATTTTCTCAAACTGCGCTTCGATGCCATGGTTGGTTTGCACATTGGCAAAGGTATAAGCCGTTACGGCGCCCACGCTCACCCCGTCCACCAGCACGTCTGTGATCTTGTAACCGGCGTTTGGGCCAATACTGTACACTTTGTCATCGCCGGCATTTACCACGGCAGTACCCGTCGGCGTGATGCTACCGCCCGCGCCGCAACTTGCCGTAATCGTGTATTGTATCCGCTCGAAACCGGCCGCTATGGTATGGTCGCCGGTAACGTTGCCGAACAGGTAGGTCGTTACCGCCCCCACGCTTGCCCCGTCCACCAGCACGTCTGTCACCTTGTAATTGGCATCGGGCGTGATGGTGAAAATGGCGGTGCCGCCTTCGCTTACCATCACACTGCCTTCGGGCGAAATACTGCCGTTAGCGCCTGCCGAAGCTGTAATGGTGTGTTTGATAACGGTAAAGTCCACATGGAGGGTGTGGTTGGCCGTTACGCCGGTAAGCGTGTACGAGGGTACCTCTCCGGCAACCCATTGGCCGTCCAGAAACACGCGGAACACTTTGTAATGCGCATCGGGCGTAAACGTAAACGTTTTGCTGTCGCCATGCAGCACGGTGACGGCGCCGGAAGGCGAAATGCTGCCGTTAGCCCCTGCCGATGCCGCAATGGTGTATGGAATCCGCTCGTAGCTGACCGCAATCGTGTGGTTGGCCGTCACGTTGGTAAAGGTGTAGCTGCCGGCCGCCACCGCCGCCGGATCGTTGGCGCCGTCCACCAGCACCTGCAAAATCCGGTAGCCGGTATTGGAGGTAAAGGCAAAGGCCTGGTTGTTGCCATGCAGCACGGTGACGGCGCCGGAAGGCGAAATACTGCCGTTAGCCCCTGCCGATGCCGTGATGGTGTATGGAATCTTTTCGTAGCTGACCGCAATCGTATGGTTGGAAGTGACGTTGGGAAAGGTGTAGCTGCCCGCCGCAACCGCCGCCGGATGGTTGGCGCCGTCCACCAGCACCTGCAAAATCCGGTAGCCCGTGTTAGGGGTAAAGGCAAAGGCCTGGTTGTTGCCATGCAGTACCGTCACAGTGCCGTTCGGTGAAATGCTTCCGTTGGCGCCGCTGCTTGCCGTGATGGTGTATTGACCGATGCTTTGGTAGGCGCCCGGATCTATATAGCTGCCGTAGCGGCGCGGATTGCCGTCCAGATCCCGTATAAGCCCGGCAGGAACATCGCCGGTGTTGCCGGCGCCAAGCAAGGGCGAAGCAGCCGCCAGGTGGTAATCACCGGCGCCGGCAAAGCCTGCCGCATCGCCGGCGTAGCTGTCGGCGCCCAGGGCGGGGCCGCTGTAGTCGGCCGGCTGCCCGCTTTTGTCCGTGTTGAGCGAAGCAATGGTATTTTTTGGCGCCGCGCCGCCTGCGGCGGCGGTGAGCCCTGCGGGCAAATTTTCTAAATGGGTAAATAAATTAAAAGCGGACACCGCACGGGCGTAGGTGCTGCTGCTGACCTTGTTGCCGCTGAACACAAGGCCATTGCTGAAATTCACGACCCACGCGTCGTTGGCAACGCCCTCCGAACCCGACCAATACCACCAACTGATGTTTAGTTGCGTGCCGGAAGCGGCGCCTAAGGCGGTGTTCAATATGGTACTGTTCGCGTAAATGGTTTGCAACTCGTCTATTGCAGGCAGTCGCCACCCGGTACCTAATCC
>JAVBOY010000039.1:0-15247 GCA_031550085.1 Lentimicrobiaceae bacterium
TTCATATTTTAAGTGCTTGGAATCCTTAAAATTACGAATAATTATTCAATTAAACAACTAATACTCAGTTATTTATGCGGCTATTTCGTTCCCCTCTTTGCTTATAACGGTTTTCTCTTTCCAAATTTAAACAGTTACTAACATTTTAAAAGTTCAAAACTACTTTATTTGTTATGAAGTCAGGTCAGACAAAGCGCTGCCAATGTGCGACTTAAATGGTTATTCGCTACGATTTTGAGGTCGGGTAAAAAACGTAGCGAAACCGTAGCGGAGAAGTGTCTTTTGATTGCTGAACGCTGTCCTGCCAATGACGGACAAAAAACAGAAAAACCTCCTAAAATCAACGTTTTAGGAGGTTTTGTCATTACCTTTTCGGGTCTTGTCTAAGTAACTTTTGACCCTTTAGTGATCCGCTTGGGATTCGAACCCAAGACCCCATCCTTAAAAGGGATGTGCTCTACCTGCTGAGCTAGCGAATCATCCAAAATGTTATGAGGGTGCAAAGGTAGTATTTTTCTTTTAATTACCAAATGTTTGCTTATTTTTTCACTCTTATCTGTAATTCACTTAAAAACAGAATTTTAAAATCATTTCTTCAGATCTCCATGCACGGCCAACCAAATGCAGGGTGGATACTTGGAGGTATATTCCACCCGATGCCGGCAATGAGCAGATAAAAAAACAGCATCGCCTGGCACCAATTCCAATATTTCGGCATTTTCGAGCCTTAACCTTGCTTCCCCTTGTAATAAAACGACCCATTCGTCTTTTTCCTGATCGTACCATTCGCCTTCGGGCGTGGTTTGACCGGTAGAAACAATCCGGTCGATCCGTACCTTTCCATCCAATAAAGTTTCAAAGATCTCGGTAGAAGTATTGCCGGGCAAAACCGGAAGGTCAAAAATATTATTTCTTTTCATGTTTTTTGTCATCCAGATAGATCCGGTCGCCCCGGTGCAGCTCGTCATTCGCCGTGATGCCGTTGTATTTATAAATAAACTTCAACTTCACCCCGTATAACTGGGAAATGGCATACATACTGTCAAACCGGCCTACCTCATGAAACCCACGGGGTGAAGTGCGCTTTTTGGATTCCAGATATACCAGTTGGCCCGGCGTAATCGGATCGCTTTCTTTCATTTCGTTATCGGATGCAAGTTGACGGGCTGGCACCCGGAACTCTTTCCCGAGAAGAAACCAGGTATCGTCTTTCCGGGCAAAGACAAACGGAATTCCGTTGTTTTCATATACGTTTCGTCCTGATGGCGAAGTACGCAACACTTTGAAATGATCCGGATTTGGGAAAGTATATCCTTTCTTAAACTGCCGACTGGCTAACGTCACAACGGAAATTGCCCCGTCTTCTGCCGATTCGGGTGGCGCAGCGGTCGCAGATTCTTCGAGTTTAGGCGGTACAGATTCTGAGGGTTTCCCTGCAAGAGCCGTATCAACGGGCAAGATGATGGGTTGTTTCAGCGTATCATCGAACATATAAAGCTGATTATCTTCAATCAAACGGATCAATTGCTGCGGATAAGTCGGATTGGTCGCATAACCGGCTTGTTTTAGCCCGAACGCCCAGCCGGTATAATCTTTCATATCCAAACTAAACAGGGCAACATAGCGTTTGCGTGAAATAATAAACAGGGAATGGTCGTGAAACGATTCTTCGGCGCTGAGGTATTTGCGGAAACATTCTCCTTTGGCATCGTCATCGTACAGCACCGTATCGCCCTCCCAATCCATGTGGCATTTGATTCCAAAATGGTTATTCGCCTTGGTTGCCAAAGGACTTCTCCCGTTGCTGGATTCCAAAATGCCTTGTGCCAAGGTAATGCTGGCCGGAATCCCGTAAAGTTTCATTTCGCGGATAGCGCAATCTTTATACAAGTCGATATAAACGGCATACTCGGGTTTTGGCGTTTGGGAAAAAAGGGAAAAAGAGATCCAGCAAAAGCTGAGAATAAAAAAATAGCGTTTCATGTTTACATGTTTTTTGCGTTGCCAAATTAGGAAAAATGTGGTTACAAAGCTTTTTTAGTAACTTGAAAACGGAAATAAAATTGTTCTTACAATAGCTGACGATGCGGATTTCCTACGGCTTTTAGGTTTGATTTCGCCTTCTTGACACGCTTTTTCCCGGATTGGGTATGTTGAGGATCTTTGATATCCCCCGTCCAAAAGAGAATCGGTTCCTACTTCCCTATTAGATTCTTCTCAAATAATCGTCCAAATTGTCTTCTTCTTTCAATCCCAGTTTCTTTTTCAAACGATACCGGTAAACGATCACCGATTCGGGAGAGATGTTTAATATCTGGGAAATTTCTTTCGTCGAGATTCCGATGCGAAAGTAAGCGCACAAGCGCAAATTGTGCTCGGTCAGACCCGAATGCCATTCTTTCAGTTTGTCGAAAAAGCGCGGATGCACCTTGTCAAAATGGAGCATAAAGGTTTCCCAATCGCTATCGGCATTAAAATTGTTTTTGATCAGATTGCTGGCTTCTTTTTTGGCCGTTTCAAAATCAGCAGAAGCTTTTGAAGTTTGCAGGATTTCCAAAACCTGTTGAAACACATTATTTTTATTGGAGAGCAGCAGGGATATGGAAGTAATCTCCCGGGTTTTCGACTCCAGTTGTTCTTCCTGCAATTGCTGGATCTTTTTTTCCTGGGCCAGGCGTTCCGAGAGTTCGCGGTTCTCCACTTCCTTGATGTGGCGTTTTTGGGAAACCACAATTAACAAAAGTCCCACCAACAAAATAATGGTAACTAACAAAATCACCGAAACCATAAAACGCCGGCTTTTCAGCTCCAGTTCCTGGCCGGTAATAATCAATTCTTTTTGCGAAGCATCCAAAAGTACGGAAGCATAGGCCTGATAGGCCTCAACCGCCTTGGAATCGTTGGTCGCTTCATTGCTTAAATTAAAATAGTCTTTCAAATAAAAAAAAGCGCTATCCGTATCTCCTTGTGCTTCATACAAATACGACAAGCCCAAAAAAGCGTATTGCGTTTGTTCGGGATTATCTTCCTGAACGGCCGTTGCTTTGGCCAGGTAAAAATATTGGGTCGATTTCTGGAAGTTTTTGTTTTTCAGGTAATAAGCGCCCAGGTTTTGATACAATGAAAAGGTAATGCTTTCATTGTCTATCTTAGACAGGATTTCATCCAAGGTTGTCTGATAGCATTGAAACGCCTTTTCGATGGCACCGCTTGCCGAATAACAAGCGCCCAAATTCAAATAATAAACGGCCAACAAACCCGTGTTGTTATATTGTTTCAGTTTCGGAAAAAATGATACCAACGAGTCAATGGAAGCCGTGATTTGTTTTTTCAGGAAGAGTATTTTATAAGTATTGACATGGAGCTGGTAGTATTCAAACTGGTCCGGCCGAAGCAATGGCAAAGCCTGCCGATAGTAATCGCCGGCCATATTATAGCTTTTGATATAACTGCAAATATTGCCCAATAGAATCAACGACTTTGCAGAAAACGTACTATCTTTCAACAATTTAAATTTTTCTAACGTTTGCAAAGCAATGGAAAAAGCTTCTGCATAATCTCCTCTGGTATTGTAAGTCAGCGCCATCGCATAATGTAGTAAAGCATTTTCGAATGGGTAGGACTGTTTGTCCAGCGCATTCAGGCTTTGTTTAATTTTTCCAATTAAAACGGAATCATTCTTCCGTTGCGATGTATTGATCACTGTTTCCCAATAAAGGCATTGGATTTTTTGCGAAACGGTATTTTTTGAAGGGATATCCGCAATCTGCTGTAATTGAGCCAGTAATTCTTTTGCTTGCCGGTTGTTTGAAAAACTAATGGCATTCAGTTCCCGGGAAATGGCGTCAAAACGCTTATTGATTTCCAGATCCGGTTCGGCAGCCCATAGAAGCGGAACGGCAATAAATAGGCAAGAGAAAAATAGTAAACGCATCGTTTTTTTTAAAACTAAAATTCAATCTGTTATTCAAATTATAAAATCATTTTTTTTGAAAAAAAGGAGAAACAAATCGAAAAACTTCAACGGAATGGAAAAGTTTTAAAATCCGTTTTGCCGACAAAAAAAATTGTTCCCATGCAAATGTACATTTTATCCTTAAAATCTGAAAAAAAGCTTCCTTTCCGCTCCAAGTTTATCTCATAAAGTTTCCAATCTACTGAAAATCAATAATATTTTTTTATGGTTGTTCATCCATTGTATAGGGGTATTATTTGCATTCTTTTTTTTTCGGAATTACATTTGCTTTTCCCAACCAAATCTTTCTAAAGATTTCATTTTTTCTTATAAATCAATGGCCATCAAATATTTAAAACAATAATAAACAAATTAGCACGAACTTTTTCAATTTTAACTTTCTAATTTAAAGACTACCATGAAAAAAAACATTACACTTTTTTTGATCGCATTCTTTTTCTTGGGGCTAGGCAGCTTAAAAGCAGAGACCTATCATGAAGGAGATAAAACAACCTTGCGTGCGTATTTGCGACAACCATCCGGCGAAACGGGACAAGCAAACTTGGAACGCTTGGGATTGGCTACCACCGATACAGCGAATTGGGCGACAACCGAAACCTGGGTCACCAAAGTCGCCGGACTTACCTGGGATGAATCCACACCCAAACGCCTTGTAAAGGTACTGTGGACAGCTAAAAAGCTGGGAAGCGTTTTAAACCTTTCAGGATGCGATGCCTTGCAAGAATTGCGCTTTGGCATGAACGGCACCTTAGCCGGCGTGAATATTGCCGGATGCACGGCCTTAACATACCTTGTTTGCAACGAATGCAATTTAACAAGTTTAAACATCGCGCCTTTGACAAATTTGCAATATTACATCTGCGATGTAAATAAATTTACCCAACTGGATGTTTCCAATCACACAAAGCTAATTGAACTTTCTTGTGCCAACAACCAGTTGACGTCATTGGATGCTTCGCACTGCGATTCATTGCAAAAACTCACTTGCAATGCCAACACGGGATTGACAAGCCTGAATGTATCGGGCTTGGTGAAATTAGTCCGGCTTGCGTGTTACCGTTGCCAATTAACTACACTGGATGTATCGAGTCTGCCCAATCTTACCTACCTTTCCTGCTACCGCAATCAACTGAGCGAATTGAATGTCGCGAATAATCTAAAATTAACCGACCTCTACTGCAATGAAAACGCTTTAACAAATTTGGATGTTACAAACCATGCCGCATTGCTTTCTGTGGATGCCAAAATCAACAAATTGAGCAGCATCGAAGTTTTCGGATGCCCTGCATTAAAAACCCTATATTTGAATAATAACTGTCTGAAATTTTCGACCTTACCTCTCAAGGCGCCTACTTTTCTAACCTATTGGTATGCTCCCCAAGATACGGTAAGAGACCTGGAAGCTTATTGCAATCAAACAATCGACTTAAGTAGCGAATATACCATTGGCCTGGGGAGCCAACCTCACATAACCACTTACAGATGGTATGATATTACCAGCGGAACACCGACCGAAATTACGGAAGGATTTACCGCTAACGAAGGGAAATTTGTATTCTCACCCACATACAACGGAAAAACATTGCGTTGCGAAATGCAGAATGAGTGGTTCACAGGAGCCTTCGCAAATATCAACCTGGTATTAGTCCACGAAATCAATTTGATCGGGGTTGCGCCGTCGGCCGTTTACAATGAAACGGACAAAGCCGCATTGAGAAGTTTCTTACGCCAAGCTGCTGCTCTGGAAGGAAAACGCAACTTCGAACAATTGGGCCTCGTTTTGGCAGATACCCTTGCCTGGCATACAAGTGAAGACTGGGTCGCCAAAGTAATCGGCGTAACCTGGAACTCAGAAACACCCAAACAAATCAAAAATATCGATTGGAACGAGAAACGTTTGTCGGGTAGTTTGGATCTGACCAACCTGACCGAACTGGATTTTCTTTCTTGTGATGAAAACAAAATCAACGGCTTGGTTGTACAAGGTTGTACCAAATTGGAAATATTGAAAGTTGCCCTCAATCTTCTGCGAGATTTGGACGTGTCAAGTTGCACTGCATTGAAGGAATTGGTTTGTGCTGCCAACCAGATTACGAATTTAAATATCGCGGGTTTAGCCAATCTGGATTTGGTTTATTGCTTCGAAAATGATTTGCCCGGTTTAGATTTGACCGGTTTAAGCAATCTCCGCCTACTATATTGCAACGAAAATGTACTGGAAAGTTTGACGATTTCGGATCTTCCCAAATTGGAGATTTTGCAATGCGAGTATAATTTTATCCCAACGATGCATATCAGCAATTGCCCATTGTTGCAAAAAGCTTACTTCACTCAAAACCTGCTAACCAGCCTAACTTTTTCAAACACCCCGAGCTTGTGGTATGTCCGCTGCGAAAACAACCAACTCACCTCTTTAGATTTGTCTACATTTTCTTCCCTGAAATTCCTCTCGTGTTTCCAAAACCAATTGGAAGAACTGGATTTAACCATGCATCCTGATTTTTTCGAACTATATTGCCAACTAAACCCGATTAGAAAATTGAATGTCGAAGGGCTTACTAAGTTGGGATACCTTTATTGTTATTACAATCGGCTGAAATTTTCCACTTTACCGAAACAGATCATCCAATATTACGGTTACGCCCCGCAACAAACCGCCCTGGATAATGCCGCCCTTTGTAATTCGGAAATCGATTTGAGCAGTGAATACAGCGTAACAAGGAATGGTGTAACGAAGTACACGAACTATCGTTGGCATTTTATCGACGAAAATAACATTGCGGATCCCGACCCCATTACTTCGGGATATACCGAAAATCAAGGGAAATTTGTATTTGATGCAAGCTTCAATAAAAAAAGAGTGATTTGTTTCATGCAAAATGACAATTTCTTTGTTCCGGGAAACCCGATGACCGAACTGAATTTGGCACGTATTGTAGAATTTATTGGTATAGATGGTGTTAATGCCCATGCGGAAGCGAATGATATCCACATCTACCCGAATCCAGGAAAAGCCGGAAATATATTCCTGGAAACAAAAGAATACACCGGAAAAATTACGGCTACTATTTACAACTTGTCGGGACAAGTTGTTTCCACAACCATCCTGGAAAACGGCATTCAAAAACTGCCGACCGAAGGCTTGGAAGGCGGAATATATGTTGTTAAAGTCACAACGCCCACGAAAACCAAAACATCCAAGTTGGTGATCCAATAAACTGAGGAAGGATAAAACGCATACTTGTCCGGATTCCGGAAAACGGGCCGGACAAGTATTTTTTTCGTTGGTAATCAAAAAATAAACAGATGAAAAAATTAATCTTTACGCTTATCATTTCGATTTTTGCTTTTTCCGGCTTGGCCCAAAAAGATTTTACGGTTTCTTTTAACCAGCCCAAAAGCAATTCCTATCGCATCCATATGGAGGTTGCCAATTGGAAAATCCTTCCGGTAACCCGGAATGGAGTCAATTACGAAAAACTCGTTTTTTCCAGCAGTACGGTAACAGAACAGAAAGGCTGGGCAGAATTGCCTTTTATCAGTACCTCCATCCAACTCCCTTCACAGAAAAATGTGGATTTAAAAATTGTTTCATCCACCTTCCGGGACATCGTACTAGGCCATCCGTTGCTTCCCTCGCGCGGAACCATTTACCGGAACCAAAACCCGGATGAAATTCCTTACTGCATTGACGATAATTCTCTTGTGAATGCTTTTTATCCGGAAGCGATTGCAACTTGTGAAGAACCGTTTATTCTGAGGGATGTTCGCGGCATTTCTGTCCGGATTTTCCCTTTTCAATGGAATGCCGTAACAAAAACCTTGCGGATTTATACCCAAATAGAATTTGAATTGGTTGAGAACAATCAACCGGCAACCAATGCTCTTTTAAAAGAAAACGCAAAACCCATTGCCGAAGCCATCGGAATGTACCAAAGTGTTTTCTTGAATTTCAAACCCGAAGACTACAACCTTCCCGTAGCTGAATACGGGGATATACTTGTCATCACGACTGCAAGGGATGAAGCGGCAATCGAACCCTGGATCGTCTGGAAAAAAGAAAAAGGGTTTAACGTATCCAAAGAGGTGGTGCCACAAGGAACGGTCGTTACGAACCTGGTGCAACAAAAATATAATGAAAACAACAACCTGATGTACGTTTTGCTGGTAGGAGACTGGGAGGATGTTCAAAGCGAAGGATTTACGTTTGAGGGAGTCCGTTGTCCCACCGACCCCTTTCTGGGTTGTGTGGCAGGGAGTGATAATTTTCCGGATTTAGCCGTTGGACGGATGTCTGCAAGCAACCCCGATCAGGTAAGAATCCAAGTTGAGAAAACCATCCGGTACGAAAAAATGCCCAATTTAGACCCCCGTTGGCGTGAAACCTTTATCGGCATCGGTTCGGATCAAGGGGAAGGGAAAGGCGACGACGATGAAATCGATTCCACGCATATCCAACGAATTTATGGAGAGCGATTGACCTCCTTCACCTACAACACACATCAAAAGTATTATGGACCTGCCGCTTCTTTAAGCGAGTTGATCAATCACATCAATGCAGGAGCTTCGTGTATTGCTTATTGCGGTCACGGAACCGAATCATCCTGGTATACAACCGGATACCGGAATGCCGATATCAACAACTCGAAAAACGGCGAAAACCTCCCGTTCATTGTATCTACTGCTTGCCTCAACGGCGCTTTCCATAAAACCAACGATTGTTTCGGAGAAACCTGGTTGCTTAAGGAAAACGGCGGGGCCTTGGCTACCTGGATGTCAGCCATTACACAACCCTGGACACCTCCCCAACGGGGACAGGATTATTTCTTTGATGTTTTGAGCGGAGGGTTTAATTACAACCTTTATCCGGGACAAAACGGAATCAGCACCAACGAACAGCGGACACATTGGGGTTCCATCGCAACCAATGCCATGGCATTGATGTTAAGCGAATCCGCTACAAACGGAGATGTTAACACGGTAAAAACCTGGATTACATTCGGCGATCCTTCGGTGCAACTGCGTACCAAAGAGCCCGCTGTGCTGGCTTCTTCATGGAATGCCATCATGCAAGGGGGAAATTATCAAACCACAATTACCGCAAACGGCGTTCCCGTAAAAAATGCCTGGGTGGCTCTTTCTCAAAATGGAGTTTGTAAAAAAGGATTAACAGATGAAAGTGGAAAAGTAAGCATCGAACACAATTTTGAATTGGGCGATGTATTGCTGGTAGTTACGGCTTTCAACACAACGACCATTTACTCAAAAATCCCCTGTATTTCAGCCGGGTATCCCTTTATTACCTGCCATGAACTATCGGTCAATGACGACAACGGAATTTTGGATTATTCCGACAAGAACGTAAAATTGAATTTCACCGCCCGAAATGTAGGGAGTCAAGATGCCGGAGCGCTGACCTTTACGTTATCCACAAATGATCCTTACATTTCAATTCTTAACCATGAAGCAAGCTGCAGCGGCATTGCATCCCTCCAAAGTGTCCTGTTGGAAAACGGATTCGAAATTTCGGTATCGGAAGAAATTCCCGATAAACACGTGGTTACATTTCAATACACGGTAAGCGGCAGCAGCACCTGGAACGGAACTTATTCCCTGGTTGCGCACGCAGCCGTAGTAACTCAACCGCTTATCACCATCGATGACCGGATCATGGGAAATGGGAACGGACAGCTCAACGCCGGTGAAACCGCTTTGTTGCGAATCCAGTTAACCAATGCCGGAACATCCAAGGCCATCAATGTGAAAGGGCATCTTGTTTCCAGCGACCCGTATCTCAGTATCCTTACCACAGGCGAGCAATATTTTGGCGACATCGGAATCTACGGTGGGACGGCTACCTTGGATTTTTTGGTAACCGCATCGGAAAATACGCCGCCCGGACATCAAATGGATATTACAGCCTACTACACAGCAGCATACGGTTTGTCGGGCGAGATTCCCATTCATCTCGATTTTTCGGGAGACTACTGCAAACCCACGTCTAACTGTTCCTCTTACCATGATAATATCAATGCATTCCTGTTGGAAGATATCCAAAATGCAAACAGCGGTTGCAGCGGAAGCGGGTATGGCGATTTTACTTCGATGTCAACCGTTCTGCAACAAGGAGAAGCTTATGATGTTACCATTGAAACTTCCTCGAACATGCAATACATTTCGCTTTGGATTGACTTCAACTCGAATCATGTATTTGAAAGTTCCGAATGCCTGATTTCCAACTTTAAAATGCCAACGGCAGGAAGCATCAAATTGCCGGCCTTTATTCCCGAAACGGTACAAAACGGACATTACCGGCTAAGGGTCAAATCGGTTTACAATGCTTCATCTGTCAATCCTTGCGCATCGGTCAGTTACGGCGAAACGGAAGATTATACGGTCATCATCGACAATGGAATTCATTTACCTGAACCTACGGATTTGCAAGGCACTTACGATGGAAATCAAATCACGCTCAGTTGGAAAGCTCCCCAAGGAAATCCCACTTGTTCCTATGCCATTTTCCGGAATAATGTCCGGATCGGATCTTCCCAGACGCCGGCATTTATCGATGAAAACATCCTTAATGGGAAAGCCCACGTTTATATGGTACAAGCCGTTTACAACGAAGGTGTTTCCGAAAAATTGGCCGGCCCGGCGGTCGTGATGGTTCCGTTCCATGAAGTTCCCCGCAACATCCGAATTGACAAAAACGGATCGGAAGTCTTGCTTTCGTGGACGGCCATTACACAGAGTGGTTTGAGCGGGTACAATATTTACCGGAACGACGAAAAATTGAACCAGGCGTTGGTTCAATCCACACAATTCCCGGATCAGATCAGCGACAACCAGACCTATTGTTATCAGGTTGTAGCTGTTTACAACGATGCTTACGAAACAGAATCCGAAACCAGGTGCATCCAAACCGTTGGAACTCGTCCGGTACCGGAAGCGCACCGTGTGGCAATATTCCCCAATCCGGCCTCGCAATACGTGAATATTGTTTGTGAAGAGGTTCCGGGCAGAATACAACTGATGAACTTATATGGGCAGGTTGTTTTTACATCCGAAACGCACGAAAAAGAAATTTGCATTCCGGTCTCCTCGCTGCCGAAAGGAGTTTATGTTGTCGTTGTCGAAATAAAAAAGCGCCTGATATCCAAAAAATTGGTGATCCGGTAACACCCAATCATCAATAATAAACTGTAGAAGCTTTCTTTTGTTATCACTTAATTTGTAAAAAGCCAGTGCTGTGTAACATAGCATTGGCTTTTTTGCGTTCCCTGTTATTTTCATGTCCTTATAGAAACTTTTAAAATAATGTTTCTATTCTGACAAAGTCGTTTATTTTTGCAGGGGCATGAATTGGAACAGCATTTTCAAAAAAATGAATTTTTGGCAGTTGCGCCACAACTCACACCGGCAATTTGTGTTGGTCGTTAGTTGTATCGTCGGAGCCTTGGGGGGGCTGTCTGCGATTATCCTGAAAAATGTCGTTCACTACACCAGCCATTTTTTGCAAAGAGGTATCAACCTGGGGCATGCCAACTGGCCTTATTTGCTGTTTCCGTTGATTGGAATCGTACTTACTTTTTTGTTTGTAAAATTTGTGGTACGTGATGATATTTCGCATGGGATCAGCCGTATTTTGCAGGCCATTTCGAAAAACAACGCCATCCTGAAGATCCACAATACTTTTTCTTCAATTATTGCCAGTACGCTGACCGTAAGCTTTGGCGGTTCCGTGGGATTGGAAGCCCCCACCGTTTTGACGGGTTCTGCGATCGGAAGCAATATCGGACGTTTTTTCCGCCTGGATTACCACACCTTGATTCTATTTATCGGGTGCGGATCGGCAGGAGCGATTGCGGCTATTTTCAAAGCGCCCATCGCCGGTGTTATTTTTGCGTTGGAAGTGCTGATGCTCGATCTGACGATGTCCAGCTTGATTCCCTTGCTGATTTCGTCGGCGACAGGGGCTACCCTTGCCTATTTTCTGATGGGGCGCGGTTTCTTGTTTGAGTTCCAGATACAGACTTCTTTTAAACTGGAAAATTTACCTTTCTACGTCCTGCTCGGTATTATCGCAGGTATTGTTTCCATTTACTTCACCAAGGCCAATTTATCGCTTGAGAAACAATTCCAACTCATCAAAAAGCCCTGGATCCGTGCCCTGATCGGAGGCGTCATTACCAGTTTGCTGATTTTTTTGTTTCCTCCTTTGTATGGCGAAGGATACGGCGCCTTAAACGACCTATTGGCAGGCAATGGCTTAAAATTACTGGAAGGCAGCCTTTTCTATCCCATCGGCGAAAATGGGCTCTTGCTATTGGGATTCTTGTTATTAATACTTATTTTCAAGGTCGTCGCCATGACGGCTACTTTGAGTGGCGGCGGTAACGGCGGAATTTTTGCTCCTTCGCTTTTTATGGGCGGCGTAACCGGTTTTTTTGCGGCCCGCATATTCAATCCTTTTTTTGAAAACCGCATTCCCGAAGCCAATTTTGCATTGGCCGGCATGGCGGGAGTCATGGCCGGCGTGATGCATGCCCCGCTCACCGCAACCTTCTTGATTGCCGAAATTACCGGAGGGTATCACTTTTTTGTTCCCTTAATGATTGTTTCCATCATCTCGTATTTAACCATTGTCCCATTCGAGCCGCATTCCATCTACACCAAACGGTTAGCCGAAATGGGTGAACTGATCACCCACAACAAGGATAAAGCGGTTTTAGCACGCCTTTCCATCGAAAAACTGATTGAAACCAATTTTTCTACCGTAAGCCCGGATGCTACGTTGGGAGAGTTTGTAAAGGTGGTTGCCAAATCGCAACGCAATGTTTTTCCGGTCATTGACACTGAGAACAATTATCTGGGCGTGGTTTTTATCAATAACGTCCGCGAAATCATTTTCAACCATGAACTGTACGATACCGTATTTGTAAGCAACCTTATGTTTATGCCCGACGTATGGATCGAAAGAACAGCCACTGTGGAGGATGTGGCGAAGCTATTTGCCGAAACATCGCATTACAACATCCCGGTTCTGGAGAAAGGCAAATACATCGGCTTTGTATCGCGGGCCAATGTGTTTTCAAACTACCGCGAAATGATTAAAGAATACTCGAACGAGTAGTTTGGCTGCGGGATCCTCCCCCAGCCTCTCCGGCAGCGCCCGTCATTGAGTGAAGCGCACGACAATCGGAATGTGTGGAATCGAGAGAATCTCTCCTGTCTTACAGACTTCGTTTCAATACTATATTGATGATAAAACAAAATCTCAGAAGGCTTTCCCCGCCCAAAACAATTGGCCACACAGGAAGTGATCAACGAACGGGTAAAAGCAAAACCGGAATTGTCATCGCCGGAATACCTTTGTACATGCCGATACGATTGTAGTACCGGACGAGGACAGGCTACCTGAACAAGGTACCTGTCAACAACTGGAGGCAAATAATGGTTTATAACTATGTGGGACGACCCACAACGGATGCAAGGTTAGAAATTTCAGGAGTATAAAGTAATAGTTATAAGATTATAAGAAATGGATCCGCAAACAATTCTTTTAGCATTTTCCCTGACGTTGGTTGCCGGGCTTTCGACCGGTATCGGGAGCCTGATTGCGCTTATTGCCAAACGTACGAATACAAAATTCTTATGTTTTTCCCTGGGATTATCGGCCGGTGTGATGATTTATGTATCCTTCATGGAAATGATGCCTCATGCCAAAGCCGAATTAATCGCCGCATTCGGGGATAAAATGGGAATGTTATACCTGCTGATGGCTTTTTTCGGAGGAATTGCCCTGATTGACCTGATTGATTTTCTGGTGCCGGAATCGGGGAATCCTCATGAAATACATGGCGTGGAAGAAATGAGTAAACGGGATGCCCTGCACCGGGCAGGTCTTGTGGTTGCCATTTCGTTGGCTTTGCACAATTTCCCGGAAGGAATCGCCACGTTTACTTCTGCCTTGGAAGGCTTGGATATTGCCATTCCCATTACGGTGGCCATTGCCATCCACAATATACCGGAAGGAATTGCGGTTTCCGTACCGATCTATCATGCCACAGGCAGCAAAAGAAAGGCTTTCTGGTATTCTTTCCTGTCAGGGTTGGCAGAACCGGTCGGCGCCGGTATCGCCTTTCTGTTCCTGATGCCTTATTGGACGACAACCGTCAATGGGATTATCCTGGCCGCAGTTTCCGGTATCATGGTCTTTATTTCCCTGGATGAGCTGTTGCCTTCTGCCGAAAAATACGGCAAACACCATATCTCCATTTCCGGCCTGGTGGTAGGAATGGCTGTGATGGGGGTAAGTTTATTGCTTCTTTGAAAAATTAAAAAAAACAGAAAACGATATGAGAATAAACCTGACAGGAGTTCCCGAAACCTTATTCTTTATTATAATCTCATAGCGTGAAGGGAGAGTTGACTGTTGAATTGTTGAATTGTTGAACTGTTTAATTGTTTAATTGTTTATTTGTGAACAGTGAAGTGGGTTAAGGGTTCAAGGTAAAGGGTGAATAGTCTGTTGAATCGTTGAACTGTTGAGTTGTTGAACTGTTTATGGGGGGGAAAATGGTTGTTGGGATTGAATTGAGAAATAAAATCTAATAATATTCAATTCTAATCACATGGTGTAAAACATGAACAGTGAAGGGTGAGATGGTTGTTTAATTGTTTATTGATGAAATTCAATTTTTCACTTTTAATTCTTCATTCTTAATTTAAGGGGGAAAGGGATTCTTCCTTTTCGTTTCGCTCCAGTCGAAGTGACCTGTTGTTCGTTTTTTGTTGTTTGTTGTTTGTTTACTCGTTCTGCTTTTTCCTTTCTGCTAAAAAAATTACGCTGAGTACCACTGAGTGTTCACGGAGAATCGCTGAGGTTTTCTGTTAACTTGTTTGCTCGTCATTCGTAATTAATTTGTCACTCGTTACCCGTTACTCGTCAACTTGTTTACTAAAAGCATTCATAATTAATTCTTTGGCTTCCCGGTCAAAGACCCTTTGACAAGGTTATCAAAGACCTTTTGACAAGGTTATCAAAGACCTTTTGACAATGCTATCAAAGACCTTTTGGCAACGTTATCAAAGACCTTTTGACAATGCTATCAAAGACCCTTTGGCAAGGTTATCAAAGAGCCATTATGTTCCCGGTGAAGGACCTCTTCACTTCCCGGTGAAGGACCTCTTCACTTCCCGGTGAAGGACCTCTTCACTTCCCGGTGAAGGACCTCTTCACTTCCCGGTGAAGGACCTCTTCACTTCCCG
>JAVBOY010000009.1:0-167022 GCA_031550085.1 Lentimicrobiaceae bacterium
ATGAGATTGAGAGATTGTTTAGACGAATCAAGAGATTCAGAAGGGTCTTCACTCGTTACGAAAAAACGGATATAATGTATATCGCATTTGTTATGTATGCTTTAATTATAGATTATATAAAATAGTGTTAACACACCCTAGCAAATCCATAACCCAAAGCGGTGATTTTGATTCCGTTGGTGGTCACATTTTCGCCTCCTTCCGCCATTCCCAACGAAACGCCGTAAATGGAAGTGTTGTGATCGTAATAGGTCCAAAACGGCGCCCGGAACTTCTTTCGCACATAAGCCGTATCTTCCGGATGAATGAGAAAGTATTTCAATGGATATTTCAACGGATTGGATGAGTATTTCGGCTGAAAAATATGTTCACGGATAAACGCCGGAAGCTCATTGACCGAGTCAGGAGCAAAAACAGAAACCGGATGTTCGACTTTTACGGAATAGGCGATTCCATTCGATTCTTTTACAAAAAAATAATGTTGGTCTATTTCCTGCTGTTCCTTGGGCGTATAGTATTTTTCATATTGATACGTAATCACATCGGCAATGACTTCCGTACGACCAACGATCAGCGTGTCTTTTTCCCTTCCAATAATGTACGTTTTCCTTTCTAACGTTTTGCTCAACTCAAAATGCTTGTGTTTTTCGGCTTCACGCATCGTGCTGAATGCTTCAATAAAAACCTGGTTCCCTTGCCCGTCTTTAACGGTTTTGGATGTGATTTTTTTAAAAGAGCCGGTAAGCGGAACCGGCTTGCCGAAGATTTTATAGACGTCATTTGTAGTAAGCAACTCGTTTAAATCGATTGTTTGATTTTTGATACCTTCTACAAACTGGCGTTGGAAATTGGGATCCAAATCCATTTTTCGTTCAAAACGCACGCCCCAAAGGCTTTGGGATTGATCGTCCAATTTTACGATAGATGCGACTTCGTTTTTTTCATACGGATTGTAGTTCCTAACATACCCTTTTTTTGCATCATCGTAAGAATAATTGTTGCCCCCCAAAAGTTGGCTTAACGCATACGGTTCTAAATCGGCCATTTGAGGCGAAAGAAAACGATCCTGGGCCGATGGTTTTTTAAATAACTTGGCATAAATCGAATATCCTTCGCCCTGTATGGTGTAGGATTGGTCAATTTTATCGTAACTTCCCTCAAAATTAGTTTTCAGCCGGTTGGCAAAAGAAATCGGATCTTGTTGTGCAAACAAAAAACAGGATAGGGTTACAAAAAGAATAGAGAATATTGGTTTTCGTAACATAAAAACAGATTTGGGTGAAACCTTTTTGTCTTTAAATCGAAGCAAAGATGGAATTTTTTTTTGATATGCATAAATCTAGATGAAGAAATAGCTCAAAAACTTACATTACCACTACAAGGACCTGTCGAGCGAACCGAAAGCTGAGCCGAGACATCGCTTTGTTTCTAGTCTGTAAAAAGGGTTGCCATTGATTAGGCGAAGCAGAGGCATTGGAACTTCTAAATAAAACTACAGGCAAAGTTAGAATCTTCCCCTTTCTTTCTTCTCAAAAATTTTTACAAATTCTTTATTGATACTATATTTGCATCGTAAGGCATTTTAGATATCGATCCTATGTATTTTACCGATAAAATAATCTGGATAACCGGCGCTTCGTCGGGCATAGGCGAGGCTATGGCGCTGGCGCTGGCTTCCGAAGGGGCGACAGTAATTATATCCGCCCGTTCGGCTGAAAAACTGCAAGCGGTCAAAACGCGCTCCGCCTTTTCTGAAAGTATGCATGTCGTGCCCCTCGACTTGGAGAATCCGGATTCCATCGTTCCCACGGTCAATCGTTTCATTGAGAAATTTGGGCGCATCGATATCCTGATAAACAATGCCGGTATAAGTCAACGCGCCACCGCATTGGAAACCCCGGTAGAGGTAGACAGGCGTATGATGGAAGTGAATTATTTCGGCACGGTGATTCTGACCAAAGCCTTGCTGCCGTTGATGCTTAAGCAAGGAGGCGCCCATGTGTTGTGTACCAGCAGTATGGTAGGCGTTTTCGGATTTCCGTTGCGTTCGGCCTACTCGGCGGCCAAACACGCGCTACACGGATTTTTCGAATCACTCAGGGCAGAGTATTACGACAAGAATATAAAAGTGGGGATTATTATCGGAGGAAGGATAAACACGCCCATCTCGATGAGCGCAATTACGGCCGATGGCACTGCTTACGGTAAGATGGACGAGGGGCAGAAGAACGGTATCACGCCTGAAAAAGCCGCACGCCAGATACTGCGCGGCATCCGCAAGAACAAGCCTGAGATACTTTGCGGAGGCAAAGAGTTGCTGATGGTGAAACTGAAACGCTGGCTGCCGGGCCTGCATTTCAGGATATCCAGAAATGTCATACCAACCTGAGGCTTGCTCGAAATAAATTACCATAGAGAAAAAACCTTTAAATAAGATACTATGAAGAAAATAATCAGTGGCATCCAACAGATCGGGATCGGGGTGACGGATGTCCATGAGGCATTCGGGTATTACGATCGCATATTCGGTATGAACATAGCGCTGTTCGACGACAACGGCACCGCCGAACTTATGCTGCCGTATACGAACAACAAGCCTCAGGACCGCCATGCCATACTTTCGCTCAACCTTAAAGGCGGCGGCGGTTTCGAAATATGGCAATACACCACGCGGACGCCGCAGGCTGCCCCTTTCAAAATAGAATTGGGCGACTTGGGCATCTTTGTTTGCAAGATAAAGAGCGACGATGTGAAAGCCACTTACAAGGAGCTGAAGGATCTGGGTGTTGAAGTCCTGAACGAACCGCAGCCGGACCCGTCGGGATCGCTCCATTTCTTCATGAAAGACAAATACGGCAATGTGTTCGAGCTTATCGAAGGGTTGCCATTTTTCAGCAAAGGCAAACGCCGCACGGGAGGTACGGCAGGAGTATCGGTAGGTGTTGCCGATATGGATAAGTCCGTTAAGTTTTATTCCGAGATTCTAGGTTACGACCAGATTGTTTACGACCGGACTGGAGCATTCGAAGATATTGCTGCCCTGGAAGGAGGCGGGAAAACGTTCCGCAGGGTACTGCTGACTCATTCCAAGCCACGGAAAGGATCTTTCTCGCGTTTATTGGGACAGACACAGATAGAACTTTTTGAGGCCAAGGATTTCGCTCCGCGCAAAATGTTTGGAGGACGTCAATGGGGAGACTTCGGGTATATACACCTCTGCTTCGATGTGAAAGGCATGGCCGACATCAAAGCGCAGTGTGCAGGGGCAGGCTGTCCGTTTACGGTGGATTCGGGCGACGGCAAGTTCGATATGGGCGAAGCCGCAGGTCATTTCGCCTATGTGGAAGATCCGGACGGCACATTGATCGAGTTGGTGGAAACCATAAAGATCCCGATCCTGAAAAAAATCGGATGGTATCTCCACGTAGACAAGCGTAACCCGGAAAAACCATTGC
Organism: Lentimicrobiaceae bacterium; assembly: GCA_031550085.1. Classification (GTDB taxonomy): domain Bacteria; phylum Bacteroidota; class Bacteroidia; order Bacteroidales; family UBA4417; genus UBA4417. The sequence continues at coordinate 3,456 of JAVBOY010000009.1, forward strand.
CGGATTGGTTGCTAAAATTACTCCGGTTCGTTTAAGAAATCTACATCCGGCGAATATTGCGATTGGTAAGTAAATCTGCGATGACGTATTTCATTCCCGACAGATAAATTCGTAAAAAGAATTTTCATACCTTTGTGGCAAATTACAAATTGCAACGTAACTAAGTAATAATAAACTGTTTATATAAAAATTCCTTTTTCAAAATGGCTATCACCAAACTAGAACAACTTTTCGATTTATTGAAAAGCAAAACTCAAAAACGCATTGTCGTGGCTTTTGCCAATGATGCACATACCATTGAAGCCGCTTATGCCGCAGCTCAAAAAGAAATTGTCACCGTGTTGATGACGGGCGACCAAGAAAATATCAAAAAGATTTGTGCCGAACATTCGATCGATGTTTCCAAATTCCAGATTCATCACGAACCCAACGAAATCAAGGCGGCCTCTTTAGCGGTGCAGCTTATCAACGAAGGCAAAGCCGATTTGTTGATGAAAGGCACATTGAGTACCGACAAATACATGCGCGCCATTTTGAATAAAACCGCCGGTTTGTGTGGCGAAGGAGCTGTGTTGAGCCATGTCACCGTTATCGAAATTCCTTCTTATCCGCGTTTGTTGACCATTAGTGACGTAGCCATTATTCCGCTTCCCGAATTGAAGCAAAAAATCAAACAAATCGATTATTTGGTGAAAACCGCCAAAGCAATTGGTGTTGAGAAACCCAAAGTAGCCGTGATTGCAGCGACCGAACAAATGTTGCCGGGTATGCCTGCTTGCGTTGATGCAGCAATTTTATCGAAAATGAACGACCGAGGACAAATTACGGGTTGCGTTGTAGACGGTCCGTTGTCACTGGATTGCGCTATAGATCAAGAAGCGGTTGATATTAAGAAGGTTACGGGCGAAGTTCCGGCGAATGCCGATTGCATGTTGTTTCCCAACATCGAATCGGGCAACGTATTTTTCAAAAGCAATACCAAATTAGCCAATGCCGAATTGGCCGCTTATGTGGCCGGTGCCAAGGTTCCTTGCGTATTGACAAGCCGTGGCGACAGCGCGCTGACCAAAACCTATTCGATTGCTTTGGCCGCTTTGATGGCCTAGGTTTTTGTAAAACAACGATTTGATTTTTATATCTGAAAATATATATGGACGGTTACCGTATTTTAGCGATTAATCCCGGTTCGACATCTACCAAAATTGCTGTTTTTCACAACACCAATTCGGTGTTTGTAAAAAACATTACCCATTCATCCGATGAATTGAGTAAGTTTGAGCACATCAGCGATCAATTTGAATATCGTAAGGATATTATTTACAAGGAATTGCAGCAAGCCAATATTAACTTGAACGAAATTAAAGCTGTAGTGGGCCGTGGAGGTTTGGTAAAACCCATTCCATCGGGTGTTTACGAAGTAAATGAAGCGTTACGAAGTGACTTGATTAATCCGCCCATGGGAGGCGAGCATGCCAGCAACCTGGGCGGTTTGATTGCTTTGGAAATTGCACATGCTTTGCCCAACGCCAAAGCGTATATTACCGATCCGGTGGTGGTGGACGAAATGAATGATATTGCGCGTGTTGCGGGACATCCTGATTTTAAACGGGTGAGTATTTTTCATGCCTTGAACCAGAAAGCCATTGCCCGCCAGCATGCCAAAAGCATTATGCGCAACTACGAAGATTTGAATTTGGTGGTAGCGCACTTAGGCGGCGGAATTTCGGTCGGTGCGCACGAAAAGGGCCGTGTAATTGACGTAAACCAGGCCTTGGATGGCGAAGGGCCGTTTTCGCCCGAACGTTCGGGAACCTTACCCAGCGCTGATTTGGTGAAAATGTGTTTTAGCGGCAAATACACCCAGGCCGAACTTTTAAAAATGATTTGCGGAAAAGGCGGATTGGTAGCACATTTGGGAACCAACAGTGCAAGCAGTGTGGAAGAACGTGCGTTTTCGGGCGACGAACAAGCCAAATTTATTTTTGAAGCCATGGCTTACCAGGTTGCCAAAGCTATTGGCGCCATGGTTGCCGTATTATCGGGCAATGTAGATGCCATTATTCTTACCGGAGGCATCGCTTACAGCAAGTATTTTACCAATTACATTTCGGAGCGGGTTCATAAATTTGCGCCGCTGCATGTGTATCCGGGTGAAGACGAAATGCGGGCTCTTGCCGTTAATGGATTGATGGTTTTGAAAGGCGAAGTACAACCCAAAATCTATCAATAATGGGCAACAAATTTGTTGCATGTTGATTTCCAACGCAAAGCTCCTTTTTTGCAAAAGGGAATCCGAAAAAAGTCAAATTTTACTACTTTAGCATTTTATTTTAAGAAAATGGAAATTACAGGTAAAATCTTCAGAATACTTCCATTGGTTACCGGACAGGGACGCAATGGCGAATGGCGCAAACAAGAGTTTGTGATCGAAATTGAAAATGGTCAATTTCCCAAAAAGGCTTGTTTTTCGCTTTGGGGCGATAAAATTGATCAGGCACAACTGCTCGAAAACGAAGTGGTGAAAGTATTTTTTGACATTGAAAGCCGCGAGTACAATGGCCGTTGGTTTACCGAAGCCCGTGCTTGGCGTGTGGAAAAACAAGCTGCGGGAGCGCCCCAGCAAACAGCTCAGAGCGCGCCGCCGCAATACAGTTCGGTTCCTCCGCAAGATCCGTTTGCCCCGCAAGGCAACGAACCTATCGACGACTTGCCGTTCTAGGTATTTTGAAAAAATGATTTTAACTCCCTTTACTTTTATGGCAAAGGGAGTTTTTGTTTCGATTTTTTAATACTTCGTTTCTTATACCCGGCAGTGGCTTTGTAATCCGTTTTGCTGAAATCTTCATCCGGTTTTACCGTTTGAAAATGGTACATTTGCCGATCAAAAAAAGCGCCGTATGTCGGAAAAAACAATTCATGAAAAATCCTGGCTTTTTCAGTTGTTGCTTGTGCTTGGTAGACGATTCCACCGGTTTTATTACCGGAAGTTTACCGTTGTTGGCCTTGGAAACGTTCCTGAAAATGAACCGGTCATTTTTGTATCGAATCATCAGAATGCGTTGATGGACGCTTTGGCCATTATTTTTTCCACCGGGAAGCAAGTGGTTTTTTTGGCGCGGGCGGATATTTTCAAAAAGCCGTTTATTGCCAAGTTGCTGTATTTTCTAAAAATCCTTCCGGTTTACCGTTTTCGCGATGGAATTGAACACATGAGCGAAAATGACAAAACATTTCTTCATGCAACCAAAATTTTGCGCTACGGAACTCCGATCGCCTTGTTTCCCGAAGGGAATCATGGCGATCAAAAAAAACTGCGTCCGCTGAAAAAGGGAGTTTGCCGCATTGCGTTCCGGGCCGAAGAATTGTCGGGTTTTGAGTTGGGAATTAAAATTGTTCCGGTTGGGTTAGATTATACCAATTGGCAAAAACGGAACCAGGATTTGTTGGTTCAATTCGGCAACCCGATCGAACTGGCCGGTTTTATTCCCCAATACAAGGAAAATCCTGCCAAAGCCATGAACGAGTTGCTGCAAGCAGTTTCGGAGGGAATCCGGCCTTTGATGATCGACATCCAGCAACCGGACGAGCGGTACGAGTTTTATATGCAAACGTTGGAAATGCAGCGATATGCTTATTTTGATACGAAACCGTTCGATAGAAACGGCTGCTACCGGAAGTTTCAGGCGCAAAAAGAATTGATCCGGAAGCTTGACGACCGCTTCTGTTCGGGAGATGCCGAAGCTATTGAATTGGAAAAAGATGTGAAGAAATATCAGGCAACGCTTTCAACGCACAATCTGAAAGACCGTTTTGTAAAAAAAGTGTCGCCGAAATTGTTGTTAACAGCATGTTTTGCAATTCTTACATTCCCGCTTCATTTGATCGGATTCTTTTTGAATTATATTCCTTATAAACTTCCGTATTTTTTGATTAAAAATGCCGAGGATACGCAATTTCATTCCTCGCTTGATTTTGCCGTTTGGTTTTTAAGTTCGCTGGTTTATTACCTGATCCTGATCATTCTGGCCTTAACGATCTTTCCGTTTTGTCCGGCATTGTGCGGTATTGCATTGGGAATTATTGCAGGATTGTTTACCGTTTTTTACTCAAGATATTTGATTGATTCTTTCAAATTTATCCGGTTTTTGTTTTTGAAAATCAGTGTAAAAAAAGCGTATTATGATTTGCTCGGGCAAAAAGAGCGAATTCTTTCGCAATTGCAAGAAATTCTTCGTGACTAAGGTATTTTTGTTAATTTTGTTTATCGATAGAAATTGATATTCAGTTTGTTAAAAAAATAGGACAATTCTTTGAAAGGCATGTTACAGAAAGCAACCATATTCATTTTATTCCTTTGCCTGTCATCCGCAGGAATGGCTCAAATATCCATATCCGAAGCCCGCTCCCAATCCATCGGCGAAACCGTCACCGTTAAAGGCATTGTGACCAATGGGAGCGAATTGGGCAGTATTCGTTATTTGCAGGATGAAACCGGCGGAGTGGCCGCATACGATTCGAAATTGGGATCGGTAAAACGGGGCGATGAGATTACCGTTACAGGCGTTTTGAAGAATTATTATAATCTGTTGGAAATTAGTCCGGTAAATAGTTTTACGATCCATTCCTCGAACAATCCGTTGCCGGCTCCGCTCACCATTGTGCCGTCCCAATTGGCCGAAACAAATGAAGCCAGGTTGGTCCGGATTGAAAATGTTTCAAAAATCGGCGGCGCAACAAGTTTTGTAACCGGGTCCAACCAATTTACGGCAAACGGGCAGCAATTTGTCGTGTATCTTTCGAGCGGGATGGATCTTATCGGAAAACCGATTCCTGCGGGAACTATGACGCTTACCGGAATCTGTTCGCAATACCTGAATACCTATCAATTGCTGTTACGTGATTCGGACGATGTCGAGAGTCATGCCCTTTCCATCAACTCCGGGCCTGAAGTAAGCCAAATTACCACGAATGGGTTTTGTTTGAATTGGACAACCAGCCTGAACAGCACTTCGGAAGTGTTTTACGGACGGACGCCTGAATTGGAATTGGGACATTTGAAGAATCAAGAGTTCTCAACGCAACATTCCCTGCAAATGAATGGGCTACAGCCTGCCGATTTGATCTATGTTTCAATATTCAGCGTTTTAGAGGATGATACGGCGCGTACGGCGACCCAACCCTACATTACAAAATCATTGTCGAGCGGAAAAATGAAAGCCTACTTTACCCGGGAAGTGAATAACTCTCCCGAATTGCAGGGTGATTTGGCCATAAAATTGGGCGCAGCCGTTGAAGATACTTTGGTAGCCTATATCAACAGGGCAAAACAAACCGTCGATATGGCGATTTATAATTTTAACCTGACAAAAATCCCACATGCCTTAAACCAGGCGCAAGCACGTGGTGTGCGTGTGCGGATGGTTTATGACGGTGGTACGACAAACCAATCCTTATCTTATATTCCGGATATTCCCAAGATTGCCAGCCCGCAAAGTTCCGCTTACGGAATCATGCACAATAAATTTGTTGTTTTCGATGCGGCCAGCAGCAATCCTGAAGATGCGATTGTTTGGACGGGATCTACAAATTTTACCACGCAGCAGGTGAATACGGATGCGAATAACGTCATCATTATTTACGACCAGAGTTTGGCTAAAGCCTATACTTTAGAATTTGAAGAAATGTTCGGAAGCAACGGTCCGACGCCCGATGCTTCTGCAGCGCGTTTTGGCCCTTACAAGCTGAACAATACACCGCATGATTTTATCATTGGTGACAAGTATGTGGAAGCTTATTTCAGCCCCAGCGACGGAACGGATGCAAAGATCGTGGAAACCATTAACTCAGCAGAATCCAGCATTGAAGTAGCCACCATGCTGATTACCCGCACCAACATTGCAACTGCTTTGCAAAGCAAATACAATGCACAGGTCCCCACACGGCTTTTGGTCAATAGCGAAGGAGAGTGCGGAGCGGCGCTCCCGATTTTGAAAACTTTGGGAGACAACTTCAAAACCGACGGCGATGCCTCAGGGGTTATGCACAATAAATACATGCTGGCAGATCGTGTAAATCCTGCTTCGGATCCGATTTTGCTGACAGGCAGCCACAATTGGAGTTTGAGCGCCGATACCAAAAATGATGAAAATACGTTGCTTATCCATTCCAGCCAACTGGTAAATATTTATTACCGGGAGTTTGCTTCTCGTTATGTGACCAATGGCGGGACGTTGCTGGCCGTTAAAGAATTTGATAAATTCCATGCCGGTATTTCGGTTTTCCCGAACCCGACTTCGGGGGAACTGACGGTTTCGTTTGAGAAAAGCAACCCTTTCACACTCCGATTGGTGGATATTTCGGGAAAAGCCGTATTAACCCAAACGATCGCAAATACAAACCGGCATAAAATCGATATTTCCTCTTTGAAACCGGGCGTTTATGTTTTAACCCTTTACAATGAAACAGGCGAGAAAGCATCATATCAAATTTTAAAGACCCGGTAATTTCAAGAGATTTTAAGGTAGTTTTCATAGAAACAATCGGACTCTCTGAAAAACAAATGGGTTTAAAGTTTCATAAAACAAGAAAATACCTTTGCCATTTGTTAGGAAAATATTTTGCATTTTGAAAAACCTCCATAAATTTGCTATTTTCGCACAAAAATTCTACATATCGTGTCAGACAGCATTGTAATTATCCCCACTTACAACGAAAAGGAAAACGTCGAAAAGATGATCCGAAAGGTGTTTTCGTTGCCGAAAGAATTTCATTTGTTGATTGTCGAAGACAATTCGCCCGATGGAACGGCTGCCATTATAAAAGGACTGATGCCCGAATTTGAAGGGCGTTTGCATATTTTGGAACGGAAAGGCAAATTGGGTTTAGGTACTGCCTATATTGCAGGTTTCAAATGGGCCTTGGAGCGAAATTATGAATACATTTTTGAAATGGATTGCGACTTTTCACACAATCCGGACGATTTGATCCGTCTATATGAGCCTTGTGCAAAAGGCGAAGCCGACATGGCGGTCGGATCGCGTTATGTAAACGGGGTGAATGTGGTCAATTGGCCGATGGGCCGGGTGTTGATGTCCTATTATGCTTCAAAATATGTACGTATCGTTACCGGAATGACCATTCGTGATACGACGGCAGGTTTTGCCTGTTATACCCGCAAGGTGTTACAAACCATGAATCTGGATAAAATAGAATTTATGGGATATGCATTTCAAATTGAAATGAAATATACAACCTGGAAGTTGGGTTTTAAAATTGTGGAAGTTCCCATCATTTTTACTGACCGTACGGAAGGCACGTCGAAAATGAGTTCGAAAATATTTAAAGAAGCGTTTTGGGGCGTGATTAGTTTGCGCTTCAAAAAAATAAGGCCCAACTGAGGCTACATACAATCGTTTATTATAGAGCCACCCATTTCAGCATCCTGAAATGGGTGGCTTATTTTAGTTAAAACTGTATTTTGGATACTAAGATTTGAGTATAAGACGTTATTATCCTTGATTTTGTTTACACGGAAGGAATGAAAAGAACTATTTTACTGCTTTTCTTATTGATTTTTCTCAGGCCGGATTTGTTTTCGCAAGAAATTGAAGGAGGGAGTTATATCGGCGCCGGGCTTGATTTTGGCGTGACCCTTTACAATGCGGGAAACACCAATAACCCCTTTTCAGCCGCATTTGAATATAGCATTTTTACAAATTATGATTTATTGAGAGACCGGGGAACCGGATTTTCTGCACGCTTGGGCTTTGCCAGCTCAAGCAACAAGTATCATTTAAAAATTCCTTACAGTAGTGGAAGCAATTACGATACGAAAGACTTCCCCGTATACATCAATCAACTGTATTTGAATGCCATTGTAAACCGCAGTTACCTGGAACAGGGATTTTTCTTTGGAGTCGGATTTTACGGCGCTTTTATGGTTGGTGATGGGATCAATACATTCCGGTCTTATCAGGGCAAATACGACAATTACGATATGACCCGCACTTCCGATAAGTTTGATTATGGTGTGGTGATTTTATTTAATAAAAGCCTTGTTGCTTTTAGCCGGAATTTTATGAGCCTTGAAATGAAGGCGGAATACCGGCTGGCTCCTTATGACACGGAGTTTTATGACGTATCCGTAAATCCGCCCAAACTGCTTGGGGAAGCAAGTATAAAAAGCCGGATTTCTTTTTCGGCCGGATTTTCAGTCTCTTTTGCTGCCAGCAAAGAACGCTAACGCGAGAAACACTTACTCATCCGAATTTAATTTCATCCGTATCCGCGAAGTAAGAATATCAATGGCGACTTTATTTTCCCCGCCTTGAGGGACAATGATATCAGCGGCTCGTTTGGAAGGCTCGATAAATTGGAGGTGCATGGGTTTTACCCAGGTTTCGTAGTGTTTGAGAACGGCGGCGCAGTCCCGTCCCCGGTCAACTGTGTCCCGGCGGATAATACGCATCAGGCGGTCGTCGCTTTCCGCGTCGACATATACTTTTATATCCAGTCGTTTCAATAATTTGGGATTGGTAAAAATCAAAATTCCTTCTACAATAATCACTTTTGTCGGGTGAACAAGAGTCACTTCCGGTAGGCGTGCACATTCTACATAAGAATATTGTGGCATTTCGATGGGAAAATCGCTTTTCAATGAGTCCAAATGTTTCACCAACAGCGGCCATTCAATGGAATCCGGATGATCGAAGTTGATTTGCAATTTTTCTTCTTTGGAAAGATGCCCGTTGTCGAAATAATAAGCATCCTGCGAAATAATCGAAACAGACCCCGCAGGCAAACCTTTGATCAGTTCTTTCACAACCGTTGTTTTTCCGCATCCGGAACCTCCTGCAATCCCAATAATAAGCATAGGTTTCAATTTTTTAAATCATGCGGTAAAAGTAAAAAAATAGCATAAATCCCACTTCTTTTTTCCTTAAAAAATCCATCCATTAAGTAAAGCCTGAAAAACAGGCCGGTTAAAATAATTAACTTCTCCATACGTTACATAGCCAAGTTACGGGTTTACCGCAAAATTTAGTTTATGAAAAAATACACCGACTTATTTTTTGATTTGGATCAAACGCTTTGGGATTTTGAACGGGCAGCCGAAGAAACAAAGCAGGAACTTTATGATACGTTCCAATTGAAAGAGAAAGGGATTCCGACATACGAACTTTTTAAAAATAAGTATCTGGAGGTTAATTCGGAACTTTGGGACTTATACCGCGATAACGCTATTGAAAAACAGGAACTGAATTTCAAACGATACAATGAGCCGCTTCGGTTTTTTGGAATTGACGATCCGCAGTTAGCGCAAAAAATGGCGGATCAATCCATTCAATTGATTTCACAAAAAAATTATCCGTTTCCTTTTGCGACGGATCTTTTGGAATATTTATCCCCTAAGTACCGGCTTTTTTCCATTACCAACGGTTTTGCAGAGGTACAATATCCCAAACTGGCTGCCAGTGGCTTTGACCGCTATTTTGCTTATATCATTACTTCCGAAGAGGCAGGGTACAAAAAACCCACCAAAGAAATGTTTTCTTATGCTTTGCAAAAAGCCGGCGCACGCCCTGAAACATCCCTGATGATCGGGGATGATTTGTTGGCCGATATTGAAGGGGCAAGGAATTCGGGGATCGACCAGGTTTTTGTAAACCTGAATAAGACAAGCCACAGCCAACCGGTTACTTACGAGATTTCTGCATTAAACGAATTATTTCAAATTTTGTAAAACCTTTGCTATCTTCTTAAGTATTTTTTTTCTTTTATAGAAAGTTTTTGAGTTTTAATCTCTTTGGGTTTAATTCCTCGCTGCTTGCGGCGGGGTAGTTCATTTTTTTGAGATTATGGGTTTTGCATGAAAAAAATAATTAATATTGCCTTTTAAATTTTAAAAGTCAACATTATGCGTTTTTTATTTACCCTCAAATCAAAAACTGTTTTTGTTGTTATTTTTCTGCAAGTCGTTGGGATTTTCTTTTCCCATGCGCAAAAAGTAACTTATACAGACAGTTGGAGCAAGCAAGGCTTTACGGTTCATCAAACCAAATCAAGTGGTTTGACTTTAAATTTTTCAGTATCGGATTTCTCTTTTAACGACCAAATGGTAAAAGGAGAATCCATGCAATCCATTTCGCTGGGCGACAATTTTCTTCCGAACGAAGAAGGATGCCCGAATTTACCCACAGTGAGCAAGTTTATTATCATCCCGAATGGAGCCAAAGCTTCGGTGAAGGTGAAAAACATCCGTCAGGTTGCTTTCGAAGGAAAGGATATTATTCCGGCCTACCGGATTCCTAAAGATGATGACAATACACCGCTTCGTTATGAAAAGAATACCGAAGTGTACTCAAAAAATGCATTTTATCCCGAAAAAGTTGTGTCGGTTTCGGAACCCATGGTGATGCGGGGATTGACTGTCGTTGCCGTTAGTGTTTCGCCTTTCCGCTACAATCCGGTTTCGAAACAACTGGAGCTGAACCGCGATATCGAATTGGACGTTCAATTTGAAGGAGGAAGCGGGTATTTCGGCGACGATCGCCTTCGTTCTCCCCAATGGGATGCGATTTTAACAGACAATGTTTTGAATGGGACTTCATTGCCTTACATCGATTATGATGCGCGCAAAGCCCAGCAATTAAAATCAGGCGCTACCGGCTGCGAATATTTGATCATTTCTCCGACCAACCCGGAATTTTTACAATGGGCTGATTCTTTAAAACAATGGCGTACCCAACAGGGGATTTTAACCAAAGTGGTTACTTTGGACGAAACGGGAGCCGGAGTAGAAGACTTGAAATCATACATCAGAAACGCCTATCAATCTTGGGAAATACCGCCGATTGCGATTTTATTTTTAGGTGATTACGGTACCGACCCTACCAAGAGTGTTACTTCTCCTATCTGGGATAGTTATTGTGTCTCTGATAATATTTTTGTCGATTTTGACAACAACGATTTGCCTGAGATTGCCACTGCCCGTATGACGGCGAACAATGCTCAAGAATTGGAAACCATGGTAACCAAATGCTTGAGTTATGAACGGAATCCTCCCATGTCGCCGAGTTTTTATCAATCGCCGATTACGGCATTGGGTTGGCAAACAGAACGTTGGTTCCAATTGTGTTCGGAAGTAATTGGGGGATACTGGAAACATCAGTTGGGGAAAACACCGAACCGGATTAATGCAGTATACGGAGGTAGCACTACTGGACCTTGGTCAACCGCACAAAACACACAAACCGTGTTGGATTATTTCGGCCCGAACGGTACCGCTTATATTCCAGCTACGCCTTCGGAATTGGGAGGATTTACAGGGGGGAATGCCGCACAGATTGTAGCCGGTTTAAATGCAGGGACCTTTATGTTGGTTCACCGGGACCACGGTATGGAAACAGGCTGGGGCGAACCGGATTTCACCAATAGCAACATTAGCCAACTAACCAATACGGATCTCTCGTTTATCATGTCAGTGAACTGTTTGACAGGAAAGTATAACTACAGTAGCGAGTGCTTTGCCGAAAAATTTCACCGTTACCGTTACAATGGAAAAAATGCCGGAGCATTGGCCTTGATCGCCGCCTCGGAAACTTCTTATTCCTTTGTAAACGATGTTTTTGTATGGGGCATGTTCGATTATTTATGGCCCAATTTCATGCCCGATCAAACTCCTGCTGTTACGGAAAGAGGATTCCTTCCGACTTTTGCAAACTGTGCCGGGAAATACCATTTGGCACAATCCAATTGGCCTTATAATACTTCAAACAAGGTAGTTACCTATCACTTATTCCATATGCACGGCGACGCATTTCAAACGGTGTATACCGAGGTGCCTCAAGCAATGGTTGTTACATATGACCCTGTGTTTATGTACGGACTTCCCAGTTTTTCCGTAAAAGCGCCGGCCGGTGCGAAAATAGCGCTCTCTTACAATGGAAACATTTTAGGAACAGCTACTGCTACGGGCGGTTTTGTTTCGGTACCTGTAACGGGAGATGTTGTCATCGGCGATAAGATTACAATTTGTGTAACCAAAGACAATTTTTTGCGCTATACGGCTAAAATACTGGTAATTTCCACAGAACCGGCTCTGGTTTATAATAATAATACGGTTTCGGAAGTGGAAGGCAATCACAACGGCGTATTGGATTACGGAGAAACGGTTGATTTGTCGGTTGAGGTTAAAAACCTGGGCTCGGTGGATGCGACCACATCGTTGGTTAAATTGCGTTGTAACGATCCCTACGTGACGATTATCGACAGTGTTGAAAATTACGGGGCGATTGCTTCCAATGCCACTAAAACCATTGAGAACGGTTTCCGTATAAAAATTGCGGACAACATCCCGCATAATTACAACATTCCGTTATCGATCTATTCAAAAGGGAATGATTTCACCTTGTCCAGTTACTTCGAATTGAATTGCAATGCACCGGCATTTACGATGAATAACTTTATCATCGACGATGCGGAAGGCGGAAACAACAACGGCCGGATTGATCCCGACGAAACGGTGAAAATGAAATTTACGGTGGTAAACGCCGGAAAATCTGCAACCAACAATGCCGTTGTTAAATTAGGTTCTTCCACAGGACTTATTGCGATAACCCCTTCGAAAATCAATATCGGGACATTAAACCAATGGGAATCGAAACAAATAGAATTTACCGTAACGGTTGGAGATAATGTTCCTGCCGGGATGCTTGTCGATTTTATTGGAACAGCGCTCCAGGGACAAAATGATTACCTCACGGAAACCGTATATTCGCAAAAGATCGGAAGTGTTGTGGAAGACTGGGAGCTCGGGCATGGAAACACCGATTTATTTAACTGGTCTTCGGCAAGCGATTGGACAATCTCGAATGAAGCTTATCAAGGTATCTACGCGATGAAGTCTGCTCCCATCGCGAATGGAGGAAGTTCCACTTTGACGTGCAATGACTATGTCGTACCGGTCGATGATACTCTTAGTTTTTACATGAAAGTTTCATCCGACCAGGGCGACAAATTAACCTTTTATGTTGACACCAAAACGTATGGTCCTTGGTCGGGCGAAGTGCCGTGGCAACAAATAAAAGTTCCTGTTACAAAAGGTACCCATAAGTTCAAATGGATTTATAAAAAAGATGCTTCCGGTTTGGCGGGAGCCGATGCTGCCTGGATTGATCAAATTGAATTTCCGACTCCGGCTTACCCGAGCGTGAATGCAGGAAGCGAAGCCTTTGTTTGTAAAGCAGCTTCTTTCAATTGCTTGGCTTATGCGAAATATTATACGGTTTTGAAGTGGACGACAACCGGAACAGGGACTTTTAGCGACGCATCCGTTTTGAGGCCTGTCTATATTCCGTCGGCAGCAGACATTGCCGCAGGAAGTGTGAAATTGAAACTTACGCTGGACCCCGGCAATCATGAAGTCAGCGATGAAATGACATTAACCATTGGATCCATGACTGCTGCTCCGCAAAAACCGGTAGGCCCTGCTGTTGTGAATGCTTCTGCTACGCCCGTTTCGCAGTATACCGTGACAGACGTTTATGGAGCCGATTCCTATCAATGGCAATTAACTCCCGGTTCAGCGGGTACGATTGTGGTTTCCGGACAAAATGCCGCTGTTACCTGGGCTCCGGGCTATCAAGGGAATGTGCAACTTCAGGTTAAGGCATTGAACAGCTGCGAAGCGACTGATTGGTCAGAGGCATTAATGGTAGATCTGCAACCTGTTTCGGTGGATAAACACTTGCAAGTAGGACTGATGCTCTATCCGAACCCCAATAAGGGGACGTTTAAATGCCTCATCACGGCTTCTTCCCGGACTCAGGCAACCGTTACGGTCACGAATGCTCTGGGCATGCGGATGTTCGAAAAGAAAAACGTGGTTTGCGATGGGGATTGCGAAACGAGCTTTACCCTGCAATTGCCTTCAGGTGTTTACTTCTTTATTGTAAAAACGGATAAAGGAGAAAGCATTACCAAACAATTTGTCGTAATGTAACCTGAAACTGGAAACATGGATTGATCGTTTTCCCGATATCTTGAGGCTGTCTTCGGACAGCCTCATTTTTTTAAATATATTATTAAACTTATTTTGAAAAAAGTAACCTTCCTTAAAGCGAATATTATCAAGAGAAAGACATTGTTAGATCGCTTGAAATATCGGAACAGAAAATCATTTGGGGCATCAAATTTGTTGTTTTAGAATATTGATAGGTGGTTTTATAAAAAAATAATTACCTTTGCCCCGTTTTTAGGCTTGCAGAAGAGGCTGTTTTCATCAAATTGCTTGCAAAACCAGTTGATTGCGCCTCCATGTTCTTGTAAATTTTCATTAAATTTTTATTTATACTATTAACTAAAACAAATTAAAAATGAAGAAAATCAGTTTAATTGCAGCAATCGTTCTTTGCTTTGTATTCAGTGCCAGTGCACAATTGTATGTTGGTGGCGCCGTTGGCTTCAACGCTCATTCAAGCAAAGATGGTAATGGGAACAAAACGGGTTCAACAATGGCCTTTGGTATTATGCCTGAAGTTGGTTACTATTTGACCGAAAAATTTGATGTTGGTTTGGATTTTGGCTTTGGTACAATGGTAACAAAAAATGGTAATGGAGATAAAATCTCTTCTGCAAACGCATGGGGTATAGCTCCTTATGCACGTTATTCGGTATTTAAAATTCGTGGTTTAGAGGTAATTGGAAAGGCTGCTTTATCTTTTGAAGGAACTACTGACAAAACGTTCAATCCGGAAGATAAAACAACAACGATGAACATTGGTTTCAATATTTCTCCGATTTTAGCTTACAATTTAACCGAAAACTGGGTATTATTTACCCAATTAAATTGTTTTGCTCTTGGATTTAATTCGGAAACCGAAAAAGCCAATGGTACCAAGACTGGTTCGGACTTTACTTTCGGGTTCAATGCAAATGCCAATAATTTGCTGAATACGAACGACATTCAAATTGGTTTTATCTACAAATTCTAACCAAAGCGTTCCGAATAAAAATCAAGGAAAAGGTGTCCCATTTTCGGGCACCTTTTTTCTTTATAAGAAAATCTGCCTGTACCGAACAGCATGTTTGTTACATTTGCATTTAGAAAATAAACCCATCGCAAATGAAAAAACTGATTCTTCTTGGCATCGCTTTTACCTGTTTTTTTGCAAACGCACAAATCATTACAAACCCACAAACGTTGGCCGATGTCAAAAGCATGTTGGCCCAGCAAAAAGAGCTCGCCAAAAACCGCAACAAAGAACTGTTTTCGGTTTTTGATAAAAACCTTACAACCGACGAGCGCCAAGCACTGGAGTTTCTTTACGCTTACATGCCGCTGAGTGATTTGGCTGATTGTGACGGTGATTATTTTCTGCGCCAAGTCCGCGCGACACTCAAAGCCCGGGACGAGATGCCCTGGGTAAAAACGCTTCCGGAATCTGCTTTTTTGCATTTTGTATTGCCCATTCGTGTCAACAATGAAAATTTGGATGAATTCAGAGCTGTGGCCTACGATGAATTGAAATACCGTGTCCGAGGCTTGTCCATGGAAGAAGCGGCTTTGGAGGTAAACCACTGGTGCCATGAAAAGGTAAATTACCGCGGATCTGATGCCCGCACCAGTTCGCCCTTGCAAAGCATTCGCACTTCGTGGGGACGTTGCGGGGAAGAAAGTACTTTTACTGTTTCGGCGCTTCGCATGGTCGGAATTCCGGCACGCCAGGTGTACACCCCCCGTTGGGCGCATTGCGACGATAACCATGCCTGGGTCGAAGTATTTGTAAACGAAAAATGGCAGTATTTAGGCGCTTGCGAGCCGGATGCCAAATTGGACATGGGTTGGTTTACCGAACCTGCCCGCCGCACCATGTTGGTAAATACCCGCGCTTACGGCAAATATTCCGGGAACGAAGAAGTGTTGAGAAATGAAGCCCGTTTTTCGGAACTCAATGTAGTAGCCAATTATACGCAAACCAAACGGATTACCGTAAAAGTTCTGGATGCAAAAGGCCGGCCGGCCGTGGGGGCTGACTTGGAATTCGGTTTGTACAACTATGCCGAGTTTTATCCCCTTTTCAAAACCAAAACCGATGAAAAAGGCGAAGCCTCTTTTACCACTGGCTATGGCGATCTAATGCTTTGGGCTTATCAAAACGATGCCTGGGCTTACCAAAAGATAAGTGTGGCGAATGCCGCCTCCGCAACCTTGAAGTTGAGCAATAAATTTCCAAACAATCATTTTGAAACCTTTGATTGGCACGTTCCGGTCGAACAAACTCCTTATGCCGATCGTTTGACGCCGGCCGAAAAAGCTGAAAATACGGCACGCATGCACTTCGAAGATTCCATCCGCGGATTGTATATGGCTTCATTTAAAGATTCGCTTTGGTGTACGGCTTTTGTTCGTGAAAACAACTATAAAAACGCAGACCGCTTGGTACCCCTTTTGCTTTTGTGTTACGGAAATTGGGCCGAAATCACCCAATTCCTTTCCAGTAAGCCCGAAAACCAAAAAGAATGGGCGGTGGAACTTTTAAGCCAAATCTCCGAGAAAGACATCCGCGATACCAAAGCCAGTATATTGGAAGACCATCTGCGGAATTCGTTTCAATATGCTGCCGGACTGGAAAAATCAAACCAAGAGCTGTTTTCAAAATTTGTGCTGAATCCGCGGGTAGGCGATGAAAAACTGATTGCTTACAAAGCTTATTTGCAAAATGCATTCGGCGATGAATTCATTCAAAGTGTCCGCAAGGATGTGAATCAACTCATTCAATGGATGACGCAAAACATGACCACCAATCAAACCGCCAATCTGCATTCGCGGGCGCCGCTTACTCCCCAGGGCGTTTACGAATTGCGTGCAGCAGATAAAATTTCGTATCAAACCTTTTTTGTAGCCGCTTGCCGCAGTTTTGGCATTCCGTCACGCATCAACGAAGCATCGCAAATGGCGCAGGTGTATGAAAACGGTTCGTGGAAGAACATTGCGTTTGAACCCACCAACGAAAACATCAACGACAAAGGCTTTGTCAATTTAATTTGCGATACGCCCGAAGAAGCCAAATACAGCATTACCTATTCGCTTGCCCGTTTTCAAAACGGCCGTTTCGAAACCGTAGGGTTGGAATGGGGAAAGGAAATGTCCGGAAAAACCGAAAAGATAGAGCTGGAAACCGGAAAATACTTTTTACTGACCGGAACCCGCCAATCGAACGGCGATGTGCTGGGAAGCCTTTATTTTTTCGAAATCAACAAAGGAAAAATCACCGATGCAAAAATTGTTTTGCGCCAACCGGCTGTTGTGGCAAAAAGCACCATCGGGAAAATCGATCTGAAACGAAGTTCCATCGCATTTTACAGCCAGCAGGTTACCAAGCCCGACTACCTGGAAAACCATATTTCGGAACAAGGAGCCATTTTGATATGGATTGAACCCGACAAAGAACCATCCAAACATGTTATGGCTGATCTGCCGTTGGTAAAAGAGCAGTTGGAAAAATGGGGCGGGAACATCATTTTTATGTTGAGCCGCGAAACTACCTCGCAATCGTTCAATCCGGATCACTTTAAAAACCTGCCCGAGCAAAGCGTGTATTGCTGGGATGTGGGCAATAGCACCCTTGCCCAGGTCGCTAAAATGAAGAAAAGGGAACAATTCAACAACCTGCCCGTGATTACTGTTATAGATAAAGACGGAAATGTCAGTTTCTTTAACGAAGGCTACACCATTGGCATTGGCGATAAATTATTGAAAGAAATAAAATAACACATGGCAGCACGTCCGCACATTGGTATTTTCGGATTACGGAACAACGGCAAAAGTTCGCTCATCAATTGTTTGGTAGGGCAGGAGGTCGCCATTGTTTCGCCGGTTCCCGGAACCACCACCGATCCTGTTCGAAAAACCATGGAAATTCACGGTATCGGTCCGGTTGTATTGATTGATACGGCCGGAATCGATGATCTGGGTGATTTGGGTGAAAAACGAATTTCGAAAACCCGGCAAGTGCTTAAAACCATTGATCTGGCCATTTTAGTCATTTCGGAAAACCAATTCACCCCATTCGATGAAAATCTAATAGCGGAATTCAAACATTTTGAAGTCCCGTTTTTTATCGTACATACAAAATCCGATATTCAACCGGTTGAAACACAATTCCAAAGCAAACTGAAGCAAAAACTTCAAACCGACGTTTTCGATTTCTCCATTTTCAACAAACCGCAAGTTGCCGATTTAATAGCCCTTTTACAAAAGCATATTCCCGAAACATCCTGGAAACCGGATGGCCTGATTGACGATTTGATTTCAGCCGGCGACGTGGTAATGCTGATTGTGCCCATAGACAGTGCTGCACCCGAAGGGCGGCTGATTTTACCGCAAGTCCAATTGATCCGGAATGTGCTTGACAACGATGCGGTGGCCGTTGTTTGTAAAGAAAATAACATCCGGGAATTTTATCAGAACTTGCAGCCCAAACCCAAACTGGTGGTTACCGACAGTCAGGTGTTTGAACAAGCGGTTGCTGAGTTGCCGCAAGACGTAGCTCTTACGAGTTTCAGCATTATTTTGGCGCGGCAAAAAGGAGATTTTCAGGCGTATTTAAAAGGAACGCCGCACATTGGGAAATTAAAAAGCGGGGACCGCGTTCTGATTTTGGAAAGCTGTTCGCATCATGCCTCCTGTGAAGATATCGGCCGGGTGAAGATACCCAATTGGCTCAACCGGTTCACACAAAAACAAATCGATTTCGATGTGGTAGCCGGTTTGAACAACATTCCGCGCCCGCTTACCGATTATGCGATGGTGATTCAATGCGGCGCTTGCATGATTACGCGAAAACAATTGATCAACCGTTTGCGGCCTGCAATGGATCAGGGTATTCCTGTTAGCAATTACGGAATGGCTATTGCGTTTATGCACGGAATCTTTGAACGGGCGACAAAACCGTTCCGAACATAGTTTACAATGAATATTTCGCATCAGGGAATCATTGAGCGTGTGGAAAACCGAACCTATTTTGTACGGATTACCGCACAATCGGCATGTGCAGCCTGCCATGCCAAAGGCTTTTGTACTACGCTCGACTCGAAAGAAAAAATCATGCAGGTCCCTGCTCAGCCCGTTGATTCCTACCAAGAGGGTGATGCGGTAATGGTTAGCATTCGCCCATCGGCCGGAACAAAGGCCGTGGTGTTTGCCTATTTGATTCCGGTTTTACTGCTGTTGCTTACGATCTTGATTGCTGCAAACTATCTTTCCGAAATTTATTCCGCTTTACTGGCCTTGGGAATTCTGGCTGTTTATTACCTCGTTTTATCCGCATTTCGGCGAAAAATGAATTCGATCGAAATAACGCTTACAAAAGCTACATAATAGGGAAAGCTCTATGAACAAGATGGCAAGTTTAAGGTTTTTCAATAATTTGCATCAAGGCGTCAAGTTTCGGCGATAAAATGATTTCGGTGCGGCGGTTTTTTGCGCGTGCCGAAACCGAATTATCCGGATCGACCGGAAGGTATTCGCTACGGCCTGCCGCTGTTAACCGGATGGGATTAATTCCCGGATTTTCGGTCAAAATCTTCACAATGGCCGTTGCCCGCACTACGCTTAAATCCCAATTATCTTTTACCTGGCCGGTGCCTTTGAAAGGCACATTATCCGTATGCCCTTCGATCAGCACATTGATATCGGGGTTTGTTGCCAGAACAGTGGACAGGTTCCTCAAAGCTGTGGTTCCATCGGTGCCCACTTCCCATTTTCCCGAAGCAAACAATAATTTTTCATCCATGGACACGTACACTTTTCCGTTTTTATTTTGGATGGTTAAGCCTTTCCCTTCAAAACCGACTAATGCATCAGATACGGCGCGGCGCATGGCGTTGGTGATGGAATCATTCCGTTTTAAAGCGGCTTGAAGATCGTCCAGTTTTTTTGCCCGTGAATCCAGTTCCGTTTGCATACTCCGGATATTTTCTTCCCGCTTTGACAGTTCAGACATGACCCGGTCCACTTCCGATTTGTTTCCCGAGTTTTGTGCTTTTAACAAGTCATAGGCGTGAAGCAGTTCCTCATAGTTTTCCCAGTTAATCCGCAACGCTTCCCCTTGGCGGGTGGTGTCAGTGCGCAACTTGGTGTTGTCGTTTTTGTATTGTTGCAAATCCAGGTTTGATTTTTCCAAAGATTTGGTTAGCTCGTCGACTTTTGCCGAAAGAGCGTTCTTGTCATACATACACCGGTCCGAAAGTTCCTTGTATTTTTGTTGCGAAACACATGAAAATAAGGCAACCGGAATCAGTGCCAAAAGAATAAATTTTCCAAATAAACTTTTCATTCTGCGATATTTAAAAAATGAGACTTGTAAAATAGTGTGAAATGAATGGGCGCTTTTGCATTCCCTTTCCTGCTTAGCGGGAATGTTATTCCCAGTTTAAAATCTTTTTAAAATCGTATTCTTCAGGATTTTTTACATATTTCTGGGCTTCTTTGTAATCCTCCGAAGTCAAAAACTGGATGCTGTCGTGGAATACCATTTGCGATTTCTGGCAAGCCATATTGACCATGCGCGTACGGATTTTTCCCGTACAATCTTCCAAATCTTGCAGGTATAGCGGAAATATATCGCCCGGGGGATTGCTGGTAACCATACATCCCGTGTATCCGTTGTCAAACAATTTTTTTACACCGATTCCCAGCAAGTTGCAATACAGCAAGTCGAATGCGGTGGGTGCAATGCAACGCAGTTCGTAGCCCATTTCAACCGGACGGCTCCGGACATTCAAGCCCAATTGTTTTAATTTTATTTGAAGCAGCATGTTATAAATATGTGCCTTACTTACAGTTCCCAACTCAGGATGCCCATGGTCATCATAAGTAAATTGAATCCCCGACGATTCGATTTCGGCATCGGTCATAAAATGAAAAACACCCTCGCTTACAATCGCAACGCCGTAATTGATGCCCATTGTTTTCCGCTTTACAATACTCGAGATGATGAGGTTTGTGATTTTCTCAAGTGTAATATTTGTTTTATCAAATAATTCGGGAATTACAATCATGGGATACTGGCAAGCGGCTCCGATCCCGAAAGCCAAATGTCCGGCTTCGCGTCCCATGGCGGAAACCACAAACCAGTTCCCACTCGACCGGGCATCTTCGTAAATGGTGCGGCCAATCCGGACGCCTTCCTGCTTGGCGCTTTGGTAGCCGAACGTAGGTTGCGGTTCCGGAAGCGGAAGATCGTTATCGATCGTTTTGGGAACATGGATGTTTTGGATGGGAAAGTCTTTTTCTTTTAAAAATTTTGAAATCCGGTTCGCAGTGGAAGCCGTGTCGTCGCCGCCGATGGTTACCAGAAGTTTTACGTTATTCTTTTCGAAAAAATCGGTTTTAAACTCCATGTCGGCCGGTTTGTAGCGGCTTAAATGCAAAAAGGAACCGCCCCGGTTGTAAATAGCTTCTGCCGTTTCAAAATCAATATCAACCGTGTGTTGGTTATTCCCGAATAACTGTTTGTACCCATCGTGTAAACCGATTACCCGGTATCCATCATGTAGAAATGCCTTGGCAACGGAACTGATGATGGTGTTTATTCCCGGTGCTGGGCCGCCTCCGGCGAGAATTAAGATGGATTTTTTCATCTGTTTGTTTTTTTATTTTTTTACATTAAGGCCAGATGGAACCCTGAAAAGCTCATCAATACCTTTTAATTATAATTCACCACATTGATAATACGCCATAAATAAACATTGTCGCTTGGTATGGGCATGCTCCTTATGGCTATTTCATGTATTTATTTTTAAAATTTAATTAAACAACGCCCGTGATAAAGAACTCATCCCGTACAATATTATTGTTTCGTTGGATAACTCATGGTTTTGATCCGGTGATTTTTTGTGTTTAAGCGTTCAAAAATAAAAAAATGATTTCATACAATTTGGCTTTGGCTAAAACGAATCATAAATTTTTCAGTATGCATGTGATCCCGAATGGAACCATAATGGATTTCGCTTCCGAAGTTTAACCATTTTTATACGGTATGAACTTATTCTCATCGAAACAATCCCTAAAATACCGTACCTTTGCACAAAATTACGTCCGGCAAAGGGGCTGTTTGGTTTTGACAGCAAGGACAGTGGGATTGTAAGCATGTCGGGATTTATGAGTCATTAGCCCGTAAAAACTAAAGCTCAATGCCTAATAAATGGCAACGATTATAATTACGCATTAGCCGCTTAATCAGAAGATTAACGCCGTTAATTGTTCCCTGCAAAGCCTCACCTGCCGGCGTTGCAGAGCGAGCATCACAAAAGGAGGGTTAAGGCTTCAAATATCCTTAATGAAGCACGAAAACCAAAAGGAATAAGGCGACGGTTGGGCCGTTTTTTCCCTGCCGGCGCTCGAAAACCAATAAAAAACTAAGCATGTAGAAAGCATTTTTGCTGCTTGTTTGGACAGGGGTTCGACTCCCCTCAGCTCCACAAATCAAGTAAAACAAGGACGGAAAAAACACCCAAATTTTGGCGTAAGCCTGAGATTGGGTGTTTTTTTATGTAGCCCCTGCTTTTGTTTGGGCGTAAAGTCCTATCCGGAAAAACAACTTATTAAACCCCAGCAGTTTTGTAAATTACCAATAGCCTCCAATATAGATGAATCATCCAAAGAAATATATCTTTAAACAATTTTCTAAAGCACGCTCGCTTTTGGTATAGCATAGTGTTTTGCGACTCAGCCGTTTTAAGTGGGTACGCAAAGTAAGGTTGAATCGCTCGATTTTGTTGGTACAATACTTAAATACATGATGCTTTGCTTTGGGTAACAACACCGGATAACTATTCAACCCATCGGTATAAATCCGCTTGGGAGCCAGTACCAGGATACTGTCCGTTACCTGTTTGATGTTGTCTTTTGTGCGTTTGCCAATAACCATTTTCATTACAGTACCGTTCTGCTTATGGATGCCGTACATCAGCCAACATTCGTTTCTCTTATTGCCGCAATAAGTACGCAGTTCATCCAATTCATAGCATTGACCGATTTCCTGATAAACAGGCCATTCGATTTTTGAAGCGATACGTTCAATCAGCCGTTGCACACTTGATTTGGTTATTTGCAGCAACCTGCCGATGGAACTGATACCGCAACCTTCGTTGTTCAATTTTAATACCCAATCATATTTCTCTTGTGGAATGCGGGGCTTGCTATAACGATCCTGTTGATATTTTCTACAAAATTTACAACGGTAACGTTGAATACCTTTTCGGATACCGGACTTTACACAACTATTTTGACAATAGCGACATTTCATAAGTTGTTTTATTTCGGCCATTTAAGATAACATCTGCCAAATGGTACACAACGTAAAATGATTCTCTTATTTGACGGGTTTCAGCTTGTTCTAAACAAAAAAAGGATGGAGCGATCCATCCTTTTTTACCTAAGATTAAATAATTAACAAATTGAATAACAGATAAATGTTTTTGAATTGCGCAAATATCTGCCAAATGGTACAGTACCAGTTATGGGTTCTGGTTTCAGATTCCAAATTATCACGTTGTATTATTTAACCATCTCAAAACTGGCTTAATTCTTACAATAACAAGCGATAGATAAATAATATCTGCCAAATGGTACACAACGTAAAATGATTCTCTTATTTGACGGGTTTCAGCTTGTTCTAAACAAAAAAAGGATGGAGTAATCCATCCTTTTTTACCTAAGATTAAATAATTAACAAATTGAATAACAGATAAATGTTTTTGAATTGCGCAAATATCTGCCAAATGGTACAGTACCAAGGGTACATTGGTAACGTTGTACATCATTCCTTATCCCTTTTTTGATACACTTTTTTCGACAATGTCGGCATCTCATAAAAGCTTATTGGTATTGGGGTTAAGCTATATTTTCAGGCACCATTTGGTAAACAACGGGGAAAAAAGCGCGTTTTAAAGCGATTTAAAACACGATCTCCTCCCCATTGATACATTGCCATACCTTTTCAGTATGCAAAAATATAAACACGCTCTTGCAATAACAAGCCTTTGAGTTAAAAAGCACCATTTGGTAAACTACCCCTACAAGTGTCTCTCAATCCAAACATATCTACTTGAGAGTTTCCCTCGCGCCGCTTTAAACATTGGAGCCTCCAATTTATATGGAACTAAAAAGGTATCTGCAATTGATAACAGATCTTCTTGACTAACTTTCTGGGGGATTTTTCCATCAAATTCATAAATCATTTTCCCCTGCGAAACAACAGAATCAATTTGTTCAAAAGAGTATAGTTCGCCATTATCATGCCCTCGAAGACCATAACAAAAAAATGAAGTAACACAGTGTTCCTTAAATACAAGATAACGTTGCCTTGTATTAATTTTTACATTAAAAGTATCTGATGGTACTACCATGTACAAATTTTTTACTTTCATGGAATAATCGCGCGGACTAGTAGAGAGGGTATCAAAAAAGAGAATTACCTTCTTACTTGAATAATTACTTAATGTTAGCATTATTGGAATACCCAGTTCTGGCCATTGCTCTACACTATCGACTCTAAATTGTACTTCATTTTCGTTAGCTTGTAATAAAACAATTGCATTCTGCTTCGAATTTGAGCATGATAAAGCAAACAAAATTATAGTAACAAAAAATAATATAAGCTCAATTGTTTTTCTTTTTGAATTCATGATATTCTTCTTTTATATGTTGCTTAAACAATGGTGTTGTTCCCTTAAACGAAGGGTGCTCCATTTGAGATTTATATGCTTTTGAATGGTTATGAGTTTTATCTCCCCATTTCTTGAAGAAATGTCCCCCTGCTTCATGCACATAGGTATTTTGCAGGTTCTCTACAGTTGGTTTAAAAACTTTTCCAGCCATTTCTACGTTACCCCATGATTGCAATTCATATGTTACTTTATTACTACCTGTATGAGCTAAAGCGTTTTCACCATGTATTGCCTCATTAGCTACTCCATAAATACGGTCTTGAGGAATCATCGAATTATTATCATACACTGATGATACAGACTTGTTATGCAATCTAAATGGTTCGTAGCCTTGCATATTTTCAGTCTTACTCACGACATGATTAATAATTCTATTTACCAACTGCACATCGCGGCTTACATTTGTCCAATCATCCCTTCCATGAGTATCTTTCATTACTTTTCCTCGGGATGGAATCCTATCTATTTTTTGCCCTAAAGTTTCACCAAGTTTCATTGCATCCTCGTGTTTCATGGTTCCCATTGTGATTTGATCCTTTTGTTGAAGAGATAGTTTGTTATATTGCTCTAATGTCATAGTAATTATCTCTCCTGTAAACCCTTCATTGTCTGTCCCCATAAATAATCCGTCAACATAAATCGGACTTGCTGCCATCCCAGTAGGATCAACCATATTCAAAGGGTTATTATGACAATAGTGATAGGTATTCCAAGTCGGGTATTTCTCCTTCAATGGATCGCAACTGGTAAACCGACACAACCACGCCGCATAATACCTTGCTCCGTAATAGTATAATCCCGTATCCGCATCCCGCTCCTTACCGCAGTAACGGTACTGCTTTAAAGATACTTCTGCATTGTTGCTGTGGGTGTGGTAACTGGTAGTTCCAAAAGGGTGGTATTCTTCATAACTGATAAGGGCCGCATTCTCGTCTAGTTCCAGACAAGCCGAACCCAGGTGATTATCATACTGGTATCTTACAACTTTATTTTCTCCTGCTTTTTGCTCTATTCTTACGAACACCTTTTCATCATCACTGATATTTACCGTCGTACGTCCGGGTTCTGTACTGCCGTTTACTTCTTTCAGATATAACTCATAACCATTAATATAGTAACGGGTTTCTACGATATTTCCTTTGTTTACCGTTTTTCTTGTCCGGTTTCCTTGGACATCATACTGGTAGTAGCTTGTAAATGTTCCGTTGCCGGCACTTTGCAGTTGGTCTTTGTAATCCCAAACCATGCTGCTCAGATGCGGCATACTCAACAGATTTCCGTGAGCATCATAGGTATACAGGTCTTTCCGGCCATCGTGCCCCAGCAAATAATTATTCGCTCCCGAATCAGCGTATTCATAAGTTTTCCAGGGATCTTCCAATAGATTGCCCAACGCATCGTATTCATACTGGTGGGTGTAGTTTTGCAAGGCATTGTTCGGGGAAACGGGGATCCCTTCCGGCATATTCGTTGCATCAGGAGCTACCAATCCATAAAGCTCGCGCCCGGTGGCTTCTACCAAGCGGTACAGGGCATCGTACCGGTAGGTTGCTTTGGACGAAACAAGCGCATTATTGAAATATTGGTTCCCCTGAACGGCATCGTAAATCTCGGTAATATTGCCCACCGCATCGTAGGTGTAGTTTAAGTCTTGCAAAGCTTCGGTAGCCGCGTTGCGGGTTGTCCATAAGCGGGTCAGTCTAAAGTTTTCCGGATGGTAGGTATAGGCTGTGCGGGTATTGTTGCCGTAGTAAATGGCTTCGCGTTGCCCGCGGGCATTGTAGGTGATGTTTTTAATATACTCCGTACTGCCGTGCAGCACTTTTTGCAACATGCCGCCCTGGTCGTACCGGTAAGCAATCACCGAGCCGTCGGGCTGGGTTACTGCCGTGGGTCGGTTCAATGCATCGTAAGCAGTTTGGGTTACAAACAACTCGTTTAGCAATACGGATGATTCGTCTTTCCAGTTCAAAGTGATGGTGTATTCTTTGGAAAAGTGTTTGGACAAAGTTAACCGTTTTTACTAAACACAAAAAGAAGGAATCCTTTTGGGGCACCTTCATTCCCACAATAACAAGCGATAGATAAATAATATCTGCCAAATGGTACACAACGTAAAATGATTCTCTTATTTGACGGGTTTGGGCTCGTTCTAAACAAAAAAGGATGGATTACTCCATCCTTTTTTACCTAAGATTAAATAATTAACAAGCTGAATAACAGATAAATGTTTTTGAATTGCGCAAATATCTGCCAAATGGTACAGTACCCTTACCAATGATCTATTTCTATATTTATAGGGATCGTCATTTTTACAGGAACATTTTGGTTATTATGTTTCCCTGGATTCCATTTTGGCATCATACTTATAACTTTTAAAAGTTCTTTCTCTGCTCCCGTCAATTCTGTATCATTCTTGTCTTTGATTTTTGGCAAGAGAACAGTACCGTCACAATCAATAACGAACTCCACTATAAATTTAGTTTGTAAAGATTCTTGATTGGGATATTTAAAATTCTCCAAAATGAATTTTAAAAATGAACTTTCTCCTCCCTGATAAGTTGGCATATCCTCTACGACTGTGTAAATAATTCTTTCTTTTTGATCCTTGCTAAAAGGATACAACTCGTTATTGCTTTTCTCAAGGCTCTTACTCTGAGTACTACAGGACGAAATAACTTGCATCGCAAAAAGAGTCAAAATAAATAATTTACTTTTCATGCCGAGGAACATCTTTTCCCGGGAAATTGGACCAATAGGTCTGAAAATCAAGATAATTCTTATTATTTTCATCTTCACTAATATTTTTATTGTAATTAAAAAGTCCTTTTCCTTTTTCTTGTAAATCAATTTCTTTAAATAAGAAATCGATTTGCCCCCCTGACAAATATTGAGGGAGGGTATTTTTCCATAATTCACTTAATTTTTTTCCATCTATAGATATTATTCCATAATTCATTATGTTGTAAAAAATGTTCGGATTAGTTTTATCCGTTGTTGAATAATTATCACCACCCTCATGGACAAGTTCAGTGTCTGTTGCTTGGGTTTTCTCAAATGGGTGATCAATCCTGAGAGTATGTAATAACTCATGTACGGCATCAATGGCAAACTCATTAATTGGCTTAAGTTCTCCTCTTTTATTGTAAATATTTACACCAGCAAATTGGTAACCAGTAACACCTCCTATCATAATATGGGTTTCCTCCGTTGGCTTTTTAGCAAATATTTCGAATGAAGGAATCACCTGACCTAAGTCTTTTTCATTTCCACCATTAAATAATACCTGTCCTCTAGCTCTCCCATTTGTTGACAACTGTAAAACTGTATCTAACATCTCATTAATAGCTGCTTTGTAGTCTGCTATCGAAAGGCCACTTGTGGAAAGTTCTCCTTCAGTGCTATCAGTAAAATTTACATTCACAGAAACATGCTTTATATCCTGTTGATCAACAACAGATACCCATTGTAAACCCCATAAATCAATTCCACTAATAGGCCTATTTTCAGCATAGTTATATGGAGTTACCCAATCAAATTTATGTTGTAGGGGGTCAACATTTACAAACCGACACAACCACGCCGCATAATATCGCGCCCCGTAATAATACAACCCCGTTTCCTCATCCCGTTCTTTACCGCAATACTTATACCGTTTTAGCGAAACCTCCACATTGTTGCCATGCATCTGGTAACTGGTCGTTCCAAAGGGATGGTACTCCTCATAACTGATAATGGCACCATTTTCATTCAATTCCAAACAAGAACTCCCCAAATGGTTATCATACTGGTAAAAATACACGGGCGTTCCATTGTCTTTGTGATCTACCCGCAAGAAAACCTTTTGATCGTCAGCAAAGTTATGGGTTCTGGTTTCAGATTCCAAATTATTGCATTGTATTATCCAATCACCTCAAAGTTGGTTAATTCCCACAATAGCAAGCGATAGATAAATAATATCTGCCAAATGGTACACAACGTAAAATGATTCTCTTGTTTAACGGGTTTGGGCTCGTTCTAAACAAAAAAAGGATGGAGCGATCCATCCTTTTTTACCTAAGATTAAATAATTAACAAATTGAATAACAGATAAATGTTTTTGAATTGCACAAATATCTGCCAAATGGTACAGTACCGGTAAACTACCCATTTGGTAAACTACCCATATGGTACACTACCCTTTGAGTTAAAAAGCACCATTTGGTACACTACCCATATGATACAGTACCCTATTTACCATTTAGATATTTGTAATCATGTACACGATAAAAAGAATTAAGAGATGTTTTACTATGCTGTAATCGAGCTACACCAAAGTAAAAGATATTATTAGGCACCTTTTTCTCATCAATTTTTATAGGAGGAAAATACCATGGTTCATTCCCCACTGCTTCCTTTAGATATCTCTTTCGTCGTTTTTTTTCCCAATCTCCCCCATAGTCAGTTTTTTCAATAGGCCTCATTTTTTCAATATGAGTATAATAAAACATGTACTTGCGAGGCCACTCTTCGTTTAATTCGTCGAAAAAATTTTTCACTTCTATTCTTCTAAACGAAATAGCCCGATTTTCAATAATAAAATAACATGAGACCTCAAGATCACCATCGTCACCTAAATATGCGGTATCTGCTACCGGCAATATCTTGTTGTTTAGCTTTATAAATACTGGAATACTGTCAGATCGTTCTTTTTCTAGCAATTCACCATCAATATAAAATTGTATTTGCTCTCTGGTAATATAATATTGACTATTCAGAGACAAACTAAATAAAACAAATAAAAAAATTAATGTTGCTCTCATAAATTAAATATTTAGTTAATAATTTTCATTGGCTTTCTAAAAACATCTATAGGGATATTTAGAGTTACACCAAAAGTATCTATAAAATTGACATTGTCTCCTTTAGATATTTGCAGCACAGTGCCTCCATTTGGCATTTGAGATTTATATTTACCAGCATTGATTTTATCTTGGTCAGAAGGAGATTGCACAAAAAGAAAGTCAGGAGGAGCAGTCCTTTCAACTGGTGCAGGTCCATAAGACATTTGTACACTTGCAGTCGGATGGAAATGATATACCAAATTTAGGTTACCGACAGTATCTCCTTTATTGATATTAGGGGCTTCAATAAAGACCCCAACCCCTATTTTTTCAGGATATATCGGAGTCCCTTTCCCCATTGATACAACCTCAGGTGTACTATCTGTTCCAAATCCTGAAATTTCATAAAAAGTTCCAATGTATTTAACAAATCCACCTAGCCCATCTCCCACCATCTGGCTTTCTTTGTCTTTACTGTATTTTTCCCATTCCTTTCCTATTGAATTTCTTTGTGTATCTGTTGGGTATAATTCGTAATTATCCATATCAAATTTTTCCGGATTCCCTCCTTTTTTTAATACATAATTTTTACTATCTTCAGAATTATTGCCGGCTATAAGCCTAAAACCTTTCTTTTTTTCATCATACTGGTAATAATTACCCGAAACTTTCTCATCTTTCTTTGCTTCCTCTAGTCCATCCAAATCAATATAGGTAATCGGTTTGTTTCCGGCATATTGGTAAGGCGTATAATGCGGGTACTTAAACTGCAAGGGATCCACGCTCACAAACCGGCAAATCCATGCAGCGTAATACCTCATCCCATAGTAATACAACCCCGTTTCCTCGTCCCTTTCTTTGCCACAGTATTTGTAACGTTTCAGAGAGACTTCCGTTTCGCCTTTGCCCGCGCGGTACGAAGTCGTACCAAAAGGATGGTATTCTTCATAACTGATAAGGGCCGCATTCTCGTCTAATTCCAGGCAAGCTGAACCCAGGTGATTGTCATACTGGTATCTTACAACTTTATTTTCTCCTGCTTTTTGCTCTATTCTTACGAACACTTTTTCATCATCGCTGATATTTACCGTCGTACGTCCGGGTTCAGCGCTGCCGTTTACTTCTTTCAGATACAACTCATAACCATTGACATAGTAACGGGTTTCTACGATATTTCCTTTGCTTACCGTTTTTCTTGTCCGGGTTCCTTGGGCATCATACTGATAATAGCTTGCAAATGTTCCGTTGCCGGCACTCGTCAACTGGTCTTTGTAATCCCAAACCATGCTGCTCAGATGCGGCATGCTCAGCATATTCCCGTGAGCATCGTAGGTGTAATCATCCTGGGTTTGGGTTGCACTGTGTTTCAACAGATAATTATTCACCGGAATGCCCGAAGGGTTGGTTTGGTAACAATAATCACGCGTCCATTTGCCCTGGCTTGCCTGTTGCCGGATATTGCCCAATGCATCGTAAACGTACTCATGGGTATAGTTTTGCATGGCATTGGCGGCCGAAACTTGAATCGTATTATCAAAATCGTCCTGATTGGGAGCGTTTAGGGCTGCCAGTTCCCGGCCTGTAGCTTTTATCAAACGGTACAGGGCATCGTATTCGTAAGAGCATAATGCTTCTACAGCCTGATTGTTGAAGTATTGTGTTTTCTCTGCCGCATCCCTAATTTCAACAATATTTCCCACTGCATCGTATTCATAGTTTAAGTCCTGCAACGTCTCGGTAGCCGCATTGCGGGTTGTCCATAAACGGGTCAGTCTAAAGTTTTCAGGATGGTAGGTATAGGCTGTGCGGGTATTGTTGCCGTAGTAAACGGCTTCGCGTTGCCCGCGGGCATTGTAGGTGATGTTTTTAATATACTCCGTACTGCCGTGCAGCACTTTTTGCAACATGCCGCCCTGGTCGTACCGGTAAGCAATCACCGAGCCGTCGGGCTGGGTTACCGCCGTGGGGCGGTTCAACGCATCGTAAGCGGTTTGGGTTACAAACAGCTTGTCCAGCAATATGGATTCGTCCCAGTTCAAATTGGCTGTGTAGTCTTTGGAAAAATGTTTAGACAAAGTTAAAATATTTCCTTTAAAATCATACGCAAAAGAAGTTTTTCCGTCCTGAGCATATATTTCGGTAATTTGTCCGATGGTATTGGCTGCGGCATCCTCGCCGTATACCGTTTTTTCCACCAACAAAGCACCCTCCCGGGTTTCAAGGGGCCGCTGCAGGGCATCGTACTTATATTGGATGCAATGCCCGCGGCTGTCCCAGCGGGCAATGGGATTGCCAAGTACATTGGACAGCATCCAGCGCTTTCCGCTGTCGATATTTTCGGTAAACAGCAGGTGCTTTTCGCTGAACCCGTACCGGTTTTTGGTGGCGCTGCGTCCCAGGGCGTCAAAGGTTTCTACCATGCGCCCGCTGATATCCAGGCGGTGGCGGGTGCGATAACGTACCGGATTTCCCTGGTCGTCGGTCCCGTTGTCGTCCGTGGTTTGGAAGGGACGTCCCAATACATCGAAGTCCAGCACCTGGGGGGTATTGTAGTGTGTATTCCCTAGCGCTTCCCAACAATCGTTCGGATCGTAGTTTTTCTGCTGCCAAACGGTAAACTCCACTTTGCTGGTCGTTCCGTCGGGGAAATCGGTTTGTACCAGGCGCCCCAGCGGATCGTAATGCATCAGCGGAGTAACCCCGTAATGGGTAAGCTTGGTTTCGGCTTCAAAGGCGGGCGTGGTAGCATACCAGGGTTCGTATTGCTTGATGGCTTTGCCCTTGTTGTTCAGCACGACCTTGCCGCTGGCCAGCCAACGCAGGGCTACCGTGCGAGTCACCACCTCCCCGTTTTCCCATTCCCGGGCTTCGCCCCCTTCGGCCGTGGTTTTGGTCAATACGGCATTCCCCAGTCCGTCGGTATAAGTGTAAGCCTCCAGCCAACGGCTGTTGGGGTCGGCATGGGTTTCGCGTTTGCGGGTCAGGGTATAGGTGGGCTGTGCATTTTGCATCCATTGATGGTCGTGGGTTTGGTAGGTTTCCGTGGGATCGCTCAGCGTGTCCCCTTCACCGTTTTTTCCGGCCAGGATCAGCGCGGTAATCCGCCCCAGCGGGTCGAAAGTGACCGTTCGGGTATTGCCGTTGGGATCGGTAAGCTGCCGGACTTGTCCGGTATGGTAGTCGTAGGCAGCGCGGGTTTCAAATCCCAGGGCATCGGTGATTTTAACCGGGAACAGGGAATGAACGTCATAATCCGTCAGGGTCTCGTTGCCGAAAGGATCCTGCTCTTTGACCGGCAGGTAAAAACGGGCTGCATCATAGAATACTACCGGGCTTGGGGCAAAGTACCTGCCGTTTTCAGCAAGGTAGCGGCCATCGCTTGTAAGCATCACAGGGCTTACCCGGTTGCTTCCGTCGTTAAAGATCGTATCCACCAGGTATTGTGTAAGTTCTAAACTAAGTTTCCGGTAGGGCAAGGCCTGTGCGGCAATTTCACCCAACGGCAGGGGAGCATCCAATGCCGCATTCCAATAATTTGTACGTTGCTCCGCGATCTGCCTTTTTTGCAGATTTGTTCCGGTGGCATCGACGGCATAGTCGATTTCCATCGCCGTTTGGAAGGCGTTGCGTATTTGTTCGACGCTTAGTTTTCCGCCCGCTGCCGGCAGGTGGTAGAGCTGGTATTGCCCGGTTTGATACGGAATGCCGATCAGGCGGCAGCCTGCATCCGTGCGGTTGATATAACGGTTTTGGGTGCAGGTGGCCAACAGCGTTTGTTGTTCGGGCAGCGTGGCGTTGCGCCGCGGATAAGCAATCTCGGCGGTTTGCAGCGGATTGCCCCAGATGTCGCTTTCCAATACGAGCTGGTGCCGGATACGCGGGTCGTCCGCATTGCATTCGTAATGGCAGAAAAGGCTTTCCGCTTCCGTCTTAAGGAAGACGGCGTACTTGTTTTTCCCTTGGGGTTGCAGGCACCGGAGGGAATAAGATTTTTCTTCGACGGTATAAGGAATTGAAAATTGAAAATTGAAAGTGGAAAGTGGATCCGGTTCTTCCAAAGAATACACTTCTACGCGCAGGGGATTGCCGCGTAAGGCGCGGTAAGCTTCCCTGCTTTCGGCGGGCGTTAAGCCTGCCGGAAGTTCGGTATCGGGCAGATGCCAGGCTTCGGTATCGCCTTGCCAGTATTCCTGCGCAAAGCGTTCCGGCAGGCTCCCTTTGGAGGTGCGGGGATAGCCCGTATGGAACCAGGTTTTGGTGTAGACGGGTGGAGAGAAGAACTCACCCTCCTCAATCCCCCCAAGGGGGGAAGTGCCCCCTTCCGTATCCCATTGTTCGACCAGGCCGAAGCCGCGGAATTCCCGTTCCACCGGATCGAAGTAACCATGATGGTAGGCATAGCGCTGGGTGAAGGTTTTGTTGTCGACCAAATCGAGGGTTTCGACTTTTTCCAGGGTTTGGACCACAAAGGGAAGCTTGGTCTTCCAGGGGGTTCCCTTTTGCTTGTCCTGCATATAGAATTTTGTCGAAGGGGCGTAATGGAGTTTCGTACTGCCGCCCCGGTTGTTCTCAATTTCCGTGAGCAGGTAGGGCTTAATACCGGAAGTAAGTTCCCAGTAGCGCATCTTGTTTTCCCAGCCCGGCAGGGAAGCGGTAACCACCAGGCATTGGGTGCCGTTGCCCAGCAAATCCACGGGTTGAATGTGCATCTGGGGCGTATTGGCCAGCGCCAGCCCCGCCGGAAGGGCTTCTTCCTGCCAGGCATTGCCCGAAAGGTTTTTGAAATAGCGGATGTTGCCTTTGGAAATGTACAACAAGTCGGCCGTACCTGTACCATCCACATCTGCCAGATAGATGTAGCGGGGATTGAATTGCTCCCGGCTGTCCAGCAAGGGGGCGGCGCTCATGGTGATTTTTTGCCCGAACCGCCCGTATCCCAGATTGGGCCAGTATTCGATGCTTTGGTGGGCAATTTTGACGATATCCGCCAGCCCGTCGCCGCTCATATCGGCCAGAAAAATGCGTTGGGCGGCATCGGAAAAGAGGATCTGGGGCGCGCTGCCGCCGGAATTGCCGCAGCGGATGCGGCGGTAGTTGCCGAAACCTTGCTTGCCTTCACTCAGGTAAACGTCAAAATGTTCGCCCCGGCTGATCACCATGTCCTGCAAGCCGTCGCCGCTGAGGTCCATAAAACGCAGGTTGGCATCCTGGTAATCGAGCCTGGGATATTTTTCAAAGTTGCGGAAAAGGCTCCAGTTGCCTTCCTCGTCGCGGCTGTAATAGCCGTTTAGTTGGTCGCCCTGCAGCACCAGTTCCGGGAAGCCGTCGGCATCGACATCGCCTAGGTGATAGCTTTGTTTTTTTCCCCGGATCAAACCGGGTTTGTCCACCTGCTTCTGCATGGAATCGAATCCGGGAACATGTCCGGCCTCGGGATCGGTGAATTGCCCGTCGCCCCGGTTGGGTTTGAAATACCAGGCCTGGGTCGAGAGGCTGAGGATGCCGCTGACGCCTTCGCTGTAAAGGTCTGTCCATTGATAGGTTTGTCCGTTGACTCCGGCGGGGAGGTTTTTGAGTTGTTCCGGCGGGACTTCCTTGAAAGCCGTGCCGGGAACGGCTTCGCTGTAGGTGAATTGAAGGGGCGGCAAGGTTTGTTTGTTGCCGTTGTCGTACCCGCAATGGGTTACGCTTTGCAGCAAGCTGAAAGCCGGGTTGGCCTGGTAGTCGAGATCGGTGCTGCGTACCAGCACGGGTTGTGTCCCGAGTTCGGGGAAGTGGTGGAATAGCAGCACCCGGCGGCAGATCCGGTAGGTGCGGATTTCAAATCCGGCCCGGTAATTGGAAAAGGCATCGGGACGGGCTGTCCAGGGTTGATCACCCGTCCGTTGAGGATTTTCCGGGGAGTGGTCGCCGTAGTCGAAAACCAGGCGGTAATGGAAATCTCCGGTGTAAGGTGCGCTTCCGGAGGGATACATTTCCGTATTGCCGTAAGCGACTTCTTTGAGGTAGCGGTTCGGAAAGCCTCCCCCAGGCCCCCCCGAAGGAGGGGAGTAGTTTTTCAAACGCTGGGCTTCGTAACAGGAGTTGGGAATGTTTTCTTTGTCTTCCTGTTTGTAGGTGAATTGCATGAGGTTGCCTTTGGTGTCCCGGCTTTCTTCGAGTAACCAGGAGAAAATGCGTTGCGGGTTCTCCGGATCGGCAATACGGGCGGTAGCCGAGCGACCGTAAACGGAAGTCATGTTGTCCTTGCTGATCGTGCGCCAATGGCTAAAGTGGGTTTGTGGATCCACCCACCGCTCGATCAGGGCAAAAAGTCCTTCGGTGCGGGGGCGGTAAGCATAAATATCGAAACCGGCTTCGGTGCGGTGCGCCCGTTCGCCGTTTTCCACGGCCGGAACGAGGTCTTCGGCGCCGGAAAGGATAAAGGTGTCGCTCTCGCCCACGGGATGATCGTTGTATTGGGGAATGCCTTTGTCGGTTTTGCGGGTAATGGAGGGGATGCCGACATTCCATCCCAAACCGAAGAGGCTGTTGCCGCTCCCGGAGTCGTAGCTCAGGGCCAGTTGGGGGGTGAAGCCCGCCCGGCCTTCGGCCATGGCCAAAGGGACGCTAAAGGAAGCGGTTCCGGTAGCGGGATTGGCCTGGAATTTTTCGCCGATACCACGGATGGCGCCGCCGCCTTTGGGCAGCGTAAGGGGCGCCTGGCGGGAGTCGCCGCTGCCTTCGGCGCTTTCCGGGGCGCTGCTGCCGGCGGCTTGCTGCGTGCCGTTGTTTTCTCCCGAGGGGTTGGTAATGCTCTGGTTTTTCCCGAAGGGGATTTGGTACTTCGGGCTATTTCCTTGATTCTGGTTGTTAAAGGTACTCATGGCGTTTAGTGTTTAATTGTTGAATCGTTGAGTTGTTGAATTGTTGAGTTGTTTATTTGTGAAGCGTGAATGGTGAAGGGTGAAATGCCTGTTGAATTGTTTAAGTGTTTATTGGTGAAGGGGTTGTTGAACTGTTGAGTTGTTGAACTGTTGAATTGTTTATTGGGTAAAAGGTAAAAGGTGCAGGGTTAAGGGTGAAATCGGGAAAGCGGGGAAAATAGTTGTCCGGTATGTTTTTCATTGGCGGCGTTAATATAATCTAATACTATTCTGTTTTAATCGCATAATAAGTGAAGGGGGTGTTGAGTTGTTGAATTGTTGAATCGTTGAGTTGTTGAATTGTTTATTTGTGAAGCGTGAACGGGTTCAGGGTAAAAGGTACAGGGTGAAAGGTGAATGGAGTAGGGATTGTTATTTGTTTACTTCCCATAAAAAAGTCCACTTTCAATTTTCCATTCTCCATTTTCAATTATCTTGTTTACCCGTCACTCATCACTCGTCACCAAACCTCACTTTTAATTCTTCATTCGTAATTTTTAATTCGTAATTCCTTCTACTTTTTCTTTTCTGCTAAAAAAATTACGCTGAGTACCACTGAGTGTTCACGGAGAATCGCTGAGGTTTTCTGTTCACTTGTTTGCTCGTCATTCGTAATTAATTTGCCACTCGTCACCAAACCTATTTTCAATTTTACTTGGCTTTGCCTCATGAGATCGCTTCGCTAAGTTCAATTCTCCATTTTCAATTGAAATGCCTTCTGCTTTTTCCCTTCTGCTTTCTGCTTTTAAACCTTGTCCACTTGTTTACTTATATCAAAACTCACGTTCCATTTTTCAATTCACATCTGTCCTGTCGATTCTCCGGGAGTAGTCCTGTCGACTCTCCGGTAGTAGTCCTGTCGACTCCCCGGTAGTAGTCCTGTCGACTCTCCGGTAGTAGTCCCGTCGACTCCCCGGTAGTAGTCCCGTCGACTCCCTGGTAGTAGTCCTGTTGACTCCCTGGTGAAGGACCTCTTCACCTCCCGGCGCAGACCCTTTACACCTCCCAGTCAAATATCTTTTGACTTCCCGAATAAAGTGAACGGTGCAGGGTGAGTAGTTTGTTGAACTGTTGAATTGTTTATTTGTATTTAAAACCTTTCTGCCTACTGCTTTTCCCTTCCTGCATCAAAACTCGTTTACTAGTCTACTCACCACTAGTCTACTCGCCAAATCGTTGAGTTGTTGAACTGTTTATTTGTGAAGGGTGAGTTGTTTGTTGAACTGTTGAATCGTTTATTAAGTCAGGGTTTGTTGTTCGTTTTTTGTTGTTTGTTTCCTCGTTCTGCCTTCTGCTTTTTGCTTTCTGCATGACCACCCGTCACTCATCACCCGTCACCAAACCTCACTTTCAATTCTCCATTTTCAATTATCTCGTTTACTCGTCACCAAACCGCACTTTCAATGCTTCATTCGTAATTGATCCTTCGTAATTCTTTCTTCGTTCGCTGCAAAAATATAGGGGTTTTGCACTGGAAATCAAAACTGTCCGCATTTGTCCGGCTTTGTCGTCATTTGTCTTAGTTGCGGTTCTGATCCGAGGGTCGTTTGCATTCCTTTTCCCGCTCCGGGGAAATGTCTTTTTTCTATCTTTGCAAAGCGTTTGCCATCGCCGGCGAGTTGTTTATGGGGGAAAAGGAGGAAGGGAGGGAATCGCCGACGTTCGCGAAAAAATAAAAACCGGCGGTTTGTAGTTCGAAACCACCGGACGCCCGGTCGAACGCATAAAAGCAGAAATCGCATCCGGATTGGATGAAACAACGGAGATCCCATGAATTATTTTTTTCAGAAAACATTCTTGAAGCCGGGCCGGATGGTTTTTAGCTGTCTGCTGGCTCTTTTCCTTTTTTCCTGTGGGGAAGCTTATACGCCCAAACCCCGCGGGTATTTCCGGATTGCCTTGCCTCCGAAAGCGTATAAGCTGCAAACGGTAAACGGCGCTTTTTCGGCCGAAATCCCGGTTTATTCGAAGGCTTTGTACGATACAACGGGGATCCCGACGCACATCAATCTGGATTTTCCGCAGTTCCGGGGGTGCATTTATTTAACCTATAAGCAATTAAAAAACGACCTGGACAGCAACCTCGAGTATTCGAGAAGCCTGACCTTGAAGCATATCCAGATGGCAAGCGCCATCGACCAAATTGTTGTAACGCACCCGGAACACAAGGTGTACGGATTGATTTACGATATCCGCGGGGCGGAAGCGGCATCGGCCTATCAGTTTTATGTAACGGACAGCACCCGGCACTTTTTGCGCGGCGCTTTGTATTTTTCTACCGTTCCCAACAACGATTCCCTGGCTCCCGTGATTCAGTTTATCACGAAAGATGTCGAACATTTTCTCGGAACGCTCCGGTGGAAGTAGCGCAGGGGCGCTTTTTCATCCTTTTCCTTTATGGCAAAACCCGGAGCGGCAGATACAATGATCGCTCCTTATTATTTTATATTTTAATCCATTCATTTTTTATGAACATCAAAAAGAAAAAACAATCCCTGGCCTGTTTCTCGCGTTGGACGCGAAAGGGCTACGCTGTTTTCAACAGCTTGCAAAAACAAGTAAAAATCTGTGTCCTGGCGCCTACCTTATCGTTGGTCGGGCTTCCGGTTGCCTCGGTTGTGGCGCAGCAAACGACCACCAATCAATTCGAACAGGCGGATACGGCGACGAATGCCAACCAGCCGATTCAGCTCGAAAACGTGACGGTCAAAGCGGAAATACCCTTTGTAAAAAGTGAAAGTGCGCCGGTTCTTACCTTGATTTCCAAAGAACAATTGGCGCAGTTGCCGGTGACCGACATTCAATCGCTGCTCAAAACCCTTTCGGGGGTCGATGTACGCCAACGGGGAGCCAACGGGGTACAGGCCGATGTGAGTGTCCGCGGGGGAACTCCCGACCAGATCTCGGTACTGATCAACGGAATTAATTTTACCGACCCGCAAACCGGACATTACAACCTGAACCTTCCCATGGATCTGGCCAGCATCGACCGGATCGAGATTCTGGAAGGATCGGCCAACACCACCTCGACGGCCAACTCGCTTTCAGGGGCAATCAACATGGTAACGGGACAGGTCGCGCAAAACCAGCTTCAATTAAAAGCAACCACAGGGCAGTTCGGGCTGTTTAATGCTTCGGCAAACGGCGCCCTCCACAAAAAAATCAAACCGGACGAACCGGGCGATGATCTCACCTTTTTTGCAGCAGCCAATTACAACCGCTCGGATGGCTATATCGAAAACACCGATTACAAGATCTTAAACACGTTTTTTCAAACACGTTACCGGAGTTCGCAATGGGGGACGTTCAACTGGCAAGGCGGTTACCAGAAAAAAGATTTCGGCGCCAACGGCTTTTATTCGCTGGCCTATCCCAACCAGTTCGACGCCACGCGTACGTTATTTTCTTCCCTGAGCTGGCAGAAAAAGGTAAGCAAACCGGTTTTACTGAGTTCCGATGCTTCGTACCGGAGGCACCGCGACCGCTTCGAACTCTTCCGTTCGGATGCGCCCGCCTGGTATACCGAGCACAATTACCATGAAACCCGCGTTGCCGAAATAAACCTGAATGCCGTACTTTCTTCGAGGCTGGGCAACACCACCCTGGGGGCAAAGTTTCGCAACGAACATATCTTTTCCAACAAATTGGGCGATTTGATGTCTTCCCCGCGTGAAATTCCGTATGAAGAAACCACCGCCATGTTTACCCATGAAAAAAGCCGCAATGCCTTCAATCTGGCGTTTAACCATGTCGTTTACCTCAAAAAAACAACATTCAACTTCGGCTTTGTTGAAACGGTCCATACCCGGGAATCGCATTACAATTGCCTGGGAGGCAATATTTCCTACCAGTTGTTTCCCCATTTCAAGCTGTTTACTTCTGCTTATCAGTCGCTGCGTTTGCCGACTTTTACCGACCTGTATTACCAAAGCCCCACGCACCATGCCAATCCCGCTTTAAAACCCGAGCAAGCCACGACTTTTGATCTGGGGCTGAAACAGACCGCCGGCTCCGTTCAGTGGCAAGCTGCCGCATTTTACCGCTTGGGTAAAAACATGATCGACTGGATTAAAATAAACCCGGAAGACCGTTGGCAATCGCAAAACCACGCAAAAGTCAATACCTTCGGCCTGGAAACGAGCCTGGCTTACAAGGCTCCCCCAAGCCGCTTTCTGAAATCTTTTTCCGTGGACTATGCCTTTCTTTCCTCGCAAAAAAAGCAAAGCGCTTATGTAAGCAGCTATGTATTGGACTATGTAAAACACAAGCTGGTGCTATCGTCAGTTCAGCGGGTTTACCGGGACTTGAACATTTCGTGTATGGTTTCGTTTGTCGACCGGGAGGGCAGCTATTTAGACGCGAACACACAGCATGCCGTTCCTTATCCGTTGGTTGCTTTGGTCGATGCCAAGATTTTCTGGAGTTCGGAAAAATGGACTTTTTTTGTGGAAGCGGATAATCTGTTCAACACCCGCTATTGTGATTTTGGCTCGCTATACCAACCCGGAATCTGGGTAAAAGCCGGGATCGAGATGCGGTTTTTTGCTAAAAAGGCCGGTTAAAGCAGAAAGATTTCTTTTTTAGACAGGATGAACAGGAAGATTCTTTTTAGACAGGATCACAGGATAAACAAGATAAACAGGAAAATCTTGTCAAAGGTAAAATGAGAAGAGCCTGTAAATCCTGCGAACCCTGTGAATCCTGTCTACTATTTAAGAATCGAAAAATCAAATAGAGTTCTTTTGACAGGATAAACAAGATAAACAGGAAAATTTTGTCAAAGGCAAAATAAAAGATCCTGTAAATCCTGCGAACCCTGTGAATCCTGTCTACTATTTAAGAATCAAAAAATCAAATAGATTTCTTTTGACAGGATAAACAAGATTAACAGGATAAACAGGAGAATTTTGTTAAAGACAAAACGAAAGATCCTGTAAATCCTGCGAACCCTGTGAATCCTGTCTGCTATTTAAGAATCAATAATTCCGATAGCTCCTAAATTTGTTGCCGGTGTTCCGGATTTGGCAATAAAATCCTAATTTTGAGGCTGGAATTAATTCCGGATAAAACAACCAGTAAAAAACGGTTTTATGAAATTAAACATCATCGCTTTATTGTTTGCCGTAGCGCTGTTTACGACCTGCCAAAACAAACCGGAAGACGACATTGTATCGATTATGACCCCTTACGGGGAAATCAAAGTAAAGCTTTATCCGAAAACAGTCCACCACCACGATAATTTCCTGGCTTTGGCGGAAAACGGGTTTTATAACAATACCCTTTTTCACCGGGTTATCGATAAATTCGTGATCCAGGGGGGCGACCCTTTGTCGCGGCATGCCGATATCGGACAGTTGCTGGGCGAAGGCGACACAACCTACAAGTTGCCGTTCGAATATGTTGCGGAATACATGCACAAACGCGGGGCTTTGGCTGCAGCGCGGGATATGGATCTCGACAATCCGGACAAGGAATCGTCGGGCTGCCAGTTTTACATTGTGCAGGGAAAAAGGTACACGGACGGAGAACTATCTATGATCGAAGCCCGGCATGAACAGCAGGACAAAGCCCGGATATTGCTGGAAATCCTGAAACGCCAACCGGATACCACGCTGACGACAAAGTTTCGGGGGTATATCAAAGCCCGGGATACCGCCAACATTTCAGGCGTGCTTCAGAAATTCAAATCGTTGGTGGATTTGGAATATGCGCAACGGGTTCCCTGGAAATTGACCGACGAACAGCGGGAAATCTACCGGACTATTGGCGGGACCCCCCAACTGGACGGAGGTTACACCGTTTTCGGGGAAGTCATCAGCGGCATGGAAGTGGTCGATAAAATTGCTTCCGAACCCTGCGATGCCAACGACCGGCCGCAAAAAGACATCCGCATGACGATGAAAGTAATCCACAAAGCCAAAAAATAAACACATGAAGTCCCTCTTTTTTATTTCCACACTAATTTTTACCACCTTTATGACTTTATCCGCAAATGCCCAAGACGAAAAAAGAACCCGGGTGCTTATTTCTACCGAATTCGGAGATATGACCCTGGAGTTGTATAACGATACCCCTTTGCACCGGGACAATTTTATCCAGTTGATTGATTCGGGTTTTTACGACGGGAGTATTTTCCACCGTTGTATCAAAAACTTTATGATTCAAGGCGGCGGCGCTCCTGCAGGCAAGGAAGAAAAAACCTATACGGTTCCTGCCGAAATTCTACCCAATCATTTCCATAAAAAAGGCGCGTTGTGTGCCGCCCGGGTGGGCGATACATGGAATCCGAAACGGGAATCGTCGGGAACGCAGTTTTACATTGTGCAAGGAGAAGTCTTTACCAACGAACGGATGGACTTTCTGGAACAACGCTTTGGCGTCAAACTTTCGCCCGGACAACGGCAAGCCTATACTACTGTGGGCGGAACGCCCCAACTGGACACACAATATACCGTTTTTGGCGAGGTGATTTCCGGCTTTGAAGTCATTGACAAAATCAATGATCAAAAAACAGGAGCCGCCGACAAGCCGGTTCAGGATATTAAAATGACCGTCAAGTTGGTGGACTAGTGCTGTATCAAAGCTAAAATTCCGGTTCAGGGACTATTCAAAAAGAGTTCTTTTACCACAAGGTTTATACAAAAAGCACAAGGCTAACCATTGGCTTTATATACAACCCTTCTGGTTTACTAGTCTACTGTCTACTAGTTTACTAAATTATACCGTTAGCTTTTCTTTTGCCGGTTTCCGGGCTGTCTTCGGCGTTTTTTCCGTTTTGGATGGCGATATCTTCTCCGCCGGCTTTGCCGAAAGTTTTACGGTTTTGGGCTTCTGTACCCCATTTTCCGTGATTGGGGACGGCTGGATTCCATAAGCTTGCGCGTAATTTTTTGCGCGGATGCTGAAATCGGCCAGTACGTTCATGTAATTGATGTAAGCGTCGTAGGGCGAATCATAAGGATTTTCGAACATGTGCACATTGCCGTCGCTGAACCATTTGGTGCTCATGTAGAAAAAATGGTCGTTTGCCTGCAGGTAGTTCCAGTCGCGGTTTAAATCAGGATCATCGCATTGTTGCATGATGTGCGCCAACGAGTACAAACTTTCGAAGGCGTCTTCCTGCAGTTCGTTTCCTTGCCAGGCGGTCATATCCCGCTCTTCATCGGCCCATGAAATCAAATAAGGCACATCCAGCATGGCCACCGGATTGTGTTGGGCGGCCAATTCGGAAGGCGTTTTGAAGGTACATCCCGATTTTATCAAGGAGGAAGGCAACGCATGCAAAAAGTTCAAAATGCCGCTATCCGCTTTTTGATGGAAGCCAAAGGTTTTGTAGTCCACAAAGAGATTGATGATTTCTTGTTTTTTGTCGATTAAGTCAATCCATTCGGTATATTTTTCGGCGGTAAGCGGCCAGGCGCTCCAATCCCGGCGCGAAAACCGGAATGTGA
Organism: Lentimicrobiaceae bacterium; assembly: GCA_031550085.1. Classification (GTDB taxonomy): domain Bacteria; phylum Bacteroidota; class Bacteroidia; order Bacteroidales; family UBA4417; genus UBA4417. Next base: position 47,370 of record JAVBOY010000009.1, read on the forward strand.
GGTCGTCGCTCAACTGGTAATTGCGGAGCAAAAGTTTTAATTCGGGATTCTGGGCGCTTTGGTACAGCATGTTGGGGCTTTTCCAAGCCAGGACTTGTTTTGCCCCTTCCGTTAAGAGGGTTTCGTACCCCAAACCGGATACCAGCTTTCCGATGTAATTGTTGTAGATTAAGGAGGTGTTGCAGAATGTCGTGGTTTTTTGTTCGAACAAGTCCATCATGGCGTTTTCATGCAGGCGAACCTGGTTCCGGAATTCGCCTTCATTTTTTATGGAATCCAAGGAATGCGAGTAGGGTTCGGACAGCAGCTCCACATTCCCGGTTTTGACCAGCTTTTTGAAACTCTCCAGCACTTCCGGCGTAAATTCACGGAATTGCTCCAGGGCCAAGCCCGAAATGGAGAAGGAAACCTTGAAATCTTTTCCATGCTGTTTGATTAAAGACAGCAGGATTTCGTTGGCCGGCAAGTAGCATTCCCTGGCAAGCTTCCGGGCCATATGTTTGTTCTGGTAATCATCGTAATAGTAATGGCTGTTTCCGATGTCGAAAAAGCGGTAAGTGCGGAGTTTAAAAGGATTGTGTACTTGAAAAAAAAGACAGATTGATTTCATGATTTCGTTTTTTTGATGATCCCTTGATTTTCCCGTTACGCAAAAACCAGAGATTTTGTTTGATCAAATGGTGGTCACCCTTAGTTCATTGGTTCGTTGATTTTATCGATTCATGGCATCCTGGTAAACCCAAGCGACCTTTGCAGCGGCATTTTCCCATTTCAAGCTGTTCACTTCGTCGTTTCCCAGCTTTTTAAATGTATTGGCGACAATATCGTAATGGAGCAACGCGTAAATGGCATCGGCGAGTGCGTCGATATCCCAGAAATCGACTTTCAACACATGGTTCAGGACTTCCGCTACGCCCGATTGTTTTGAAACAATCACCGGCACATTGGCCCGCATGGCTTCCAAGGGAGCAATGCCAAAAGGCTCGGATACCGAGGGCATAACATACACATCGCTCAGGGCAAACATTTTTTCGACCGCTTCGCCTTTTAAGAAACCGGTAAAATGGAATTTGTCGCCCATTTTCAGTTTGGCTACGCGCCGGATCATTTTGGGGAGCATATCGCCCGAACCGGCCATGACGAAGCGTACGTTTTCATCCCGTTCCAGTATTTTACGGGCGGCTTCAATAAAATATTCCGGTCCCTTTTGGTAGGTAATCCGCCCCAAAAAGGTCACGACTTTTTCGTTGGTTTTCTTTTCGATATTGAGTACATCCGGGCTATCGACCGGTTCGACCGCATTGTGAACGGTGATTACTTTTTCGGGATCAATGCCGTAGCGTTCAATGACAATGCGCCGCGTGAGGTTACTGACCGTAATGACCCGGTCGGCCGCTTCCATCCCTTTCTTCTCGATTTCAAATACATTCGGATTTACATTTTCACCCGAACGGTCGAATTCCGTTGCATGCATATGCACAACTAGGGGCTTTCCCGAAACTTTTTTGGCTGCCATACCGGCAGAATAGGTTAGCCAATCGTGTGCATGAATCAAATCGAAATCATGGTTGGCAGCAAGGGTAGCGCCTATCAATGCGTAACGGGAAACTTCTTCCATCAAATCGTGCCCGTATTTTCCCGAAAACTGGAACTGTTCTTGAAAAATACGGCTGGAAGTGGTTCCTCCTTTTGAATGTTCTTTTCGGGTAACCGCTTGTTCGAATTCTTCCGGCCCGACATAGGGAAGCAAATTAGACCCGATTTCCATATATTGGATGTGATTCCAATACGCTTGGAAAACCGGATCATTCATAAAAACGGGGACATCGCTTGCATTGAGCAAACGGACGGCTTCCTGGCTTTCGTCGCCATAAGCCTTGGGTACGACAAAGAGTACCTCAACCCCGTGTTTTAACAATCCTTTCGTCAGTCCAAAACATGCCGTGCCTAAGCCTCCCGTGATGTGAGGCGGAAATTCCCATCCGAACATTAAAACTTTCATAGTTAGCAACTTATTTTTAAAATTGATTCAAAAGAGCCTGCTTTTCCAAGTATTATAACAATCCAGAAATGGTCCGGAATCATTTTTTAGGTTCCTTTACTTTTTTTTTGTTTTCAACCTTTGCGGGTTCTTTTCCAAGATCTTCAATCATCCAATAGACCCGTAAAAGTTCTGCCACACTCCATGCCTGAGAAACTGTTCCCGACGGAAGGTGGGGCGGATTCCCGTCGTAAAGCTCCGAAACCGAACCAATCCCATGCTCCCTCATGACCGGCTCAAATCCTTCATAAAATTTCTTGATAAAAGGCAAACCGCTTTTCTCGTATACCCGTAAATATGCATCGGCAAAGGCGCCGAATAACCAGGGGAATACGGTTCCTTGATGGTAAGCCCGGTCCCGTTCCGCTTGATTTCCCTGATAGGAGCCGATATAACTTCCGTTTGTCGGAGATAGTGTCCGTAAGCCGCGGGGAGTAAGCAATTCGCTTTGAACCCGGTCGACAACTCCTTTCATTTGCTCGTCGGATAACATGGAGTAAGGCAATGAAACGGCGAAAATTTGATTCGGGCGTGTGGCCGGATCCCGGTAAGTATCATTTACATAATCGTATAAATACTTCCGGTCTTTGATCCAGAATGTTCCGGTAAATGCTGCGGGGAGTTGGTCGGCAATGGGCTGCCAGTCGGCGACAAACGCCGAATCTTTTTCTTTTTTGGCCAATTCCAGTGCAAACCGGATGGCATTGTACCAGAGGGCTTGTATTTCCACGGCCAAGCCGACACGCGGCGTAACCGGTTTTCCGTCCACCACCGCATCCATCCAGGTTACGGCATGCCCGTCGACGCCCGACCACAATAACCCGTTCGGCATCATATGGATATTATAATGGGTGCCCTGTTTGTATTGATATAAAATGCTTTTCATGAGTTGGCCGTATTGCTTCCAGATCAATTTGCCGTTTGCCATTTTACGGTATTGTTGCAACGTCCAGAAGAACCATAAAGAGGCATCCACGGAGTTGTATTTCATCTCGCTTCCGAATTTATTCGGAAAGAAATTATCTTTCACTTCCGAAATTAAATCGTCCAAAATAGTTTTGAACAGTTTGGTGTCGTTTTGCACCAAGGTAAGTCCCGGCAAAGAAATGAGGCTGTCCCTCATCACTCTTCCATACCAGGGAAACCCGGCAATGATTCCGGTTTTGTTTCCGCGGTTGATGATAAATTGCTGGGCAGAATTAAACAAACAATTTTCGAAATTTGTTCGCGGAATCCGCTGTTTTTCTTCCCTGGCAAATAAATCTTTGAAAGTAGCCGGGTCGGCTTCTTCCAAACCGGCAAAGAAATAGATGCTTTCGCCTTTTTTAACCGGCATTTCGAAATATCCGTTGGTAAATAAGTCTTCCAGATAATCATACCCACGCGCCTTTTCACGAATGTATTCGAAATTCAGGTACCAGTCGGGATTGTGGATGTAATCCGAAGGCTTTGACAATTGCATGTACAAGGGCGAAAATCCTTCGTACAAGCACATTTTAATCCCGTTCGATACGGGTTGAAAGCTGCTGTTTACCTGGTTGTTCGCTTTACACAAGGCATGGATGCTACGAAAAGCCAGAAACGGGCGCAACCGGAGTTTGGTCGGATAATTCGCATGTACCAACGTATATTTGAGGCAGATTTGGTCGTTTTTTCCGATAAACATCATCTCCCGGGTCAGGATGATGCCGCCGATCCGGTAAGTAACTTTGCTTGTTGCGTTGGAACTGAAGTCCGTGATGTATTTATGCCCTTTGGGATTGTAATTCCCTCCCTGGTAACGGTGGATGGCGAGGTTAAATTCCGCATGCTCCTGGATGATCGTTTCGTCCAGGGCTGAAAGCAATACACAGCGTTGATTGTTGAATTGGGGTTGCGGTACAACCAGCAAACCGTGGTATTTTCTTGTATTGCAATTGATAATGCTGGTGCTTGCGTAAGTGCCTGCCCGGTTGGAACGAACCAATTCCTTGGTGAGAGAATACTCGAGATTCACGAGAAATTCTTTATCAAACTGAATGTAACTCATGGTTTGAAACACGATAATTTAATTACTTCGAATACCAGTAATTGAGAATATTAATAAATAAGCCGTAATCAAAATTTATTTTTGTACAATTCCAGTTGTATCAATAGCAAAAATAACGGTTAAAAATACAAAAAACATCTGCGTTGCACAAATTATTGTTTTTTTTTATTTGGCGCAAACTGTTTTCGATTATGGTTATTTTTGCAAACTTGAATGTGATACTTACAGATTATGATTGCTAAACAACAAATAAAAACGGTAATTACTCCGTTGCTATTGATTTTTTGCGTACTCAGTTGCTGGGAATGCCGGAAAGACGACCTTAACACAGACTCCAATTTCCGCCTTGCTTTTAGTAACGATACGGTTTTGTTTGACACCGTATTTACAACCATCGGCACGGCAACCCAAAAATTAATGGTTTACAATCATGGAAAGGAGCGGGTTGTCATTAGCCGGATCAAACTGGCCCGTGGAAACGCTTCACCTTTCCGGATTAATGTTGACGGGAGGTCGGCTTTTGAAGTCACCAATTGGGAGCTGGCCAAAAAAGACAGTATGTTCATTTTTGTGAAGGCCACGATCGACCCGAATCAAGAAGATGCTCCGCTAATCCAGACAGACAGTATTATTTTTGAAATAAACGGAGCCGTTCAAACCGTGAAGCTTGTCGCTTGGGGGCAAGATGCCTATTTTTACAAGAACGTGCATTTTAGCAGGGATACAACCCTCAAAAACAACAAACCGCATGTGGTATACGGCTGGTTGGTGGCCGATCCGAATGTGAAGTTGAACATTGAGGCAGGGACAAAATTGTATTTTCATTACAACAGCGGGTTATACATTGACAACGGCGCCCAAATTACGGTAAACGGCACACCCGAAAGTCCGGTAGAGTTTTCGCAGGATAGCCGGGTGAAGGCAAACGACACGGTCCCCGGGCAATGGCAGGGAATCGAATTGAGCAAGGAAAGCGGCCCGCATACATTCTCAAATGTGCTGATAAAAAATGCGATGACAGGCCTGCTGGTCGATCCGGGCTCGACCCCGGTGAAATTATACAATTGCGAAATAAAAAATCACCTCAGGCAAGGCATTTATGCAAAAAATGCAACCATAGAAGCGGGGAATTGCCTGGTAAGCAATTGCGGAGCCGGGCTGTTTGTCGTTGAAAGCGGCGGCTCTTACGATTTCAGGCAATGTACTTTTGCAAATTACCGGAGTTTTTATCCGGGAAGGTCTGTTGCATCTATTTCCCTTGCCAATTTTTCTGTCGAAAACCGCGATACCATCCCCTCTGATTTGCAAAATGCCTATTTCGGAAATTGCATTCTGGATGGTACTTTCTTTAACGAACTGGGTTTAAAAAACTCCTCGAAAGCCGCTTTTCACTTTCAATTTGAAAATTCGGTGGCAAAAACAGAACCCAATGAAACGTATCTTCCCTACTTTGTGAATTGCATCACCAATCCGATCAAGGACAGTATTTTTGCCGATGCCAAAAAGTACAATTTTGCCTTGAATAAAAAATCTCCGGCGATCGATTTAGGCTCGCTGCAAATTGTAAATACATCTGCATTCAACTTACAAGTAGACGCCAAAGGAAATTCCCGCACATCCGACTTTGCTCCCGATGCCGGAGCCTTGGAATATCTCGGCGGAAAGAAATAAAAAAACGCTGCACCGGTTTTGGAATGCAACGTTTTTATATGAGTTTGTCCGGTTTTGCTAATTCGCCGGAAGGATAACCTTTAATTTCTGTCCCGGATGGATCGAATAATCTTCGATATTATTCCATTCAACCATCTGGCTTACCGTTACGCCTTTGTATTTTTCGGAAATGCTCCACAGCGTATCTTTCGGTTGAACCGTGTAATAGACCACTTTTACATTTTTTGAGTCGTCGGCATCCGGTTTCTTGTTTTCGACAACTACATCCACGTAGGGTGCATTGACACGTAGCTTTTGATTGATTGCCAGAGTGGTGGTTTTGAGATTATTCCATTTTTTCAGGTTTTCAACCGTTACATCGTTTTTTTCGGCAATTTTCCCGAGCCCATCTCCTTTTTTCACGGTATAATACTTGGGTGCAACTCTTTTGGTGATGGTTTGCGTGGATGCTGTTTCGGTACCCGTGTTTGATTTGGCTTCATTGGCAGGAGTAGTAACCGCTACCCGGTTAGAATCGGCTTTGGTTGCCGCTAGCTTTTCAGTTTTAGGAGTTTCCTGCTGCTGTGCTTTTGACGTATTGGCAGCAACTGTTTCCGCATAGTCCGGATTTTTAACCCGCTTGTAAACGACCAGATTGGCTCCTTTTACAACCTTGGTGGATTTCAGTTTGTTCCATCGTTTAATATCGGAAGCGGTGCAATCATATTTGTTGGCAATGCTCGACATGGTTTCCCCGGCACGGACTTTATGATATGCCTTCTTTTGAATGTATTCCGGTTCGTTGATCGTTTTGGCAAACTCATCATATTTTTGAAGTTTGAATTCGGCGTACATGTCGGTTTCGTTTGCCAGATAGTCGCCCATGTATTTTACCGGGATGCGGATAAAATAGGGCTGTGTAGGATATGCCGGAATGTAATCGGTTTTAAAGGAAGGATTCAAAAAACGCAATTCATCGGGGCTCATTTTCACCTTTTCGGCAATGGTAGAGAGCGAAAGCGGATTTACAACGGCAACCGTGTCGATTTCACTGTACAGGATGGAAGGTTTATTCGGATAGATGTTGTGTTCCTGCGAATAATTCATCACATAATTTACGGCAATAAATGCCGGCACATAATTCCGTGTTTCCAACGGCAAAAACGGGCGGATTTCCCAGAAATTCCGTTTTCCACCCGAGCGGCGGATCGCTTTGTTGACATTGCCGGCTCCTGAATTGTAGGCGGCCAAAACCAACAGCCAGTCTCCGTAAACTTTGTATAAATCCTGGAAGTGGAGGCATGCGGCACGTGTCGCCTTGATGGGGTCGCAACGGTCATCTACGTACGAAGTGACTTCCAGATTGTAAACTTTTCCGGTATGATACATAAATTGCCACAAACCCGAAGCGCCGGCCCATGATTTTACGGCCGGTTGCAAAGCAGATTCCACAATGGCCAGATACTTCAATTCAAGCGGAAGGTTGTACTGATCCAACATCTGCTCAAACATGGGGAAATAGATTTCGCACAAACCCATCACCCGAGGCATCATGGCCCGTTTTTTATCGGCATACACCCCGATATAATCTTTTACAGCCTGATTGTATTCGAATTTGATGGGCGATTTGATCGCCATTTGCTGAATCCGGTAAAAATAAACCGAATCGGGATAGTAGGGAACGTAATTAGGCGTAAAATTGTATTTGTTTTGCTTCAGTTGGTTAAAATTCGTCCCGTTGTTCGAGAATATATGAAGAGAAGCCAGGCTATCCAATGCTGCTATAATGAACCCCTCGTCGACATGATTGATATCGGTAGTTGTGTCGCTAACCTCTATTTTTTGTGCATTCAATAAAAACGGAAAGCAGAAGCATACAAATAAAAGTAACGGTTTCACGGGATATTTCATTCGAAAAAAATTTTGTTAATACTTAGTTACAACGTGTCAAAGCCACATATTAATCGCGTTGCTAAAATTAATCAGAACAACAACACTAGTAACGGTTCTTTTCAAAAATTATTCACAGGTTGCTGTTAAAAAAAACAAACCCGTATGTAGAAACACCATTTGGTGCGGTTTTGTTTAAAACCCTGATGGGACGGCTTTCGATAAAATGACAATTATTTTTCGGATTTTTCGGAAGGTTTGTTTTGTTCGCCTTCCTTGCCGTTCACGCCGTCTTTGAATTCTTTAATACCACGGCCCATTCCACGCATTAACTCGGGAATTTTCTTCCCTCCGAAAATTAAAAGTACGATGGCAAGTATTAAAACAATTTCCAGTGGACCTATTTTCCCCATGATCGTTCAATTTTAGATTCGAGGCAAAAGTAAGCATTAATTTATTTTTTTGATGTAAAATGTTGAAGAAAAGCGGAGGCCGGATGTCTTTTTAATTTATTTTTGGACTGTCAAAAAAAATCCAAACTCCCACGGGAAGTTTATTTTATTGAATCATTTTTTTCTATTCCATCCATTCCAAATTGTAAAAATTATGAAACAATTGTTATCCATTTTAACCGCAGGCCTTTTGATCTTTTCGGTGGGATGTAAATCACTGAAGGATAAAGATGCCGGCGGAAAAGCTGAGTTTATTAATCAAACGGTTATGGAACAAACCATTAAAAACATCCTTGAAAAGCAAACCGATGCAAACAAGGATCTTGTAGAACGCGGTGTCAAACAAACCGCTGCCCTTTGGCAGAAAGAAGACGGAACCTCCGAGGCGTTTACCCGTTTTTGTGAAGAAAATTATGTGTCAAATCCCGACAAAAGGTTGCAATTGTTTCAAAAATTACAAAACGCATTTGAGGCCTTGTGGGGCAATTACAATAAAATGAGTATGGAACTGCGCGAACCCGTCGATATGGATGGGGGAGAGGTCACGGCCATTGATGAAATGTTTGCCGCTTATGCACCCTCGTCGCATTTGACCGATGATTTGTTTGCCAACAAAATAGCATTTCTTACCGTACTTAACTTTCCGGCCTATTCCTTAACCGAAAAAACGGAAATGAGTCCCAATTGGGACCGGAACCAGTGGGCTTACGCCCGTATGGGCGATGTGTTTATCACACGCATTCCTGCACAGCTGACACAAAACATTTCGGAAGCCTATACTAAAGGTGATATGTATATTTCGGAATACAACATCATGATGGGCGAATTGGTGGATGCGCAAGGAAAAACCTATTTCTCCAAAGACATGAAACTGATCTCCCACTGGAATTTGCGCGATGAATTAAAATCGCATTACGGACAAGCCGACGGTTTACCCAAACAAGAAATGGTATATGCCGTGATGAAACGGATCATCGATCAATCGATTCCTGAAAAAGTGATCAACAATCCCGAATACCAATGGAATCCGCTGGATAATAAATTGTTTAAAAACGGCAAGGAAGAGACTTTCTCTCCGGAGCCGGATACGCGCTATCAAACCCTGCTCAACAATTTCTCTGCGATGAAAGCGGTCGATTCCTACTATCCGCTTTATCCTACCTATATCAAGCGGGCATTTGAACTCAATATGGAAATTCCGGAAGACGATGTGAAAGCGTTGTTCGAAAAACTGCTTTCGGCTCCGCAAATGAAACAAATCGGCGAAATTATTTCCAAACGCCTGGGCCGCCCGTTGCGTCCGTTCGATATTTGGTACGACGGTTTTAAATCGCGCAGCAGTTTGAACCAGGACGATTTGACGGCAAAAATTTCGAAAATGTACCCCAACGCAGCCGCATTTGAAAAAGATATGCCCACCATGCTGACCTCATTGGGTTGGACTCCGGAACGGGCCGCTTATATTGCCTCAAAAATCCGCGTGGATGCAGCCCGTGGATCGGGCCATGCAGCCGGGGCAGCCATGAAGGGTGACAAAGCCCGCCTGCGTACCCGTATTCCCGAAACCGGAATGAATTACAAAGGTTACAATATTGCCGTTCATGAGTTCGGACATAATGTGGAACAAACCATCAGCCTTTATGACATGGATAATTACTTGATGAATGGCGTTCCGAATACGGCATTTACGGAAGCGTTGGCATTTTTGTTCCAGGACCGCGATCTGGCTATTTTAAATAAGACCGGTAAAAATGCGGGAAATGATGCCGAAAATGCATTGGATCTGACCTGGTCGGCCTATGAGATCATGGGCGTTGCCATGGTGGATGTTAGTGTTTGGCATTGGATGTACGAAAATCCGAATGCAAAACCGGAAGAATTAAAAGAAGCGGTGATCCGTATCGCCAAAGAAATTTGGAACAAATATTACGCCCCTGTTTTTGGGATGGAAAATGAGCCTATTCTGGCCATTTATTCGCACATGATCGACAATCCTCTGTATTTGTCCAACTATCCGATGGGGCATTTGATTGAGTTTCAATTGGATGAATATATGAAAGGCAAGCCGTTTTCGACTGAAGTAGACCGAATTTACAAACAAGGGCGCATGATTCCGCAGATGTGGATGAAAGCTGCCGTGGGAGCGGAACTCTCGGTAGATCCTTTGCTTCATGCGGCTGAAAAAGCTTTGTCGGAAATAAACAAATAAAAAAAGGTTGTTTTTAAATCGAAAAAGAGCTGTTCAAAAAGCCAAAAAAACTTCACCACAAGGGCACAAAGAACACAATTGCATGAAAATGGAATTATTAGCTTTGTGCTCTTGGTATAAACTTCGTGTCTTTGTGGTGAAAAAAACTCTTTTGAACAGCTTCTTCGTTTTTCACAAATACAGTTAATCGGAAACCGGCTCCAAAGGACAACTGCAATTTACCCATTCCGGGTCGAACGAAGCTTGAAAGTTCTTGTAAAACGCAATGGCTGTTTGGTTCCATTCCAAAACCTGCCATGCCATGCCGTTCAGCTTTTTTTCATTTGCTTCTTGAATCAAGCGTTGAAAAAGCTGTGTGCCGATTCCTTTTCCGCGCATTTCGCGGGTTACCACAAGATCTTCGAGGTACATGCGTTGGCCTTTCCAGGTACTGTAACGGATATAATACAGCGCAAACCCGACAACTACGCCTTCTATTTCGGCGACAAAAGCCCACCATACGGGATGCGGCCCAAAACCACTTTCGATAAAATGAGCCAAATCGACCGTGACTTGATCCGGCGCTTTTTCGTAGGTGGCCAGTTCTTGTATTAATTCCATCAATCGGGGACAGTCTTTGGCTTCGGCACGCCGGATAATTGGATTCATACGTTTTTTATTGAATATTGCGGATAAGAAGTCTTTCTGAAAATAATGCAGTACTTATCGTTTTGATTTAAAAAAGTCTTTCATTTTTTGTGCACAGGCTTCTTCCAGAACTCCGGATAAAACTTGTGTTTTGGGATGCAGTACATTGGAATTGAGCAACGAATAGCCGCGTTTCAGGTCTTTGGCCCCAAAAACAATCCGTCCGATTTGCGCCCAGTACGAGGCACCGGCACACATCAAACAAGGCTCGATGGTGACATACAAGGTGCAGTCGTTTAAATATTTACCGCCCAAATAACTGGCTGCTGCCGTAAATGCCTGCATTTCAGCATGGGCTGTTACGTCGTTCAAACATTCGGTTAAGTTATGAGCGCGGGCGATGATTTGATTTTGGCATATGATCACGGCCCCAATGGGCACTTCGTTTTTTTGTAGCGCCAGATCGGCTTCCTTCAAAGCTTCGCGCATAAACCAAGTGTCGTCGAAAGGAGAAATCATGGGTTGAGGTTGTAAAATCTAGTTGCAAAGATACTTAAGTAAACAGAAACTCCGTGAAAAACGGAATTCGATCAGTCTTTGAGACTTTGTTAATAGGATAGTTTTTTACTTTTGCAAAAAAAACAGAAAATGATTCGTCGCATTTTGATTTGGGCGTTAGGGTGTATCATGCCGCTAACCTTGGTAGCACAGCAAACGCAGCCGGCAGACACTGTTAAACATTCAGACACCGTTAAACATTGGAAATTTTCGGGACAAAACTCGTTTGCGCTTTCGCAGGTTTCATATACCGCCTGGAGCGATGGCGGCGACAATGCATTTGCATTCAATGCCTTTTCCAATTTGGAAGCCAAATACACAAAAAAGGATTTAACCTGGAACAACTTCTTGTGGTTGGCTTACGGAACGCAATACATTGCTTCAAACGCAAAATATCAAAAAATCAACGATCGCCTGGAATTTCAAAGCGATCTCGGATTGAAAGCCTTTAAACACTGGGATTATGCGATCCGCTTCAATTTTAAATCCCAATTTGCCAAAGGATATAATTACAAAGCCAATGACTATGAAAATTACATTTCCCGTTTTATGGCTCCGGGTTCTTTTTTGCTTGCTGTGGGGATGACGTGGAAACCGGTGGATTATTTCAGCATGAATATCTCGCCCTTGGGAGGAAATTTAACCTTAGTCGTTGACACGGTTTTCCCTGCGATCGGCGGAAATCGTTTCGGCGTTCCCGTGGGTTCGAAAGAGCTTTGGGAAATGGTGGGTTCTGTGAATTTGTTGTTTAAAAAAGATGTTTTTAAAAATGTAAACCTGGCTTCCCGTTTCGATGCGCGCTCCAATTATTTGGAAGATCCTCAAAACATTGTTTTTGAATGGGAAACGTTGATGATTATGAAGGTTAACAAGTTTATTTCATGCAATGCGGGAGTCATTTTGAAATACAACGATAAAACCAATTACAAAGACCCTGACGGTGTTGTACACGGACCCCGTTTGCAAATAAAAGAACTCTTGAGTATCGGATTTGTTTATACTTTTTCAAAATGAGCCCATTAAGGGAGCATAAATTATTTTACTATTAAAATTAAAAAAACAGTATGAAGATTTTCAAAGAATTTAAGGAATTTGCCATGCGCGGCAACGTGATAGACTTGGCTGTAGGGGTGATTATTGGCGGGGCATTCGGTAAAATTGTGACCTCGTTTGTCAATGACATTTTGATGCCTCCCATCGGATTATTGTTGGGCGGCGCGGATTTTAAAGATTTGAAAGTGGTGTTGACGGAGGCTGTCGGCGACAAAAAAGCAGCGGTTCTCAACTACGGAATGTTTATTCAGAATGTGATTGATTTCGTAATCATTGCCGCTGCCATATTCATGATGGTGAAAGTAATCAACTCCTTAAAACGCAAAGGCGAGTTGCCGGAAGCGCCTTCGGCGCCGACCAAAGAAGAAGAATTGCTGACCGAAATCCGCGATTTGCTGAAGCAGAAAAACAGCTAAAAGAGCTGTAAACGACAGATTATGGTAAAAATCGGACTTTTGAGCGACACGCACGGATTTATCCATCCGCGCGTGTTCGATTTTTTTAAAGACTGCCACGAAATTTGGCATGCCGGCGATATCGGCACGTTGGAGGTTTACGATCGCTTGTCGGATTTCAAGCCGCTCCGGGCGGTATACGGAAATATCGACGGAACGGTTCTCCGTCAAACATGCCCCCAATACCAATTATTTACCCTTGAGAATGTGAAAGTGCTGATGACGCACATCGGCGGCTATCCCCGCCATTACGAATCCGATGCGTTGCAACGGATCCGGCAGGAAAAGCCCAATCTGTTTATTTCGGGGCATTCACACATTTTGAAAGTCCAATTCGATCCCCAATACAATTTGTTGCATATGAATCCGGGCGCCGCCGGAAATCAGGGATTTCACCAGCATATCACATTCCTTCGCTTTGATATTGACCAAAGCGATATCCAGAATCTCGAAATTTTCGAAATAGAGCGAAGATAATCAACGCAAGCGGTCCGCCGAACGCACCAGTTTCTCATCGCGGCGAATACCCCAACGGGCTCCCAATAAAAAAACCAAAGCCACCAAAGGCAAAAAAATGCCGATGCTGTTCAAGTAGTTCGCTTGTATGTGAAGCGATTTTTCGATGTAGGGTACGTAAAGCAGTAAGATCCCGGCAACCAACAAAACGGTAAACAAAAGGGCGCTGCCGATCATTTTTAATTGATGCGGACGGCTTTTGTATCTGAAAATGGCTGCGAACGAAAGCAAGGCCGATGCCGCAGCGAAAAGAACCAGCGGAAGCGCATACAAAAAGGGAATCACTTCTTTGGTATCCGGAAGCAAGCTTTTTGTTCCGTAAATAAAGAAAGAGACAAACAAATATCCTCCTGAAACGGTATTGTCAAATAACGCTATTTTGAAAGCAAATAAGAGTAAAATGCAGATTCCGGCTAACGCCAAAAAGATAGATTGAATGCGTTGTATCATGGTTTTTATCAGTTTATACCGCAAAGATAAAAATCTTATGCGAATGGCAAATAACCCCGTCCGGTCGATACCCGATAATTTCTAAAAAGAACAAGCCAGAATCAAGCGCTTTGTTCTTCCGTTTGCACGGTTTTTACAATCACTTTCTTTTTCCAGTTGCCTTTTTTGTAATAGAAGTATGATAAAATCAGTCCTGCAAGCCACGCAATGGGAATGGCCCACCAGATCCCGTCAACACCCATATGGCGCGAAAGAAACCATGCCAAAGGAATACGTATCAGCCAAAGCGAGAACAGCGTGATGAACATGGGAATTAATGTATCACCGGCACCACGCATCACACCATTGACGGCAAACATGGATGCAAACAAGAAGTAAAACGAAGCGACAATCAACAAATACTCGGCCCCGATGTCGGCTACAGCGGTATCGGGCGTAAACAAATGCATCAAGCTGTGGCGAAACAGGACGATGATGATTGATAGCCCCAATGCAAAAGCATTTGAAATTAAAAATGTGGAGCCGAATCCGATGCGGACACGTTTTAATTTGCCTGCACCTAAATTTTGTCCGGCAAAAGTGGAAAGGGCTGCGCCGAAATTCATGGCCGGCATGGTTGCCAGCGATTCGATTCGCCCGGCTACCGTATACGCTGCAACGACATTCGTCCCAAATTCATTGACAATGCGCAACAGGGCAAGCATTCCGATGGCCACAAACGTTTGTTGCAAACCCGACGGCAGGCCGATGGACATACTGCGTTTGAAAATTTCACGGTCGAATTGGAATTTTATACGTTTGATTTTCAGGATATCATGTTTGTTGTTCAAATAAATCATTCCGATGATGAAGGCAACAGCCTGCGCAATTACGGTTGCCCACGCCGAACCGGCAATTCCCCAATTGAAAACACCCACAAATAATATGGCCAGTACAATATTTATCAGGGTACTAACAATCAAAAAATACAAAGGAGTTTTACTATCGCCCAATCCCCGTAAGATAGCGGCAATTCCGTTGTATCCGAAGAAGAAAATCATTCCGACCATAAATACATTGAAATACGTAACTGCTTCGGGCAGAATATCAGGCGGAAGTTCAATCAACTGGAAAATGGGTTTGCTAAATGCAAATCCGAGCAAGGTGACAATAACGGAGGATATGGTCAAAAATACAAAGGCGGTGTTGATCGAGCGGCCGACACTTTGCATATCTTTTGCCCCGAAATATTGGGCGATTACAATGGTGATCCCCATGGTAATCCCTACCACCAGGGAAATTAATATAAAAATTAACGGAAATGATGCACCGACAGCCGCCAAAGCTTCTTTTCCCACGTAGTGCCCCACCACAATGCTGTCGATTACGTTGTAAAGTTGTTGGAATACGTTGCCGATAAGCATAGGAATGGCAAATTGGAAAATTAAACTGCCGGGCTTTCCTATTGTAAGATCTTTCATTGAAAGTTGAAAAGTATTTAATAAGTTGTTTTTAAAGGATCGAATTCTATAATTATCTAAAAGTCAATTTTTTAATGATAATAGTTTTTTTGTGGATAAGAGACCGCAAGCGGCGGCTATATCTAAACCACGAGAAGTACGAATTGTTGTAACAATTCCTTTTTCAATTAACATTTTTTGAAATCGAAGGACGCTTTCATCATTGGCGCCTTGCAGCGGAACGCCTTCCACATTGTGAAAACGGATCAGATTGATCCGGCAATTGAGCTTATTCAACAAGCGTGCCAATTCTTTGACATGGGCTGCCGAATGGTTCAGATCCTGAAAGACGATGTATTCGATGGATACTTTCCGGTACCTGTCGGTATGGTGAAGCCGGATGGTCTTGATCACATCTTTGATCGGATATACTTTTTGAATGGGCATCAACCGTTGGCGTTCTTCGTCGAAAGGCGAATGCAGGCTAATGGCCAAATTGCATTTAGATCGTTTCAAATATTGCTCGATAGCGGGCACAATGCCCAACGTACTTACGGTTACTTTGCGGACGCTTTTGCCAAACCCCCAATCGGCAGTTAAGATTTCCAGTGCCCGCATGACTTCCTCAAAATTATCAAACGGCTCGCCCATACCCATAAATACGAGGTTTGTGATTAGTGAATATTCGGGAATGCTGCGAAGCTGATTTATGATTTCGCCTGCTGTGAGCTGTGATTGGAATCCTTGTTTCCCGGTCATGCAGAACAGGCAACCCATTTTACACCCCACCTGGCTCGAAACACAAAGCGTGTGCCGCTCTCCATCGGGGATGTAAGCGGTTTCGATAAATTTTCCCGACTGGGTGGGGAATAAATATTTTTTGGTTCCATCAACAGACGTTTGCTCCGAAATAGGTTTGCAAATTCCCAGTTGAAAGTGATTTTTCAGTAGTTCTTGATTTTTTTTCGAGATGTTGGTCATGCCGTCAAACGACTTGATCTCCGATTTGTAAAGCCATTGCGCGATTTGCCCGCCAACGAAAGCCGGCAAGTCCAATTGCTTGGCTATTTGTTTTAATTCGTCGGGAGTTTTACCTAAAAGCGGTGGTAGGGGAGAAATATCGGGGGTGCAGGTCATTACGAAAAATTGGCTGCAAAGGTACAAAAACACGGCAACAAGGGGAATCCGGAAATTACAATTTCTGTGAAAATACGTGTAAATTTCTTTAAAGAATCAGCAAGAAATGGAATCGGAAGTTATGAGATTTTTGTTTCTCACAACTTCCGGCTTTTAAATAACCAATTTAGAAAATGGAGTAACCTCCGTCTTTATCTGGTGTAAGACATGAAACCTGTAACTTATCCTTCTTTTTTGGCAATCAATACCATTTTGATTTGCAATTTATAGCCAATGTTGATGACATCGACGACTTCCTGGAGGTTCAAACTTCTGTCTGCTTGCAACACCACATTTACTTCTTCCTGTTCTTTCTTGGTACTCAGTATTTGGGATAATTCCGACTCAATCTGGTCAAAAGTTATTTCTTTGTTGTTGAGGAAATAACGCAAATCGGATGTAATGACCATTTGGACGGTTTTTTTCATGGTAATTTCTTTTGCTGCAGTCGCTTTCGGGAGCATCACACGGATAGCCGAAGGCGTTACCATGGTAGAGATAATCAAAAAGAACAATAGCAAGAAAAACATGATATCGTTCAACGAAGCAGTGTAAACCTCTGCTGTACGGGTTTTTCGTCTCTCAATTTTCATTATTCGTTGCTTTTTTTCTTGTATTGACGAATAAATTTAAGCACGTCGTTCGAGTCTTTTTCAATTTGGTTTACCAAACGGTCGATCTTCCCGTTGAGGGTGTAATATCCGGCATAAGCAATGATCCCTACAAATAGCCCGGCCCCGGAACAAATCATTTTTTGATACAAACCGTCGGATATGTTGGCAATGTTCAAATCGTTGGTAACAGAAATGTTGTAGAATATTTTGATAACTCCGAAAATCGTTCCCAAAAAACCCAGCATGGGAGCAATGGCGGCGGTAATTCCCAAATAATTCATCCGGGTTTCGATTCGTGACACTTCTTGGCGGGCTTCCACCTGCATGGTTTCTTGAATTTCTTCCAAATCGCTTTGCTCAATATTTTCCAGGCCGGATCGGATTACCTTTGCGGATGAGCTGTTTAATGCGGAGCAAAAACTGGTGGCAGAATCAATTCTTCGTTCTTTTATAAAATCATTGATACGCATGAGCCATATGGGATCTTTGCTTTTTGCGTAACTGATGATGACCCAACGCTCAATAATTACGTAGATTGCCAGGATCAGAAGCAAGGCGATGGGTAGTAAAATCCACCCCCCCTTCATCAACAAGGTAAAGTAGTTTTCAGGATTGGCATTAAGGGCTGGAGATTGAGCGGGTGCAGTTACTGCTGCTTGAAGAAAAATGAATGAACTGGTTGTCATGTTTTATAAATTGGGATTTCCTTTTAATTTCAAAAATTGAATTTTTACAATGATTTTCCTAAAACTATTTTTTACGATTTTAGAAATTATAAAATGAATGCCTTTTGTGGCGCTTATTTATACTCTTAACAAATAAGCATAATTAGAGTTAACGCCTCGATCGCTGATTTTCGTGTGCTGCGGTGCGAAAAATAATGGATGAAAAAATTATTTTTTTATATTAATCTAAAAAACAGTAAATTACAAGAAGTCGAAATTTGGGTAATTGAAATGCAAAGGTAGCTGATTTTTTACGGAATCTTTATTCGGAAACTTCTTTTAAAAAGGAGATTCTAAAGAATTTTTGCAAAGCAATTGGTCTTCGGATAAAAGGATGTATTTTTGCTTTGTGTTTTAGGTACCGATTTACCTAAGTGGAAAAATCTGAAGATTCCCACATAAACATTGCTTTTATGGAACAAAAGAAAGTCCTTTTTATCGACTCTGCCCACCCTGTTTTATGCCAGGAACTGGAATCGATGGCGTTTGTTTGTGAAGCATTTGATCATTATACCCGGGAGGACTATTTGAAAATCATTCCTGAATACACGGGGATCATCATCCGGAGTAAAATTAAACTGGATCAGGAAATCCTGGAGAAGGCTAGGAGTCTTGAATTTATCGGCCGTGTGGGAGCGGGAATGGAAGGCATTGATGTGAAATTTGCCAAAGACCGGGGTATTGCTTGTTTCAACTCGCCGGAGGGGAACCGGGATGCTGTGGGAGAGCATGCATTGGGGTTGTTGTTGAATTTGCTGAATAATTTAAACCGGTCGGACCGGCAAGTCCGTTCCGGGCAGTGGATTCGGGAAGGAAACCGGGGATTGGAGGTCAAAAACCAGACCATCGGGATTATTGGCTATGGAAATATGGGGAGAGCTTTTGCCCAACGACTCAAAGGATTTGAAGCCAACGTATTGGGTTTTGACAGATATAAATTCGGATATACGGATGATTTTATAGCCGAATGTCCGATGGAACAACTTTTTGCCGAATGTGATGTGGTGAGTCTGCATGTTCCGCTAAATAAGGAAACACGCTTTATGGTAAATTCTGATTATCTGAGCCGCTTTCAAAAGCCCATTTGGTTTTTAAATACCGCCCGGGGGGAATGTGTAAAAACCGATGATTTGGTTGCAGCCTTAAAATCGGGCAAAGTCTTGGGAGCAGGCTTGGATGTATTGGAGTATGAACAAACTTCGTTTGAGGCTCTTCGTCCGGAACAAATGCCTGATAGTTTCAAGTATTTGCAGAAAGCCGACAATGTCATTCTCACACCCCATATTGCGGGGTGGACTGTTCAATCAAAGTATAAACTGGCCCAAATGCTGGCGGATAAAATCAAAAATTTCTACAACGAAAAATCTAATCCGTACTTTTATTAAATAGTCACCTTTTCAAGAAAACTCCGATTTTTCTACTTTTGCCGTTTCTAACAGCCTGATTTATGTATGTACGTCCGAAGAAATACCTTGGCCAGCATTTTTTGAAAGATGAAAATATTGCTGAAAAAATTGCCAACAACCTTTCGGAAAATACCCCATGTGTATTGGAAGTTGGCCCCGGTACGGGGGTATTGACAAAATATCTGGTTCAAAAACCATTCGGGCAGTTTAAAGCCATTGATATTGACCCGGAATCCATTGCGTATTTGAAGGAGCAATTTTCGTTGGGGGAGAACTTACTCGAAGGGGACTTTTTACGTTTGAAAGCCGCAGACCTTTTTCCGGGTTCTTTCAGTATCATCGGAAATTTTCCGTACAATATTTCGAGTCAAATATTTTTTTGGATACTTGAAAACCGGAACCGGGTGGATGAATGTGTGGCCATGATTCAGCGTGAAGTAGCGTTGCGTATTGCTTCGCCGGCAGGTAATAAGGATTACGGTATTTTAAGTGTTTTGCTTCAGGCCTGGTATTCGATTGAATATCTTTTTACCGTTTCCGAGTCGGTATTCAATCCGCCACCGAAAGTGAAATCTGCGGTGGTTCGTTTGAAGCGAAATGAGGTTGATCAATTAGCCTGCGATGAGAAATTATTTTTTACGGTTGTCAAAACGGCTTTCAACCAACGGCGCAAAACGTTGCACAATGCTTTAAAACCTATTGCTATTTACAATGGTGAATTTTCCGGAAAACGGGCAGAGCAATTGAATGTTTCCCAGTTTGTGCAATTGACCCGTGAAATCTCAGATTTGCTAAAATAAAAAAGGGCTACCAACCGGCAGCCCTTTTTTTCATAATTATTTGTTCAACAATTATTTGGTACGTAGTATTTGAATTGACTTCATTCCCTTTTCTGTACGTGTTACCACAACATAAGAGGAAACAGAGCTATTGGTCAGCATATCAAGTTTGAACGAGTAAGTTTGACCTGCGATCAAATTACCTTGATAGACAGATGCAACTTTTGTTCCCGATAGTGTATAAACTTCCACAACGGCTGAAGTTACATTTTGAGAAGATGTAATGTTGACATTGGTCACATCGTTAAATGGATTCGGATAGGCAACTGCCGTGATTCCGAATTTCTTGTTATCAGCAAGATTCGGTTTCACACTGGTTATAATACCAAATCCTTGGCTTCCGGATGCCCATTTACATTCGTCAAACACTTCATTGATCATGGATACAACGGTGTTGATATCTCCGAGGTTCACATTGTTGAGTTGATTCCCCAACGCTTTGTCAGCCAAATTGCTGATGTCTTGAACGGTTGGATTTGCAGGCAACAAGGCCAATACCGATGCGGGTATGGTATGTTGTTGGGCACTTCCGCTCGGGGTACTCGTGTTCGGATCGCAACCCGTTGATTCCCACGTATAGAATACGCCATTCGGGAATTGGAAACCGGGTAAGGATGGTGTCAAACGCATGTTCAGGCGCAATGTAATGGTTTGTGCCAACAATATGTTGTTCAATCGTCCTTGACCGTTTACCATTCCGGAAGGTGTATTATCGCAGTTTACAGCACCACTAAGCACTGCAGGCGTACCACCACCGGGTAACTTAGCTACAATACAAGCGGCATCTCCTTGGTTGATGGTAAATGTATTTCCAGCAGCACCAATTACAATCGGTCCTTGTGAGATCAAATTGCTAACCAGTGTCATTCCGGGAGTTTCATCACAGTAAGTACCGTTGGCATTTCCATAGAACCCTTGTGTCAGCGTACAGTAAAGTCCCATGTTGGTAGATTCAACTGGAACAGAACATGTGGTGGTGCATCCGAATGCATCTTCACTTGTTACGGTGAATGTAGCGGGACCTGTTCCTGCTGTGTAAGTGACCGTGGGGGTATTTGCACCATCGGTAATACTGTATCCGTTAGCAAGAGCCGTTGCATCCAAAGTCCAATTGATGGATGACACAGCACCCGAGAAGGTTACCGTCAATGTATTGCCTGTTGTGCCAGCCATTGGAGCCGTTGCAGGAGCTTCAATTTCGCAGGTAACCGGATCACGAAGGATCACTTCTACATGGAAAATTTCCGACAAGTTACCACATTGGTCAGCGGCTTGGTAAAATACCAAAGTACTTGGCAACGTAAAGGGTGCACCCAGAAGTTGGTTGTCACTTCTCCAAATATTTAAGGATACTTGGTTGTCACACAAGTCGGTTGCTACCGGCGGTGTCAAAGTTGGCAGTTTGTCACAACCAATTTCAATAACAGCCGGAGGCAAATTGGTAAGGGTTGGTGCTGTGGTATCCACAATATGGATGGTTTGATACACCCATGCTTGGTTTTCACAAGCATCTTCTACCAAATAGCTACGCAAAATCGAACGGTCGCAGCCTTCACCTTGGGGAACATCTTCGCCAAAGGTTACTGTTACATTGCTGCAATTATCACTTGCAATTACCAAAGCTGTATCAGCAGCCGGAATTCCTTCTTCGCATGATATGGTAATATCAGCCAATGGTTCGGCCACCGGAGCGATGGTGTCTTTGATGTAGATAACTTGATTTACAAGTGTTTCGTTTTCGCAAGCATCCACTACTTTGTAGGTACGTTTAATCCAGCGATTGCAACCTTCACCCATAGGAACATCTCCTACGAAGCTTACGGTTACGTCGCTGCAATTATCACTTGCACTTACCAGAGCAGTATCAGCAGCCGGAACTTCGTTTTCACAGGAAACGGTAATGTCAGCCAACAGTTCGGCAACCGGAGCGATGGTGTCGTTGATATAAATAGTTTGATTTACAAACGCTTCATTACCACAAGCATCAGCTACTTTATAGGTACGAGTGATCGAACGATCGCAGCCTTCGCCTGAAGGAACATCTCCTACGAAGCTTACGGTTACATTGCTGCAATTATCCGTAGCAACAACAATCGACGTATCCGCAGCCGGAATTCCTTCTTCGCAAGATACGGTAATATCAGCCAAAGGTTCGACTTCGGGAGCGACGGTGTCGTTGATGTAGATAGCTTGGTACACAAGGGTTTCATTACCGCATGCATCCTCTACTTTGTAGGTACGTGTGATGGAACGGTCGCAGCCTTCGCCTGAAGGAGCATCTCCTACAAAGCTTACGGTTACATCGCTGCAATTATCCGTAGCAACAACAATCGATGTATCTGCAGCCGGAATTCCTTCTTCGCAAGGTACGGTAATATCAGCTAAAGGTTCGGCTGTAGGAGCTATTGTGTCCACTACATGGATAAATTGACATACCAGTGCAAAGTTTCCACAATGATCTTCCACTTTGTAGGTGCGTTTAATCAGTTTATCACAAGAATTGCGATTTAAAACTTCATCACATACAAATGTAACGGTTGGCATACAACAGTTGTCGGTTGCATGAACGACGGCACAGTTTTGTGAAGGGATGTTACCCTCACACGAAATAGTGATATCCGGCAGCGGTTCGAAAGTAGGTGCTGTGGTATCCACAACATGAATCAATTGGTAAGCCAATACGAAGTTACCGCAATGATCATTCACTTTGTAGGTACGTTTGATCAGTTTATCACAAGGATTGTGTTCCAGAACTTCATCGCATACAAATGTGACGGTTGGCATACAGCAGTTATCATGTGCTACAACTACAGAAGGATTAGCCGTTGGAATTTCTTCCTCACAGGAGATCGTGAGATCTGCTAATGGCTCAAAAGTCGGAGCAATGGTATCCTTGATATGAATCCATTGGTACACATTAATCCAGTTTCCACAGAGATCAGCTACTTTGAAGGTGCGTTTTACTAATTTGTCACACGGATCATAGCCAACGTTTTCATCGCAAACGAAAGTTACGGTGGGCACGCCGCAGTTATCTGAAACGTATTGCCTGATCAAATCCAGATTTGCATCCGGTAGTGTTTCGCTGCATTGAAGCGTGATAGCCGGAATTTCACCCAACAAGGTCGGTTTGATGGTATCCTTAATGTGAATCCATTGGTACACATTGATCCAGTTTCCACAGGGATCAGCTACTTTGAAGGTGCGTTTTACCAATTTGTCACACGGATCGTTACCTACATTTTCGTCGCAAACGAAAGTTACGGTCGGTATGCCACAATTATCCGAAACATAATTCTTGATCAAATCCAGGTTAGCTCCCGGTACGGTTTCGCTGCATTGAAGCGTGATAGCCGGAATTTCACCCAACAAGGTAGGTTTGATGGTATCCTTAATGTGGATCCATTGGTACACATTGATCCAATTACCACAATGGTCTTCTACCTTGAAGGTCCGTTTAACGGTTTTATCACAAGGATCGTTGCCCACGTTTTCGTCGCAAACGAAGGTTACGGTTGGCATACAACAATTATCGGAAACATATTGCTTGATCAACTCCAGGTTAGCTCCCGGAATGGTTTCGCTGCATTGAAGCGTGATAGCCGGAATTTCACCCAACAAGGTCGGTTTGATTGTATCCTTGATGTGGATGAAATGATAGACATTGATCCAGTTTCCGCAAAGATCTTCGACTTTGTAAGTGCGTTTGATCACCCTGTCGCACGGATCGTTCCCGACGTTTTCGTCACAAACGAAAGTTACGGTCGGTACGGCACAATTATCGGAAACATATTGCTTGATCAACTCCAGGTTGGCTCCCGGTACGGTTTCGTTGCATTGCAGATAAATAGCCGGAACTTCGCCCAACAAGGTAGGTTTGATGGTATCCTTAATGTGGAAATATTGATACACATTAATCCAGTTCCCGCAATGGTCTTCAACTTTAAAGGTGCGTTTGGTTACTTTGTCGCAAGGATCGCTACCAACGTTTTCGTCGCAAACGAATGAGATTGTGGGCACGCAGCAGTTATCCGATACGTAATCCTTAATCAAATTCAAATTAGCAGTAGGCAGCGTTTCATTGCATTGCAGGTACGTAACCGGAATTTCACCCAACAAAGTTGGAGCGATTAAGTCTTTGATAAAAATCCGGTGACGGACGAGAATAAAATTACCACACTGGTCAGTAACTTTGTAAATACGTGTAATCAGCTTATTGCACAAATCGCCACTGGGCGTTTCGGAGAGAAGCGTTACGGTTGGAGTACAACAGTTGTCCGAAGCATGAACTAAAGCAATGTTTGCTGTGGGAATCGGATCGTTACACGATAGATTTAAATCAGAAATACTGTCAGCAGTGGGTTTAATCAAATCTTTGATATAAATCCGGTGGCGGACAAAAATATAATTACCGCATTGGTCAGCTACCTTGTAGATACGTGTAATTAATTTGCTGCAATTATCTCCGGTCGTCTTTTCCGAAAACAGGGTTTTTGTTACCGAACCGCAATTATCAGAAGCGTTTACAAGAGAAATGGAAGCAACTGGAATGGGATCATTACAGGATAAGGTTAAATCAGGAATACTGTCAGCAGTGGGTTTTGTGACATCCTTCACATGGATTTTGTGAGTAACCGAAGCGCAATTTCCGCATTTGTCCGTTACTTTATAGGTACGGGTAATCCATTTGTCGCAGGAGGTGCCCGTTGAGGTTTCACCCTCGCAAACGATACTTGCTACTCCGCAGTTATCGGAGGCTTGTACGATATTGATATTTGATGCAGGCACTTCCGACAAGCACGAAACCACCAAATCGGGGATTGGTTGCACGGTAGGAACTTCGTTATCATCAATCCGGACATCAAGTGTTAGGGACTTGTTTTGGTAGGATTGATCTTTATAGGTGACCTTCAGTGTAAACGTTTTGTCACATTGATTCGATGCGACTACCGAAGCTGTGTTGTTGCTTCCGGTCACCGTTGCATAGCCGCTTCCGGAAGTGATACTCCATTGATAGTTGGAACATCCCGAAGGTGCAGAATAGGCATTTGTTGAACCGGGGCAAATCGTAGCAGGCCCTGTAATTTGAGAGCCCGTAGGAAGCGAAAAAACAGAAGAACCTGACAAAGCCAAGTTTTCTGTTTTGGGACCAATCACCATATTTTGGTGTCGTTCAGTGTTGGCGGTTTCGGAATTGATTGCCCATGCGACGCCGAAGCTTTGCAATAAGACGATCAACATCAACGCAAACCGCCGAATACAGACGGATCGGGTAGAATTGATTTTCATATAGATATTTAGGTTTTAAATTAAACGTCCCGAATCAACAGGCAATAAAAACTTTTGTTTTCATTTCTTAACATCCGGTTTGTTTATGTTTAATTGCAAATTCCTTAACAAGAAATTAACAAGCTAAAATCAAAAAATCATACCTACACATATAATATAATGAAAGGCCTAAGGCATTACATATTTGTTTGAATATTAATAATTTGTAAATGTGCTCGAAAAACGGAAGAGAAAAATTTCCTTTTTTCTGAAAAATCTAGCTGTTGTAAGGCTTTGCTTGGGACGACCCTCTAATGAAAACAAGGTGTTAAAAAAATATAAAAATGCAAATTACTTTTCCGGGGTATCAGAATTTTTATACCAAACATTTAAGGTCGCATTCGCTGTCTTCCAAGGCTCGGGTGTTATGGAATACGAATGAAACAGATAATGATACGAGTCGTTCCGTCTTTTTTCCGGAGCTACTGGCTACTAAAGAAAAATAAAAGAATGGAAAAATAAGGCAGGAAGAATCCTGGCGATCCAACATCCGGATTAAATCCGTAATGCATATATCTGGGACTCCATTTTTTGTGTAATATGGCAGTTAAGCGCGTATTTTACACAAAACAAATCTCTATTTATTTTTTACGCAGGATTCCTACCAACCGGGTGGGAAGCCAGGCTGCGACACTGCCGATGGCAAACACCGTAACAAAAATCAAAATAAAATCGAGTAGTTCCATTTTTACCGGATAGTACTTCATAACAAACGTACCGTTCCCCTGGAGCGGGATCAACCCGAAAGTTTGCTGGAGCCAGCAAATCAAAAAACCTAAGATTAAACCGAACATGGCTCCCGAAAGCGAAACCAGAAGCCCTTCGATTAAAAACACCTTGCGGATCAATGTATCGCCCGCTCCCAGGCTGTTTAAAATGCCGATATCTTTCCGCTTGTCCAAGATCAATACATACAGCGACCCGATCATATTGAATGTGGCCACAATCAAAATAAAAATGAGAATCAAAAAGATGGTCAGCTTTTCCGCTTTCATGGTTTTGTAGAGTATTTCATTTTGCTGGAAGCGGTTTTTTACCTCAAAGTCCGGCCCGCACAATTGTTCGACTTCTTTTTGCACGCTGCCGGGATTGGCATTTTGCGAAAGCCAGATTTCAATGGCCGTTACCTGCGTACTGTCCATTTCGAGCAGTTCGCGCATAAAGCGCACAGGCACCAGCATGTATTTGCTGTCGATTTCAGCCTGGATGGAAAACACGCCCGCAGGCCGGATGGGCAGGCTGATAAAAGAATCGTCGGGCAGCCCCACACCCAAAGTTCCCAAACGTTTGGGCAGGTAAACCAAAACCGCTTTTTCGAAATCCAGCAAATTCAACCCCAAGTTATAGGCCACACCGGCGCCCAGCACGGCATAATCGTAAATGCTGTCCTGCAACAATAGGTCGCCGTCGATAATAGCCGAATCAATGGGCGAATGATACTGGTAATTTTCGCTGAAGCCCTTTACCTGAGCTAAAAATTGCCGGTCGTTGTAGCGGAGCAACGCATTTTCCTCCACAATTTCAACATATTTTACCACACCTTCCAACTGCTTTATCTTTTCGGACGGCAAGCCGGTGGCGTCGAATACTTTTCCCTCTTTGGGCGTGATCTTCAAGCTTGCATCAAAATTGCTGAACAGCGAGATCACCACCTGTTCAAAGCCGTTGAATACGCTTAGTGTGACGACCAGAGCCATCGTGCCCACCATCACGCCGATCACCGAAATCAGGGAGATGATGTTGATAATGTTGTGGCTCTTTTTCGCTACAATGTATCGTTTGGCTATGAAAAACGGGAAGTTCACGTTATATAATTGAAAATTGAGAGTTGAAAATTGAAAATGAGTTTTTAACGCTGAAGCTTATTTGATTACGAATTACAAGTGATGGTAAACGAGTTTTCAGTGCGAAAATGAGAATACAGAAGGCATTTCAATTGAAAATGGAGAATTGAAAATTGAAAGTGGTGTTGAATTACGAATTAAAAGTTATGAATCACGAATGAGTTTTTTAGTTAACAAGTTTACCTTTCACCCTTAACCCATTTCACTCTTCACGGTTCACACTAAACCCTGCACCATTCACCTTGTACCGTTTACCTTGAACCTGTTCACGCTTCACAAATAAACAGCTCAACAACTCAACGATTCAACAGGCAACTCACCCTTCACCTTTTCTGCTATGCGATTAAAATAGTATATTATTAGATTAAATTATCTTATTCGATTAAAACAAGGCCTGCCAATCATTTCCATGTTCACCCTTCACGGTTCACTTTTCACAAATAAACAATTAAACAGTTCAACGATTCAACAGCTCCCTTTCCCCCGCTTCCCCCCATTTCCCCTTTTTACCCTGAACCTTTTACCTTTTACCTTGCACCATTCACTCTGTACCGTTTATCCTGCACCATTTCACCCTTCACTGTTCACTTTTCACAAAATCGTATCTTTCACTGTTTCGTAGTATTCCTTTAATTTGGGGTAAATGCTTGGAGCTACCTTGGCTACCGGCTTGAACAAAACGGATTTTTCGCGCGTGTTCGGGTTAATCAAATACGAATTCGGATCTATTTTAAAAATAAACAATACCAGCATACTTAAAATCAACAATCCCTGCACCAACCCCAAAATCAAACCCGCCAAGCGATTGGGAATTCCCAATCCCGCTGTTTTCAAGACTTTGGTCAGGAAATACCCCAACAGATACACCAAAACCAAGGTAAGAACAAAGGTGACAATGTAAGCCAACAATTTGACATTGTCCGGTTTAAATTGAAATTGTCCCTGCAAATAGCCGGCGGTAAATTCACTGAAATGGATGGCGGCGTATAAGCCTACCAACAAACCCACCAACACGGCAATCATGATGACAAAGCCGTTGCGGAAGCCCTTGTAGGCGAAAAACGCCAAGATGATAAAAAAAAGAATATCAATCCAATTCATACCGGTCCTTTACAATCCTGCCGATTTTCCACGTAAATTAATATGGATGGTCAGGCTTTTTTGTGCTGCAAACTACTTATTTTAGGATTCCACAATTTTCAATTTCGCAAAACGCAGCAACAAGTTTTTCACTTCCTTGCCGAACAAAACAGAAGCTTTCATATTGGCTCCGCTTCCTTCCACGCTTTGCACCTTGCCCGTCCCGAATTTTTCGTGCGCCACGGTCATTCCCACCTGGATGTTTTCAAAATCAAACCCATTTCCTTGCGAGCCCGGCGAGCCGGAACTTTCTTTGGAATAAGAACCCACTTTCTTGAAATTTCCACCCAATTGTCCTGCGTTGACAGGCGTCGACGGAGATTTGGGCCTTTGTTCCTGCGGTTGCGAGCGGCGGGTAAATTCTTTCCGGGGAATAAAATCATCATCTACCGTATTGCGCCATTTGGGACGTTCGAGTGGTTTCTCGATGTACTGGTCGTCGATTTCGTCGATAAACCGGCTGGGCTCGCAAACCGTAGCCTGTCCCCATTTGTAGCGTGTATCGGCATAGCTGAGCGTCACTTTGCGTTCGGCGCGCGTAAGGGCCACATAAAACAGGCGGCGTTCCTCTTCCAGATCGGCGCGGGTTCCGGTGCTCATAAACGAAGGGAACAAATTTTCTTCCATGCCCGTAATAAAAACATACGGAAACTCAAGCCCTTTGGCTTGGTGCACCGTCATCAACGATACCCGGTTGGTGTCGTTTTCGTCGTCCTTATCCTGATCGGTCAACAAGGATACTTCTTGTAAAAACTCATCCAAATAGCGGATAGCTGAGATTTCGCCCATATTTTCGGGATTGGCGGGTTCGCGTTCGCAAAAATCCTGTACCGCATTGAGCAATTCCTCGATATTTTCCAGGCGTACCTGACTCTCCATTGTCCCGTCCTCTTTCAGGAACTTGATGATGCCCGAGGTCTTCACAATGTATTCGGCCAGGTCAAAAGCCGACCGTTTGTGCAATTCGGCGGCAAACGCATCAATCATCAACGTAAAATTGGCGATGGATTGTGCTGCTTTGCCGGTAATTCCCAGATTGAACGCCGTAAAATTCTGCATCACCTGCCACATCGACAGGCTGTGTTGCGAGGCAGCCACCGTAATCTTTTGCATCGTCGTGTCGCCGATGCCGCGCGGCGGATAATTGATGGCGCGGCGCATGGCTTCTTCGTCGGTGGGGTTTACCGCCAGGCGGAAATAGGCCAGCATATCTTTGATTTCCTTGCGGGCATAAAACGAAATACCGCCGTAAATCCGGAACGGAATGTTCAGGCGGCGCAACGACTCTTCCAAGGTACGCGATTGCGCATTGGTCCGGTACAAAATAGCAAAAGCGCTGTTGGGCTGCTGCTCGTTCATTTTCAGTTCAAAAATGGCGTTGGCCACCTCCGAAGCTTCTTCGTTATCCGAAGCCGTTTTCACCACTTTGATCGGGGCGCCCACTTCTTTTTCACTGAAAACGGTTTTCTGGATTTGGTCTTTATTATAAGAAATCACGCTGTTGGCCGCATTCACGATGTTTTGCGTGGAACGGTAGTTTTGCTCCAGCTTGAAGAGCTTGTAATCCGGATAATCGTTTTTGAAATTCAAAATATTCTGGATGTTTGCCCCTCGGAAAGCGTAAATGCTTTGCGCATCGTCGCCCACAACACAAATGTTTTCGAAGCGGCGCGCCAACTGCTTTACAATCAGGTATTGCGCATAGTTGGTGTCCTGATACTCATCCACCAGAATGTAGCGGAACTTGTCCTGGTATTTGAGCAAAATTTCCGGAAAGTTGCGCAACAACAAATTCATGTTGAACAACAAATCGTCGAAGTCCATGGCGTTGGAGCGGAACAATTTGTTTTGGTACATGCTGTAAATCTGACCTGTTTGCGGGCGGTTTGCAGCGCGGTCCTGCTCGAGCAGGTCCTGCGAATTGTTGTAGTCGCTATGCGAAATCAAATTCGATTTGGCAGCCGAAATACGCCCCAGCAAATTGTTGGCGGCATAAGTTTTCGGATCCAGGTCCAGTTCTTTTACAATGTTCCGCAACACACTTTTGCAATCGTCGGTATCGTAGATGGTAAAACTGGATGTGTAGCCTAGCAAATGCCCGTCGAAACGTAAAATACGGGCGAAAATACTGTGGAAAGTCCCCATCCAGACATTGCGGGCGTCATTGCCTACCAGATGGATGATGCGGTCTTTCATTTCGCGGGCTGCCTTGTTGGTAAAAGTCAGGCAAAGGATGTGGAACGCGTCGGTTCCTTTTTCGATGAGGCGGGCGACGCGATAGGTCAGCACGCGGGTTTTGCCCGATCCGGCGCCTGCAATCACCATAACGGCTCCTTTCATATGGTCGGCGGCCTGGGCTTGAACTTCGTTCAGTTCGGATAATAAATCTCGACTCACGGGGTAACGACTATTCTTTTAAATGATAAAAAGCAAAATTACGCTTTTTACGGGAACCCGATTTTGGGAAATGACAAAAAATGGTAGCCTGGGTTTTGCCATTTTTAACCCGGACAAATCCTGTCTTTTTATTGGTTTTTGTTTCAAAAAGGAAAATTTTGCCCGTTCCCGGCTGGAAATAGTACTTGTGTAAGCTTGAAGAACCTGTTTTTACAAAGAAAGAAAAAGGCATACAGATATTGTAATACCGGCACACGTGGGGCGGCAAGATTTCACACGTGAGAAAATAAAATTATATACGTGAGAAAATTTAAGCGCATACGTGAGAAAATAAAATTATACACGTGAGAAATTTTAAGCACATACGTGAGAAAATACAATGGATATACCTACTCGAAAATGAATGCGAGATTTCGCAGCTACGCCGCTGCGGATCGCATAGCGATGGAGCCAAAAAAAACACGTAACAGCGTAATCTTGCTACGGGAAACGGATATAATTTAAGATTTCGCAGCTACGCCGCCAAAAGCCACGTAGTGGCGAAATCTTTGTAGAAAAAAAATGAAAATTCAAATATAAGAGCCGCATCGCGGCGAAATCTTCTTGCAGCATGCAGGTGTGATTTAAAATTTTGCGGCTACACCGCTAAAAGCCACGTAGTGGCGAAATCTTTGTAGAAAAAAAAATGAAAATTCAAATATAAGAGCCGCATCGCGGCGAAATCTTCTTGCAGCATGCAGGTGTGATTTAAAATTTTGCGGCTACGCCGCTAAAAGCCACGTAGTGGCGAAATCTTTGTAAAAAAAATCTTTTTGCTTGAAAAACAACTGCTTACTATTCGGAATAAAAATTTTTTGCCGCTGCTTGTAACTTTTATTTACCTGATCCCGTCATTTTGGAAATGAAAAATTAATCACTAAAAGATACCGCCATGAAAAATTTTGCCACACTCTTCAAACAGTTCATACTGATCGCCCTTTTATTTCCATTTATCGCTACGGCACAAACAGGAAGTGTTGTTACACAATCGTTCCAACTCAATAATTTCGAGGAACTTTCGGTGAGAAGCGCTATTCATGTTTCTTTGACGCAAGGAAACGAAAACAGCCTGACAGTAGAAGGCCCGGCCGATTTGGTATCCTTGTTGGAATACAAAGTTTCGAATAACAAGTTGACACTTTCGTTAAAAGAAAATGAAAAAAACAAGAAAGGGACGGGCAATGAAACCGTTAAAGTAACTCTTACCTTTAAGGAATTAACCGCGATCCGGGCAGAAGGCGCCGCCCTTGTAAATACGGTCGGTGAAATCAACGGGAGTTCCTTGGATTTGGTTGCTTCGGGAGCTTCCAATGCCACCCTGAAGTTTAAAGGGCAGGATTTCTCTGCCGATTTAAGCGGCGCTTCCCTTTCCAAATTGGATTTAAATTGCAATACGGCCGAAGTGGTTGTTTCGGGCGCTTCCAATACAACGTTATCGGGAACCGCAAGCACGTTCAATTTAAAAGAGTCGGGCGCTTCGACGGTAAAAGCCTTTAGCTTGATTACCGACCGGACCGACGCCTTGTTATCGGGCGCTTCTTCGGCATCGGTATTGGCCCGCAAATCACTTCATGCGAAACTTTCGGGAGCCAGCCGCCTGTCGTTCTACGACAACGGGGAACGGAAACGCCTCAATGCACCGGCTGACCTGCAATACACCTTTTCGGGCATGGATAACATCGGCCAGGTTATTGTGGAAGACGAAACCATGCAAGAGTTCAATGAATCGATAAAAGAAGCGAGCCGGGCCAGCCAGGAAGCCGTGCGTGAAGCGCAGGAAGCACAACAGGAAGCCATGCGCGAAGTTCAGAAAGCCCAACGTGAAGTTCAGAAAGCTCAACGCGACGTGATGCGTGAAGCGCAAGAAGCGCAACGGGAGGCCATGCAAGCCCAACGCGAAGCGATGGAAGAAAACCGCAGGGCTATGAGAGAAATATGGGGTGATAGTGTTGCACGGATCGGTTCCTACGAAATCATTATCAACGATGAGGATGTAAAAGTAAAACAAAATAAATCCCGCAAAACCCAACGCTTCAAAGGACATTGGGACGGCATTGAACTGGGTGTGAACGGTTATTTAAATTCGGACGGGAAGATGGATCTTCCGGAAGGATATGAAGCCATGGAATTGGATTATGCCAAATCGATTGTTTTTAACCTCAATCTTTTTGAATTAAGCCAAAAAATAGTCACCAACCATTTCGGAGTTGTGAGCGGTTTGGGCCTGAGCTGGCACAACTACCGTTTCGACCAAAAAACCCGTTTGACGGAAGACAACGGAATCTTAACGGCTTATTTCGACAACAATCCGGCGATTAACTATGATAAAAGCAAATTGATGGTACTGAATCTTACACTTCCGGTTTTATTGGAGTATCAAACAAACCCAAACAACGATAACTCATTTCATATGGCGGCCGGAGTGATCGGCAACCTGAAACTAGGCTCACACGCCAAATACAAATTTTCGGAAAACGGCACGCAAAAACAAAAAGCACGCGACGACTTTTATCTGAATCCTTTTTCGTGTGATGCAACCGTACGGGTGGGTTGGAATTTTTTAAACCTGTTTGCCAATTATGCGTTGACACCGATGTTCCAAAATAACAAAGGCCCCAAACTTTATCCGTTTTCTGTGGGAATTTCTCTTGACTGGAATTTATGGTAAAACAACCGTTTTACTGCAATAAATACAATCTGATGATAAAAAAATATAGAACCATGAAACGCATCAATAGAACCCCCGTTTTAATCGCCTTTTTTGTCTTGCTGTCGCCTTTTTGCCTGCTTGCACAATCCAATCCGGAAAGCGTAACCATGACAAATCCGCTTGCCGGTTTCACAAGGCTGTCGGTTTCCAGCGCATTAAATGTAAACTTGATCCAAGGGAATGAAAATCAAATTACCATAACGGCCCCGCAGGGCTTCGGTGATTTTGTAAAATATGAAATTGCAGATCAATGTTTGGTGCTATCCCTTCGAAAAGCCAATGATCCGTCCGAAGGAAGCACAAAAAACAAAAAGAACATCAATGCTCAATTGTCGAAAATTAAGATCGACCTTGTTTTTAAGGAATTAAATGAGGTTACGGCAAAGTCGGCTTCCGAGATCAAAAGTAAAAATGTAATTCAAACCGATGATTTTACGTTGAATTTATCCGGGGCCTCCAATGCAAACCTGCAAATCAAGGGAAATTCCTTTATAGGGAAATGCATCGGCGCTTCCAATTGCAAAGCCGATTTGGATGTTACCCATGTGAATATTCTTTCCAGCGCCGCTTCCGATGTGATTTTATCCGGGAAAACGGAAACCTTTGAATTCAGGGCCAGCGGCGCTTCCGACGTAAAAGCATCCAGGTTGGTCAGCGATCATGTCGAAGCCGTTCTTGCCGGCGCTTCCGATGCCTCGGTATTGGCACGCCAATCGTTGAAAGCAAAACTTTCGGGTGCAAGCGATTTATCCTTTTACGACAACGGGAAAACCAAAAAAATATCGGCCACGGGTGATTACCAATTCTTCTTTTCGGGAATGGATGATGTGCAAGGAGCCGTCATCGAAGACGATTCGCTGGGGGAAGAAATTTTGACGCACAACAATGATTCTACGGTTCTAAAATTCGGAAGCAGCGAGATCTATGTAGGTGAAGATGGCCGTCTGGATTTTCGTGTGGTCAAGAAAGACAAACAGCAGCGGTTTAAAGGCCATTGGCGCGGAATCGACTTGGGTGTCAACGGATACCTGACGCCCGACGGCAACAGCGATTTTCCGGCCGGCTATGAAGGCCTGGACTTGAATTATGCCAAATCGATCGTATTCAACCTCAACTTTGCTGAGTTGGACCAGAAAATCGGTTCTCCTCATTTCGGAGTGGTTAGCGGTTTGGGTTTGAGCTGGCACAATTACCGCTTCAGCGATGAAAGCATTCGCCTGGGCAGCGATAACGGATTTGTCCTGTACAAGGATACAACCAATGCCGACTTTATCAAAAGCAAGCTGATGGTTTTGAATTTGACGGTTCCGCTTTTGCTGGAATACCAAACGAATAGCGGCGTAAAAACATCCAGTTTCCATATAACCGCAGGGGTGATCGGCAATTTGAACATCGGCGCCCATGCAAAATACAAATACAACAACGGTTCCAATCAGAAAGACAAGGCGTTCGGAAATTTTTACCTCAATCCGTTTTCGTGCGACGCCACCGTCCGTATCGGGTGGAGTTACCTGAACATTTTCGGGACCTATGCCTTGACCCCCATGTTCCGCAGCGACAAAGGGCCTGAATTATATCCTTTTTCCGTAGGGATTACTTTAGGTGGGTGGAGTGGTAGAAGATAATTGTTTCATCACAGTTTTGTGATTTTTTTGGTGGAGGCGCCCCGGGAGCGGGGCGTTCTCTTTTTTACCCCAAAAACAAAGCCGGGCATTTCCCAAAAGATTTGGAAATCTCATTTAAAATCATTTAATTTTGCCTTTTATTCCCCATTCATTTGCAAGAAATATAAACCATCAAAAAATAATATTTATTACACATGAACAATTCGCTTTTTTCATTCCCTTATCCGGCCAATGAGCCGATCAAATCGTATGCGCCCGGTTCGGCCGAGCGTAAGGAGCTTCAAGCCGAACTCGACCGCTTGATGTCGCAACAAATGGATATTCCGCTGATCATTGGCGGGAAAGAAGTTCGTACCGGCAATACCGGAAAAGTAGTCTGCCCCCACAACCATTCGCATGTGCTGGCTACCTACCACAAAGCCGGCGAAAACGAAGTCAAAATGGCTATCGAAGCAGCCTTGAAGGCTAAGAAAGAATGGGAAAGCTTTTCGTGGGTGGAACGTGCTTCCATTACACTGAAAGCAGCCGAATTGATTGCAAAAAAATACCGCGCTTTGATAAATGCTTCTACCATGCTGGGACAAGGCAAGAGCGCCTTCCAGGCTGAAATTGATTCGGCCTGCGAAGCCATCGACTTTTTGCGTTTCAACGCCTATTTTGCCAGTGAAATTTACAAACAACATCCCCATAGCGAACCGGGCGTGATTAACCGTTTGGAATACCGTCCGCTGGAAGGATTTATTTTTGCCGTAACGCCGTTTAACTTTACCGCCATTGCTTCCAACTTAAACATGACGCCCGCTTTGATGGGTAATGTAACCCTTTGGAAACCGGCTACGACGTCCATTTACTCCAATTACTTCCTAATGCAAATTTTCAAGGAAGCCGGTTTGCCTGATGGCGTCATCAACTTTATTCCGGGTTCGGGGCGCACCATTGGCGATGTGGTATTTGCCGATCCGAATTTTGCCGGATTGCATTTCACCGGTTCGAATGCAACATTCAATTCGTTGTGGCAATCGAGCGCCAACAATTTGGCGAAGTACCGTTCGTATCCGCGCATTGTGGGGGAAACCGGCGGAAAAGACTTTGTGATTGCACACAAATCGGCCGATATCGACGTGTTGGCTGTGGCTTTGGTTCGCGGATCGTTTGAATACCAGGGACAAAAATGTTCGGCTGCTTCGCGGGCGTACATTCCGTCGAATTTGTGGGAACCCCTCAAACAACGTATGGGCACCATGTTAAGTGAAATCAAGCAAGGCGATCCGCGCGATTTTACCAATTTTGTGAATGCGGTGATTGACGAAGCTTCGTTCGATAACATCATGGCGTACATCGGAAAAGCAAAAGCATCCAGCGAAGCCGAAATCGTATTCGGCGGCGAAGGCGA
Source organism: Lentimicrobiaceae bacterium (assembly GCA_031550085.1). Classification (GTDB taxonomy): domain Bacteria; phylum Bacteroidota; class Bacteroidia; order Bacteroidales; family UBA4417; genus UBA4417. Next base: position 83,975 of record JAVBOY010000009.1, read on the forward strand.
CAAATCGAAAGGCTATTTTGTAAAACCGACCGTTATCAAAACGACCAACCCGCACTTTGTGACGATGGAAGAAGAAATCTTCGGCCCGGTTTTGACGCTTTATGTATATCCTGAAAACGAATGGGAAGAAGCATTGCGTTTGGTGGATACCACATCGCCTTACGCATTGACCGGAGCCATTTTGTCGCAGGACCGCTATGCATTGACCCAGGCAGCTTCTATTTTGAAGTATGCGGCCGGAAACTTGTATTTCAACGACAAACCGACCGGAGCGGTCGTAGGCCAACAACCGTTTGGCGGTTCACGCGCCAGCGGAACCAACGACAAGGCCGGAAGCCACCTGAATTTGTTGCGTTGGGTAAATCCCCGCACCATCAAGGAAACCTTGGTTCCGCCCACCGACTACAAATATCCGTTCTTGCAAAAAGACTAAGCAATGAACCGATTGGTCGGGATAAAATAAGTACCGGAAAACGGGGCTGTTTGCGGACAGTTCCGTTTTCTTTTTAATTCCAGACAAACCATGGCACAACACAATGAACTCGGCAAATACGGAGAGGAGCTGGCAGCCCAGCATTTGTTGAAAAAGGGGTATCAAATTTTGCGCCGGAACTGGCATGCCGGCCACGACGAAATCGACATCATTGCCAAGGACGGCGATTGGCTGGTTATTGTGGAGGTAAAAACACGCACGTCGGAATATGCGGGCGAGCCGGAAACTGCTGTTACCAAAACCAAGCAGAAATCACTGGTCCGTGCGGCCGAAGCGTTTATTCACGAAATCGACCATCCGGGCGAAACCCGTTTCGATGTGATCGGTATTTTGATTGAAAAAGGCGAATACGAATTAAACCACATCGAGGATGCGTTTGTGCCGCGCATGTAAGTACAAAGGAAATTACTCGCTGATTTTCATTTCGTTTATCAAATAGCCTGCCCCGGCAAACTTGTCAATCACAAACAATACATAGCGGATATCCACACAAATGGTACGTTGCAGTGCTTCGTTAAACATGATGTCGCTGCTCAGCGCTTCGGAATTTCCGTCGAATGCCACACCGATCAATTCTCCCCGGGCATTCATTACGGCGCTCCCCGAATTTCCGCCCGTAATGTCGTTATCCGTCAGAAAACAAACATATAAAGTTCCGTCTTTTCCGTAACGGCCGTAGTCTTTGGCAGCATAAAGCTGCTTCAATTTCGCCGGAACGGCGAAATCTTCCTGTTGCGGATTGTCCTTTTCTAGTATGCCTTTCAAAGTAGTTTGCGAGGCATAGCTGACGGCATCGGTGGGCTTGTAGGATTTCACCTGCCCGTAGGTCAGCCGGAGGGTGCTGTTGGCATCGGGATAAAATTTGCGTTCGGGATACACGTTTTGCAAAGCTGCCATGTATAGCATTTGTGTCGAGTCGAACTTTTCCTGCCAGGCCACTTTGGAATATTGGGTTTCCATAAAAGTGATGATCAGGGAAATCGTCGCAATTGCAGCGGGATCTTTCTCCAATTTTTTCATGGACGGATTCCGTAAAAACTTTTCGTATTGCTCTTTGTTGGCGAAAATGGATTTGGAATACAGGCGGTCGACCCATTTTGCGACATCTCCCTTGTATTTTTTATCGATTTCGTCGAAAAATTCGGGCCGGAAATTTTCTTTGAAATTCTGATAATAAAGTTCCAACAACCGGGTCGTGATTTCTTTGTCAACGGATTCATCCTGGTTTTTATATTCCTGCCTCATGGCTTCTCTTAGATCGTCGGAGGGGCTTCCGTCATCGGTGAACCCCAAAGAGCTGGCGTACCAGGCAGCCCGGAAAATTCTCGAACCGTCGAGCAAATTCATCAGGAAACGTTCGGCTTCGTCGACGCGGCTATCCATCTTAGATTTGTAAATCTTTTCGAATTCGGGAATAACCTGTTCATACAAGTTCCGGTTGAATGTCAGTTTTTTCAAACCGCTTTGAAATTTATCTTCTTCTTCCTGGCGGATTTGAATCACATTTAACCGGCGCAAGGCTTTGCTTTCCTCAATCGCTTTTTCTTGAAAATTAGCCAAATACGCATAACGCGAGGCATAGGCAATTTGCAGGGCTTTATCGGAAGCCATGTATTTTTTCAAAATGCCCATTTGGTCGGTGAACATCAGGCTGTCAATTGGATTCAGGCGTTCCAGTTTTTGCCGGATGCCGTACGAAGTTAAAAAACGGTCGGTCATTCCCGGATAACCCATGATGAAGGCGAAATCATTTTCTTTAATTCCCGACAACGAAATGGGTAAAAAATATTCCGGTTTGTAAGGCTGGTTTTCTCCGGAATAATCGGCCGGTTTGTTTTCCGGATTGGCATAAATGCGTAAAAGGCAAAAATCGCCGGTATGCCTGGGCCAGCTCCAGTTGTCGGTTTCCCCGCCGAATTTGCCGATATTCGAAGGCGGTGCCCCGACCATGCGGATATCGGTAAAGGTTTCGTAAACAAACAAATAATATTCATTCCCGTTGAACATCGCTTCGATGGATGCTTCATAGCCTTCATTCCGGTCCTGGAAATCGGCCTGAATGCTGTCGATCGTTTGTTGCAACGCCAGGGGATAGTTTTCGCGCGAAACTTCGACAGGCACGCTGCTGAGAATTAAGGACGTAACATCTTCCATTCTTTTTAAAAAGGAAACCGACTTCCCTTTCAGCGGCAATTCTTCTTCAAGGCGCATGGCCCAAAAACCGTTTGTCAAATAATCCTTTTCGACGGAACTCTCCTCTGCAATGGCGTCGTACCCGCAGTGGTGGTTCGTAATCAGAAGCCCTTTTTCGGAAATGATGGAACCGCTACAACCTCCATGATCCAACGCAACAATAGCATCCTTGATACAGGCCTGGTTGATGCTGTAGATTTGTTCGGCCGTCAGTTTGCAGCCCAAACGCTGCATATCGCCGATATTATACTTGTTAATCAGGATCGGCAGCCACATGCCCTCGTCGGCTTTTGCTTTCGGAAGCGCTGTGATCAATAAAAGTAGAAAAAAGATTGCCCGGTTTGAGAATTTCATTGTCTGTCGTTTTTAATGATTGATTGCTTGGAGGGTTGTTACAAAGAATACTTGCTTGCAATGGGCATGTTGCGCCCTTTACCGAATGCTTTGGGCGATACCCGCAAAATAGGCGCCGTTTGAAAGCGTTTCCATTCGTTGGCATTTACCAGGCGGATAACTTTTGAAACCATGTTTTCATCAAATCCCATGGCGATGATTTCTGCGGAACCTTTGCAAAGTTCAAGATAGTTGAATAAAATTTTATCCAAAATTTCGTAGTCGGGCAATGAATCCGCATCCTTTTGATTGGGGCGGAGTTCGGCCGAAGGCGGTTTCGTAATACTGTTTTCCGGAATAATTTCTTTTTCACGGTTGATGTATTGCGCCAGTTCGTACACCTCGGTTTTGTATACATCGCCCAGCACGGCCAGCCCGCCGCACATATCCCCGTAAATGGTTCCGTATCCCACGGCAGTTTCGCTTTTGTTGGATGTATTCAAAAGGGTATACCCGAATTTATTTGCCAGCGCCATTAGCAACGTGCCGCGAATCCGGGCTTGCAAGTTTTCTTCGGCAAGGCCGAAAGGTAAATCGGCGAACAACGGTTTCAAAATAGTTCGCATCGATTCGTATCCCGGCGCAATGGGGAGAATATCATAAGCCACGCCCAAATTTTCAGCCAATTGCCGGGCGTCGGCAACGGAATGTTCCGACGAAAACTCCGAAGGCAACAAAACAGCCCGGAGGTTTTCAGCTCCCAAAGCATGGCTGGCCAAAACCAACGTGATTGCCGAATCGATTCCTCCCGAAAGCCCCAAAATGGCCTTTTTTAAATTCAGTTTCCCGAAATAATCCCGGAGTCCGGTCACCAATGCATCGTGAATCAATGCCGGTTTTGGGGCAATCGGAAATGTGGGAAGGTTTGAAGATTTGGACAGGGGAGGGGAGAGCAAATCGTCGGTTTCCAGAATTTGAAAATCTTCTTCGAATGATTTCAGGTTTAACAGAATATTTCCGTTTTGTTGGATGGCTTTTGAATTCCCATCGAACAACAGATCCGTATTTCCTCCTACCTGATTTACATACACAATCGGTAACGCAAACTCTTTGGCGTGGTTTTGCAATACATTCCGGCGCCTTTTTTCCTGATCGTAATCAAAAGGCGAAGCCGAAATATTGATCACCAGGTCGGGCTTTTGATAAGCCAATTCTTGCAACGGGTTTACTTCATACAGCGAGTACAGGCCCGATGTCCAGATATCTTCGCAGATCGTAAGCGCCAGTTTCAGCCCTTTGTAGCGGATGATTTCAAAAGTTTTATCGGATTCGAAATAACGGTATTCGTCAAAGATATCGTAATTGGGTAAAAGCGTTTTATTCGCCTGGAAAACGATTCTTTTTCCGGTAAGTAATAAAGCCGAGTTGTATAAACGTTTGCCTTGCAAATGAGGATTGCGGGTAGGCGCTCCGACAATGGCCCCGATCTCTGTACATTCTGCTGCAATTTGTCGCACCGCATGCTGGCATTCCTCGATAAAATGCGGATAGGTCAACAAATCGGCAGGCGGATAACCGCAAACACAAAGTTCGGGAAAAATAACCAAATCGATTTTTTCCTTTTGGGCTCGATGGATTTGCTTGATGATTTTTTTCGTATTTCCGCGAATGTCGCCGACAACCGGATTGATTTGCGATAATGCGATTTTCATAAAATCGGTATTAAAAGAAACTGTAAAAATAGGAAACCTGACGCTCTTTTACCCCGATTTTGGTAATATTGTGTAAAACGGCTGTGTTTTCACCGGTGTTAATCCGCAGAAAGCGGCTTTTGCTGATAATAGCGAACCCAATCCACCTCCATGTGACCCGGGAAAAGTGTGGAGCGGTCAGGAGCATCACGACGGTTGCTCTGGATGGCCAAGTTAAAAATAATAGACATCGGCTCTTGAGGATGGGCCTGATTCATTTGGTACGGACCGGCTGCAATGGGACATTCCACAGCATCGCCTTCCAAAGTACGGAACCGGTACGAAACGGCTTTCAGCTCTCCGTCGACAAACCACGAAATTTTATCAAAATCCCATACCACCGAGAATATGTGAAAATCCTGTGAAAAATCTTCTCCGGTATATTTTAGCGGGCAAAAAACAGGACGTCCGTCGTGATCGTGATCATAATGCGTGTTCATGTGGTGAACGTTTGACAGTTTCGAAGGCCGGAATCCGAAAAAATTCCGTTCATTCCAAAATTCGAAGATGTCGATTTCGTTCCAGGTATCACCCCGGCTGAACGTCCAAAAAGCAGGCCAAAAGCCTTTTCCTTTGGGTATTTTGATTCGTGCTTCAAATTTCCCGTATGAGAATGTAGGTTTGCTCCAAATGTTGGAGGAGGTATATTCATAGGTTCGCAAATTGGGGAGGCCGTCCTCCAGAATATCCGTATCGGCACGCCATGATACTGCTCGTCGTTGCACACTTTCTTTTTTTGCAATAATTTTCAGGGATCCGTTTGAAACTTCCACATTATCCAGCGTATTGTATTCCTGATTCGGGCTGCTACTTAAAGCGCCTTGTCCCCAACCCTGGATTTCCCATTTCGATAAATCGAGCGAGTTGCCATCGAAATTATCTTCAAAAACCAGCACCCACGGGTTCTTGTTGCAGGAATGTGCGGATTGCTGCACGTTTTGATGAAGGCAACGTTTGTTATTGTTCACGATTTGCGCGTAACTGTTTGCCGTGAGCCAAGTCAATAAAACGGACAGCAGGATTGCTTTCATGAATTGCAGTAAAATTGGTTTGAATCGAGGGTTCCAAAGGTAAAGGAAGTTTTGTTAGGAATACAACAAGCCGGATTACCATCCGGTTTCGGATTGTTTTTTCAGGAATCGCTTCCGGAGGAATGTTGCAATCCGAACGCCACTCCAAAAGAATAACGGAATCGTCAAATAAAAAAGAGTGCGTAAAAAAATTACACACCCTTTGTAGGATCAGGAAAACAAGTTTCGATACAGAAATCGTACCTGCTTCTGCGGGTTATAGCTTTTGTTCCTCGATGGTAATCCCTTCGGGCACTTCAAATTTATCGGCTCCCGGAGCAGCAGTTTCAATTTTTGTAATTTCCAGCGTGGAAGGGAAACCGACGGCCATCCCCCGCATTTTCATCACGATGTTGCCGTACGAAGTGTAGTACATATCCAAGCCCCATTTTTTCGAAGTTACGTGAAAATTCTTGCATTTAAAGCCCAGCATGGTGGTATCGCCCAGCTCTTCGAGGTGCATGTCGTTTTCGACCAGTTGTTTTTTGACTTCGTCGGTCAGGTGCTCCGGATCAAACCCCATGCTGTTGGCGGGCAAATACCGTTGGCTTTTCACACCGGTCTTTTTTTCAAGATCGATTTCCCAAAAATCTTTGTCTTTCGAAATCTCCAATTTATGATCGGTAATCACTTGATTCAGGATCTTCATTTCGGTTCGTGTTTCGGTTGTTTTCCATACGCCCCATTTGTCAAAATAAATAATAGGCTCGCTTTCGATCCCCATCACCGTCATTTTTTGGTAAATGGTACCGTGCTCAATCGGGTAAATCTTTTTTACGTTTTCGTCGGTGCTTTGAGCCGTTGTGGAAGAATTGTTGTTGCCGCCTCCGCCGCAACTTACAAGCAGCAGGCCGGCAACCAGAGTTAGAAAAGGAATGTGTAATTTCATTCGGTTGATTTTTTAGTTGTTTTATTTTTGGATTCGGAGATTAAAATCGAATAAACGTGGAATACTTTAGATTTTCACAAATTCCACACGGCGGTTTTTGGCGCGCCCTTCGTCGGTGGCGTTATCGGCGATCGGGCTGTTTTGCCCTTTTCCGGCGGATGTCAAACGGCCTTTGTCAATGCCCAGCTCTACTAATTTGTCAAGCACCGCTTTGCTGCGGGCATCAGAAAGTGTTTGATTGGTAGCGGCCGTACCCGTGTTGTCCGTATGCCCTTCCACGCTAAATTTTACGGTGGGGTTGTCTTGCATCAATTGCACGATGCGGTTCAATTCAGTCAAAGATTCCGGTTTGATGGTCGATTTGCCCACATCAAAGGTAATTCCATACGAAATAAATTTCCCGTCACTCATCATCCGGTCGTAAAGAGGAACAGCGCCTTTGGCAATGCGGATGTTCTTAATGAAATAGGCAATTTCGCTATCTCCGGTACCTTCAATCTCAAATCTTGATGCTTTTGCCACATTGGGGATGTTGGCGGTGCGCTCGCCGTTAATATATATTTTCAAGGCCCGCTTGTTAAACGAAACGGCAAGGCGGTGAAATTCTTCTACAGCCAGGCCGGTTAGACTCTGGTTTCCTTGGCCGCGCTCTCCGCTGCTGGGATTTTTCCAATGCCATTCGATGGTTAAGTGATCATCGTTTCGTGCAATGATTGTAATACTATATGCAAAATGATTGTCCTTATCGTTGAATTCTATATCATACTGGTCAAACCACTTATCGCGTTTCGTTCCGAAATAAAAGAAATCGAACTCCAGGGTGTATACATCGGGCAGGTATTCTTTCATATCGGTCATTAATGGAGTTATTGTGCTGTTTTTGTGAACGTTGATTACTTTTACTCCATTCATACTGGCAATCTCGGCATTGCCATGTTTTAGGTCCCATTGGCTGGGGAATTCGCCCAATTTTTCGCGAGTTACATCGTCATCGAATAAAATCTCGTCCCCCGGGACAAAATCCGATTTGGCATAAGCGGCTTCCAGGCCTTTGGGCTGCTGTTTTGCAGGAGTAGCTTCCGGTGCTGCTTCTCCGGCTTCTTCATCTTCGGTTGTTTGTTCGGTTGATTGCTTTACATTCTTTGCGGTGGGTTCTTTGGCGCCGCAATCAGCGCAAAACTTGCCTTTGTTGCCTTTGTGTTTGCAGGCAGCGCAAGTCCATCCGTTGGGATCGGGTTGTTTTTCGCCGCATTGGGTACAGAATTTTCCGGTATTGCCGCTTGTATTACACTTCGGACAAGTCCAACCTTTTTCTTTTTTATCGTCATTTTCTTTTTTGTAAGTGTCGCCATCGGTCGCCTTGTCGATGGACTTGCTGACGGCTTGATCCGCTTTTTGGTCGGCCTTCCGGATGGTTGCGTTTTCGGCGCTTCGCTGAACCGTCTTTCCGACTTTTTCAATAAACTGGGCTTGTGCCAAACCGGCAATTACCCAAAGTAACAAAAGGAAAATCGTTTTTTTCATGTTGGTTTTATTTTTTAGGGGTGGTTTAAAAGCTATTTCACGGAATCATCGTGTTTTAAATGCAAAATCTTTGATATCAAACGATTGCTCGCAAAAGTAAACAAGCCATTCTTTCTTTAATACCCCCAAAAGGGGATATTGTTTTTATTTTTTTAAGAAATAAAAAAGGCTGCCCGTATTTCGAGCAGCCTTGATTTTAGTTGCAAAAAGAATTCTAGTAGCGGTAATGATCGGCTTTGTATGGGCCGTCAACGGGAACGCTGATGTAATCGGCTTGTTCTTTCGATAGCACAGTCAACTTGACGCCCAATTGTTCCAAATGCAAGCGGGCGACCTCTTCATCCAGGTGTTTCGGCAAACAGGTAACCTCCACTTTATTGGTATTACGGTTTTTCCACAAATCCAATTGCGCCAGGGTTTGATTGCTGAACGAGTTGCTCATCACAAACGACGGATGCCCCGTAGCACAGCCTAAATTGACCAAACGGCCTTCAGCCAGCATAAAAATAGCATGCCCGTCGGGGAAAATGTATTTGTCCACCTGCGGCTTGATTTCGATTTTCTTAATTCCGGGGAACTGGTTCAACGGTTCCACCTGTATTTCGTTGTCGAAATGGCCGATGTTACACACAATAGCCTGATCTTTCATTTGCTTCATGTGTTCCAACGTGATTACGTCGCGGTTTCCGGTGGTAGTCACATAAATGTTCCCTTCAGGCAAGGCGTTTTCAACCGTTGTGACTTCAAAGCCTTCCATGGCGGCTTGTAAAGCGCAAATGGGGTCAATTTCCGTCACAATAACGCGCGATCCATACGAGCGCATGGATTTGGCGCAACCTTTACCTACATCGCCGTATCCGCAAACCACCACAGTTTTTCCGGCCAGCATTACATCGGTCGCCCGTTTGATACCGTCGGCCAATGATTCGCGGCAGCCATACAGGTTGTCAAACTTCGATTTGGTGACCGAATCGTTAACGTTGATGGCCGGAACCAGCAATTCGCCGCGTTCCATCATTTGGTACAAACGATGGACTCCGGTTGTGGTTTCTTCCGAAACCCCTTTCCATTCGGCAACGGTGCGGTGCCATTTTTGATTGTCTTCTTTGAGCGTTTCACGCAAAAGATTTAAAACACAGGCTTCTTCAATGCTCGAAGGTTTTACATCCAGTATTTTGGGATCTTTTTCGGCGGCATAGCCTTTGTGAATCAACAAGGTCGCATCCCCTCCGTCGTCAACGATCAGTTGCGGGCCTTTTCCGCCGGGGAACGATAATGCCATTTGGGTGCACCACCAGTATTCTTCCAGCGTTTCGCCTTTCCAGGCAAAAACAGGGATGCCTGCTGCAGCAATAGCCGCTGCGGCATGATCTTGTGTGGAAAAAATATTGCAACTGGCCCAACGCACGCTGGCGCCCAGCTCAACCAGGGTTTCGATTAAAACGGCAGTCTGAATCGTCATGTGCAACGATCCGCTAATACGCGCTCCTTGCAAGGGCTTTGACGATGCATATTTTTTCCGGATGGCCATCAAACCCGGCATCTCTTTTTCGGCGATTTCTATTTCTTTTCGCCCCCAATCAGCCAGGGCGAGGTCTTTCACTTTATAATCCATAGGTTTTTCTTTTGAGGGTGCAAAAGTACAAAATATGGGCTGAAAAGGCAAAAGAAAGATAGAAACATTTGAATAACAAAAAAATATAGATCTATAAACCAAAACGGACAGGCATGGGAGAATGATATTAAGTGGCAAACGGTGTGCTCTTTTCAAATTTCGATTGCATTTAATTCAATCTTATCATTTCTGTAATCTTTCCGTAATACGGAGAATAGAATTTTGCACTCGAAATAAAACGTATTGAACAACAACTAAATTTTAATCTAATAAAATGAGAAAAGTAAAATTTTTGACGTCAATGTTTCTGGCAAGTATGATCCTGTTTGCCGTTTCATGCAAAAAAAACAATGATGATCCGGATCCGACACCTCCTTCCGGTTCGGTAACTGAAGTTTCGGGAGAAATTACCACCAATACCACCTGGAAAGCCACCGATAAAATTCTTTTGAAAGGGTTCGTTTATGTCGTGGATGGCGTAACCTTGACGATTGAACCCGGAACGGTGATTAAAGGCGATAAAGAAACCAAGGCTACGTTGATTGTGGAACCTGGTGGAAAGATCGTGGCGCAAGGAACGGCCAGCCAGCCGATTGTTTTCACTTCCAATCAACCGGCCGGTTCGCGTAGTTATGGCGACTGGGGCGGCTTGATTATTTGCGGGAAAGCTGATGTAAACTCACCGAGCGCCATGACCATTGAAGGCGGCCCTCGTACTAAATACGGCAGAGGCAATGCATTTGCCATCGACAACAATGACAACTCCGGCGTATTGAAATACGTCCGTGTAGAATTCTGCGGAATTGAGTACAGCACCGACAACGAAATCAATGGGATTACTTTTGGTGGTGTGGGCAAAGGGACTACCGTAGAATATGTGCAAGTTTCTTATTCCGGCGACGATTCTTTTGAATGGTTCGGCGGGAATGTCAATGCGAAGCACTTGATCGCTTTCCGTGGTTGGGACGATGAATTCGATACCGACAACGGTTATAGCGGAATGCTGCAATTCGTAGTCGGTTTGCGTGACCCGAATGTAGCTGACAAATCGAAATCCAACGGCTTTGAATCGGATAACGATGCCAATGGCTCTACCAACAATCCGTTTACGCAACCGGTTTTCTGCAATGTAAGTCTGTTCGGAAACAACAGCGATATAACCCCTACCGGAGGAAGTTCTACCGGCGCTTTCCAAGCTACCATGCACCTTCGCCGGAACAGCAAATTGAATGTTCACAATGCTGTTTTTGCAGGCTGGCCCATCGGATTGTTCTTTGAGAACGACAAAGGTAGCGATACGCAAGGCAATGCCACCAACGGTGAATTGGTCGTTGCCAATACGGTTTTTGCAGCTATGAAAGCCAATTACAAGACAACGTTTGATTCCACTTATTTCAACCGTACAGATGGCGGCAATTCTGTAAAAGCACTTGGCGAATTAAAAATTCGAAATCCGTTTAGTTTAACTTCGACAAGTTTCGTTTTGCAATCGGAAAGCCCATTATTGACGGGCGCTTCGTTTGACGGACGGGTTGCCGACAGTTTCTTTGAAAAAGTAGATTATATCGGCGCTTTCGGCACCCAAGACTGGACGACGGGTTGGACGAATTTTGATCCCCAAAATGCCGTGTATTGGTAATCCTTATTTCTGTTTTCCTTATCCAAAGAAGCATTCTAATTTCAGGATGCTTCTTTTTTTGCTTTTCGAATTTAATTATATGAAAATTAAATGTTTAATAAATTTCATTCCTGAAAAGTTGCAACTTTTGCGGATTTTATTCCTGAAAAGTTGCAACTTTTACGGATTTCATTCCTGAAAAGTTGTATTTTTGCAAAAAACAGAGAGATGATTCATCGATTATTGGAAAATAAATTACAAGAAAAATTGTACAAAGGGAAGGTTATCATCCTGATGGGAGCGCGGCAAGTAGGAAAAACAACCCTATTGAAGGCATTTTTTCAAAATCAGGATGAGAACTTGTGGCTAAATGGCGACGAAGTGGATGTTCAAATACTTTTTAGCAATATTTCGGCAAGCCGGTTAAAAGCTGTTATCGGGAACAAAAAAAATGTGATTATAGATGAAGCGCAACGCATCCCCGATATCGGGCTTCGATTGAAACTGATAACCGATACGATGAAAGGCATACAGCTTATTGCTACCGGAAGTTCTTCATTTGATTTGGCGAATAAGATAAACGAGCCTCTCACGGGCAGGAAATGGGAATATAAAATGTTTCCCCTTTCGTTTCAGGAAATGGTGAACCATCACGGCTTGTTGGAAGAAAAAAGAATGATTCCACACCGGTTGGTTTATGGTTATTATCCGGAAATAGTGACTCATATTGGAGCGGAAAAAGAGCTGTTGAAACAGTTGTCAGACAGCTATCTCTATAAAGATATTCTGATGTGGGAAAAAATACAAAAACCGGATAATTTGCTCAAATTATTGCAGGCATTGGCATTTCAGGTGGGTTCGCAGGTTTCATATAGCGAGTTATCCCGGCTTTGCGGTTTGGATGCCAAAACTGTTGAAAAATATATCATTTTGTTAGAGCAAACGTTTATCATTTTTCGTTTGGGGTCATTTAGCCGGAATTTGCGTAGTGAGCTGAAAAATAGCCGGAAGATTTACTTTTTTGACAATGGAATCCGGAATGCCTTACTGGCGAATTTCAGTCAAATTGAAACACGGGCAGATATCGGTGCATTGTGGGAAAACTTTTTGGTTTCCGAACGGATGAAATTTTTACATTATTCGGGTCGATGGGCTAATTCTTGGTATTGGCGAACGAAAGAGCAGCAGGAGATAGACTATATTGAAGAGTCGGATGGAAAAATGGCTGCTTATGAATTCAAGTGGAGTCCTGCCGCTAAAGTCAAATACCCTAAAATCTTTATGGAACACTATGAAAATGTCCGTTTTGAAGTAATTCATAAAGACAATGTGGAAGGTTTTTTGATGTGAATTCGATAATTTGAATTCAGCCTTTTTTTAACCAGCTTTTCTTTTAACCTGGGAAATTTTATGTAACGGGGATACTTGAACTCATTCATGACTATTTGAAGATCGTATTTCTTTTCTACACATTTTGCACAAAATATTTTGCTTTTATCTGCAAACAACTCCCGATAACCGAAATGTAACCATTCGTTCATATCCTTGTAACAGGACCGTTCTATTTTTGCACCTGTTTTTAATGAAGATTTATGACCAATGCCTGTTTCCGATGAAAAAGATATTTCAAAGGAATACTGCCCTTAAAAAAATAGCAGCACTTTGCGGGATAGAAAAAAAAATGACCACACACGTAGCCCGGCATACCTTCGCCACCACAATTACCCTTAGCAATGATGTACCCATGGAAACCGTAAGTAAAATGCTTGGGCATAAAAGCCTGCGGATGACACAACACTATGCTAAAATAGTGGATAAGAAAATCGGACGGGATATGGCAGCCTTGACTTCTAAACTTTCCCAAACATTTCAATTGCCGGCATAAACATTCTATCCAGCAGCAACCGGCTCGCAATTCAAAACCGCGAGCCGGTTTTTCATCGTACTGTTTACTTGCTTTGGGAGGCTAAAAAACGTTCAAATTGGTCGATTTGTGCCGAACTTGGCTGCATTTCGCTTAGTAAAGCCAAAACACTGCAAAACTCTTCCCTCGAAGTGTCGTAAAGATGGGACTGGTTGGCAGTAATCAATACTCCTACCAAATGGTTTTTCAGAGTGATTACATTTTCTAAAGACTGGGTCGGGTTCAGGATGATTGCCCAACAAAGCCCGTCATCGGTTAAAATTTGTTTCATCATGGTTTGTTATGTATTTGAATGATGCCTGCAAAATTACCGGAACGGATTTTTTCCATTTTCAAAATATTTTTACCAAACCTCCATTTCCCCACTTTTGCAGAAACGGTTCTTATGACCGATGGTCGAAGCGATACCGTTTTTGGTAAATCACGACACAAATCTCCTGCCGCGATTTACCAAGAACAGTTCCGGGCATTCCATTAAAACTCCTCATCGATTTCATCCATCAGTTCCAAAATGGCATCGCGGTCGTCGGGTTCATAATCCACTTCAAATAAAATCCGGATTTCATCTGATTCATCATCCAAACCCGTAATACGGTTAGACAAATCATTATCTTCCAAAATACCGGTAAAATTGTGCAATTGTCCGGCTGCTACCGAAAAAGTTCGTGTTTTCATACAATTTAAATTTAAGGGTTAGTACTATTGTTATTGGTTTGATTCAATTTTTCTACTTTTTGATTTGTTAAAAAACTACCGATACCACTCACCAAAGCCGGAAGCAAAGGCAGAACCGTATCTTTCAGCAAATCGGGAGCCGTCTGCCGGAGAATCGTTTCAAGTTTTCCGATGATTTTCTCCTGGTTTTGCAGATACCGTTTTTCCAACTTTTCAATGATTTGATTCTGCCTGTCCACCTGCATTTTAAAGGTTCCGATTTCCGACAACAAGGATTCTTTTATCCGCTTCCAATCGTTTTCGCGAAGCAGTCCGTCCAACTCCTCCCGCTCCTGCAAAAGCAAGGTCCGTTCGCGGTTCAATGTATGGGCTTGACCCAATAACTCCTTTTCCCAACGGGTTAAGTACTGTTCCTTTTCCTGTAATTCATTCCCTTTCCGAATTTCCAGAACGGAGGCGTACGCCTGCCCGGTACCGGCGGAATCAGCAGGAAGCAGGCAGTTGCCCTGTTGGTCATACATCGGCAATGCACACTGACAAAGCTCGATCACAATATCCGCCAAAGATGTTTTGCGTTTATCCGCATGACGCCTGCCCTGCTGTATTTTTATCAAATTATTGTACAGTGCCTGCGGGACTTCCAAACGGATGCCTGTGTGGTTCATTTTCCGTATTTTTTTTAAGTTCATTCCGGGTTTCCGGTTTGAATCGGATTGTATACGGCAAAATTAAACTCCAAAAACGGATTTTTAAAGTGCAAAATGTTGGTTTTAAATGAAATATTGCATGATTCGATGTTGCAACTTTTCATTCCGTTGCAGTAAAATTTCTTAAAAAATCAACTAATTGATTGAATATAAAAAAGTTCGAATTCAGTATTCCTTAAATCCATATCTGCCGGTTCCGGCTTAATCAATTCCAAAATAGAATTTGGAAATAGGCAAAAAGTATTAAATGTGGGAAAAAACGTTTTCAAAAGCTGATTCGCCCGGTATTTTGTACAAAACTGCTAAAATCCTGTACATTCCGCTTGTTTGATTGTACAAAAAGCATGATTTTTTGTGCAAAATGTTTATTCAACCGTAAAAAAGCGTTGAAATAGCGTTTGTTTAGCGTATTTTATCCCAAAATAGCTTTGGTTTTGTATCCATAAATGCGATAATTGCAAAAAATGTTCTTAAACTATGGCAAAGGAGTAACTTGTAAAATAAAAGTTGGGCGGCAATAAAAGAAGAAATGGCTTGAAAATTTCAAAAATGAAAACCAGGAAGGATATAGACCGCTTGACGGTCGATCAAATTTTGTATGGCGCACTAAATATCAATAAAATATACTTGTTGTGAAGCCGCAAAAAACTTGGTGTCCTCGTGCCTATATCAGTAAACCTCTTAAAATTGATTTTCCAGCCTTTCTTTAATCCCCAATTTATTATCACCAATATTAACGAATTCATTTTCAGAATAGTACGAATCGATTTGCAAACGGAAACGTTAGCTTCAGTATCCTAATTGGATGCATAATGAATAGTTACTTATCTGCTCTTTTTGAATGGATGATATTTTGGTCTCTCGGTGAACCATCGTAAGGAATAGCGGTTTTTATGGGATACTTTCAAGCTTTCGAAAAGCTGGAATAACCGCTTTCGGCAAGTTTCAACGAAAAAATGCTTAATTTTGGATGATTTTTAGTAAAAACTATCTAGAAAACTTTTTATATCATGTTCTCGAAGGAAGATTTGAAACAACTGCAGCAACGCGGCATTGACCCAAAGACGGTGGAAACGCAGATTGAAAACTTTAAACGGGGTTTTCCTTATATCAAATTGGACCGTCCGGCCATTATCGGAGACGGGATCCGGGCATTCAACGCACGCGAGGCTAAAAAGCTTTCGTATTATTACGATTCTAATTTGAAAAAATATGAAGTGTTGAAATTCGTACCCGCTTCGGGAGCCGCCAGCCGTATGTTTAAGGAGTTGTTTGAGTTTTTGGAAGAATTTCAAAAAACACCCAAACAAAAAATTGACTTTGAAGGCAACCCGAAGTACGAGGCAGTTGTCAAATTCATCAAGAACATCAAGAAGTTTGCCTTTCACAAAGCGTTGTCTACCGCACTTCGCCGCGACGATTACGATTTGGAAGATTGCATCGAACGAAAGGAGTATTCGATTATTATCGATTATTTGCTGAGTGAAAAAGGGCTTAATTATGCCAACCTGCCCAAAGGCTTGTTGTTGTTTCACAATTACCCCAAAGGTGCACGGATGTCCATTGAAGAACATTTGGTCGAAGGAGCCAGTTATTGCAAGGGGAAAGACAAACGGGCGGCCATCCATTTTACCGTTTCGCCTGAGCATGGTGATAAGTTTCTGGAAGAAATCAACCGCGTAAAGGAACAGTATGAAGAATTGTTTGATGTCACCTACGAATTGACGTTTTCGCTTCAGAAAGCATCGACCGATACCATTGCGGTGGATCAGAACAACCGCCCTTTGCGTGAAGCCGACGGCAAGTTGGTGTTCCGTCCGGGCGGGCACGGCGCTTTGATCGAGAATTTAAACGACCGTGAATCGGAGCTTATCTTCATTAAAAACATCGACAATGTGCTTCCCGATCATTTGTCCGAAAATGCCAATTTGTATAAAAAAATGCTGGGCGGATATTTGTTTGAGTTGCAGGATATGGTATTCGAACATCTCGAAACGCTCGATGACAAGCCCGACAACGAAGACATCCGCACGATTTTGCGTTTTATCAAAACCAAACTGGGGTTCGCCATCGATCCGGATTTTTCAACCTTTTCGGATCCCGATAAAAAAGAATATTTGTTCCGAAAACTGAACCGCCCGATCCGTGTGTGCGGCATGGTGAAAAACGAAGGAGAGCCGGGAGGAGGCCCTTTCTGGGTTCGGGAATCCACCGGCGAAGTTTCACTGCAGATTGTGGAAAGTTCGCAAATCGATCCCGATGATCCGCAGCAGAAAGAAATCTTAAGCCAATCGACCCATTTTAATCCGGTAGATATTGTTTGCGGTGTCCGCGATTACAAAGGGCAGAACTTTGACCTTCGGAAATACATTGATCCGTTGACCGGATTTATTTCCACAAAATCGAAAGACGGAAAACCGTTGAAGGCACAAGAACTTCCGGGCCTTTGGAACGGCGCCATGGCCGATTGGATTACGGTATTCGTGGAAGTTCCCGTTTCAACGTTTAATCCGGTGAAAACCATATTTGACTTGTTGCGTCCGGAACATCAATAAAAACAATCGTTTCTTATTTTCTTTGCATATGCATGTTTTCCGTTATTTCAGGTACAACCGGAAACAGGATTTCATTTCCTCGAAACCAGTCGGATTGTCGTTTTTGGGATTGGCCGTTTGTGCCGGCTCCTCAGCACAAAATTCATCTGAAAACGCAAAACATCCCAATGTAGTTGTCATCCTTACCGACGATGTGGGGTATGGCGATGTGAGCATTTACGGCTCGCAAACCATTCAAACACCAAATATTGAGCGCTTGGCAAACTCGGGAATCCGCTTTACCAATGCGCATGCATCTTCGGCAACCAGTACGCCTTCGCGCTATTCGTTGCTTACCGGACAATACGCTTTCCGGCGCAAGGACACGCACGTAGCCCGTGGCGATGCATTTTCCATTATCAGGCCGGGTCAAAAAACATTGCCCGCCTTGATGCAACGGGCTGGATATATTACGGCTGCCGTCGGGAAATGGCATTTGGGGCTTGGGGACGAAAACGGGCAGGACTGGAATGGGCTTCTGAAACCGGGACCCCGCGAATTAGGATTCGATTATTCGTATATTATGGCGGCTACCGGAGACCGGACTCCTTGTGTTTATTTGGAAAATCAACGGATCGTAAACCTTGATCCGGCCGATCCGGTAGAAGTAAGTTATACAACGCCTTTCCCCGGAGAACCCTTGGGAAAGGATTATCCGGAATTGTTAACCAAGCAACGTCCTTCGTTTGGACACGACCAGGCCATTGTGAACGGAATCAGCCGCATCGGCTATATGCGCGGCGGAAAATCAGCGCTTTGGGTTGACGAAGACATTGCATCCACTATTACCCAAAAGGCGATTGAATTTATTGAGCAAAACAAAAACCATCCGTTTTTCCTGTATTTTGCTACCAACGACATTCATGTGCCGCGCTATCCTCATCAGGAATTTGTGGGCAAATCGGGAATGGGGCCTCGCGGCGACGCCATTTTGCAACTCGATTGGTCGGTCGGGCAGATCCTGGATGTTCTTGAAAAAAACGACTTGTTGGAAAATACATTGATTGTGTTTACGAGCGATAACGGCCCTGTGGTAAATGACGGTTACGACGATCAGGCGGTTGAACTTTTGGGAAACCACAAACCCGGCGATGTTTTGCGCGGCGGGAAATACAGCGCTTTCGATGCCGGAACGCGCGTACCGTTTGTCGTTTGCTGGCAAGTGGGTAAAGTAAAGCAAGGGGTCGAATCGCCGGCTTTGGTTTCACTCGTCGATATGTATGCGACTTTTGCGGCTTTGCTCCAACAACCGATGGAAGAAGATGCGGCCCCGGATAGTTTTAACCAATTGAATGCCTGGCTGGGAAAAGACAAAAAAGGACGTCCGTATGCAGTCAAGCAATCCGTGACAACGCTGACCATCATTGAAAAAAAATGGAAATACATTGTCCCGGCACAAGGCGATGCTTACTGGCCGCTCGAAAACATGGAATTAGGGACAAATCCCCAAGCGCAACTGTATAACTTGGAAACGGATCTCAGCGAACAAACCAATTTGGCAACTCGTTATCCGAAAGAAGTGAAAAGGCTGCAGTCGTTAATGGATCAAATAAAAAGAAGCCCCAGAACTCGGTAGTGCTTGGGGCTTCTTTTTCAAGAGATTTTATCGTTTTTCAACCTGATTCCGGGCGTCTTGTTTGATTTTATCCGCTTCAGCGCGGGCGCGGGCAACAATATTATCCGATTGTTTTTGAGCCTCATCGAGAACGGTTTGAGCTTTCTTGTCGGTTTCTTTGCGTGCCACATCGCCGGCTTTTTTAGCCGCCAGTTCGGCAATGGCGCCTTTCTTTTTTGCTTCAGCTACTTGTTTGGAAATTAAAGTGTCGGATTGTGCGCGTAGCTTTGAAGCCTGATCGCGGGCAGCATTCATCATTTGATCCCGTTGCTTTTCGGCATCGGCAATCAATTGTGCTGCACGGGCATCAGCCGCCTCAATCAGTTTATTTGCTTCGGTTTTTGCCGTATTGATAACTTCTTCTTTTTTGGCTTCCAATTCTTGTTTGAGCTGCTCTTTTACATCCCCAACCAAACTATTGGCCAAGTCTTTTAGCGCCACTTTTATTTGGGGATCCGTCAGGGTCCCGGTGATGATCACCGAAACAGGAATCAATTCGCCCAAATTCACATTGACGCCTTTTTTCGAAGCCTCGCCCAGTAAATTATTCAGCACGTTGTTGGCTTGTCCGCCGAACATACTGCGCGGAATATTGGTCGTAAGCAAATAGTTGATGCTTTTGTCCAAGCCGGTCGAGCCGGAAATATTGGATTTGAATGTTCCCAAATTAAAATCAGTGGGTTTTACAAATACTTTTCCGTTGAGCAGTTCGAAGTTCATGTTAAGTTCTTTAAGTGCGATTTTGCGCAAATTGTCCATTTTTAGGGCATCGGCAATTTTTCCCATCAACGCTACATTTTCCAATCCTAATGAAGTGCTGGTTATCAATCCATTGCCGGTTATTGACTCTAAAACAGGCATCATGTTTTCGGTTAAATCGCCTTTAAATTTGAGGTTTGTAGAGAAGTCGCCTGTCATTTTTTCGGCGACGGGAACGAGTTTTTGCATGGTGTTGAAGGTTTTGAACGCTTCTTTTACGGCAATGTTTTTCAGGTTTACGTCGAGATCTACTTGCGGTTTTTTCGGGTTGATGGCTGTATACATTCCTTTCAATGCCACCGAGCCGCCCAACATATTCGCGCTTAAATTATTCAGCCAAAGGGCTTCGTCTTTCACCTGTAAGTTTCCGGCTACATTCGACAAGTTGTAATTATCATACAATAGTTTGGCCACGTTGGCGGTTAGCGATAAATCCATGTTTGCGGGAATTTGAACCACCGCCATTGCCGACGAAGTGTCAGACGTTGCGGGAGTAGTGCTGGTTCCCATCAGGCTGTTTAGATCCAAAAGATTGGAATTAACAGACAAAGAACCTTTTAAAACCCCTTCCTTTTTCAGGAAATAAGGCAAATAACTTTCGATTTTTCCTTGCATGGACAGATCGCTTTTGCCCATCGTCATGGCAAAGTTGCTTAATGCCAAAGCCGCCGGGCTAAAATCGAGGCGCGCATTTTTGATGCTAACAGGTTGTGCGAGATCGGGTGAGGAATAGTTGATGTTTTCCATCAAGGCAAAACCTGCGGCTTTAAATTGCTCATATTGCCCTTTTTCAATGCTTGACATGCGGCCGGCCATAGTTACATCGGCGTTTACCAAACCGGTTAAGGTCGTTTTTTCACCCAAAGGATAAATCTTTGAAATGGTCTGTAAATCCAGTTTCCCTTTCAGCCAGCCATTGATGTCGGGATCGCTGACGGGAGTTTTAAGCAAAAGGGCGGCATCAATAGGACTTCCGGCGATTTCGGCATGGAATTTTTGAATGTCGACCACTGTATGGTCGGGAATTCCATCGGGGTTTTTTGCCGAAAGATTGATGTTGATGTTGCGGACATCTGAAGGCAAATCGGGATATTTAAACATGCCGTTACCCACCTTTAAGTCAACCGAGAAAGCAGGAATCACAAAGTCGGTGTATTTCCCTTTTACAAAACCGGAAAAGGCCAGTGTACCGTCGGTTTTTATGTTGTTGAAATCTTTGGCATAAATAGCAGGAATCAACGACAAAAAGGCCTTGAACGTATTTTCTTTGGCGCCGAATTTCAAGTCCATATCAAATCCCTCGTCGATCAGCGCCAGCCAACCATCGGCAGTAAGGTTTAGTGCGTTTAGCAGCAGATCGGCGTTTTTAAATGTAAATTTCCAATTCGCAAGGTCGGCAATGAAAGTTGTTTTGATATTGCAAACCGCTTCGTTTAAATAACGAACTCCGCCGTAATCTAGGGACATTGCTTTGCTTTCAATGTTGGCATCGAGAGTGGTCACATCCAAAGTTAAATCTCCCTTGAGGGTTGCATTCAGGTCTTTTGCTGAAAATACGGTGGCCAGGCTGGCATCGTCGTAAACGATATGGGCGTGGTTGATGGTGATTTTATCCATTTTTACCTTGAATGCCGAAGGTTCTTCGGGCTGTTTTGTCGTGGTATCGGTCGATGCTTTGGCAATATCCCAGTTGGCTTTGCCGTCTTTCAAAACTTTCAGCAAGATATTGGGATAATCCAGATTGACCCGCTTTACACCGATCTCACTACCCCGGAAGATACTCATAAGGTCGACTGTGAGAAAAGTACTTTGAATATTGGCTAACGTATCTTCTTTAAATTCATCAATCCCCACTACTTTCAAGTTTTTGATTTTGATGCTGGCATTCGGAAAACTACGGATCAACGATAAATTCACGCTTTCAAAATCAACCGTGGCATTGATGGATTTATTCAATTCTTTTTTAACGATTTGGGTAATTTTTCCTTTAAAGGCAAAAGGCAGGATCAAAAGGAGCAAAAAGATTACTCCGATAACAATTCCGGTAATTTTAAGTGCTTTTTTCATTGGGGTATTGTTTAAATCATCATTTGTAAACAGTAATAATGGAAAATTGTTAGTTAAACGCTGATTTTGCGGCAATTATTATACCAATAAATCCGGTGTGAATAAATTTCTTGCTAACGGAAATAAAAAAGGTTGCCGTCAAGGCAACCTTTTTTCTAAGATGTTGATAAAAAACGATTATCGTACAATCATTTTGTGTGATGATTTGCTTTCACCAGCGGTAACGGTATAAATGTAAATACCACCCTTCAAATTGCTTGCGTCGATTATAAGCGTTTCTTTTTGTCCAACTGCAATCACACCATAATTTTTGGTGAATACTTTTTGACCTGTAATCGTCGAAACAGTAACACTTACCGGAGAGGTTTTTTTCAACGTAATATCAAATTGTGTCATTCCCGTAAATGGGTTCGGATAGTTTCCGGATACTGTTGCGAACGCTTCTTTAACAGGTTTTACAGCGACTACTGTAAACAGGTCATTCGTTACGATCACATTTTTCATGTAGTTATGAATGCAAGGCTCATCCGCATTATAACTGGTTGTTGCTATGTCTTCAATAGTTACGGGGAATTCGTATCCATCCGCAATATCCATGCAAATGGGGCTTGCATACATAAAATAACATACTTGATCTGCTTCAGTCCATGTAGAAACACATTTTGGTTCATCCATCATTTTTAAAACGTTGTCAGTACCGATTTTATAACCCCAAACAAACAAATCCGGGTTAATATCATATACATCTTGTTCTGCATTTGCTTCTAAAGTATTAGTCCACAAGGCGAAAATATTTTTACCATCATAGCTGCGAACGGCATGTATGCGCGAATCATAAGCTACGCCACCGCCGCCAGTTGTTGTTTGTATATATTTACTTACATCAGCGGTAGCTTCCAAGGTTTCCATTCCCCCAATATGATAAGCACTCCATGTGGTTCCATCATAAATAAAATTAAAAGCATTGGCAAGTTCATAGGGATAATAATAATTTAATGAATCCAGTGTGCTGGCGCTTTCTCCAGTCAACATTGCCATAACGTTTAAACTTCCGTCAGCGGAAATAGTTAAGTCTGCATCATCAAAACTTGGATACACCGGAGCATTGGGATCTTTAGGATCAATAGACTGGACCGTATCAATAACCGATTGTAAAGTGCCAAAATTAAAATAAGGCAATAAGTCCCATGTGGTTCCCTTGTCGGTTGACTTATAAATAATGGGATAAGTACCTGTCATAGGAACCCCACGTGAGTCAGCACCAGTAACCATAAGATAACCTACACTACCGTCATTTGACCATGCCATTTTAGGATCTGAAGCGACAAAATCACCCCAAGTGTTTTGATTAAGAAAATACACAGAAGGATAGATAACAACTTCGGGTAGCCAATCTACAGATTTTGTGGTTGAATTATAGGATCCATTCCGGATGATGATCCGGAAATCTTCTCTTCGTGTATCCCCTTGTGGGCCAGTCGTTTTATATGCTGTTCCAGCAACATGGACCATGCCGTCTTCGCAAACATACAGCCCATCCCGCAAGATACCGGGAGCGCCCGATGGCATGGTTCCGCTTTGGACGTTTGCTCCACTACCATCATACAACTTGCTTGCCAAGAAGTATTCTGACCATACGGAACTTACAGTAGTAGGACCGACAACCAAATGGGCAGCATTATCGATGTTCGTGTTTCCAACGGGATTGATCAATACACCCGAAGGATAGCGGTATAATTTTGTACCACTACTTGAAGCGATTATTTTTGAGTTCCAAGCGACCCCACGATCTGTTGATATGGAAGCCACAATGTCATTTCCTGTGCCTAAGGTTGGAGTTGCAGTGGCCTTATCATTGCCGCGAAATGAAAAAGTTACTGCATCTAAAGTTTTATCGTACCAAAGGCATCTTTGATTGGTAGTGAGTGTTGAAAAGCCATTTCTTGAAGTTCCGAAAGGATAAAGCTTCAAATCCTCGTTAAGCACTTTTTTGTGAGGGTTAGGTTTGATAGCTTGAACTGCTGTTGCATTATTAGATGCTGGGATGTCAATGGCAGTTTGACCATTAAACTCTTTTTTTGCAACAATGTAACTTTGTTTTTGTGCCATAATACTCAGACTGAATACCATAACCAGCATTAAAAGTAAAGTTGTTTTCATCTTTTTTGTTTTAATTAATGGTGAATTGTTAGGAATTAATTAGTAATGAAAAATTTTCTTTGCAAACTTAAAAAAATTAGGGGAATTGACCTAGTTTAATTTTAAGAAAATATTAAGAATAAAAAAGGCAGTCTCAAGACTGCCTTTTTTATTCTTTTCAGGTTAAAGTTATTTTACAATCATTTTATGCGAAGATTTGGATTCACCGGCGGTTACCGTGTAAATATAAACACCGCTTTTTAAATTGCTGGCATCAATTTGCAAGGTTTCTTTTTGCCCTGCAGCGATTACGCCGTAATTTTTGGCAAATACCTTTTGGCCTGTAATCGTTAAAACAGTGATACTTACCGGAACGGTCTTTTTCAACGTAATGTCAAATTGTGTAATTCCCGAAAAAGGATTCGGATAGTTTCCGGATACCGTTGCAAAAACTTCTTTTAGGGGTTGTACGCCGACCCGAATATTTGTAAAGGCTTCATCCATTACAACTACATTTTTCAGGTAATTAAGAATACAAGGGTTATCCGGGTTATTGCCGGTTGTTGCAATATCTGCAACCCAGATTGGGAATTCTTGTCCATCGGCAATATCCATGCAAATCGGGCTTGCAAACATGTAAAAGCAGGATGCATCAGCGGCTGTCCAAGTGGTGGGTGAGAAAGGAACCATTTCCTTAATTACGTGGTCGTCACCAATTTTATATCCCCAAATAAATACATCGGGCTTTGTATCGGCAGAATCTACCTCCGAATTAGCAGCGAATGTGTTTGTCCACACTCCAAATATTTTCTTTCCGTCGTGGCTTCGCACGGCATGTATGCGTGTATCGTACAACATGGCTGTGGAAGGTTGGTACGGGCTTGTCTCGTCAGTTACAGTGAATGTATCAAGCCTTTTTACGAAATACCCGTCCCAAGTGGTACCATCATAAACAAAATTAAAAATATAATCATGCTCATTGACAAATATGTAGCCAACCGAGTCCGGGTTTACGTAAAAGTTTCCGCGAATGGAGGCAATCAAGTTTAAACTGCCATCAGCTGCTATCGTCGCATCAAGTTCATTGAAATAGGGTATCGCCAAGTCTCCCATGCCATCAGAAGTCCATGCTGGCCATACGTTTTCCTGAACAGCATCCAATAGCGCAAAATCAAAATAGGGAAGCTGCGTCCATGTGGCTCCTTTGTCAGTACTTTTAAAGATGATGGGATACATTCCGTTTTTTGCGGTATTTGCAACGTCAACTCCAATCGTAACAATATACCCGATGCTGCCATCATTGCTCCAAGTCATCCGGGTTTCACCCACATGCAGTTGTTCTGCCGTTGTCGGGGATGGAACCACGTCGGGCTTGATAATTACGTCTGCCATCCAGTCAATTTGTTTTGTGGATGAATTGTAGGTGCCGTTACGTACAATAATAGTTGCATTTGTTACAATATTATTGGGATATTCGTAATAGGTAGCCAAAGTATGTACGCTACCGTCTTCACAAGCAGTGATGTCGCTTACGGTTGAGTTAAACGTATTGGCAGATGTCGATCCTCGTTGCAAGTTTGCACCGGTGCCGTCATGCAAGCTGGTAGCCAGATAGTATTCTGTCCATTTTGAATTAACCGATGAAATTCCGCCAACCAAATGAACGGCATTATTGATATCGGTATTGCCCACAGGGTTTAGCAAAGCGCCGCCGGGATAACGGTTTAATTTTCCGTCTGTTCCGTTTTCCAATACAATTTGGCGGGTCCAAGTAGCGCCTCCGTCAAGCGATGTAGCTTGTACGATGTCATTTCCCGTGGCAAAAATCGGCTGAACACTGGAGTTTTGATTACCGCGAAATGTTGCAACGATGGCATTCAGGTCTTTGTTATACCAAAGGCCTCTTTGAGTGGGATGGAGTAATGTGTATCCATTTAAAGATGTTCCAAAAGTAACCAGTTCAAGATCACCGGCGGTTGCTTTTTTAGCTTTAGGCAAAAAGGGAACGGTTTCGGTGGGTTGGGTTGGAGAAAACTGGTCTAAAATTGTTTTATGAACAACACGATCCAGCTTTGCCTGTTCATACTTTGAGTTTTGGGCCATTGTGCTTAGTCCCAAAAACAGAGCTAACATTAAAAGTAAAGTTGTTTTCATCTTTTTGTGATTTGGTTAAACTAAATTTGAGAAATTTTACATGTTAAAAAAGCAAAGATAAAAAAAAATCGACTTCGTTCAGATAAAAAAAACGGATTGACCAATCCATTTTTTTGAAATTTTGGCAAAATAAGCCATCTTGAAGAGCCTGACATTGGGGAATTTGCATACAAGAAAGTTAAACTTTGCTTTTACCAATAAAATAAAGTGAAGCCAACCCGAATATAAAAACGGCAGAAATTAAAAGCCAATTCGGTTTTGTTTGATTGGAGTTAGAAGCATTTTCTTCAAAGTGGAAATTTGCAGTGGTTGTTGTATCTGATTTTACAATTAAACTTGATAGCAACGTGTTGTGAAGCTCCATAATACTATCGAATTTCTCAAATTGGGCTGTGGCAGCGTAAGCCTTTGCCAGATGGGAATAACATTCCAGTAATTCTGTTTGGGTTCCGATTTGAGAGGCCAAATTCGAACTTTTGATAAAATATTCGCCAGCCTTTAAGGGTTCCCTTTGGAGCAATAAGTTATTCCCAATAGCCAGTAATGCCAGACTTTCATTGCGGGTATCACCTAAATCTTCGTATATTTTTAAGGCCTGCAATAATAAATCGTTCGATTTTGTGAAGTCATTGCGATGGGTAGTGATTTTTGCCAGCGAAAGCAAGGCGTTTGCTAAAGGTTCTACGGCATTAATTTCTGCACTTGAATCGACGGCATCTAACAAATATTTTTCAGCTTTTACAAACGATTTTAGTTCCCAATGGGCAGTTCCTAAATTTGCCAAGCACAAGGCAACGTTGTAACGGTCATTGATTTTTTTTGATTTTAGCAGCGCTTTTTCATAACACGAAATTGCCTCTTTATAGTTTCCTTGCCGGGAGTGGATATTTCCTAACGTTATTTGTTTTTCAAAAATGCCTTGTTGGTTATTTGTTCGCAAGTCCATTTCCAGGGCTGTTTGCAATTGTTTGATTGCTTGTGTAAACTCATTTTTGTAAATCAAAATGGATACTATGTTCACAATAGTGGAGGAAGCCGCTTTTTCATCCTGGAGTTTGGAATCGATTTCCAGCGATTTTTGATATTTCTCAAGAGCCTGATCATAATTGCCCTGCTCTTGCAAAATCAGGCCGATGTTGTTCAAGCAACTGGAAACACCTTGTAAATTACCAAGCTTTTCATACAGAGATAATGCCTCTGTGTAAGCGATCAGGGCTGTATCATAATTCCCCTGGAAAAAATGAGCGATTCCGATATTTTTTTGGGCTAATGCAATTTCTTCCCGGGCATTTTCGGACGTTGCTTCGGATAAAGCTTTTTGTGCATACAGCAGAGACTGCTGGGGATCGGAGTATCGGACTGATTCGGCAAGTTGGTTAAGTGCTTTGGCATGCTTTGACCTGCTTGGTTTTCCTGCTTTTTCTGACAATATTTGATCCGAGTTTTGCCCGGAAATGGGTACCACAGCTCCAAACAAAATTAACAAGTGGAGTCCCCAAACAAAAAACCGTTTTTTTGAAAAACAAATCATTTTAATTTACCGAAACATAAGGATTTAGTTTGTTATAGAGATCACTGTGGATCAATGAAATATTTTGCAGTTCTTCAACGGAATGAATTCCTTTTTTTATAATCCGGTAATCGATAATGGCCTTTGCAATATAGTAATCCATATAAGGGTGTTTTTTCAATTCATCCAAAGTGGCCGTATTCAGATTTAGTTTTTTGATGCCTGAATTGTTCGAAATACAACAATTGGCTTGGCATTGGGCGTATTTTGTTTCATCAAATCCATATACTTCCTTCAGTTGTTCTTTTGAGAAAAAGCCTCCCAGTGCATTGCGGTATTTCACAATGCGGCGGGCAAAAGCCGGCCCGATTCCGGAGAGTTTTGTTAATTCCAATGTGTCCGCTGTATTGATATCGACCAATAAAGTTGCTTTGGACTCTGTTTTTTTCTCAAATTCCGGTTTTGAGTAAACGGTTTTTTCTTTTTCCGGTAAAATAATAAAGGGCTCCAGAACAGCATATTCTGCTGCCGTAATGCCGTAAATCTTTTTCACGTCTTCTTTTTTGTAAAACTTTCCGCCTTTGGATTCATAATTTTTAATCACTTTGATTTGCCAATCCTTTAATCCCAGTTTTTTCCATTCTTCGCTAGGTAGTCCGTTAGGATTAAAATAAAACGGTATGATTTTTTGCTCGACAATCGATTTATCGACATTCAGAAAATCAATTGTATGACGCTTGGCACTGTCATTTTTGATTTTTTGGGCAATTTCTTTTTCAAATTCAGCAATTTCAGCTTGAAATTCTGTAAAGTCACAAGTTGTTGGCGTTCGGTTAAAACGGATAATTGAGGGAATAAGGCATACTGCCAGAATTAAAACACATAACACAACAACCCCATTGCGTTCAGCTCGGTTGAAATTGAAATACTCTTTCCAACTCATGGTATTATCCTTGTTTACCGGATCAAAAATGTTCCGATTCGGCAGTTCAAACACTTTTTAAAATTGCAATAACTGTTTTTTAATTCCAACAAACTTTGGGTGGTAGCGGCATTTGATGATTTTATTCCTAATTTCTCCCATTGGCGGATAATGGTATTTTTTTCCGGAGGTAATGTTTCTAACAAAGCAACAGCCTGCTGCATCAAATCAGGATTCCCATTCATTTTTCCATAAATGTATAAAAACGGAATTACAAAATTGATAATCAACAGATGGATACTTTCTTTACCCATAGACTTTTTCTGTCGCGGAGAAGTTTTATCGAATTGATAGTGGGTAAGCCAGTAGGGATTCGGGTCGCTATTAAAAAGTTTACCTACTTCGTTTACTGAAGTCATTTCCGTAATTTCTGCAAGAATGTTTTGCGACCGGCAAATAAGTCGGGCAAATTGTGCCAGCCGGATGGTGGGGAAATTGCTTGGATGAATCCGCATAAAACGCCACAAATGCTTGTCAATAGGGTTTAACGAAAATTTTTGTTTTAAGAACCGATATTCTTGTTGCAATGCCTTCGGATATGCATCTTCAAAAACTTCATTCAGCATTCCTGCTTGACCAAAAATCAGGGCCTCTATTTGCAGCGGATTGTCAGCATGCTTTAGTAACTGGATAAATGAAATGCTTTTCGCTAACATTTCAAAAGCTTGATTATTCAATCGAAAGCCCATATTCCGGGCCAATTCTTTGTAAAAAGCTTCAATCCAGTTGTTATTTGTTTGATTGAATAAATGTTCAATGTATTGTGTTTTGCGCTCAAGACGCTCTATCAAAAGCCGGTCTTGGAAAGCGTTGACGGTGAATTCGTCAACCGTTGGTAACAAATTTTCGCAGGCAATCCAGGTATTGGTTTCCATAAATTCCTGATACCTCTTCCACAAATCCGGATTCAAGTGGTTTTTTAACTCGAAAGTTGGAATGGCATTTCTATTGTTTCCAAAAACCGGCTTGTCATTCCGGTAAACCACATGCAGAATGATATTGTCGTATTCTTTTTGTGTTTGATGTCGGTGTTTCTCCCAATCGGAAGCATTTACATGAATTTCCACGTTTCCGGCCCAAATGGTATTCTCAATCTTAATTTTTGCATTGAAAAAATCAGGGCCGGCATCGGTATTTCGTTCGCCGGATGAAATGACATCAAAAGCTTCTCCGGACACCAAATGCAGTTGATGCGAGAATAACTTAAATTGCCAGATGTATTGTAAAAAGTTTTCAGTCATAGTTCAAAAGGTGATAAAATTAATATTTTTATCGTATCTAAAACACGAAAAGGTGTTTTTTTCAAAATTAAGTTGAAAACAAAATTTTACCTTTGTGTCATCATCCAAAAATCAGGAGAAAACTGTTTTTGGAAGTTTTATTGAATCATAAATATTCAAACCAGCTTACGTTTTCTCGCTATGAATAATCAAAATAAGAATACACACAGGCAAAACGATCAATTTATTTATGGACTGCATCCGGTGCAAGAAGCTTTGAAGGCCGGAAAAGAGTTCGACCGTATTCTGCTTCAACGTGACATTCGTAGTGAACAGACCCGGGAGTTGTTGGCGTTGGCGCGGGAGGCCCATGTGCAAGTGCAGTATGTGCCTATTGAAAAATTGAATCGGTTGGTACGTAACAATCACCAAGGCGTAATAGGATTTGTATCTTTGGTTTCATACCAACCGCTCGAGGATGTTTTGATTTCAGCTTTTGAAAAAGGTGATACGCCTTTGGTTTTACTATTGGATCAAATTACCGATGTACGAAACTTGGGGGCTATTGCCCGCTCGGCGGAGTGCTCAGGGGTTCATGCCATTATCATTCCTACGCAAGGGAGTGCACAAATTAATGCCGATGCGATAAAAACATCAGCCGGAGCCTTACATACCATTCCAATTTGTAAAAGTGAAAATTTAAAAACCACACTGCATTATCTCCGTCAGTCCGGCCTAACTGTCGTTGCAGCTTCCGAACATGCAAAAACAAACTACTTCGATGCAGATCTGACACAGTCGTTGGCCATTATCATGGGGTCGGAGGAAAAAGGAGTTTCACCAGCCTACCTGAAGCTTTGCGACAACGAATTGCGGATTCCGATGCAGGGTGTCATCGGTTCGTTGAATGTTTCGGTAGCTGCAGGGGTTTTACTTTTTGAAACAGTACGGCAACGTTTACGTAATTGATCAACGATGTTTAATGATAAAATCTAAAAACATGAAGTCCATTTTATTTTCACAAATCTCCTTATTTTTGATTAGCCTACTGGTATTTTTGAGCGCTTGCGGTACCAAAACAAAATCCTATTATCCAGATGGAAGCATTCAAAGCGAACTTTCCTATAAAGGAAAAGAATTGAATGGTGTTTCAAAGTGGTGGTTTTCAGATGGAAAACTGCAAATGGAATGCACGTATAAAAACAATGAGTTAGATGGGCTTATGACACGTTGGCATGCAAACGGCGCGAGAGAAAGTGAAGGCACTTACAAAAAGAATTTGAAAAACGGGAAATTACAGCGTTGGGATGAACAGGGGAAATTATTAGAAGAAGCGAATTATTTGAACGATACATTAGAAGGATTGTATAAACTTTATCATAAAAACGGGAAATTATACACCTCTGGAAATTATGGCAGAGGTTTGTATCAGGGAGAATGGCAGTGGTTTGACGAAGAAGGAAACTTGGTGGGTGAAGGCGTTTTTGAAAAGGGTACAGGAACAAAAATTGTTTACAATGTTCTTGGTGGAAAAAACTATGAAACCCCTTATGTGGCAAACAAAAGACATGGTGTTGAAAAATGGTATTCTGTGAGCGGGGAAGTGGTTAAAGAAGTAGTTTTTGATATGGATACTGAAAAGGAAACCTCCACCTACAAGCAGAAAGTGCAGATGGATGAAAAGAAAAAGGAACTTTTAAGTAAAAAATCAAAAGAAATCAGGAAGTTGTAACCGGAGTTGAGTAACACGTTTTACTTCAATTTTTTGATGTTTTGTAAAAGTACTCCAGTTGGTTATTTCATCCAATGTGCGAAAACACCCCACGCATTTGCCCGTTTCGTCCAACCGGCAAACCCCTTTGCATGGTGATGAGTCGCTTTCCATTTGATGCAAATAATTATTCATGGGAAATAATTTATTAGAATAATAACGGCAAAATTACAATTTGGTTTTTGAAAAAATAAAAGTCGTAAAAAAATTTGCCTTTGTATCGGTTTTTTACGTAGCAAAAGTTCAAAAATTCTTTGTTGTTGGAGGAAGATGTATTTAATGTTGTTGTAAACTAAAATCAACATGTTAGTAAAAACGTTTGGCTGTGCCATTCAAGGAATCAATGCAACACCCATCACGGTGGAAGTGAATGTGGATAAAGGAGTTCAGTTTGCCATTGTGGGATTGCCTGATAGCGCTGTAAAAGAAAGCCAGCAGCGAATTGAAGCCGCGCTGAAAAACATCGGATTGCATTATCCGCACAAAAAAATTACCATTAACATGGCTCCTGCAGATATTCGTAAAGAAGGATCTGCTTACGATTTAACCCTTGCAATTGGTATTTTGGCCGCCAGCGAACAATTGCATTGTGATACGCTTGACCAATACATCATTATGGGCGAATTGTCATTAGACGGAAGCCTTCAACCCATCAAGGGAGCTTTGCCTATTGCCGTGGAAGCGCGTACGCAAAAATTTAAAGGTTTTATATTGCCCAAAGAAAACGCTCACGAAGCAGCCATTGTCAATGATCTGGAAGTTTATGGCGTGGAAAACATGCAGCAGGTTATTCAATTTTTGAATGGAGAGATTTTGTTGGAGCCCGAAACATTGAACACCCGGGAAGAATTTGCGAACCAATTAAGCGAATACGAATTTGATTTTTGCGATGTAAAAGGGCAGGAAAACATTAAACGGGCGTTGGAAATTGCTGCTGCCGGTGGGCACAACCTGATTCTGATCGGACCGCCCGGTTCGGGAAAAACCATGCTAGCCAAACGCCTCCCCACCATACTTCCTCCGCTGAATTTACACGAAGCACTGGAAACCACTAAAATTCATTCGGTAGTTGGCCGAATTGATAAGCAGTTGGGATTGATTGCTGTCCGGCCTTATCGTTCGCCACACCACACTATTAGTGATGTAGCTTTGGTAGGAGGAGGGGGAAATCCGCAACCGGGTGAAATCTCACTGGCACACAACGGCGTTTTATTTTTGGATGAACTACCGGAGTTTAAACGCACCGTATTGGAAGTACTCCGCCAACCTTTGGAAGACCGCATCGTAACCATTTCGCGGGCCAAAATGTCGGTAACTTATCCTGCGAATTTTATGTTGGTGGCCGCCATGAATCCTTGTCCGTGTGGATTTTACAACCACCCTGAGAAAGATTGTGTTTGTGCGCCCGGTGTGGTCCAAAAATATTTGAATAAAATCAGCGGCCCGCTGCTCGACCGTATCGATATTCATATAGAAGTGGTTCCGGTTCCCTTTCGCGAGTTGAGCACCCAACGAATATCGGAGAAAAGCGAGCTTGTTCGCCAACGAGTGGTTCGCGCCCGGAAAATACAAGAAGAACGGTATGCAAATATAAAAGGGGTACATTGCAATGCCCAGATATCCAGTAAAATGCTGCAGCAAATTTGTAAAATCAAGGAAGAAGGAAGTGTTTTGTTGAAAAATGCAATGGAAAAATTGAACCTGTCAGCTCGTGCTTACGACCGAATTTTAAAAGTTTCGCGTACCATTGCCGATTTGGAAGGCAGCGAGGACATTCGAACCGAACATTTGGCCGAAGCCATCCATTACCGAAGTTTAGACCGCGAAAATTGGGGTGGATAATCAAATCTCCTTTTTTATTGTTTATTGTCTGATATTCTATTCACTGTATTGATTTTTTATAATAACAATATGACAAAAAAAGTCTTAACCATTATTGGAACCGTACTTTTGGTCGCCTTGGGAGGTTATTTGCTTTGGCGATTTTCCGGGTTGCTTATAAATATCATCATTGCGACGGTCGTTTCCTTTCTTGGCCAACCGTTGGTCCGGCTTTTCAGTAAAATAAAAATAAGGAAGTGGAAACTACCCTATGCGGTAAGTTCTTTTCTGGCAATAGTGGTTATTTTGTTGATATTTATTGGTT
Source organism: Lentimicrobiaceae bacterium (assembly GCA_031550085.1). GTDB lineage: Bacteria > Bacteroidota > Bacteroidia > Bacteroidales > UBA4417 > UBA4417. The sequence continues at coordinate 117,724 of JAVBOY010000009.1, forward strand.
TTTTTGCCATTTTTGTTCCTTTAATCATTCAGCAGGCGCATTCCATTTCGCAAATTGATACAAATCAATTGACGGCCTATTTGGAAAAACCACTGGCATGGCTTAATGCCGAATTGCATAATTTGGGGATGCTTCCCAACGGGCAAACAGCGGAAATGTTTGTGGTAGAACACCTAAGAACGTTTTTTAATTTTGCCAATGTCTCATCGATTGTAACGAATGTTTTTACCACAGCGGGATCGCTTATGGTATCGCTGTTTACCATTTTGTTTTGTACTTTCTTCTTTTTGAAGGATGAAAACATGTTTGAGAACTTGCTTTTATCGGTCTTACCCCGAAAACACCACATCTCCACGCAAAAAGTAATTGCCGAGACCAAAGTGTCGTTGATGCGTTATTTCAGGGGGATACTTTTGGAATTATTGGGCATGATGACGTTAATCTCCATAGGATTGTTTTGCTTTGGTATTGATAACGCTTTGCTCCTTGGATTTTGCGGCGGTTTGCTGAATATTATTCCATATTTGGGCCCGGCGATCGGAACTACTTTGGGGGTCATTATCGGAGTTATAAATGTATTGGCAACCGGAATGTATGATGATGCATTTTCGGTCGGACTGAAAATTGCCGGAACATTTATCATTTCTAATTTCATTGATAACATGGTTTTGCAACCGCTCATTTATTCCAAAGCAGCCGAAGCTCATCCGCTTGAAATTTTCTTTGTAATTATTATCGGCGGTACGCTGGCCGGAGCTTTGGGCATGATTGCCGCAGTGCCGGCCTATACCGTTTTGAAAATCATTTACCGTGAATTTATCGGGAAAATCTATTTTCAAAAACAGGGTTCCGGAGTTGATACTCCTTAAAGAAGTACATCACGACATTTCCTGTAAAAAAACAGAGCTTCCATTCAATTGAGGGCTCGTTCCGGACAATAAGTTGAACACCCTGAAATAAAATCGGCGACGGTATAACCGTCGCCGATTTTATTTCAGGGATTACGATGATTAGAAACCTAATTCTTTTAACAATTTGGCCAGTGTGCGGAAACGCTCGCTCAATAGCTCGTCGTTGGTTCCTAACCAATTGCGAAGCAATTCGATATCTTCTTCCAGATGAGGGTTGTCTGTACAAACGGCTACATTCATGGCATCTCCTTGTAGCGGAATGCGGTCGATAAGCGGATAAGACGTTTTTTCTTTTTCATCTTTGTAGTAGTAATGGTTGAAATAATCTTTGGTGCGGCACAAAAAGATGGCCAAATCCAGAACACGGTGGATCGGAATTTCCTCCGATTGGCGCGACCATTTTTCGCCGGTATAGCGCCACACTTTAGCTGAGAATTCTACTTTTCCCCGATCGTTCCATTGAGCCAATCCGATGGAAAGCCCTTTCGCATCCGAATCATAGGCATTGCGCCCGTCGATGTTCTCATAATTTTCAGAAACCATAATCGGGTTATGTTTCAAGTTGGTTGGAATTTTCATTGCAAATAAATTTTAGTAGTTTACTAATTTAGTAATTTACTGCAAAAGTAAGAAAATAAATTAGAATGGTGACGGTCAGAAAAATTTTCCAAAAAAAATCGGTTGCAGATTTTTCTGCAACCGATTTCTCTGTCGGAGTGGTCAGACTCGAACTGACGACCACTTGCACCCCATGCAAGTACGCTAGCCAACTGCGCCACACCCCGCCCTTTTTGAGGGAGCAAAGGTAAAAAAAAATTCTGATACTCCAATTTTATCTTTCAAATCCTTTTCAATAATTTTTAATGATCGGATTATCAATAGAATTGATTTGGTTGGCTAGAAAGAAATTTAAAATTATCGTACTTTCGCAAACTGAAAATTAATTTTGGAATTACATTATGGAAACTGTTGATTGTTTGATTATTGGCTCAGGTCCTGCTGGATATACGGCAGCAATTTATACGGCTCGCGCCGATATGAAGCCCGTTGTTTTTACGGGTTTGGAAATGGGCGGACAGCTTGTTACGACCACTGAAGTTGAAAATTTCCCGGGTTATCCGCAAGGTGTTCAAGGCCCTCAATTGATGGAAGATATCCGTCAACAAGCCGAACGTTTTGGTACCGATATTCGTTTTGGAATTATTACGGAAGTTGATTTTAGAAAATATCCTTTCTATTTGAAAACCGATGATGGGAAAGAAATTTCGGCAAAAACCGTTATCATAGCGACGGGTGCATCGGCAAAGTGGTTGGGTTTGGAATCAGAAAAAAGGTATAGTGGAAACGGAGTTTCGGCTTGCGCAACCTGTGACGGATTTTTCTATCGGGGTATGGATGTGGCTGTGGTAGGCGGAGGCGACACAGCCTGCGAAGAAGCTTCGTATCTGGCAAAACTCTGCAAAAAAGTTTACCTGATTGTTCGTCGTGACGAATTGCGGGCATCCAAAGCCATGCAACACCGGGTACAAAACACGCCCAACATTGAAATCTTATGGAACAGCTCGACTAAGGAAATTGTAGGTGACGGGAATGTAGTAACAGGAGCCGTTATTGTAAACAATAAAACCGGCGAAGAAAAGAATATCGATATTCAAGGCTTTTTTGTAGCGATCGGGCACAAGCCCAATACGGATGTTTTTGCAGGGCAGTTGGAAATGAATCCCGAAGGATATATCAAAACAGTTCCCGGGAGTACCTATACAAGCGTTGAAGGCGTATTTGCTGCAGGCGATGTACAAGACCACGTTTACCGGCAAGGGATTACGGCTGCCGGAAGCGGATGCATGGCCGCCATTGATGCCGAACGTTGGTTAGCTTGTCAAGACCAGATGGTTGACAGTGTGGCGGAAGAAAACAAAAAATAGTTTTGGAAGGATTATCGCTTGTTGTAATCGTTCATGGTACGTGAGGGACCTGCCAATACAAAGCTTTTGATGATTTCAACAGCCAAGTCGATGCGTTCAACCAGATTTTTTTCTTCTTCAAACGTCCACCTTCCCAATACATACTCTATTTGAAAGCCTTTCGCAAAATTTTTGCCGATGCCAAACCGCAAACGCGGCCAATTGGTGTCGGCAAGTGTTTCGATAATATGGTTCAATCCGTTGTGACTTCCTCCGCTTCCTTTGGTGCGTAAACGTAAAACGCCTGAATCCAAATCTACATCATCGGTAATAACCAGAATGTTTTCTTTTTCTATATTTTCTTGTGACATCCAGTATTTCACAGCTTTGCCGCTAAGGTTCATGTAGGTAGTCGGTTTCAGGATGATCAATTGTTTGTTTTTTAACCGGGCCCGTGCTACAGAAGCATGCCGTCCGATTTCGAACTTGGCATCCAATGATTTTGCCAATGCATCGGCCACAATAAAACCGATATTATGGCGAGTGTTTGCGTATTCTTCACCGATGTTTCCTAATCCGACTATTAGATATTTTTCGCCCATAAAAAAAGAAAGAGGTGCAAAAATACAAATCTTGCACCTCTTTTTCGAAAATAAAACTTTTTGCTATTAGCTTGGGGTACCTTCGGTTGCAACCGCCCGTGTAGAGGTTACAGTTACAATTACGTTGGAAGGAATTTCCATTACTTCCACATTGGGTATTTTCAGATCGCTGACTTTGATACTGTCTAGAATGTCCAGTTCAGTAATGTCAATATCGATAATTTCAGGAAGGTGTTCCACCAACGCTTTTACTTTCAACTTACGGAATTTTTTTATCAATTTGCCTCCGCGCAAAACACCCTTTGAGTTCCCAACAATTTGAATGGGCAAGGATACAACAACGGATTTTCCAGGTTTCAATTCCAAAAAGTCAACATGCAACGTTTCATCGGTAACCGGATGATATTGCGCTTCTTGAATAATGGATGGATAAGTAATGCCGTCAATGTTCAAATTGATAAGGTGTACATACGGAGTGAAAATTACCGGTTTCAGATCTTTTTCCGTTAAGGTAAAGTGAATTTCTTCTTTTCCACCATACAAGACACAGGGGACTTTGCCCTGGGCACGGTTTAATTTTGCATCTTTTTTCCCTACGTTCTCACGACGAGAACCGCTCATAGATACTGTTTTCATTTTTAATTGTATTTAAGGTTAAACAAATTTCTTCATTATTTTATTTGAAAAATGGATGAAATGGACTGGTGGTTGTGCACCCGTTTGATAACATCCGCGAACAACTCGGCCGAAGATAGTACATGAATTTTCGGAGATTGACGTTTTTGCGGAATGGTATCCAGTACAACAACTTCCGTAAAATCAGAGGCCTCGATCCGGTCAATAGCATTGCCTGACAGGATGGGGTGGGTGCAAAAGCCTCTTACGGAGGATGCTCCGTTTTCCATCATAATCCGGGCTGCTTTTGTAATGGTTCCTCCGGTGTCGATAATATCATCCAGTAAAATAACATCTTTCCCTCGCACATCACCGATCAATTGCATCGTGTCCACCGCATTGGCCTTTGAACGTTGTTTGTAACAAATTACGAACCCGGTATTCAGGGCTTTTGCATAGGTGGCTGCCCGGCGTGTACCGCCCGTGTCGGGCGATCCAAAAACCAAATTCGGTAAATTCAACTCCCGGATATAAGGGACAAAAATGGATGAACCATACATATGGTCGACCGGCAAATCAAAGAAACCTTGGATTTGATCAGCATGCAAATCTACTGTGATAATGCGTTGAATCCCGGCGGCTGTTAATATGTTCGCTATTAATTTGGCCGTAATCGGAACGCGGGGTTTGTCTTTCCGGTCTTGCCTTGCAAAACCGAAGTAAGGAATCACTGCAATGACGCTTCGTGCCGAAGCCCTGCGGGCCGCATCTGCCAACATCATTAATTCCATCAGATTTTCGGTTGGAGCAAAGGTTGATTGCACAATAAAGACATCACATCCCCGCAAATTTTCTTCGTAACAGGTTGTAAATTCTCCATCGCTGAAAGCTGTTACCTGAACTTTTCCAAGTTCTTGTCCAAAACTTTTTGCAATTTTTTCGGCGAGGTATTGTGTTGCCCGTCCGGAAAAGATTTTGATTTGCTGCTGTTTCATAATGAATTACTGTGCCGGAGATGAGTTGCAAAGGTAAAACCTTTTTTTGTTTTTGAAAATCAATCAGGTAATATTTTTGGTTTTTGAAAAGGGAATTTTTAGTTGATCGTTTTGAAATTATTTATTGGCAATCTCCTCTATTTGACGTTGCCATTCCTGTTCGGAAGTGATTTTTAAAATATGGTGCAATTCTGTGTCGTCAAGATTTAAAAACCGGGCGAAATACTTCCAGTATTCTTTCATTTTATTCATCCACCGCTTTTTCTCAAGTTTTTCTGCTCTTTCCAGATCAAAATAAAATTTCCGGAAACGATTGGGCGCATCAACGAGTAATGGAGTATTGCTGTTTTTTATTTGTTCCGGCAGAAATGGGTTTGAGAATACGCCCCGGCCAATCATGATGTCGTTTATTTCGGGGAGAAGCCCCTTTATTTTATTGTAATCTTGAACGGTTGTTATTTCACCATTGTAAACGACCTTGTGTTTGATGCCGGGTAAATATGATTTGAGTTCCTCCAACAAAATTGTCCCTTCATACATTTGCGTGGCAATGCGTGGATGTATGATTAAATTTGCCAAAGGAAACGAATTGAGAACCGGGATTATTTTTTCAAATTCGTCAGCAGAATTTAAACCTAACCGTAATTTTACGGATAGCTTTTGAGGGATTTTCGGAATGATTTTTTCCAATAATTTTTCGATCAATTCGGGAAAACAAAGCAGTCCGGCTCCTCTTTTCTTTTTGGTGATGGAGGGAATGGGACATCCCAAATTCCAATTGATTTCTTGATATCCATAACGATCAAACAGATAGGTTACCAACAAAATAAAATCACCAACATCATTGCCGAGTATTTGCGGGATGATACTTTTTTGAAAATTCTTTTCAGGGATAATATCCTTAACCCGCTTTTCCGAAATTTTTTCCGCCGGCATCAGCGAAATGAACGGAGCTACAACGGCATCGATGGAATCAAAATGCCGGAAATAAACGTTTCGAAAAGTTAAATCTGTAAATCCTTGTAGAGGAGCAAGATATATCATTGGGGCATAAAAAAAGCTACCCAAAGGTAGCTTTTTCATGGGAACGGCTGTGGTTACTTCACAATCATTTTATGAGAGGATTTGCTTTCGCCAGCTGTAATCGTGTAGATATAGACGCCGCTCTTCAGGTTGCTGGCATCAATTTGTAAGGTTTCTTTTTTACCGGCAGCGATCAGTCCATAATTTTGTGAAAAAACTTTTTGGCCTGTCACTGTCGAAACCGTTAAGCTAACCGGCATCGTCTTCTTTAAGGTGATGTCAAATTGTGTCATGCCTGAAAATGGGTTTGGATAATTCCCACTGACTTCAGCAACAACTTCTTGATTCGGTTTGACGGCGGTGCGTTGCTTTGTGAATGCATCATTGGGTACTATTGCATTTTTTACATAGTTGATAATGCAGGGTTCATCTGCGTTGAAGCTCGTTGATTCTAGATCGGCAATTGTTACCGGAAATTCTTCTCCATCCGTAGTTTCCATGGCAATAGGGCTTGCATACATAAAATAACAAATCGCATCGGCTGCTTGAAAATTCGAAGGACAGGCTGGTTCAGCCATTTCCGTTATCACATGGTCGTCACCGATTTTATACCCCCAGATGAATAAATCAGGTTTTAAATCCAGAGAATCGGCATCTGCATTGATTGCAAGTGTATTGGTCCATAAGGCAAATACCTTTTTTCCATCATAGCTTCTTACGGCATGCAAGCGCATATCGTATGATACCCCGCCGCCACCTGTCGTTGTTTGTTTATAAGGAGAGGTACTTGCATCTACTTCAAAAGTAGCAAGCCGTTGTATATGATATCCTTGCCATTGGCTGCCATCGTATACAAAATTGAAAACTTGCTTGTGTTCGGTGGTAAAAATGTAATAAATGGAGTCGATGTTATTTTCATAATAATGTCCACGAATACCGGCCATTACATTTAAATTCCCGTCTGCGCCGACAGTAATATCAAATTCATCGAATCGGGGAACGGCAACAGTTCCTTGCCCATTGTGAGTAAAAGCGTGGCGGAGGTAATCACTCACGATACTTAATGAAGCGAAATCAAAATAGGGGAGTTTTTGCCAGGTAGCTCCTTTATCGGTGCTTTTGTAAATGATGGGGTAAATGGCACTCCGAGTTCCGGTTGCATCCACTCCTGCCATGCAGATATATCCAATACTGCCGTCATTTGTCCAAGTCATCCGGGTAGCACCGCTTGAAAACACTTCGCCGTCGGCATCACTGGCAATGGTGGGGATAATGACTACATCGGACATCCAATCTATGGTTTTTGTACTTGGATTGTAAGTCCCGTTCCGCACAATGGTACGGCCGTTTTGAATGTTTGTACCAGGATCATCATCAGTGTCTCCTAACATATGCACCGTACCGTCCTCACAGGCAAACAAACCGTTCCTGAACAGCCCCGGAGCACTGGCCGGCATTTGAAAGCTTTGTACATTCCCGTTTGATCCGTCAGGTAATTGGCTTGCAAAATAATACTCAGACCAGATTCCTCCCACAGAGGTAGGGCCGCCAACAAAATCCAGCACATTTGCGAAATTTGTATTTCCGGTCGGGTTTACAAAAACACCGGATGGGTAACGGTATATTTTCCCGGAAGTTGCTGCTAATGTTAATTTTCGGTTCCAAGATGCGCCCCGATCGGTGGATGTGGAAGAAACAATATCATCTCCGGTGGCAAAAATCGGTTGAACACTGGCTTTGTTATTTCCACGAAAAGTAGAAACAAGGGCATCTAAATTCTTGTCGTACCAAAGGCATCGTTGTTGGGGGAGTAGGATTGAAAATCCGTTACGGGTGCTTCCAACTGGAATAACTTCTAATTCTCCCACAGAACCGGAATTTTTTGGAGTGTACGAAACAGGTTGGCTTACTTCGGATGAGGGTGTATCCAAAAAAGCAGGTAAGCGTTGAATTTTAACCTCTTTTTTCGATACATCATAAGGTAATTTCTGTGCTGTTGCGCTTAATGCAAAGAGAAGGATACCTGTTATTAAAAGTAATTTAGTTCTCATAACTGTTATTTTATTTAGTATTTTTCTTGTTTAATTTTACTATAACAGACTAAATAAAAAACAGTTTCGAAGATTTGCATTTTTTTAATAAAATTCAGGTTTAATTCCTTGAAGCTTTGCTTCGATAGAAAAAATAAGTTCAACTTGATACTTCGTCAGTTCTGCTGCGAGGTAGTTTATTTAAGAGGGGAATTTTATGATTGTAATGCAATGATTATGATTGAAATGTGTTTTTTTGATTTGATTCATATTATTTTACGAGTAGAAAAAAATGTATGATATTTAATGATTTTTACAAAAAAATCTTAGTGATAAACACCATAAAAAAGGGCTGCATAATGATATGCAACCCTTTGTAAATACTATTTACAGGTTTAGTACATTCCACCCATTCCGCCCATTCCGGGGTTTGGCATGGCAGGTTCTTTTTCGTCTTTTATTTCGGTTAATACACATTCGGTGGTTAAGAGCATACCAGCGATAGAAGCCGCATTTTCCAGTGCAACGCGGGCAACTTTGGTCGGGTCAATAACTCCGGCTTGGTATAAATTCTCATATACTTCGGTACGTGCATTGAATCCGAAATCATCTTTGCCTTCTTTAATTTTTTGAACAATGATGCTTCCTTCCAATCCGGCATTTGCAACAATTTGGCGAACGGGTTCTTCCAAAGCGCGTTTGATGATATCAATTCCGATTTTTTCATCTTCATTCTCGGCTTTTACATTGTCTAATGAAGCAATGGCGCGAATATAAGCTACTCCGCCGCCGGGGATAATACCTTCTTCGTTGGCTGCACGGGTTGCATGAAGTGCATCGTCGAAGCGGTCTTTCTTTTCTTTCATTTCCACTTCGCTAGCGGCTCCAACCTGAATTACGGCAACACCTCCGGCTAACTTTGCCAAACGTTCTTGCAATTTTTCACGGTCGTAATCGGAAGTAGTTGTTTCAATTTGCGACTTGATTTGAGCAATGCGTGCTTCGATAGCCGATTTTTCACCTTTTCCGCTTACAATGGTTGTGTTGTCTTTGTCAACTGAGATTTTTTCAGCTTGTCCCAAATAGCTTAAATCGGCATCTTCCAAACGATATCCTTGTTCTTCGGAAATAACAACTCCTCCGGTAAGAACAGCGATGTCCTGCAACATTTCTTTGCGACGGTCGCCGAAACCGGGAGCTTTAACAGCCACAATTTTTAAGGACCCGCGCAGGCGGTTTACAACCAAAGTTGCTAAGGCCTCACTTTCAACATCTTCGGCAATCATCAAAAATGGACGACCGGTTTGGGCTACTTTTTCCAGAATGGGTAATAAATCTTTCATCGTCGAGATCTTTTTGTCATAGATCAGGATGAACGGATTTTCGTAGTTGGCTTCCATTTTTTCGCTGTCGGTGATAAAATATGGCGAAACGTAGCCTCTGTCGAATTGCATACCTTCCACTACTTTGACTTGTGTTTCGGTTCCTTTGGCTTCTTCAATGGTAATAACGCCTTCTTTTTTGACTTTTGCCATGGCATCGGCGATTACTTTTCCGATGGTGTTATCGTTATTGGCCGATATACTGGCAACTTGCTCAATTTTTTCATTGCTGTCGCCAACTTCTCTCGAAATACTTTTTAAGTATTTTACCACTTCGGTAACGGCTTTCTCAATACCACGTTTTAAATCCATCGGATTGGCTCCGGCGGTTACATTTTTTAAACCGGTGGTAACAATGGCTTGTGCTAAAACGGTGGCGGTGGTCGTTCCGTCACCGGCTACATCGGCCGTTTTTGAAGCAACTTCTTTGACCATTTGTGCGCCCAGGTTTTCAACGGCGTCTTTTAATTCGATTTCTTTAGCTACCGTAACACCGTCTTTCGTAACGGCAGGCGCTCCGTAAGTTTTTTCAATGATTACGTTGCGTCCTTTAGGGCCTAAAGTTACTTTTACGGCATTGCTTAATGCATCGACTCCTTTTTTCAACCGGTCGCGTGCTTCTATATTGAAAATGATTTCTTTTGCGTTTTTCATAGGAATTTATTTAATTTTAGATTGATACAAGTTGAATTTTGTTCCCGGTTGTTTAGATAATCGCTAGAATATCTGATTCGCGCATGATTAAATAATCTACTCCTTCAATGTTGATTTCCGTTCCCGAGTATTTGCCATATAAAACTTGATCGCCGACTTTTACAGTCATGGGTTCGTCTTTTTTTCCTGCTCCCACTGCGACTATGGTTCCGCGTTGTGGTTTTTCTTTTGCCGTATCGGGAATAATGATTCCGGAAGCTGTTTTTTGCTCAGCGGCAGCCGGCTGTACAATCACGCGGTCTGCTAGAGGGGTTACATTTACTTTTGCCATAGGTTTAAGTTTTTATATTTTTAATGATAAATAGGATTTTTGATTTTTTCTTATCGAATTTTGTGCCAAATTTTTTTTGGATAAAGAAACGAGACAAAATGTCAGACACAGAATTTTTTTTTGACATTTTTGTCTTTTTTGGCCGTTTCTTGAAAAACAAAAAATCAAAAATGAAGTGCTTTCATTTTTGATTTTTTGTAACGCGGGTTTGAAAAGTTTATTTCTTTTCTTCTGCCGGAGGAGTTTGCTGAGCCGGTGCTGACTGGGCATCATTTGCCGGCGCTTGCTTGGTTCCGGTCGGCAACGGTTGTTGCATCGTGTTCATTGGCATTCCGCTTTGCACTTCCGGAACCGCTTGTCCTTTTGAACCAATGTTATGAGGAATAAAGAAAGTACTTGACAAAGCTAAAACAATGAGGACTACAGCTAATGTCCATGTCATTTTTTCAAGAAAATCGGCCGTTTTACGAACACCCATGTATTGATTTCCTTGTGAAAAATTTGAAGCTAATCCGCCACCTTTGGAATTTTGAACTAAAACGACCAGGGTGAGCAAAATGCAAGTGATCAGGATCAAGGCTGAAATAACGATATAAATTGTCATGCTGAATCTTGTTAATGTGTTTTAAATCAAATATTTATATTTTTTTATTCAAATCTTCAATTTGGGCTGCAAAGTAACTACTTTTTTCGGGAATAATCAACATCAGCTTCTCATAAATTTTTATTGCTTTTGATTTTAAGCCTTGTTGTGCATAGATGCAGGCCAACGTTTCGCTTACGATGTCGTCGTGATCGACAAGGGCTTGAGAAGCCATATCGTCAGGTGAAAAGAAATCGTTTTGGCTGGGTTTGCTGATGCTGGGTTGCGTTTTGATGAACTTGTCGATTAATTCGTCTTTCTTTTTTGCAATTCCCGAAACAGAAGATTGTGGCGACAGTTGTTTTATTTCTTCAATGGAAAATGACTCGGCCGGGATGGTGTCGTTTTCATCATAATGCCCTTCGATGTCGATTTTTTCGAGCATGTTGTGCAACCAGGCAAATGTTTCGAAGCGTCCGCTTTGAAGTTCGCGTTTTTCTGTAACCTCGCTGATTTTTTCTTCTATTTTTTCAACCGGTTGCTCCATTTCAATTGCCGGTTCACGGATTTGAGTTGATGGAATCGAAACCGGTTCAACTTTTTCAGATTCTTCTACTAATTCTAAAGTTTCTAGTCCACTTGTATGATCAATAGGTTCCGATTCTAGAGTTTCAGGCAAGCTTTCAATAGTTTCTACGAAGTGAGGCTCTTCTACAATGTTTTGAACAAGTTCGGCAGGTGCTTCTTCGGCTGTTATTTGGATTTCTGACGTTTGGTCTTCAACAACAAATGGAACGACCGTGTTCTCAATTTCTAGGGGGAAGGCTTCTATTTCTTGAGCAGGAAGGGAGGCTTCTTCCAAATGGGAAACTATTACAGCTTCCCTATTTTCAATTTCGTCGGATACCGATTCCAAAACATTATTTTCCACAATGATTGGAATTTCCGTTGCAATGTTAGTTGTTTCGACTGGCTCCGATGAGACTTCTTCATAACTGGGAGCTAGTACGACCGGGGTTTCTTGCGGCTCAAGTTCTTTGAAGTGTTGAAAGCCATTCGTTTCAATCAGTCTTTTTAATAATTCCCGTTCTCCGATATAGGCCGCCGAAAGTTGCAACGCGATGGGATAAGCGCTATGCTTGATGGTGTAAAGGTTCTTGGATAACAACAAGTAAGCTGCTTGAAAATAAGGATATTCTCGCACCAATTGCCAAAGATCACGTACCGACTTTTGATTCAGGGTACTGGGACTTTCAAAATAACCTTCAAATTGTTTTTGATCGGGAATCATTCTATATCCTTTTTGTTAAATGTTTGTTTACCAGTTTATGGCTGCTTTATTGAAAATGTCTGTTGCTAAAGCCTCGTTAATTGCCGTGATCAGTTCATCTTCTACAGACGAAAGGCTTTTTGATGCATCAAAATCTTGATATTGCGAAAAACGTGTTTCAAAAGAGTATTTTTCATCCTTTTTATTTACAACCCGTACATTTACAGAAACCTCCAATCGTTGCAAAGCAGACCGGTTATTTTGATCGCTTGTGAAAGCTGCCGGACGCAGGTCGTATCCGGTAATTTCACCTTCAACGGCTAAATCGGCATTTGAATTGGTCAGTGTTAAACTGGTCTGTGACAAAAATTTTTCACGGATCGCATCGGTGAGTTTTCGGCTCAGTGTGGGATTTATTAAAGGGGCATTATTTGCAAATTGCTTGATGCTTAGCGTTTTTACTTCCGGAGAAAGGCTTGCTCCTGAAAATGAATAGATGCCGCAATGCATCTGCAAAAGGCAGAAAACCAGTAAAAAAATATAAATAGGGATTTGTTTTCTTTTTCTCATGTTTAAACCTGACAACAATTACTCAATTCCGTATTCCTGTATTTTCCGGTACAATGTCCGGTAGGCAATTCCTAAATCTTCGGCGGCGGCTCCTTTTCGGTTGTTGTGTTTTTTTAAGGCCTTGATAATCATTTCTTTTTCCATTTTTGAAAGGGATAGCGATTCGTCTTCCGCAGGTTTGGGTGTTTTTCCCTCTTCATCCGAAAGCGATTCATCCGTTAGTGTTACGTCTTCAAATTCAGGTTCGGTAATCAACGGATCCGAATTGTAAGGCAACGGTTTATAATCCACCATGGGAGCATTGCCTGCCGTATACAACTGTGTTTCGTTATTTCCGTTTCCGGAAAGCAGAAGTTTCATTTCCTTTATTTCGCGCCGCATATCGAATAGCAAATTGTATAGCAAATCACGTTCGTAAAAATCGGATGGCGCGGACTTTGCCGAAACCACAGAAAGCCCCGATTCGGAGGCATGAGGCAGGTATTTACGCAAGGTCTGTTCGTCAATTTCCCGTTGTTGTTCGATAATGGAAATTTGTCCCACCATGTTTTTCAATTGGCGCACATTGCCGTCCCAACGGTATGCTAAAGCGACTTGTTGTGCACTTTTGGAAAGTTCAATGGCCGGCATCCGGTATTTCTCGGCGAAATCGGATGCAAATTTCCGGAATAGCAAAAGGATGTCTTCTCCCCGTTCCCGTAAAGGCGGAACATGGATAGGCACTGTATTTAACCGGTAATACAAATCCTGGCGGAACTTTCCGCGACTTATGGCATCATGAATATCGACATTGGTTGCCGCTACGACGCGTACATCGGTTTTTTGAGTTTTTGAAGAACCTACTTTGATAAACTCGCCCGATTCCAACACGCGCAGCAAACGTGCCTGGGTGGCTAAAGGCAGTTCGGCGACTTCATCCAGAAAGATGGTCCCTTTGTCCACCACCTCGAAATAACCTTTTCGGGCATCGGTTGCTCCCGTAAACGAACCTTTTTCATGTCCAAATAATTCCGAGTCGATTGTCCCTTCCGGAATGGCGCCACAGTTCACGGCAATGTAAGGTCCATGCTTCCGGGCGCTTAGTTGATGAATGATTTGTGGAAATATCTCTTTTCCCACGCCGCTCTCTCCTGTGATCAGGATGGTTAAGTCGGTGGGCGCAACTTGGGCGGCAACGGTAATTGCTTGGTTTAAAAGCGGTGAATTGCCGATAATACCAAAACGTTGCTTAATAGATTGTATTTCCATGTTTGTTATGAAACAATAACTCCTTGCAAAAGTACTGAAAAATAAATGAGTGACTTAACCGGAAAAACGTTTTTTACTTTTTTTGCTTTATCCCTTTCTTTGGTTCGTAGAAAAAATAGATTAACAATGCGCTATGTTTTTTGAAAACAGGCTGATAAAAAGATATTTCATTATTTCTTCTTCAGACAGGGTAGCGTTTGCTATATATTTTTACTTTTGCAGATCCTTTTCTATGAAAAAATTAAAAAAAATCATTTACAAATTGTTTTATAAAAATTGTATGAAAAAAACCTTTACTTTTTTATTGCTCCTTTTGACGGCTTGCTGGCTTGGGGCACAAACAGTTTTTCCACCTTCAAAACCAACGTACACAGATGGGAATTTCCCTAGTTCGTTGTTGTTTAACTGGGAAGAAGGAATGTCCGAAGCTTCGAAAATAATAGAATATGATACAGGTGATCCTGTGGCGACTAATCAATTGACTAGTCCATACAGAATAAACCAAACTCAAGATGCTGTTAAATTCACTGTTTCTGAAAATACAATTATTGAACGGATTAGAGCTTTTGTATATTTCAATTACGAGGCTACGGCTATTATAACTGTCAAAATTCTAGGAACGGATGTTAACGGATTTCCGGATCTAACCGATGTAAAAGCTACATTTACTCAAACTGTTTCGCCACCTGCCAGTAGCGATAACAATATCAGTTCATGGGTGGAGTTATGTCCCACATCCCAAATTGCGGTATATGCGCAAGATCCTTTTTTTGTGGTTCTTACAGCCAGTAGACCTATTTGCATTCACCACGATGTTCCTGGTAATGGACAAGGGTTTTCATATATGAAGCGTAGTTTGGATGCCAACTTTTTGACCATAGAAGATGCTACTATGCGCAATGCCAACTGGATGATTCGCTTGCAAACCAACAATACACTCACAACAGCACCATCTCAATTGCAAGGTTACAACCTGTATAAAAATGGTATAAAATTAAATAACACATTAATTCCGGTACCTCAATACCAGGAGAACGGATTGGCAACAGGCCTTTATAGTTACTATGTTAAAGCTGTGTATGGAGGTGTTGAAACAAATCCTTCTGAAGCCCTTGACATCAATTACAAAGCTAGTATAACTTATACTTTTGAAGACCTTCCTACGGGAGCCATTCCGGAAGGATGCATTTCGGTGGATGGCAATAGTGATAACTACAAATTTGAGACAATAATGACCGGAGTGGGGGGAGCTGCTTCTTATACAGGCAGAATACTTTTGGGAACTTCTGCTGCCAAGTTATTGGACGAAGCTTTCATAATGCCGTACGTTATCCCTACCGCCGAAGACCACATAATTTCTCTTTGGGGAAGAACTAGCGCACAACGCGACCATATTTTTCAAATCAAACTTTCGACCACCGGAAAAGACATTACTTCATTTGAAACGGTGCTAAAAGATTCTGTGCTAACTACTTCGTACAAAAAATATACATGCGATTTGAGCGCTTATATCGGACAAAAAATCGCTTTAGCGATATTTGTCAGAACAACAGGTACATTAACCATGCGCCCTATGATTGATGATATCGTGTTGCCTCCTATTTACAAAGAAGTTTTTGATGTAACGCCTTTGTCGATCAATGCCCCTGATTTGGCTGTAAAAGCGCAAGAAACAACCTTAACTGCCCGAGTAAAAAACATGGGTAATGAGTTGGCCAGCGATGTAAAAGTTAAACTAGTTGACATGAGTACTCAGTCTGTTTTAGCCACATCGGCAACGGGAACAGACATCAAAGTAGATTCTACAAAAATGCTCTCACTCAGTTGGACGCCTGCAACTGTTGGAAATTACCGCCTGAAAATAGTAACACTTTATGACGATGATGCGCAAGCTGGTAATGACTCGAGTAATGTGTTTCATATCAATGTACAAGACGAGAATTCGGTTTTGATATATTTTGGTAATAAAGAAAATACAGGTTTTATTTACCCGTTGTCATTCCCGAAAAAGAATTCGGGATCACAAACCCTTTTCTATCCTGATGAAATGGGACAAAGCGGAGCGATCACAGCTATTGCGGTAAACTATAATTTTACACAAGACGTATTGAACCAGCCGATCAAAGTTTGGATGGGTGAAACCAATCAAACGGATTTAAACAAGAACAAAGAAGGCTATATTAACCCTGCTACTCTACAACTTGTTTTCAGCGGCAATTTGAATTTTTATGCCGACCGGAATACCATTTTGATCCCATTTACAAACCCTTACAAATACAATTATGGAAATCTGGTTGTTTCGTTTGAAAACGAATACACAGATGAAACTTTCCCCTTTACCTCCGTACTATTTTACAACAGTCATTCTACGAAAGTGGACAGGACAGCCATGTGGGGATCCGATGAACCGTTGCTTACATTTGAAGAACAAAAAGCAAACTCGGCAGGATTTTTCACCATACAAAATTTCCCCGATGTGCATTTTGTTTTCAATTCGGCATTGGTCGGTACGTTGCGCGGATATGTTACGGACGTGGATGATACTCCGATTGCAAATGCAAAAGTGGAACTGCAAGGAACTCATATGATCACTTATACCGACCAATACGGGGAATATACCTTCCACAATGTAAATGCCGGAAGTTATACCATGGCGGTTTCAAAATATCCTTTCGTCGCGCAAGAACGACCAGTAACTATTGTAGCGGGAGTTTTGCAAATCCAAAGTTTCCAACTGGTCAGGATTCCGGTCATCGATGTTACCGGAAGGATTATGGACAAGGCTTCTCAAATGCCTGTGGCCGATGCGTATGTTTCGGTTGACAACAATACCGACAAGTTCTTTACAACAACCTCTGCCGACGGAACATTTGTCATACAATCGGTTTTGCAAAATCAAACCTATTTGTTCAGTGTGATTGCCGATTCTTACGTGCAACATTATCAAAACGTTTCTGCCGCCACTACAAACATTGACCTCGGAACCATAGAACTATCCTTTAATGCGGCTCCTGCTACTTCGGTAAGACTAAGCATGGATAACGGGAATGCCGTTCTGAATTGGAATAAAGCTTCCGCTAAAAATGGCTTTAGCGAAGATTTTGAAGGGTATCAGGATTTTACTTTAGATTTTACTCCTTTCCGGACCATTGATGTAGACCAATACACAACAACCGGTTTTATGGCTACGGCTTTTCCACACCGTTATGAAAAAATGGCTTATATTGTATTCAATTCTACGAAAACGACTCCTCCCATGAACGGAACCCTTGATGGGCAATTAAGCTATTCTGGGCAACGTATTGCGGCGACTTTCTGCACCTATAACCCAACACTGAATCCTGTGGTTGTTCCGAACAACGATTGGCTGATATCGCCCCAAACCAAAGTGGACGCTAATGCGAAATTGGAATTTGAAGCAAGGGGTTTCCGCTATTATTTCAATGGGCTGAATGAAAAATTTAAAGTGATGGTTTCAACCACCGGACACAATATAGCTGATTTTACAGAAATTGCTCATTGCGATAGCGTGCCGTATGTATGGACTCATTATTCATATGATTTATCGGCTTATGCCGGACAGCATATTTATATTGCTCTCCAAAGTTGTGGATTTGATGCGCACATGTTTATGTTGGATGATTTCCGGATGGTGTACCCCAGCGGCCAAAATGATCCAGATTTTGTAAAGTACAAGATTTACCGTTTGATACCAGCAAACAGAGGGAATCAAGCCTCTTGGGTTTATTTGGGCGAAACAACCAATAAGACTTATACCGACCCGGCACCGGTTGGTGGCACGTTGTATGCAATTGTTGTAAATTATACCAACAACCGTATTTCCGAGCCTGCATTTTCTCCTTTGACGCCTCTTGCCGTTATGACGGCCAGTACCGATTCGTTGATATTTAATAATGTTCCGATCGGCACAACATCGGCTTCACAAACTATTGAAATAGTGACAGACAACATGCAAGGGGACATCCATTATTCTGTAACAGGAAATGACGGATTGGCATTCCCTATTGAAGAGATATCATGGGATCCGGGCAGTGGTGGTTTCCTTTCGGTCAGCTTTAAACCCACCGAAACAAGGCCGTACTGTTCACAAATTGTTTTCTCATCACCTGATGCCCAAAATATTACTGTTGACCTGATTGGTAATGATCCGTTGGTTGGGGTAGCAGATGCAAAACAAGCCGGTATTTCTGTCTATCCGAATCCGGCGTCGGATAAAGCAACCATCACTGCTAAAGCGGCAATCAGCCAATTAACAGTTTACAACAGTGCCGGACAATTGGTGAAGGCTGTAAAAGGAAACGGTACGGTAGAACAAATTTGCGATTTTTCAACATTGGCAAAAGGAACCTACTATGTAAAAGTTGAAACAACCGCTAAGAAAACGGCAACCGTTCCGGTTGTTGTGAATTAAATGGGTTTCACAATAGAAGAGTATTGTATTTTGTCCGGAATAAGGCTGCAATGGCAGCCTTATTCTTTTTTAGGATTTTCAAACGGCAGGGAAACCTTCTTACGCCCAAAAAAACTACCTTTGCAATTCAAAAGTATCTTATTCTATTGTTAATTATTATATTACCATGTACAACCGTTTTCAAAATCATCTTGAAAAAGAATTGACCGGCATTGATGAAGCCGGTTTGTATAAACATGAGCGGATCATTGTATCGCCGCAAGGAGCCCAAATCAAAGTAAATTCGGGTGCTGAAGTCCTAAATTTTTGTGCAAATAACTATTTGGGTTTGAGCAATAACCAACAACTTATTGATGCAGCCAAAAAAGCGTTGGATTCGCATGGCTACGGCATGTCGAGCGTCCGCTTTATCTGTGGAACTACCGATTTGCATTTGCTGTTGGAAAAGAAGCTTTCCGAATTTTTCGGGACTGAAGACGCTATTCTGTATGCAGCCTGCTTTGATGCCAACGGTGGTGTTTTTGAACCCTTGCTTACCGAAGAAGATGCCATCATCAGCGATTCGTTGAACCACGCATCGATTATTGATGGCGTGCGCCTTTGTAAAGCCGTTCGCTACCGTTACAACAACGCGAACATGGAAGAATTGGAAGCGCATTTGAAAACCGCACAAGCCCAACGGTTCCGCTTGATTGTTACCGACGGTGTTTTTTCGATGGATGGCAATGTTGCTCCTTTGGATAAGATTTATGAACTGGCCAACAAATACGACGCCATGGTAATGGTAGATGAAAGCCATTCGGCGGGTGTGGTGGGTAAAACCGGGCGTGGAACGACCGAGCTTTACAATTTAAAAGGGAAAGTTGAAATTATTACAGGTACCTTGGGTAAAGCCTTTGGCGGTGCTATTGGCGGATTTACTACCGGTAAAAAAGAAATCATTGATTTGCTGCGCCAACGTTCGCGTCCCTATTTATTCTCAAACTCCATTCCTCCGTCTGTAGCGGCTGCCGGCATTCGTATGGTTGAGATGATGAGCGAAACCAATGAATTGCAAGACCAATTGCATGAAAACACCGAATATTTTGTCAAACAAATGTTGGCGGCCGGTTTTGATATAAAACCCACGCAAAGTGCCATTTGTGCCGTGATGTTGTACGATGCCAAACTAAGCCAGGATGTTGCCGCCAAATTATTGGACGAAGGCATTTATGTAACTGGTTTTTACTATCCGGTGGTTCCCAAAGGGCAAGCTCGTATCCGGGTTCAAATTTCAGCGGCGCACAAACGCGAACACCTTGATAAGTGCATTGCAGCATTTACAAAAGTGGGGAAAGAGCTGTGCGTGCTTAAATAATGCATTGTTTTGGGATTTTTTGCTGTTTAGATATTTTCGGCTTTGACAAAGGAACGCATCATATTGGGTATCGACCCGGGAACGACTATTATGGGGTTTGGTATTGTTTTGGAAAAAAACAAAAAAATTGAACTCCTTGATTTCGGTATCGCCCGCTTTGACAAGTTGAAAACACAAACCCTGAAGCTGAAAACTATCTTTGAAACCCTGTTGCAGTTGATTGACAAGCACCATCCCGATGAATTGGCTATCGAAGCTCCATTTTATGGGAAAAATGTTCAGAGTATGCTCAAATTGGGTCGCGCGCAGGGAGTGGCTATTGCAGCCGCATTATACCGCGATATTCCCGTTTTTGAGTATTCTCCGCGTAAAGTGAAGCAAGCCATAACCGGCCGGGGAAATGCCAGCAAAGAACAAGTGGCCGCAATGATTCAGACTTTGCTGTCATTGCGGGAATTACCCCAGTACTTTGATGCAACTGATGCTTTGGCTGTAGCGCTTTGCCACTATTTTCAGCGAGGGGCCAAAGAGGAAACAGAAAGCTACAGCGGGTGGGCTGCCTTTGTAAATAACAATCCCGGTAAAGTCATTATCAAATAAAAAAGGATGCATTCGCATCCTTTTTTATTTGATAAGTCGATTTCAAAATTATTTTTTAAAAACAATTTCAAACGTATCCTGAGCGATGACCAGTTCTTCGTTGGTAGGAACCACCATGGCTACTACTTTCGAATCTTCGGAACTGATGACTACTTCTTTTCCCCGTTGTTTGTGGTTGCGTTCTTTGCTGAAGTTCAGCCCCAAGAATTCGAAATCCTGGCAGCATGCTTCACGGATATCGCAGCCGTTTTCGCCCACGCCGCCGGTAAACAGAACAACATCCACGCCGCCCATCGCTGCCGCATATGAGCCAATGTATTTACGAATATGGTAGCTGTAAAGATCCAACGATTTTTTGGCACGTGCATTTCCTTCAGAAGCAGCCATCTCAATATCGCGCATATCGCTCGAGACTCCGGATAAACCTAACATACCGCTGTGCTTATTTAACAAGGTGCTGGTATTTTGAATCGAAGTTTCTTCTTTATCGGCGATATACAAAACGGCGCCTGCGTCTATGTCGCCGCAACGTGTTCCCATCACCAAACCTTCCAACGGAGTCATTCCCATGCTTGTATCCATGGATTTGCCGTTTTGAATAGCGCAAATGGAAGCCCCGTTACCCAAATGGCAACTGATAATCTTCAGATCCTCATACTTTTTTTCCAATATTTCGGCAGCCCGTTTCGAAACAAAACGATGGCTCGATCCGTGGAAGCCGTAACGGCGGACTTTATACTTCTCGTAAAGCGAATAGGGAATTCCATATAAATAAGCCTCTTCGGGCATCGTTTGGTGGAATGCCGTGTCAAATACACCTACCTGAGGAACGGTCGGCAACAAGTTTTTGATGGCATAAATACCCGACAAATTGGGTGGATTATGCAAGGGCGCCAAGTCGATACATTCTTCCAAGGCTACAATGACTTCATCGGTGATAGCCACCGAGCTGGCAAACTTTTCACCTGCATGAACCACACGGTGTCCCACCGCATCAATTTCATTCAGGCTTTTTACACAGCCATGATCCTTATGAGTCAATATTCCCAATACATATTCAATTCCCTGTTGGTGATCCAAAATTTCCCCTTCCAGTTTCATTTCGGTTCCGTCTGCCTTCGTATGTTTAATCATGGAGCCTTTCAGCCCGATTTTGTCGACAATCCCCTTGGCTGATACCTCTGCCGAAGGCATGTCGAATAATTGATATTTTATGGATGAACTTCCGCAATTTAAAACGATGATCTTCATAATAAATCTCCTTGTTTAAATGATTATGAAATTAAGATAAACTAGTTGGAGCAATGGCTTTCCCATTGGCATCGTACTTGTAAAAACCCTGTCCCGACACTTTTCCGAACAGTTGCATACGTGCCAAACGCTTGATAACCGGTGAGGTTTTATAGCGGTAATCGCCGAATTCATCATAAAGATTATCCATCCAACGTTGCAATTTATCCAACCCAATACGGTCGGCCAGTTCGAAAGGCCCGAATTGGTGCCCCAAACTGGTACGACTTAATTCATCAATATCCTGGATCGAAGCTACCCCTTCCATTAAAATGGTGCAAGCTTCGTTAATAATAGAGCAAATCATGCGGGCCGAAATATTGCCTGGCGATTCGTGAAGCGCAATTGGTTTTTTCTCAAGCATGCGGACAAAACGAGATACCGCCTCAAAAGCCTCGGGGGAGGTCCGTGCACTGCGAACCACTTCCAACACTTTTACTTTGTCGGCAGGTGAAAGGAAATACAAACCAACTGCGCGTTCGGGATGTTTCAATTCGGCAGTCAAATCACTAATCATCAAGGTTGCAGTATTCGAGGTAATGATGGCATCGGGACGAACGTGATTTTCAATTTTTTGCAGTACTTCACGGCGCGGATTGATGCTGTGCCCTGTTTGTTTGAAGTTGATGGTTTCGATCACCAAATCACAGTCGGCCAAATCGGAATAATTGACTGATCCTTTGATCCGCGACATCAACAAACGTTTTTCCCCTCCGGTCATTCCCCAATGCTTAATTTCCTGGTCTAATACGGCAGCAATGTTTGCAATGCCGGCATCTACATGGGCTTGGTCAATGTCAAGCACAATAACATCAAAACCATGATGCGCAATTGTTTTTACAATCTCTTGACCCATCGAGCCGCACCCCACGATTCCGATTTTTTGAAACGTCCCTTGCGGTTTGCTTTGTTTGCCCAAACTGAAATCTTCCAATTTTGCGATAATTTCGGACATGTTTTATTTTTTATATTAAGATTAAAATTTAGTAAAATAATTTTACAATTCACTTGAAAACCAATGAAATATTTCACGGTTCGAATTGCGATTGCAAAGGTAAACTTATTTCCGGAATAACCACATGATGTTGGCGGGCGGGCGGCCGTTTTCCAATTCGGTTTTCATAAAATCCATATATGGACTTATGTGTTTAAAAAAATGCTGGTAGCCTTGGCAAAGATAGTTCAACCCGATATCTCCCGTTTCAGTTTTTGCAAACCGGTTTTTGGGGCATTCTCCCTGGCAGGCAAAAAGATAATCACATCGTTTGCACTCCTTCGGCAAGAGCGCCTGTTTGTTTAATCCGAATTTGATTTGCCTTTCGGAATACATCATCGAGAGCAAACTTTCGTTGTGAATGTTTCCCAATTTATATTCCGGAAAAACAAAGTGATCACAACCGTACACATCGCCGTTCGATTCCACAACCCCGGCATGTCCGCAAGTTTTTGCCAGGGTGCATACACCCGGTTGTTCACCGGCCCAATTTGCCAGTGTAGAATCGAAGAGTTGGATAAATACTTTCCCCACATCTTCTTTGACCCATTCATCGAAAAGGGAACACAAGAAATTACCCCACTGTTGCGGTGAGACGGAATAAGGCGCCATTGCTTCCCCCAGACTTTCGGGAGGTAGTTGTGTGCCGTTTTCCGCCAAGCGCTCTACAATGGGTGTGAATTGGATATACATACAACCCAATTGCTTGAAAAAACGGTAGAATTCCAATGGGAAATCGGCATTATGATGGTTTACCACCGCCATAATATTAAAATCAACGCGATGTTTTTTTAGCAGTTGAAGGCCCCGGATAACCTTTTGAAAAGAGGGATTTCCGTTTTTTGCTTTTCGGTACCGATCATGAAATTCCGGAGGGCCGTCTACCGAGATCCCCACCAAAAAATTATTTTTCCTGAAAAAAGCGCACCACTCATCGGTAAGCAAGGTGCCGTTGGTTTGAATGCAATTTTCGACTTGACGCCCCTGTCCGTATTTTTTTTGCAAATCCAGCGCTTTTTGGTAAAATTCAACCGGAAGCAGCAAAGCTTCACCCCCATGCCAATTGAACACCACATGCTGTTGTAATGGCAGCGACAAGTATTCCCGGATAAAGATTTCCAGTGTTTCCTCACTCATTTGCGGCGGTTTGGTTTCTCGGGACAAGTTTGTTTTTCCCAGGTAATAGCAATAGTCGCAAGCCAGGTTACACCGGGCACCGACGGGCTTTGCCATCATTTGGATGGGCCATGAAAACGGATGAAGCATGTTATTCATTGAAATGAAAAAGTAGGAACAACAAAAGTAACTTTTCCCCATGAATCATTTTGGGTTTGTAGCTTTCTTAGTCTTCATGTGCCTAAAAATTCTACTTTTGCGCGTAATCCTTTTCATATCCCGGTTATGATTCTTCCATCTAAAAAATATTTTTTGCTGGCTGCCGCTTCGGTTATTCCTTTTACCGTTGTGCATGCCAAAGGCAAGCCGAAAGTAAAACCGCAAAAGCCCAATGTGATCTACATTTATATGGATGATATGGGGTATGGCGAGTTGGGTTGCTATGGACAGCAAAAAATCCGTACACCCAACATTGACCGGCTGGCGGCCGAAGGCATCCGTTTTACGCAGCATTATTCCGGCGCACCGGTGAGTGCTCCGTCGCGCTGCATGTTGTTGACCGGAAAGCATGCGGGGCATTCACACATTCGGGGTAATTACGAAATGGGCGGTTTTTCCGACGAAAAAGAAGGTGGACAAATGGCCTTGCCCGAAGGTACTTTTACACTTCCCAAAATGATGAAACAAGCCGGATATGTGACCGGAGCCATCGGGAAATGGGGATTAGGCTTTGTAAACAGCACAGGAGATCCGAATTTGCAAGGATTCGATTATTTTTACGGATATCTTTGCCAAAAACAAGCGCATAATTTTTATCCGACCCACCTTTGAGAAAACGGGAAATGGGACACGTTGCGAAATCCATATATTCGGGTGCATAAACCTCTTTCTCCGGATGCGACCGATGCCGATTTTTGCAAATTTATTGGAACCGATTATTCGTTGACCAAGATGGCGGAAAAGACCGTGGCGTTTATCCGGGAGAATAAAGACAAGCCGTTTTTCCTGTATCTGCCTTATACCGGGTCTCATGTGTCGTTGCAAGCGCCCGATGAAGCTGTCCGCGAATACTTGGGAGAATTTGAAGAAACGCCGTATTACGGAAACCGTGGGTATGCTGCTTGCAAATACCCGCGGGCAACCTATGCGGCCATGATCACCTATACCGATAAAGTTGTGGGACAAATCATGGCGTTGCTCAAGGAATTGCATTTGGATGAAAATACGCTGGTGATGTTCAGTAGCGATAATGGCGCTACGTTTGCAGCCGGCGGCGCCGACACCGAATTTTTCAACAGCACGGGCGGTTTGCGTGGCCGAAAAATGGACCTCTACGAAGGTGGTATCCGTATTCCGTTTATTGCCCGCTGGCCCAATCACATTGCACCAGGGGAAACCAGTGAGTTGGTTTCGGCACAGTTTGACGTATTGCCTACCTTGGCCGAACTGATTGGTGCTTCATCCCCGACTACTACAGACGGCTTTTCATTCCTTCCCACCTTGCTTGGAAACGGGAAAAAACAGCAGTTGCATAATTATTTGTATTTTGAATATCCTGAAAATGATGGGAAAATAGCCATCCGGATGGGTGACTGGAAAGGCGTAAAAAATAATTTGCAACAGGATAAGAATGCCACATGGGAATTGTATAACCTTCAAACAGACCGGAACGAAACGATCGATGTGGCTGCGGAACATCCTGGGTTATTGCAGCAATTTGATGTCATCCTGAAAAAAGAGCACCAACGAGCCTGTATCAATGAGTGGGAGTTTATGGATAACCGGACAAAATAGCTTTCAAAGAGCCGTCTCAATCAATTTTCCAACTTATTTGTTTATTTAGATAACCTTCTTATTTAAAAAAACATCTAAATACCAAAAAGCCATGAAAGCCTTCTCGAGATTATATTTGTTTCTTCTTTTTGGCGCTCTGTTGACGTTGGCTTCCTGTGATAAACTGGATGAAGCGACTCAAAAAGACATTACCGTTTCGAACATCGAAATCCCGATAACAACACAGATTTTGCAGCCCGGGAAATTGCAATCGGGAATCCATGCTGACTTTTTCCCTTTTTCGGGAAGCACAACCATCAACATAAACAATTCTCAATTCAGCGATTTGAAAAATAATCAAGAATACATCAAATCGTTCAAAGTGGATGAGGTGGTTATCAAATCATCAACAAGCGGCAACGGTACTTTGGTTCAAAACCTGGTAACCACATCCACTGCTACGGGTTTGGCCGCATCGTTTACAGTTCTTGAATATCATTTTGGCGATGAATATTCAAACCCCGATTTAATTACCTACTCCCAAAGTATTATGCAAGCGTTGTTTGATAACAAAGACATTGTTTTGACAGCAAACGGGCAAACCGATGAAACTTCGGCGAACAACATAACTCATACCATTGTAATCAAAAAAGCAACGCTTACGGTAAAGTTGAAATATTAGAATCTGTCTAAATTTATTTGAAACTCACCACAAAGAAGAGCAGAAAGTTTTAAGAAGGAGCACACAAAGAGGATTGTTTTTTAGCAAATGATACTTTGCGCTCTCTGTTATTTTTCTTTGTCGATCTGTAGCGAAAATAAATTTAACCAACCTTTCAGAGACAGGTTTTCGGGATTGCGGCGGCTTAGCCGCCGCAATCCCGAAACTTCTGCACCCTTTTCCCTAAATGGTTTCGATATCCCAAAATCCGCTTTTAACACCTAATTCGGGATAATAAAGTTCGGGGAGAATCGTGGCTGCAACTTTCTTTCCAACAAGCTCACCGGACTTTGGGATTATCTTATTGGTTTAACAACCAAACACAATCCGAATTTTCAAGGAACGATCTGCAAATGCCGTAGCTTGCATTACCCCGATCTTTTTTTACCTTTGCCGCCGTTTTACATAATTTTAAAAACAAACTATTTGCATTATGAAAAAATATGGGTTCGTGCTATTACTCCTTCTGTTCGTTTCGTTTAGCCAGCTTTACGCACAATCGGGGGGATTAATTATCTACAACATGAACCGGCTTCCCCAGTCGACCCATATGAACCCTGCAAAATTTCCCAAAGGATCAAAAGGATACCTGAGTACAACCTCGACAAATTATACCATGGTATTGCCCTTTTCTTACGACGACGCGATTTTTCGTGATACAAACGATACCTTGCGCTTTAGTATGGACCGGTTGTTGAGCCGCCTGGATGAAACCAGTAAATTGTCATTTTCGTTGAATTTGCAATTATTCGGAGCCGGATTTAAGTTTCAGAAATTCTTTTTTACATTCTCCGCTGCAGCACGAGGTTCTGCAAACCTGCTGATTTCGAAAAATTTGGTCAATTTTTTGGCCAAAGGAAACCAGATGGACCTGGACAAACCACTTGAATTGGTAAAAAACGGTTTTGGAGGCACGGTTGCCTGGACGGAATTTGGAGTTGGCGCCGGATATCAGATTACGCCCCGGCTTAGTGTGGGCGTGAAGCCCAAGTTGGTATACGGCCTTTTCGATATTCAAACCGGAGATACCTATTTCAACATTCAAAAGGAGCCGGGAGCTGCCGTGATTTCCGCGAGATATAGAGTGGATGTGAAGAAGTCCGCCACAAGCTTTTCCGACGATATTACATTTTCGAATTTATTCCGGTCCGATATTTTTAAAAACCGGGGAATGTCTTTTGATGTGGGCGCTTCCTTTGATGTTACGGATAAATTAAATGTGGCTGCCAGTGTGGTTGATTGGGGATCGATCCGGTGGAGTACCAACACCACACAATACAAAAGCCCTACTAATTCAGAAGAACTTTCGTTTGAAGGATTTAACTGGGATAATTTGATGCAGGGCGGGGAATACAATTCGGATATTTTTCAACAATTTGCCGATACCCTTGAATCCAAAATCAAAATCAATACCATTGACAGTATCGGAAGCTATCGCACGGCATTGCCGACCAAAGTTTTTCTCAGTGCCAGTTACCAACTGCTCAAACGATTAAAAGTAAGCGGCGTGTATCAAGGAGAGTTAAGTGACAATTTTTCACTGTCGACATTTTCTTTGAGTGCGGATGTCTCCGTCGCAAAATGGCTTGATCTGGGGGTTGGAAACACGTTTGTCGGAAAGTCGATGTTGAATCCCAGCCTGGGCTTCGTTGCTGCAATAAAAAATACCGTCCAGCTGTATAGTTTTGTTGACTTTTCGAGCCTCTCCATGAAAAAAAACAAGACATATAGCGGGCATTTCGGGCTGAATATCTTATTTGGAAAACCGGCTACCGGGTGAAAAAACGAGTTGGCCGCCGATCGGGGAAACTTTTAAACAGAATGTAAAAATACATTTTGGTGTAACAAAAAAAATGTATCTTTGCCGCCGATTTATTGCCCAGGTGGTGGAATTGGTAGACACGCCAGCTTGAGGGGCTGGTGTCCGTCAGGACGTGCAAGTTCGAGTCTTGTCCTGGGCACACCCAAGTTCTTATCTTTATTGCCCGGATGGTGGAATTGGTAGACACGCTGGTTTCAGGGACCAGTGGCTTCACGGCCGTGCAGGTTCGAGTCCTGTTCCGGGCACAAGATTTTTAAAAAGCTTAAAACACGTACAGGATTCGTTGATTTTGAAAAAAATCTGTACATTTGGACACAAAATGTGTTTTATGCATTTCGCTTCCTCGAAACATAAGTTTTTGAATATCAAAGAACGAGATAGTTTTTGATTCTTTTGTCCTGTCGTACTTGGCGGGATGTCCCCCTTGAGATTTTTTCAATTCGGATGCTGTTTACCGGCATTTCAATCATTTATATTTCTAATCATAAAAAAAACTGCCAAAAATCAAAATATACCATGGAACTACCTTATGCAGAACCCTATAGAATGAAAACCATCGAAATCATTCACCGTTCGACCCGCGAAGAACGTGAACGATGGATCAAAGAAGCACAATACAACCTTTTCAACCTGAAAAGCGAACACGTTTATATTGATTTGCTTACCGACAGTGGAACCGGAGCCATGAGTGACCAACAATGGGCCGAAATGATGTTGGGCGATGAAAGCTATGCCGGCGCAACCAGCTATTACAAACTGAAAAACTCCATTAAGGATATTTTTGGATTCGAGTACTTTTTGCCTACACACCAAGGGCGCGCGGCCGAGAACGTACTGTTCAGCGTATTGGTAAAGCAAGGCGATGTGGTTCCCGGGAATTCACATTTCGACACCACCAAAGGGCATATTGAATTCCGCCATGCAACCGCTTTGGATTGCACCATCGACGAGTCGTTCGATACGGAATTGATTCACCCGTTTAAAGGAAATATCGATCTGAACAAATTGCAAGCAGCCATTGACCAATACGGCGTCGAAAGAATTCCGTTTTTCCTGATTACCGTTACCTGCAATACGTCGGGCGGTCAGCCGGTTTCGATGCAAAACATCCGCGAAGTAAGCGCATTGGCCAAAAAGCATGGAATCAAAGTGTTTTTCGATTCGGCTCGTTTTGCGGAAAATGCCTATTTCATCAAAGTGCGTGAAAAAGGGTATGAAACCAAAACCATCCGCGAGATTGTCAGCGAAATGTATTCTTATGCCGACGGCACCACCATGAGCAGTAAAAAAGACGGCATTGTAAATATGGGCGGCTTTATTGCTTTGCGGGATGAAGAAATCATGCGCCAAGCTTCGGTTTTCAACATCATGTTCGAAGGCTTTTTAACTTACGGCGGTATGACCGGCCGTGATATGGGCGCTTTATCGCGCGGGTTGTATGAAGCCACCGAATTTGAGTATTTGGAAGCGCGCGTCAGCCAGGTTCATTATTTGGGTAAAAAATTGACCGATTACGGCGTTCCGGTTCAAAAACCGTATGGCGGGCACGCTATTTTTGTGGATGCCAACAAAATATTGGAACATTTGCCCAGAGAACAATTCCGGGCTCAAACACTGGCGATCGAATTGTATTTGGAAGGCGGCATTCGTGCGGTTGAGATCGGCGCCATTCTGGCCGACCGCGATCCCATTACCCGCGAAAACCGTTATCCCGCATTGGAATTGGTGCGTTTAACCATTCCGCGCCGCGTTTATACCAACAATCATATGGATTATATTGCAGCCACCGTGGCCAATGTTTTCGAACGCCGCAAATCCATTACCAAAGGTGTTTGTATTCAGTATGAAGCGCCTATTATGCGCCACTTTACCGTGGGTTTGACGCGCGAGGTATAGAATTTTCGGAGATTTAGAAAAAGAATTGCAATACGTTGGCAAACAAATGTATTGCATTCTTTTTTTTAGTTAAACCTTGAATTTTCTTGTTTTTCCGTATTTTTGACTCAAAATATTCGATTATGTTCAAAAAAACAACTTTCTCCGTCCTGGCCGTTGCTGTTGCGGCCCTGTTTTCGGCTTGTTGCGCCTCTCAAAAAAATCAAACGGCAAATTCAGAACCTACAGCTGCCATTGCAAGCCCGAAGGCCATTATTTATCAAACCAAAGCCGATTATTCCCGGAATGTACCGGTGATGCTTTCGGAGGATAAAAAAAGCATTGTTTCTTATCCCGGGCCTCGTGACGTGTTTACCGGCGGCGAATTGGCTTATCCTTCAAAACTTGCGGATGGCTGGTTTTTGGATAACCGGGGCATCGGCGCCAACGTGGCTTTTTTGAAATATACATACGAAGAGTATTCCAAAATGGCTCAAACGCCGTCGGCGACCGAACTTTATAATGCCATTATCGACAAAGACCCCATCAAGAAGATGTATTTCTGCGGGCCCAAAGGCAGTTATCAAAATATTGTCGATGACTTAAATCAACTCATCGAGAAAAAGGATTTTAGTAAATTTAAAAAAATAAAATAACGAAAGATAATGATTACCAAAGAATTAATTAACCCTAAAAGTATTGTTGTTGTTGGTGGTTCGAATGATGTAACCAAACCCGGCGGAAAAGTTTTAAAGAACCTGATCGATCATCAGTTCAAAGGCCGGCTTTTTGTTGTAAACCCAAAGGAAAGCGAGATTCAAGGCTTGACCTGTCATAAAAATGTGACTGATTTGCCGCAAGCCGATTTGGCGGTGCTGGCCATTGCAGCCAAATATTGTCCTGAAACCGTTGAAATTCTCGCCCGCGATAAAGGAACCCGTGCATTCATCATCCTTTCGGCCGGATTCCATGAAGAAAGCGAAGAAGGCGCCCAATTGGAAAATCAAATTGTCGCTACTTGCGAAAAATACGGAGCCTGTTTGATCGGCCCCAACTGTGTGGGCGTGATGAACTCCAACCATACCGCCATTTTTACAACGCCCATTCCCAAGCTGGATCCCAAAGGCGTAGATTTTATTTCCGGTTCGGGAGCAACCGCCGTCTTCATTATGGAATCGTCGGTGCCCAAGGGGTTGGTCTTTTCAAGTGTGTATTCGGTTGGAAATTCCGCACAATTGGGTGTGGAAGACATCCTGAAATACATGGACGAAAATTTCAATCCCGAAACGGATTCGCATGTAAAACTGCTTTACATCGAAAGCGTGAACAAACCCGAAATGCTGTTGAAACACGCCTCATCGTTGATTCGCAAAGGGTGTAAAATTGCCGCCATCAAATCGGGAAGTTCGGCGGCAGGCAGCCGTGCGGCTTCCTCGCATACGGGCGCTTTGGCAAGCCCGGATGTGGCGGTGGAAGCCTTGTTCCGCAAAGCGGGTATTGTACGCTGTGCCGGCCGTGAAGAATTGGCAACCGTGGCATCCATTTTTATGCATAAGGAATTAAAAGGCAAAAATATTGCCATTATTACCCATGCCGGCGGCCCGGCGGTTATGCTGACGGATGCGTTGAGCAACGGCGGGCTGGAAATTCCTCATTTGGAAAGTCCCGAACTGCTGGCAAAACTATTTCCCGGTTCTTCCGTTGCCAACCCCATCGATTTTTTGGCAACCGGAACTGCGGAACAGTTGGGCGAAATCATCGATTATTGCGATCAAAAGTTTGACGCCATCGATGGCATGGCGGTTATTTTCGGAAGCCCCGGATTGTGTGAGGTGTACGATGTATACAAGGTACTGGATGAAAAAATGCGCAACAGCCGCAAACCCATTTATCCCATTTTACCTTCGATTATCAATGTAAAAAAAGAAATCGAATACTTCCTTTCGCTCGGCCGGATCAATTTCCCCGACGAAGTAGCTTTTGGAAATGCTTTGTGCAAAGTATTTTATACCCCCAAACCGCAACCGGAAACCATCGAAATGCCGGCGGTTGACAAAGCCCAAATCCGGCAAATTATCGATTCGTCGGAAAACGGCTATTTACATCCCGAAAAAGTCCAACAACTCTTGGATGCAGCAGGCATTGCACGTGCCGGAGAAGCGGTGGTTACCTCCAAAACCGATGCCGTGAAATCGGCCAACCAGTTGGGTTATCCGGTGGTGATGAAAGTAGTGGGCCCGGTTCATAAATCGGATGTGGGCGGCGTGGTACTCAACGTAAAAACCGATGCCAAAGTAGAAGAAGAATTCGAACGCATGATTCAAATCAAAGATACCACGGCTATTTTACTGCAACCCATGTTGACCGGCGAATATGTATTTGTCGGGGCTAAAAAAGAGCCCAAATTCGGACATATGGTGCTTTGCGGAATGGGCGGTATTTACATCGAAGTGTTGAAGGATGTGGCTTGTTCGTTGGCGCCCATTGCCAAAGACGAAGCCCATGCCATGATCCGCTCGTTGAAAAGCTACAAGATTATTCAGGGAATCCGTGGACAAGAAGGCGTGAATGAAGACCTTTATGCCGATGCCGTATGCCGTGTGGCTGCTTTATGCAAAGCTGCGCCCGAAATCGAGGAAATGGACTTAAATCCGTTGATCGGTAATATGAGCAAACTGGTCGCCGTGGATGCCCGTATACGGATTGAAAAGTAAAGAGCCCCTCTATATCTATCTCCCCAAGGGGAGACTATTCACATTTGGTTGTGATTTTCGACAGGCTAAGGCGTTTGCTTTAGCCTGTTTTCTATTGTCAGATGTTTTTTTTACTTCAAGGATATCCAGAATGATTTCATTTCTGTTGAGAGCTTCTATTTAGGAACTTTCTTAATTTTGATGTGTTTGTTTCATGATATATTTTAAATAGTTTTTATTTTTGTCGTATATTCCATCTGAAAAATGGGTATGCCTTATTTAATAATGTATTCTAAAAAACACACAATGAAAAAAGTCTTTAAAAATTTTGCAGTAATCGCCTTTGCCGGTGTCCTGTTTCTGATGACCGGCTGTAAAGATGACGTAAAAGTAAATGGTGTTTCCACCGATCCCAAAGCCCTTACCGTTGAAATCGGCAAACAAGGGAACATTACGGCAACCGTGTCGCCGAGCGATGCCGAGAATAAAAGCGTGCAATGGATTACCCGCAATAGCGGGATTGCCACCATCAACAACCAGGGCACCGTAACCGGGGTCGCAGAAGGGGAAACCTTTGTGTTGGTGACCACCGTGGACGGGAACTTTAAGGACAGTGCTTTAGTAACTGTAGTAAAACCCACAACAGGGCCACAACATTTGCCTTCGAAAA
This sequence comes from Lentimicrobiaceae bacterium, assembly GCA_031550085.1. GTDB lineage: Bacteria > Bacteroidota > Bacteroidia > Bacteroidales > UBA4417 > UBA4417. The sequence continues at coordinate 151,185 of JAVBOY010000009.1, forward strand.
TAACCTATACGGAAACAACCCCGGGAGCTGCGGATTTAACGATGGAGATGAATGTTCAGTACAACACGAACAAGCAAATTACCCGTATCGGGGTGGGAAAAAACGCCACAGATTACGGTGTTTTTGAGTTTGTTTACAACTCTTTCGGGCAGTTGACCAAGCAGGTATTTGTTTCCAAAGTTCCTTCAAAGTTGAGTTATACCACCGAATATGCCTATTCGGAAAATTCGGTGACAGCTACCCAGGTTGACCAAAATCAAATGAACATCCAAACCAAATACGAGTTGGATGCCAACGGCAGGGTGCAAAAAATCGATTATATCGGCTCTTTGTCTTTTGTAAACTTCTATTATGATTCGAATGACAATCTGAAGAAAGCCGTTAACTCCAGCCAGAACGAGTTTAACTTTACGTACGATGAAATGAACGGCATTTTCAAAAGCATCAATTTACCCAACTGGTTTTTCTTTGACGATGACAATGCCCCTTTTGCTGAATGCGTGAATCTGGGCTTTCATGTAGCAAACAATGTAACCGAATGGGGAACCTCCTGGTTTGACAACCAGTTTACATACATTTACAATGCCGATAACTATCCGGTGCAAATCGACCTAACGACTTCCGGTTCGAAAGGCCAAAATGGCTTCGGGCATCCTTTGGCAAAACGCTTGGATCAAGAGAAAAATCAAAAATCGACCAAAGCCACCACGACCTATCATTATACCGTTACGTACGACGCGAAATAGTACGTTTCGCTGCTAAAAAGCAAAAAATGCAAAATGCGGAGGAAGCATTTTGCATTTTTTTATACCTGGCAGCCTGCACTTTCATTTCTTAGCGATCCTGTAGAGCCTCCCTTCATCGGTTACAGCGTAAAGTGCTCCGTCCTTTCCTTCGCCTATATCCCGAAAACGCTGATTTTCATCTGCCAGCAATCGTTCTTCGCCAACAACTTTATTGTCTCTCAACACAATACGGGCGATATGCTTCCCACTCAATCCTCCTATAAACAGGTTATTTTGCCATTCAGAAATCGTGGCTGAACTATAGAATGTCATACCGCTGGGTGAAATTACCGGATCCCAGTAATATACAGGCTGCTCGAGCCCTTCTTTTTGTGTAATACCTTCACCTACGGCTTCTCCGCTGTATTCAATCCCGTATGTGATCGTGGGCCACCCATAATTTTTGCCGGGTTTTATCAAATTAATCTCATCCCCTCCGCGAGGTCCCATTTCCGACAACCATAGTTCCCGGGTAACAGGGTGGATGGCCAACCCTTGCGGATTTCTATGCCCGTAAGAATAGATTTCGGGCAGGGCTCCCTGGGTATTGACAAACGGGTTTCCGGCCACCGGTTGTCCAGAGGGTGTAATGTGAATGACTTTGCCATATCCGTTGTCGAGGATCTGGGCTTTGGGTCTGGTTGCCAGATCGCCGCGTTCGCCGGTCGATACGAAAATATTTCCCTGGGTATCGAAAACAATACGGCTTCCAAAATGCATACTATTATCGTAGTAGGGGATGGCTCTGTAAATAATCTGAAAATTCTGGATTTGTTGTTCATCAGCAGAGAGCGTTCCTTTTCCAACGGCAGTCAGTGAACCCTGAGCCGTTTTTTCCGCCAGCGTAAAATAGAGCAGCCGGCTTGTCTCAAAATCCGGATCAGGAGCTACATCCAGCAACCCTCCCTGCGCTCTGTCGTCTACTTCGGGAAATCCTGTAATGGGACTGCTAAGCTCGCCGCTGGTGGTAGCGATACGTAGGGTACCTGCTTTTTCGGTTATGACCAATCTGCCATCGGGAAGAGATGTTACCGCCCATGGTTTTGAGAGTCCGTCTGTAAGGATGGTTACTTGATAAGGAGTGGTCGTTTTCACGCCTGCTATTCGCGTTTGCCCTTCAAAAGCCGGTTTATAATTCGTGTTGGGCTGTTGCGTTTCCACAGGAGGATATGTTTGAGGCTCTTCTTTCTTGCAATGGGCGAATGCTGATAGAATAAGCATCGATGATAGGCCTGCTGCTATCGTTCTGAAATAGTTCATAGCTGTTATTTTTAATTGGGTATGTACGGAGTTGCTCATCCGGTTTTTCAATAACAATTTAGATAACGGACTTGTTTCGTCTGTGATTATTCCGGCAACGATCCGGCTGAAGGGCAGATAGTTGGATTTCCATATTATGGAGGCTATTCTCAAAGAGTTTTTTTCACCACAAAGACACGAAGTTTATACAAAGAACACAAAGTTAATAATTTCATTTTTATGCAATTGTGTCCTTTTCGAAAGATTCTTTGTGCCCTTGTGGTGAAGTTTTTTTGACTTTTGAACAGCTCCGTTTCCTATCCCATTGGGTCGAATGGGGTTTTCGCATGTTTTTGCCTATAAACAGGCAAATCCTTCGGATTGAATCCGATTCAAGGTCGTAAGAAAAGACGCTTGGTTAAACGATCCATTTCCACCACCATTGGTCGGTTTGAGGCGTTGTGCCGATGGGAAAGTCGTGTCCGTAGCCCGAATATTCGAATCCGTATTTGGAATAGAACCGTTGCGCCCGGGCATTGTATTCCCAAACACCCAGCCAGGCCATTTCATAACGGTTTTCTTGGGCATAGTCAAGGAAAAAATGCATCATGGCATGGGCCACCTGTTTGCCATGGAATGACTTTTCAACATAAAACCGCTTTAATTCCAGTGCTTTGGGCGGATTTTCGTTGGGAAAATTCGCGTAATCCTCTTTGAAGTAAAGATATCCTACCGCTTGCTCATGATGTTTGGCAAAATAGCAATGGGCCTGGGAATCGGACAACAATTTCCGGATTTCCCGGATATGGAATGTTTCTTCCAAAAAGCCTTTCATATCGGCTTCGGTACAAGTATTCCAAAAGGTATCGTAGAATGTCCGGGCGGACAATTCGGCGAATGCAGCCGCTTCGTGGAATCCTATTTTTTCAATCGTGATCATCGAAAATTACTTGGCAATTTTATCTTTTCCCCTTAAGTTGGAAACAAACGAAGCCATAAAACTGATAAATAAAATACCCACAATAATCAGCAGCGATTCGGTGGCGTCAATGTGAACAAAATCGTGCAGCAACATTTTCAATCCGATAAAGCACAACAAAGCTGACAGGCCGTGTTTCAAGTATTTGATTTGGCGGATCATGCTGTATACGACGAAAAACAGCGACCGCAATCCCAATATGGCGAAGATATTGGAGAAGAAAACAATGTAAGGATCTTTAGTGATGGAAAAAATAGCTGGAACCGAATCGACGGCAAAAATGATATCGGTAAACTCGATCACCAAAAGCACCAAAAAGAGCGGCGTAAAGTAAAACTTGGCATTTTTCCGGATCCAAAAACGCCCGCCGACGTATTTGGGATATACGTTAAAATATTTGCTGGCAAATTTTACGACGGGATACTTTGCCGTATCCACATGTTCTTCTTTGTGTTTCATGATTTCTATCAGCATCCGGATTCCCGTAAAAACCAGAAATGCGCCGAAGACGTATAGAATCCATGCGAAACGTTGGATGAGCGTAGCGCTCAGTAAAATGAACAACATCCGCATGACGACGGCGCCCAAAATCCCCCAGACCAATACCCGCTTGTAATATTTTTTTTGTACGTTGAAGGCCATAAACAGCAACAGCATCACAAAAATATTATCGACCGAGAGGGCATATTCGACAATGTAACCGGTGATGTACTCAATGGAAAGATTGTTATTGTAAACTTTGATGGCATCGTCAATGGACAATCCATTAATCCGTATGGCATGCCCGTAGCGGGTGACAATTTCCTGGAGTTTCCGCATGGCATTGGGATCGTCGGGCACAATGCCGTGGATCATATTGCCTTCGAATTTTATATAAAGAAAAAAGCCGAGGGCCAGGGCAATCCAGCAAGTGGTCCAAATCAACGATTCTTTGAAAGAAGGAAAATGGCTGTGTTTGCTGAAAATGCCCAGGTCCAACGCCAGGAAAATGCAGATAGGAACAATAAATATCAACAACGAAAGGACATCACTCGAAAAAATAAAACAAAATGGTTGCATGGGCTGGGTTTTAAGACAATGGTAAAAACGAAACGGCGAAACAGCCGGCCCCGTTTTTTTAATCATGCAAAATTAACCTTTTTTAGGGCGGTTTTCGCACCTTATTCCGAAGGCGAATCGTTTTTCTCCACAAATCCCGAATCTTTATGGTCGCGAACCATATGGCGCAAGGCGGCAATCATCTCTTTCAAATTCTTGAAACCGCCGAGGGTAAACCAAATGGTAACGATCACAGAAGCCGCCAGGAAAATGTAGGTATAAATTTTCCAGAAGCCAAGCCATTCGTCGTTAGTAAAAGGACGGATCAAAAAATACGAAAGGGTTCCGAGAATGAATACAACTACCCAAAGCGCCGTCCATCCGGTCGTTGCAAAATAAATGGCTTTGTCGCCTTTGGTAAATTCTTGGGTGGTGCCGAAGGTGGCTTTCCATCCTTTGGCTTGCGCCAGATTGAGGGAATCGTCTCCCGCGACGGCGTACTCGCCCCGGTGCAACAATTTGTCCATATTGGCTGCTTTTTTGGAAGAACCGAATAACGACACCAAAACATAGACCACGGAGGAAGCAATCATGGCGAGGAACCATCCCCATTGTCCGTTGATCGGGAAGTTGGGGATCAATTGGTTTAAGGCAATGTTCAGCGTTGCCGTCGAAGCGCCGGTAATCATGGCAGCCCAGGCCGCCGCTTTGGTCCCGCGTTTCCAGTATAAACCGCCGATAATTACGGCTCCCGAACCGCCTACGAAAATGGCTCCCGAGATGTTGAGGAACAGGAATACTTTTTCAGTGGAATGGAACACAATGCTCAGTATGAAAATCAATAACCCGACGCCCAGGATGGAGAGTTTCAGGTATTTCAAATGTTCTTTGGGTTCAAAAGGCTTTTTGCGCAAGGGCATCACACAATCCTGAATAAAAATGCTTCCCCACGAATGCATGTAAGTGTTGTGACAGGTAATGGCTGCTGCCAGCATAATGGCGGCAAAAGCGCCTTTCAATCCGACGGGCAGCAAATAATTCAATACCATGGGAACCCGCAATTGGCTTTGTTCGGCCGGCGAACCGATGGTTGCCAGAATGCCGTTGATGCTGTCGGCAATGCTTTTATAGGCATCGTGATGGAAAATGGTGTAGGCTACGATGGGCACAAACACCAAAAACAATCCCCATTGCGGAACCAATCGCCAGTTGGTTAATACATCGGCCATTTTGGCCTCGTGGGCGCTTTTGGCGGCAATATTGAAAGACGAATTCCCCTGCCACGATAACTTGGTGTAAACCAGGCCAAACATTCCGATAAAGAAAAACCAGGGATTGAAATCCTGCACTTTGGATGCGTCGAACGGATTGATCAGCGATTGCTGTGCGGGCGCGGTTTCAACAGCCTGGCTGATGTGCGACCAATCTACCTGAACCAACAGCAAAATCACAATCACCACAAACACAATGTTGACAAATACTCCCTGGATAAAGTCGGTGAACATCACCGCAATATGCCCGCCGGTAAGGATAAAATACAAAGGAACCAGCACCATAACGGCCGTTGTGAGTATATAAGTTCCCGAATATCCGTAAAACAGCCCGATTTCGGGAATGCCGCAGAAATAGATGAAAAACCGGGCGCTTACCGCCGGGAAGATAATCATGTTGACAATGCCGGAGGTAAATGCCAGAAAGCCTGCAAAAATCCGGAAGGCCCGCGAATAGCGCATTTCGAAAAACTGCGCCATGGTCAAAGCCCGGGTTTGCCGGAAACGGTACACCACCCAGCCGCTTACAGAAATCGCTACCAAAATCACGGCCGTGGGCATTTCCCACCAGCGCGAATTAAAACCTGCCGAGTAATTCTGTTCCAAAGCGCCCACCACCGTGATGGCGCCCAAGGCTGCCGTACCGTGAAACATGGAAATAATGTAGCGCCCGCCTGTCCGGCCGGTTGCCAGGAAATCGGTAACACTTTTCATCAGGCTTTTGCTCAAAAAAACCATTCCGAGCATCAGCACAAACAATGCGATAATAATTGACCAATCGAGGTAGCCTAAGTTCATAAAAAGAAGAAAATGGTGCGGTAAAAATTTATTGGTTCAGCCCGTTTTCGCGGATCACATTCAGCTCTTCGGCGGTAAAAACTTTTTCGTTGTACAGCAATGCATATTCTTCCGAAACGCTTTTCCCGAAAATCAAAATATCATCCGAATTGATAGTGATGTTGATCCCCTGGTCATACAAAACCCGCGCAGGATGCGTTTGGATGCTTTTCACCCGTTTCAGCGACACATTGCTCGAGGGGCAAACATTCAAAGGAATGTTGTTTTTTGCCAGAAAATCCATCACTTCCGCCGATTCTGCCGCTGCAATGCCGTGTTGTACGGCATTTAAATTGAATAACTCAACGACTTCCCGAACGTCCTCTGCTGTGCCGTATTCGCCCACATGTGCTTTGCGTTTTACGTTGTAGCGGTCGGCTGTTTTGTAAATATATTGATATTCTTTAGCCGGATGCGCTAATTCGTCCCCGTATAAATCGATCGAGCCTACCCAGCCGCTTTCGATCAAGGGAATCATTATCGGTTCGATTTCTTTTGCCGTAAAGGTGCGGCTAAAACCGATTTCGGGTTTCGAAAGAATTCCGGGCGCTTCCTTTTGGTGCATTTCGTCGATGTATTCGATTAATTTTTCAATTTTGGAATCGAAGAAATAAACGAAGTTAAAATCGAAACTCATTTCCAGGCGGGTAACCCCGTCCGATTTGGGCTGGCGGAACGCTTCCGAAATCAAAATGTCGAGGTTGCTGCGATCGTTCAGGTAAATGTCGCCGAAAATATATTTTTCGAAATCGGCAAACGTGTCGAAATACTCGGCCGGCCTTGGAATGGGGCGCGGCAATCGTTTGGAAACGTCTTCGTAACGCCCGTTCAATCCGGAATGGCAATGCAAATCTGATTTGGGAACCCGTTTGATGCCTTGCAAATCGTTTTCCTCTAAAGCTTTGATAAATTGGTTTTTTGTATCCATTCGATCGTTCTTATTTTTTTAAAGATGAACCGTTGAAAAACGGAAAATGGTTTGGGAATTGAATTCATTTCCCGGCCGCAAAATCACGTTGGGAAAGTTGGCATGATTCATACTGTCCGGCCAATGTTGTGTTTCGGTGCAAAAAGCGGCATGTTTTTGGTACGGCACGTTTGACAATCCCTTGTACGTTCCGGTAAACCAGTTGGCCGTGTAAAGTTGCATACCCACTTCGGTGGTCAGCACTTCCATTTTGCGTCCGCTTTCGGGTTCCGTGACCATGCAAGCTAGTTCCAGGCTTCCCGAAAAATTGCGCAAACAATAATTGTCATCGTATCCCATGTACAACGTCCCGATTCGTTCCCCGATTTTGTGCGGCGTTCTGAAATCCCAAGGCGTTCCGGCTACCGGAAGCAATTTACCCGTAGGAATCGAATCCGCATTGGTTTCCGTAATCGCGTCTGCAAAAATAGTCAATTCATGATCCAAAATCGTTCCGTTTCCCTCGCCGCGCAAATTCCAGTACGCATGGTTGGTCAGGTTGACGGGTGTTGGCCGGTCGGTTACCGCTTTCCACTCGATCGAAACTTCATTTTGATTGTTCAGCGAATAAACCGCTGTGGTATGCACATTGCCCGGAAACCCTTCTTCCCCGTCGGGGCTTACATACTCAAACGTTACGGAAACCTTATCCGGATCCGCTGCTTGAGCGCATACATTCCAGAATTTCTTGTTAAATCCTTCCGCTCCGCCGTGCAATTGAAACGTTCCCTGGTTCGGCGTTACTTGGTAGGTAATCCCGTCGATGGTGAATTGTGCCTTGTCGATGCGGTTGCAAGTACGCCCGACCAGACAGCCGAAATAAGGATCCGTGTTGTGGAACCATTCTTCCCAGGTAGCAAAACCCAGCAATACATTGGCCGGTTTCCCATTGCGGTCGGGCGTCCAGAGCTCGGTCATCGTGCCGCCGTAATTGGTTACTTTCAACACCAGACCGTGGTCGTTTTCTAAAATAAATAAATGCGCTGTTTCGCCGGTGGGCAGCTTGCCAAAAGGATGTTGCGACAGTTTCATGAAGAAGCGGTACTTGAATTGCACAAAATTGCGAAAAAAATCTTTTCGGCAGGCATAATTTTCAAAACACATCCCCGATTTCGGATTGTTCCCATTATTTCGGAACTTTGCATTTCGAAACTTGTTAAAAAACTGCCATGATTTTTTCAGCCGTTATCTTTGATTTGGATGGGGTCATCACCAAGACCGCCGAGGTGCATAGCCATGCGTGGAAAAAAATGTTCGACGGATTTTTGCAAACCCGTTCGGGTGCAAATTTTCAAGCGTTTACCCAAAACGATTATTTGCAATATGTCGACGGAAAACCGCGCTACGACGGCGTAAAATCCTTTTTGTCCTCGCGGGGCATAGAGTTGCCGTTCGGCGATCCCTCCGATAAACCGGAATTGGAAACCGTTTGTGCTTTGGGAAACCGGAAAAACCTGGCATTCAATCAGGTGCTCGAAAAAGAAGGCGTGGAGGTGTTTCCTTCCACCGTACGATGGATGAAATGGCTTCGTGAAAACGGCATTCGCGTGGGCGTGGCTTCCTCGAGTAAAAACTGTTATGCCGTGCTGAAGGCTGCAGGATTGTTGGATTTGATCGAAACCCGTGTGGATGGGGAGGTAGCAGCCGAGTTGCATTTAAAAGGCAAACCCGAACCGGATATCTTTTTGACGGCGGCTGAAAATCTGGGGGTGAAACCGCATCAAACCATCATCGTGGAAGACGCTACTTCAGGCGTTGCTGCCGGACGAAAAGGAAATTTCGGCTTGGTGATCGGGTTGGCCCGCGAAAACAACGAACAGGAGCTTTTGGCCAATGGCGCGGATTTGGTGGTGAGCGATCTGGAGGAACTGGATCTCACGGAAATCGAGGATTGGTTTGAAACGGGTATTCGGAATGATGGTTGGGAAATCAGCTACCATTCGTATGAACCTCAAAAGGAACGGACGCGGGAAACCTTGCTTACGGTTGGAAACGGTTATTTCGGAACACGCGGTTGTTTCGACGGAATGGATGCGAATACGGTGAATTATCCCGGAACTTATGTAGCCGGACTTTACAACCGCCTGACCACGCCGATAGCCGGAAAAGATATTGAAAATGAGGATTTCGTAAATATTCCCAATTGGCTTCCTTTTACCTTTAAGATCGGGGAAGGTGATTGGCTAACGGTTTCGAATGCTACGATCGACCGTATCAAACGTACCTTGAACTTCCAGAACGGCTTGTATACCTGCCATTTGGAGCTGACGGATCCGCAAGGAAACCAGACGTTGCTGGTGAGCCAGCGTTTTGCCTCCATGGCGCAACCCCATTTGGCGGCAGCTACGTATTCAATAGTTCCGCTGAATTATTCCGGAAAAATCACAGTCAAAGCGGGATTGAACGGCGATCTCATCAATGAGGGCGTGGAGCGTTACAAATCGTTGAATCAAAAACATCTGCAGCCGCTTTCAGAAGGGGCTGAAGGTTCGCGTCAGTTTGTTCTGGTGCAGACCACCCAATCCCAACTTGAAATTGCCCAGGTAGCCGACTACCAATTTTTTGAAAACGACAAGCAAGATTGCATTCACTTCGAGCATACATCCAAACCTGGGGTCGTATCGGGCGAATACACGTTTGAGGCAAAAGAAAACGAGATTTATACCATCAAAAAGAAGGTGGCCATTTTTACCTCCAAGCCTGACGATTCTCCCCAGCCATTGGTCGATGCTATTGAATTGATCGATCAAACGCCTTCGTTTGAAGAGCTGTTGGAAGAAAGCCACCAGGCCTGGGAAAAAATTTGGGATCGAATAGATCTTGAAATTTCGGGCGACCGCTCGGCGCAACGATTGATCCGCCTTCATTTGTATCATTTGATGGCCAGCATGTCGCCCAACAATGGAGTCCTTGACGCCAGCATTACGGCGCGCGGCCTGCATGGCGAGGCTTACCGCGGGCATATTTTTTGGGACGAATTGTTTATCCAGCCGCTTTACAACCTGCATCTCCCCGAAATAACCAAAGCCATGTTGATGTACCGCTACCGGCGTTTGGATGCAGCGCGTGCTTATGCCCGGCAATATGGGTTTAAGGGCGCCATGTTTCCCTGGCAAAGCGGTTCCGACGGGCGCGAAGAAACACAGATCATTCACCTGAATCCCCTTTCGGGAAAGTGGGACGATGACCACAGCTCGTTGCAACGCCACGTTTCCCTGGCGATTGCCTATAATGTCTGGCAATACTTCCATACGACCGGCGACATTGAATTTATCCGGAATTACGGATTGGAACTGTTTTTGGAGATTTGCCGTTTTTGGGCTTCCAAATGCGAATGGAATCCGGAAACCAAGCGCTATTCCATTGACAAGGTCATGGGCCCCGATGAGTTTCACGAAGCCTATCCCAATGCCTCCCAAGGCGGTTTGCGCGACAACGGGTATACGAATCTGATGGCTTCGTGGATGTTTGAACGTGTTCCGGATTTGCTGAAAGCCGTTGGTGTGGAGACGGAGAAGGATGTGAGGGGGAAAATCAACCTTTCGGAAGCGGAAACGGCGGCATGGGATCAAATTTCCGGAAACCTCAACCTTTGTATTAATGCGGACGGGATTATCGCGCAGTACGACGGCTATTTCGAGTTGAAGGACCTGGATTGGAATTTTTACAAGGAAAAATACGGGAACATTTACCGGATGGATCGTATTTTGAAATCGGAAAATAAATCGCCGGACGAATTTAAAGTGGCCAAGCAAGCCGACTTGCTGATGACGTTCTACAATCTGGACAAAGAAGAAGTGGACCGGATTTTGCAAAAATTGGGCTACCCATTACCCGGGGATTATCTGCAACGCAATTTGGATTATTATCTGCAGCGCACTTCGCACGGCTCTACCTTGTCGCGTGTGGTTCACGGCAAGCTGGCGATGGTGGCGGGCAATCCTGCCTTGAGCTGGCAACTTTATTCCGATGCGTTGAGCAGCGATTTCAACGACATTCAGGGAGGCACCACCGGCGAAGGAATCCATTCGGGTGTGATGGCCGGTACCGTATTGATTGCGTTGAACACCTACGCCGGAATTAATTGGAATGGAAACCGGTTGAAAATCAACCCTCAATTGCCTTCGGGTTGGGAGTGCATGAAGTTTTCGATTCGTTTCAAAGGGATTACGTACCGGATTTTGATTGATCAGGGCCACCTTGAAATTTCAGCCGATACCGCTGCGGAAGTTGAAATTTTGGGGAAGAAACATTCCGTTTCCCAAAATACATTGCAGGTGGCATTACGGGGGGCGAATTAACGAAATGAACATAAACAGGCCGCCGCTGTTGTGCAAACAAGGCAGGAACGAAATAACCAAATACAGGAAAAATGCTTGATTTAGCTGCAAAAAACGAACTTTCAGAGAAAATCGTAACCGTACTGAAAGATATTTACGATCCGGAAATTCCCGTGAATATTTACGATCTGGGATTGATTTACGAGATCAACATTGACAACGAGGCGGTTGCAAACATTCTGATGACGGTAACTTCTCCCAATTGTCCGGTTGCCGATACCTTGCCGACCGAAGTCCGCGACCGCGTGCGTGACATTGAAGGGATTTCCAAATGTGAAGTGACATTGACCTTCAATCCACCCTGGGACAAGGATATGATTTCCGAAACCGGGTTGCTGGAATTGGGCTATCTATAGGGCATCCAGCACTACCTCCATTTTGCTGCCCCGCGAACCTTTGATCAGCAACGTAAAGTGCTCAATCTTTTGAGAAATCAAAAACTCACGAAGTTCGGCTGAGGTGGCGAACCATTGAAACCCGGAATTTTCAACGGCTTGGCGGAATTCATTTCCGGCAAAGCAGGCGTTTTTAAATCCCAGTTTTTGTACCAGTTCCACAATGGTTTGGTGTTCTGCAGGGCTTTCATCGCCCAGTTCTTTCATGCCGCCTAAAATCACCATTTTGTCCGGGGCCTGCATTCTGGCAAAATTTTCCAATGCCGCCGCCATACTGGTGGGATTGGCGTTGTAAGCATCCAGAATAATGGTGTTTCGTTCCGTCTGAAACGATTGCGAACGGCTGTTGGAAGGCGCATAGCCTTCAAGGGCTTGTTTTATCTTTAGAGGCTCCACCTGAAAATACGTCCCAATGCAAACGGCGGCCATCACATTTTCGAAATTGTAAGTCCCCACCAGCTTGGTTTTTATTGGAAGCACCTCATTGCCGAAACGGCATTCGATTTCCAGAAAAGGGTCGGATGCGGTGATTTTTCCACGATGGTTGCACGAATCGCTTTGCCCGTAAGTAATCCGGTTCATGCCTTCGGAAAGGGTGACGAGTAGCGGATTGTCGCCAGCCACAAACACGGTCCGGTTGTTTTCGCGCAAGTAATGATACAATTCTGATTTGGCTTTGATCACGCCTTCGTATCCTCCAAAACCTTCCAAATGCGCTTTCCCGATGTTGGTGATCAATCCGCAGGTGGGTCTGGCGATCCGGCTTAAAAAACCGATTTCACCCTGATGGTTGGCGCCCATTTCGATAATGGCCATTTCAATTTCATTTGAAATGGATAGTATGGTCAGCGGCACGCCGATGTGGTTGTTCAGATTGCCTTGTGTGGCGGCTGTGTGGAAAGTGGTGGATAAAACGGCGTGGATTAGTTCTTTGGTCGTGGTTTTTCCGTTGGTACCTGTAATTCCGATTACGGGAATTTGCAACTGTTGGCGGTGCAAACGGGCTAATTCTTGCAACGCTTCCAATACATCGGGAACCCATAAGGTTTTTTCATGGGAGAATTGGGGATTGTCGATCACGGCATAGGCTGCGCCCGAAGCAATGGCTTGGTGGGCAAAGGTGTTCCCGTCAAAAGATTCTCCTTTTAACGCAAAAAACAAGCATCCGGGTTTGATTTGGCGCGAGTCGGTACAAACGAGCGGGTGTTGCCGGTATATTTCGTAAAGTTGGCCGGATGTAATAACGTTCATGAAGTTCCTTCCTTAAAGGTGGTTGTAAAAACAAACAAGCGAGGAATTCTATTTACTCAATGCCCGAAAAATATTTCATAAACTGTACCCGCTCGTAAGCCGCCGGATTTTGAGATTCGGCCTGGCTTAGTTTGCCGTTAAAATCGGAAATTTTGAGATACCGATGTGCCTCCATCCATGCCTTCAAGTCGTTGAGCATTACGGCCAGCTGCGAAGGGCCGTTTTGGTAAACGGCGCTTACCACCTGAACGGCTTTGGCTCCGGCCAGAAGCAGTTTGATCACATCGTTCCCGCTGTGAATGCCGGTGGTAGCGGCAAGATCACATTGCACCACATGGGACAAAATTCCCGTCCAGCGCAAAGGCATGGCAATATCCCTGGGTGAACTGTGAATGGGAGCCGGAACAAGTTTTAGCTCCTCAATATCCAAATCGGGCGAATAAAAGCGGTTGAATAACACCAGCGCATCGGCGCCGCTCCACGAAAGCTTTTGGGCAATGGCCGCCAAATTCGAAAAGTAAGATCCGATTTTCAAGGCCACCGGAATGCGGACTACTTTTTTTACTTTTTCCAATACGTCAAAACAGACTTGCTCGTAATGGCTTGCGGTACGGGTAGGGTCGGAGGGAAGCGAAAAAATATTCAGTTCCAGGGCATCGGCCCCGGCGTGTTGGATTTTTTCCGCAAACGAAATCCATTCTCCCGTTGATACGCAGCAAATACTGGCAATAACCGGAATGGATACCGATTTTTTACAATCGGAGATGAGCTTGAGGTATAAATCGATCTGGTTGGTTTTGCTGTAATTGGAAATGTAGTCGAAGGCTTCGGGATATTGATTTTCGATCTCGCTGCCGGCAACGGTTTGATTTATTTCGTGTAGAATTTCTTCTTCGAACAACGATTTCAACACGACGGCTCCGGCGCCTTGTTTTTCAAATTCAACCACGTTGTCAACCGAAAAAGTCAATCCCGAAGCGCCTACAATAATCGGGCTTTTCAAAGACAAGCCCATGTAATTTGTACGAATGTCAACCATGGCTTTTAATTTTTAAAGGGATGTATTAACGGGTTAGTTCTTTCCAGATCAGGTCTTTCAACTTGGTGATTCCTGATTCGGTATGCGATGAAATAAAGAGATGCGGCACATTGCGCGGCAACTCTTTTTTGATCAGCGAAACCATTTCCTCATCCAGTAAATCCGATTTGGTGACAGCTAAAATACGGCTTTTATCCATTAATTCGGGATTGAACTGCTTGAGTTCGTTGGTCAGGATTTTGTATTCTTTTTTTATGTCCTTGCTATCGGCCGGAATCATAAACAACAACAGCGAGTTTCGTTCGATATGCCGCAGAAAACGGGTTCCCAAACCGCGCCCTTCGTGCGCTCCTTCAATAATTCCGGGAATGTCGGCCATGACAAACGACCGCCCGTCACGGTACGCCACCATTCCCAGGTTGGGGCGGAGCGTGGTAAACGGATAATCGGCAATCTCAGGCTTTGCCGCCGATACGACGGACAGCAAGGTTGATTTTCCCGCATTGGGAAATCCGACCAAACCCACATCGGCCAATATTTTCAGTTCAAAAATAATCCAGCCTTCAATGCCTTCTTCACCGGGTTGCGCAAATTTGGGCGCTTGATGGGTGGCGGTTTTAAAATGTTCGTTGCCCAAACCGCCGCGTCCGCCTTTCATCAAAATAAGTTCTTCCCCGTTTGCGGTGATTTCGCCCATCATTTCGCCGGTTTCGGCATCTTTAAAAACGCTGCCCAAAGGCACTTCGATGATGATGTCTTTCCCAAAAGCCCCGGTTTTCAGGGCACTTGAACCGCTTTTCCCGTCTTCGGCATGCAGGTGTTTGGTGTATTTTAAATGCAATAACGTCCATAGTTGTGCGTTGCCGCGAACGATAATATGCCCGCCGCGCCCGCCGTTGCCGCCGTCGGGGCCGCCGAAAGCAACACATTTTTCACGGTGGAAATGCACCGAACCGTTGCCTCCTTTCCCCGACCGGAGAAATATTTTTACATAATCAACAAAATTGGAACTGGACATAAGTATGGTGTATGCTTTGCGCGTGTTTTATTTTGAATAATGGCTGATCGAAAAGATAGCCCAAAGGTACGTAAAGTTTGTGAAAAGAGATTCTGTTCAGCGTGGTTTACCGTTGCTGTATTTATCGGGGAAGCGAAGGAGTTAATTACGAATGAAAAATTACGAATTACGAGTGAGTTTTTAACGCCGAACCTCCGTGCAACTCTGTGTATCCTCAGTGGTGCTCTGTGTAACTTTTATGGCAGAAAGGAAAAAGCAGAAGGCAGAAAGCAGAACGAGGAAACGAACAACAAAAAACGAACAACAGGTCATTTCGACTGGAGCGAAGCGAAATGGAGAAATCCCTTTCCCCGTTTTCCACATTTTTCCCTTAACCCAAAAGGTCTTTATCCGGGAAGCGAAGAGGGTCTTCACCGGGAAGTGAAGAGGTCCTTCACCGGGAAGTGAAGAGGTCCTTCACCGGGAAGTGAAGAGGTCCTTCACCGGGAAGTGAAGAGGTCCTTCACCGGGAAGCGAAGAGGTCCTTCACCGGGAAGCGAAGATGTCCTTCACCGGGAAGCGAAGAGGTCCTTCACCGGGAAGTGAAGAGGTCCTTCACCGGGAAGTGAAGAGGTCCTTCACCGGGAAGTGAAGAGGTCCTTCACCGGGAAGTGAAGAGGTCCTTCACCGGGAAGTGAAG
>JAVBOY010000017.1:0-160437 GCA_031550085.1 Lentimicrobiaceae bacterium
ATATCATTGACCGACAAAACTCATCTCAAAGACCTCTTCAATAAAACTAAATTTCAATATGACAAAGAACGTTTTAGGCTTAACGAGCCAAGTTTATTTAATTTTTAATAACGTCCCAATTTTAATGGGACACTAGTGTTTGTTTTAATAAAAAACAAGAGACCGCTTGCGTTGGCAGGCGGTCTCTTGAGGTATCTCAGAAATAAATGCCTATTTATTTACCTGGAAGGTTTTATCCCCGGTTTGGAGAAATTTCACAATCTGGTTTGCTGCTGCCAAACCGGCATTGATATTCGCTTCAGCGGTTTCCGCACCCATTTTCTTGGGTGTTGCAAACACACGTGTCCCGAATTTTTCGTTCAACACGGCTTGGTTGTCGGCTGCAATATCGGTCACGTATTTCAGGTCGGCACGTTCTTCCAATATCTTCACCAATTCCTCTTCGTGAATGACTTCCTTACGCGCTGTATTTACCAAACAACCGCCTTTGGGCATTTTTGACAGCAAATGATGCCCGATCGATTTTTTGGTTTGCTCGTTCGCCGGAATATGCAACGAAACGTAATGGCAAGTGCTGTAAAGTTCTTCGATGGAAGCGCATACTTTCACGCCCTCTTTTGCAATGGCATCAGCCGGAACAAACGGGTCGAACGCATATACTTCCATGCCGAATCCTTTACCGATATTGGCTACCAGGCGGCCTACGTTTCCGTAAGCATGGATTCCCAACTTTTTGCCTTTCAATTCGCTTCCGGTTCCCGGTTGGAAGGTATTGCGGGCCATGTATACCATCATGCCCAAAGCCAGTTCGGCAACGGCATTGGAATTTTGTCCCGGAGTATTCATGGCTACAATACCGCGTTCGGTACAAGCGGCCAAATCCAGGTTATCGAATCCGGCGCCGGCGCGAACCACAATTTTCAGGTTTTTTGCGGCCGCAATGACTTCTTTGGTTACTTTATCGCTACGAACGATCAAAGCGTCGACATCGGCAACGGCTTTGTAAAAATCATTCACATCGGTGTATTTTTCGAGCAAACTCAATTCGTTACCCGAACCTTCTACAATTTGTCTGATACCGTCCACTGCTGCTTTGGCAAATGGTTTATCGGTGGCTATTAATACTTTCATTTCTTGTTGAATTGTTGAGGTGTTGAATCGTTGAGGCGTTTTTTAGCAAAATTCAACACTTTGTTGTTATTACTAATAATAAATCATTGAGTTGTTGTGCGCATTCGTTTTAACTGCGAATTTTTTAACGCATTGAGTTTATTGAAAACTTCTTCAATCAAAACTTGTAATCGTTCAAAATTTTCTTCTGTTATATAATTCAAATCTTTTGAAAGAATCAGTTGGCAATACAATTCCATTAATGAACCATAAGCTATTTCGGTAAATCGGCATTGCTCTTTCAGTGAAGACCGTGTAGAGCCTTCTGCAATATTAGATGCTACAGAAATGGCAGCTCGTTGTACTTGCATAACCAAAGAAAACTTTTCTTCATTTGGGAATTTTCTCGTCAGAGCATATACCTCGGATATCAACAAACGAGATCGATGCCAAACATCTAATTTTTCAAATGGAAAAAATCTTTTTTCAGTCATCAAAGCAATTCAACAGTTCAACGGCTCAACAACTCAACGATTCAACAATAATTAATTACGCGTTTTGCTTTTCAAATTCTTGCATACATGCGACCAAAGCTTGGACGCTTTCTTTCGGGCAGGCATTGTAGGTTGAAGCGCGGAATCCGCCTACCGAGCGGTGTCCTTTAATACCGACCATGCCGCGTTCTTTGGCAAATGCCATAAAGGCTTCTTCTTTATCTTCGAATCCTTTGTTCATTACAAAGCAAATGTTCATCAACGAGCGGTCTTCTTTAGCTGCCGTTCCTACAAACATTTTGTTGCGGTCGATTTCGTCGTACAACAAGGCTGCTTTTTCAACATTCATTTTGTAAACTTTTTCCAATCCGCCTTGTGCTTTTACCCATTTCAAGGTTTCATTCATGATGAAAATAGGGAATACCGGAGGCGTGTTGAACATCGAACTTTCTTTGATGTGGGTGCGGTAATCCAACATAGTCGGAATATGGCGGTCCATTTTTCCTAAAATGTCTTCGCGGACAATGACAAAAGTAACACCGGCCGGGCCGACATTCTTTTGTGCACCACCGTAAATCAAACCGTATTTGGATACGTCTACCGGGCGGCTCATGATGTCCGACGACATATCGGCAACCAGGGTAACCGGGCTGTCGTAATCCACATGGATTTCGGTTCCGTAAATGGTGTTGTTGGTGGTAATGTGGAAATAATCTGCATCTTTGGGAATTTCGTACCCTTTGGGAATGAACGAGAAATTTTGTTCAGCCGAAGAAGCTACTTTTACCACTTCGCCAAATCCTTTGGCTTCTGCCAACGCTTTTTTTGCCCAAACGCCGGTTTCCAAATAAGCGGCTTTGGTTTTGAGCAGGTTAAACGGAAGCATGCAGAATTGCAAACTGGCGCCGCCTCCAAGGAACAATACTTTGTAACCGGCGGGAATGTTTAGGAGCTCTTTCCAAAGGGCTTCACATTCATCCATGACCGATTCCCAGTCTTTGGTGCGGTGCGAAATTTCAATCACCGACATGCCTGAGTTTTTGAAATTTTTTAAAGCTTCAATGCCTGCATCAACAGCTTGGCGCGGCAAAACGCAAGGTCCTGCATTAAAATTGTGTTTCATTTGGTTTTAAGGATTAGTTTATATTTAATAAAGTGAATACTTTTCGAAAAAAAGGACTTTTTTAAGCAAATATTTGGCAAAGCTATAAAATATTCCAGTCAGCAAAAAATCGAATTTTGAAAATCATCTTATTTTAAATTTTCCCTAGCCCTGAGTTCTCGTTTTCAGTTTAATAGGGGCTTTCAACGGTCTTTTTGATGGGTTGCGTTTTTTTGGTTTTGTCTTTGGGATTGACCACTTCGATGTTTTCAACAAACTTCCAAAAACCGTCATCAAACCAGTACCCATCCCATTGGTCTCCGGTCGGGACATAATAATCGTATTGCCCCGTTAATTCCTGGTTTAAAGGAACCAGGTGGTCAAACACGATCAACCATACTTTCTTCTTTTGCGTCCGGTTTCCTTTGGGAATATTCAAGGTCTGATAATCGTAATTCAGGCCGACGGCAGCTTGTTTGGCGTAATTGACGAATACGCGGTTTTGCGTTCCCGAGGCGGTTTTGAAAATGGGTTTCCCGAAAACAGGTTCATCGCTTGGGGAAAAGGTAAGCACATCGATCATTTTGCAGGTTATCCGCCGGTTGCGGCCGTCCCATCCCAGCAAGGTGTAATAATCCTGCCCTTCGTGCGAAGTTTTGATGATGCGGTAATACAAAGCCCCATACCAGTTTTCGCAGGAGAATGTTTGCTGTGCGGCTTCTGGGTCGGAATAATTTTCCGACCGGTCGGCCAACTTGAATACCTTATCTTTCAATTGGATAAAACCGAAATAACGAAAGGTGCCGTCATTTAGGGGCAGATTCCAAACCAGGATGCGGAATTTATCATCTCCGGACCGTAAATTTCCCACGGTTGTCAGTGATTCGAAAGGGTGACCGTAAGATCCGGGGATTTGCAAAGTTTGTTCCAATTCATCCTCGAACTCCCGGTTCTGCGCCAATCTTGCCGAATCGGAAGTTTCGCCCAAGGATTGCTTGCGTTTGGCTGCCAATGAAGAATCGCTTGCTTGAAATTGTGCAAACAGCAAGGCATGGGATAAAATGAAAAGGGCAAACAGGCCGGTTCGCTTCATGTAAAGTTGCTGTTAATAAATTAACAATGCGGCAAAATTACAAATTATCGCATTCCGGCAAGTCCCGGTTGCCCTAAAATTGGTTAAAATGAGGAACTCGATCAGGCGGTTTTCAGCTTTTTGCTGGCCGGATGCAATTCTTTGGCCAGTTGTGCCACCCATTTTTCAATGCGTTTGTCGGTAAGCTGCGGTTGGCTGTCATTGTCCAGCGCCAGGCCGACAAATTGTCCATTGATTTCGGCGGTTGAGTAATAAAAATTGTAACCGTTTGCCGAAGTATACCCAATGACATTTTCTTTGTGAGCCAGCCGGCAAAACAGGGTTCCCAGTCCGTCGACAAAGCTTTCGGGATATTCATTTTGATCGCCCAATCCGAACAACGCAATTTTGGTGTTCTTAAAATCAATGTCCAGCAAGGAATCGATAAAATTGTTCCATTCGGCGTGCATCTCGCCGATACCCCAGGCTGCGGTGCCCAAAATCAAAAGGGAGTGCTTTTGTAAATCTTCTTTTTTGGCGGTTTCGATGTTGTAAATGGAAACGTCTTGATTTGTAAATGCTTTTTGAAGCTTGGCAGCGATTTGCGCTGTTTGTCCGGTAGCAGATCCGGCATAAAAAATTCCGATTGAATCCATGATAGCGAATAGTTTAATTTCCTGAGATTGTGATAGTATTTTGTATTATTAAAAAATAAAAGCCGGAAAAACTTCAAAGGGACAAGAGGTTATTGTTTACCTTCTTTTTTCCGGCTTTGTTATGAGAAAGATTGTATCAAAGAAACAATGGTTGGGGTGTTTTGTTTTTGTGTGCTCCTTGCCTGGTTTGGCTTGGGTTCGAGCTTTTTTTCGATGAAAAAGAAGGACAATAAATCCAAGATACTCGTTCCGTTCCGGGATTAAAAAAAAATACAAACAGCTATTTTCTGGAAATCAATTTCTTGTATTTTTTTTCGAACAAATCCTGAGTAAATAAATGATCATGTTAATAAAATATAAAAAATAATTAATTTTGCCGCAATTTATTGGAAGCTTTCCGGCTTCTGTATTTAGTAACTAAACGCGCTCATTTACCATGAAAAAAAACCTATCTGTTTTAATGCTTCTGGCAGGTATGCTGCTTTTACCGGATCTGGCTTCGGCAAAAGGAATTCCCATTGTTTACAGCAACGGACAAAAAATTACGGTGGCACAATCCTTGCCCGATTCGGTACAAATCAACGGGGAACACGTAAACTTTGCGGTTTCCTTCAACCAGTTTGCCATTTTTTGGATTCCGATGTGGAACTATGGGGAAACAAAGCCTGTCCTTTTGACAGATAGTAAAACGACTTACTATGATATAGAAGAAGAAGATGCCACGTACCTGGAGCAGTTCGGTATCGATGCGGGCAAAACGCCCAAAATTCCGTTTTGGGACCGGATCGGCGGAAAACTTATTTGGGGGCCGCTTGTCCTTTTGATCCTTTGGGGGATTTTGCCAAGCCGCAAGAAAAAAGAAGAACCCAGGCACGAAGAAGTAGCGGCACAATAAGCAAGAAATTTCCATACGAAAAGAAGCGCTAAAGTGGTTTTCCGTTTTGGCGCTTCTTTATTTGCCCGGGTAAAAAAACGTTGATTTCGGAAATATAAAGATATTTTCTATCTTTGTACCTTCATGAATTTTTCTTGCAAAAGACCATGGGCAAGCGCTATATGGTTCAGGCAACCGGAATTTTGTAAGAACTAAATTATTTTAAAGTGCCTATGGGTCGGTTTAATTTTTTCCTTCGAGTAGGGGTTTGTTTTTTACTTGTTTTTTCCGCTACCTCCCGGTTATTGGCTCAATTGGATTCCGTTTTCTGGTTTGTGGCACCGGAAATATCACAAAACGGTTTGCAGAATCTTGACCGGCCGATCAAATTAAATATTGCTTCGTTCAGCAATTCACCCATCCATGTATCGGTATCCCAGCCCGCCAATAGTTCGTTTGCCCCGATCATCCGTACGATTCCTCCGAATGGGACGTTAACGGTCGACCTGACTCCTTTTATGGATATGGTTGAAAACAAGCCTGAAAACAAAGTGCTTCCGTATGGCTTATTGATTCAAAGCAGTGATCTGGTGAATGTCTCTTATGAGGTTAACATGGGAGAGGCTAACCCCGAGATGTATACCTTGAAAGGAAGAAATGCGTTGGGAACGGATTTCTTGATCCCGGGGCAGAACGAATATAAGAGTGGTATTTATACTCCGGTTCCTCTGAACCGGATCGATCTGGTGGCGACCGAAAACAATACCACCATTTCCATCACCCCTTCCCGGAATATGGTGGGGCATCCTGCCGGGAATCCGTTTACGGTTCATTTAAACAGGGGCGAAACCTATTCCTGTATTGCTACCGGGCAGGCTCCTACTGACCATTTGCAAGGAACCGCCGTTACTTCTAACAAACCCATCGCCATAACCGTGTCCGACGATTTGCTTCACTGTCCGGATCGAGGAGAAGATTTGGTCGGGGACCAGATTGTCCCTTTGCCTGTGATCGGACAGGAATACATCGCGGTATCCGGATCTTTACTTTTTAGTACGGATGATAAAGTATATGTTTTGGGAACGGCCAATAACACATCGCTGTTTGTAAACGGAAATACGACAGCCAGGGCCATCATAAACAGAGGGGAAACCTATGTTTTGGGTTATTCCGGGATGCGTGCGGTTTATTTCACCTCCGACAAACCTGTTTATGCGTTTCAATTAACGGGAATGGGAAGGGAATTCGGGGGAGCCTTGCTCCCCTCAATCCGCTGCACCGGATCGAAGGAAGTAAAATATAAAAGAAGTACGGGGGAGGTGTTAAAAGTAAATATAGCGGTTCCCGCCGGAGGAGAAAACGGGTTCCTGATCAACGGAAACCCGGCGATCATCAAAGCCTCGGACTTTTCTTATGTGCCCGGCACAAACAATGCCTGGTTGTTTGCTTCCAAAGAAATACCGGTCTCTGTTGCTCCCCATAATTCATTGATCTCCCTGAGCAATGACGTTTATTTTCATTTGGGCGTACTTGAAGGAGGTGCGATTGGGGGATGTAGCTATGGCTTCTTTTCCAATTACGGGAGCGTCAGTAGCTTAACGCCCACCTCTAACTATGAAACCAACAAACATTTTTTTTGCGAAGGGGATGACATCCGCTTGTTTCTGGAAAATACCAGCGGATTGTCCGGGATCCGATGGGAAGGCCCCAACGGTTTTTTTGCGGATGCCCAGGAAATAGGTTTTACCAATGCGGTTATGGGAAATGCCGGCACCTATACCGTCAAAGCCTCTTCGACATCCGGTTGCGAAGTATTGCCCGCCTCCATCGATGTTACGATACTTCCTCCTCCGGTTGCAGATTTGACAGACGAAATACATGAGTGCGAAAGCAGCGTTACGTTAAATGCCCCGGGATCTTCCGGCACTTATTTGTGGAGTACCGGTGAAACTAGCGGACAAATCACCGTTACCCAATCGGGAAAATATTGGCTAAAGGCCAGCAATGAAGGATGCAGCCGTAGCGACACGGTTGCTGTATTCTTACATTCCGCAATCCCGGCGGACATCCTGCAAAACGGGACTTTGTGCGAAAACGGAAGCGTCCAATTATCCGTCAGTTCCGGAGGAGGAACTGTCTTATGGAGTACGGGAGAGACGGCAACGCAAATTACATCCACCGCTTCCGGAAAGCATTGGGTTCGGGTTGAAAAAGGGGATTGTTCCAGCAGCGATACCGTTTACATCGCACCCGGAATCAAACCTTCGCTGGAAATCAGCCAACAGGGTAATTTATGCGAAGAAGGAGCGATCGTTCTGGAAGCGCTGAGTAATAGTTCCAGCATCCGATGGAATACCGGCGATACGACTTCTTTCCTTACCATCACCGCGCCGGGATACTATTCGGTACAGGCGTTCGATTATCAATGCTTTGTTGAAAAAGGGATTGCGGTCGAATGTCCTTGCGATATTCTTTATCCGAATTGTTTTACGCCCAATGGGGATGGGTTGAATGACTTTTTCTTTCCGGTATCCTCCAGTTTTATCGGGGATTACAACGTTCACATTTACAACCGTTGGGGTGGTTTGATTTTCAAAAGCACGGATCCGGAACAAACCTGGGACGGCACCGACCATGGAACCCAGCTTCCGTCAGGGGTGTATGCTTATGTGGTAAAGTATACCTGCTCCGGAAATCCGAAGGCGTTTGTGAAGCACGGGAGCATTCTGCTTCTCCGCTAAGCCTCAGCACAACACAGGGGAGGATGTTTTTATACCTTAAAAAACAGTTCTTCTTTGCCATCAAGGCTCAAAGGCGCGAAGGATTACGGACAGGTTTGCAAAAAATCTCAGTGCAACCCGGTGAATTCTCTGTGGTACTCTGTGTAACTTTTAGCTAACAGGTTTACGGATTTACCTCGCTTGGAGTTCTTTGCCACCAAGATCCAAAGGGGTGAAGTTCTTTTTTGTGTTTGGGGGACTTTGTGGCTGATTCTCTTTGCCACCAAGGCGCTAAGTTTTCTTGGTCTTTTCAGCGCCGATTCGTATTTTTGCAAAAATTATCAAATCATGTACGAACTGAGCGAACAAGAACAAATACGCCGTAATTCCTTACAAGAACTTTACAATTTGGGCATCAACCCGTATCCGCCCGAATTATTTCCGGTAAATGCAACCACCCGGGAAATTCATGAAAATTTTAAAACCAACCCGGAGAAATACCAGCATGTGGTGCTGGCCGGACGTATCATGACGCGCCGCATTATGGGCGCCGCATCTTTTATCGATATCCAGGATGCAACCGGGCGTATTCAGGCGTACATCAAACGCGACGAAATTTGTCCCGGCGAAGATAAAACCTTGTATAATACCGTCTTTAAACGTTTAACCGATATCGGGGATATTGTGGGCGTGAAAGGGTATGTTTTTGTGACCCAAATGGGGGAAATATCCATTCATGTGAATGAATTTGTCATGCTCAGCAAGTCGTTGAAGCCGCTTCCGATTGTAAAAGAAGCCGACGGGCAGCAATTCGACGCCGTGACGGATCCCGAATTCAAATACCGCCAACGGTATGTCGATTTGGTGGTGAATCCGCAGGTAAAGGATGTATTCGTGAAACGCACCCAAATGATCAATACCATCCGCGACTTTTTGAATGCACAAGGGGCGCTGGAAGTGGATACGCCGGTATTGCAAAGCATTCCGGGCGGAGCGGCAGCACGTCCGTTTATATCGCACCACAATGCCCTGGATATTCCGTTGTATTTGCGCATTGCCAACGAATTGTATTTGAAGCGCCTGATTGCCGGAGGATTTGACTGGGTATACGAGTTTAGCCGCAATTTCCGCAACGAAGGCATGGACCGCACGCACAATCCGGAATTTACGGTATTGGAATTTTATGTGGCGTACAAGGATTACTTCTGGATGATGGAACAAACCGAACAGTTGTTCGAAAAGATTGCGCTGGCGCTTTACGGAACAACCGACGTGCAGGTAGGCGACAAAACCCTCAGTTTCAAGGCGCCGTTCAAACGCATCGGCATTTTGGATGCCATTCAGGAACATACGGGGTTTGATGTTGCGGTAATGAACGAAGAAGAAATCCGCGAAGTTTGCAAGAAACTGGGACTGAATGTCGATGAAACGATGGGAAAAGGCAAGCTGATCGACGAAATTTTCGGTGAAACATGTGAGCATCATTACATACAGCCTACCTTTATAATGGACTATCCGGTGGAAATGAGCCCGCTCACTAAAAAACACCGCTCCAAACCGGGCCTGGTGGAACGCTTCGAGCTGATGATCAACGGCAAAGAAATAGCCAACGCTTACACCGAATTAAACGATCCCGTCGACCAACGCGAACGTTTTGAAGAGCAGGTGCGGCTGATGGAGCGCGGCGATGCCGAAGCCATGTTTATCGATTACGACTTTCTCCGCGCCATGGAATACGGCATGCCGCCCATGTCGGGGATCGGCATCGGAATCGACCGCCTGGCCATGTTGATGACCAACCAGCCCTCGATTCAGGATGTGTTGTTTTTCCCGCAAATGCGACCGGAAAAGGTGGTGGTAAATACCGTTTCCGACAGCGATTTTGAAGCCCTCGGCATTCCGGCCGAATGGGTGGCGGTAGTACGCAAAGCCGGATTTAAAACGCCGGCGGAAGTGAAAGAAGCCAATCCCAACAAATTGCTGAACGATTTAAGCGGTTTGCGCAAAAAACTGAAATTGGAAATTTCTACGTTGACCTTGGATCAGGTGAAATCTTGGATGAACTAATGGGTAACGGGTAACGGGTAACGAGTGACGGGTTTTAGAATAAGACAAATCGGTCGCGCATCTCGCTCATCATTTGGGATGATTTCCCTGTTTACAGCAATTTTATGAAACATTTGACCCCGACGGGGAATTCTTGTTCCTTTGGTTGTCCGTGGGACAACCACATCCATAGGAAAAATATTTCATACGATTATTTGCCCGTAGGGCATTAACATGGATATGACGACCGTCGGCTATTTGAAATTTCTTAAACGATGAATGCCCTGACGGGCAATTGGGATCTTCCTTTCCGTCCCGTTTTATGAATATGCTTCCCCTAAAGGGGAATTCTTGTCCCTTTGGTTGTCCTAAGGACAACCACATCCATAGGAAAAAATATTTCATACGATTACTTGCCCGTAGGGCATCAACATGGATATGACAACCGCCGGCTATTTGAAATTTCTTAAAAGATGAATGCCCTAACGGGCAATGGGGATCTTCCTTTCCGTTCCGTTTTATGAATATGCTTCCCCAACGGGGAATTCTTGTCCCTTTGGTTGTCCGTAGGACAACCACATCCATAGGAAAAATATTTCATAACGATTATTTGCCCGTAGGGCATCAACAAGGATATGACGACCGCCGGCTGTTTGAAATTTCTTAAACGATGAATGCCCTGACGGGCAATGGGGATCTTCCTTTCCGTTCCGTTTTATGAATATGCTTCCCCCAACGGGGAATTCTTGTCCCTTTGGTTGTCTGTGTGTGTGGGTGAATCGTCGAATATGGATTTACCGCTTGGGCTTGTCTATTTGCAAGGAATCGCGGTTTGCAAAGGACAGAAAGCCAATCAAAATAATAATAGCTCCGCAAACCACAAAGGAGGTGGTCAGTCCCAACTGATCGGCAAAAAATCCGATCCCGATTAAGCCGATCAGGCTTGGAATGATGCTGAAAGAATAAAACATCGAAAAGACACGCCCCAAAACGGCCGGTTCGATGGTTACCTGTACGATTGCCGTGAAAGCCGAGTTGTAAACGGCGCCCGAAACGCCTGAAATTGTCGTAAGCACGGCAAACAGGATAAAGCCGTTGGGAGACAGCAGGCCGGAAAGTAAAAACATAATTCCCAACACAATGTACATGCTGTTGACCAAAATCACTTTGTTGATGTTGTAAACTTTGGCGCCCATCACGGCGCCACCGGCCAAAGCCCCGGCTCCCCATAATACTTCAATCAGGCTGACCTGAAAAGTATTGCCGGAAAAATAGTTCAGGGTCATCAAGGGGAAAAGCACGCTGATGGGCATCAAAAAGAATACGACCAGCATGGAGCAGAGAAAAACCCAGCTTAGCCCTTTGTTTCGAAGAACGACCATAATGCCTTCCTTCATTTCGGACAGGATATTTTTCACCTTTTCGATTTCTTTTTTCGGGTTGGGAATATGCACGAAGAGCAGTGTCGTGCAGGCAACAAGGGCGCCGGCTACGTCCAGCAAAAGCACATATTCCATTTTCCAGATGGTGATAAACAAGGCGCCCAATGCCGGGCCGGCAATATTTCCAACGGAAATAATCATTTGATCGATTCCGGCAATCCGCGCTAATTGGGATTCGGGAGCCAATAAGGGAACCGAAGCCTGCATGGCGGGCATGTGAAAGGCCGACCCGATCGAACGCAACGCCAGCAATACAAAAATATGCCATATTTCGGCTATTCCAAGCCAAAACAAGACCGCCAGCAAGAAGGTGCACAAAGCAATAAACGCATCGGCCAAAATCATGACCCGTTTGCGATTCCAACGATCGATAAAGACACCGCTTAAGGGGCCGATCAACGCCTGGGGGATCATGCCGGCAATGGCCGCATATGCCAGCATTTCGGCGGATCCGGTTTTAAGGCTGATCCAAAGAATAATGGCAAAGTTGACAATGGTGCTGCTGAGAATGGACAGGAATTGCCCTGTCCAGATGATACTAAAAATTTTTTTCCAATTTTCCACAATGTATGGTTTAAGACTCCCCATCCGCAAAACCGCGCATGGGATATCGCCAAGAAATAAAGGTTTTAACTAAATAATAAAAAACACCGGATACACAACAGAAGTTGTGACGTGTGTGGGAGTAAAACAAGCTTTTGAGGCTTATCGCATCCTGTGAAATACAGCTGTTTTACGGAGGGAGCACATCATCAACGGGGTCTTAGTCATAGGTAAAAAACGCGCAAAGATAGGCTTTTTTTGCATTTATTTGTATAAAAATTGCCTTCCGGATCATCTCGACCGGAGCTTTAAATGTAGAAGGCAGAAAGGAAAAAGCAGAAGGAATTACGAATTATGAATGAGTTTTTTAGATACAATTAAACAGTTAAACGATTAAACAGGCACATCACCCTTTATGCTATGCGATTAAAATAGAATATTATTAGATTTTATTATTACAATGAATCAAAGTCAACAAAAAACGAACAACAAACCCTGTACCTTGCACCATTTCACCCTTCACAAATAAACAATTCAACACCTCAACAATTCAACAGTTCAACAATTACAGCAGATGTCTCGATGCGCTCGTACCTCGCTTACTCGACATGACGGAGGAGCATGAAAGGGGTAGCGTTTTTGGATTACGGTGCTTTCACCGCCGCAATCCAAAAACCAAATCACGGCTACGGTTCCGTCATGTCGAGCGAACCCGAAGGGTGAGTCGAGACATCCCCTTTTTCAGGTTGACGAGTAAACGAACAACAATCCTTGCCCCATTTCCCCTTTTTACCCTGAACCGTGTACCTTGAACCAATCACTTCACGTTTCACTGTTCACGCTTCACAAATAAACAATTCAACGATTCAACAATTCAACACCCATTTCACCTGTCACGATTGATCAACAACAGCAATTCATCCAATGCTTCTTCTTCCGGAATATTGCGTTTGACAACGGTTTGTCCTTTGTAGAGCGTTACTTTTCCCTTGCCCGAACCCACATAACCGAAATCGGCATCGGCCATTTCGCCGGGCCCGTTGACAATGCAACCCATCACGGCAATTTTTAATCCCGGGAACCGGGCGGTTTTGGCTTTGATTTCCTGCAGTACTTTTTCGATATCAAAAAGCGTCCGGCCGCAGGAGGGACACGAAATATACTCGGTTTTGGTGATGCGCCGGCGGGTGGCCTGCAAAATCGAGAAGGCGGTTTGCACCACCGGATTGGTGGGTAGATTGGGCGCTTCTACCCAAAGGGCATTTCCCCGCTGGTTTAAAAAGAAACTGCCGAAATCGATGGCCGCATTTACCTGAAAATCGAGCAGGTTTTTAGTTTGATACTTGTTTTTCAAAACCTCCGGATTCGGGGAGCCGTTTTCTTGAACCTTAGCCCAATGGGTTGCCGTGGGTGTGACCACCTTCAGTTGTTGCAGCATTTCATCCGTTACCGCGCCGATGGCCGAATTGGTTTCGTCCACCAAACAAGTGACTCCGGCTTTTTCCGTAATGACCTGCACCGGGAAATTTCCTCCGATAGCGCCTACAGCGGACATTTCCCGGTAGGGCAACGAATGAAAAGACGCTTCTTCCAGTTGCTCGAGGGTTTCGATGTTCTGTTTTCCGGCACGCTCGTTAAAGCGCTTGGCAATAGCCCGGGCTACCGGAATTTCATGGACAGGATTGCCTGTCAGCGAAACCCGCAAGGTGTCGCCGATTCCCTGTTCCAGCAGGGTGCCGATTCCCACCGCCGATTTGATGATTCCGTCTTCGCCGTCTCCGGCTTCGGTAACGCCCAAGTGAAGGGGATAACAACAGCCGTTTTCGAGCATTCTCCGGGCAAGCCGTTGGGTGGATTCCGTCATGATCAATACATTGGAAGCTTTCATCGACAAAACCAGATTCTGGAAGCCGAAGTATTCGAAAATACGGATAAACTCCAAGGCCGACTGCACCATGCCTTCGGCGGTATTTCCGTAACGGCTGGTAATGCGGTCGCCCAACGAACCGTGATTGACGCCGACCCGGATTGCCGTTCCGTAGTTTTTGCAAATTTCAATCAACGGCCGGATGCGGACGGCAATGGAATCGAGTTCCTGCTGGTACTCCGCTTCGGTAAAATCAAGCCGGCGGAATTGCTTTTTGTCCACATAATTCCCGGGATTGATGCGTACTTTTTCCACAATCCGGGCAGCCGTTTCGGCCGCTTGCGGATTGAAATGGATATCGGCAACCAACGGAATTTCGTACCCGTTCCGTCTGAGTTCGTTTTTGATCACAGACAGGTTTTCTGCTTCCCGGATGCCTTGCGCCGTAATACGCACCAATTCGCAGCCCGCATTCGCCAACGCCATGCATTGGGCAACGGTGGCGGTACTATTGTTGGTATCGGTATTGGTCATGGACTGGATGCGGATGGGGTAGGAGCCTCCCAGCGCCAGATTTCCGACATGCACTTCGCGTGTGACCAATCGTTTTTGGATGTCCGAAAAAACAAGTGGCTCAACCGGGTTCTTCATAAACACTATTTTTTGCAAAAGTAATCCTAAAAAAAGAACCAGAGGGTAAAGGCAAAGAGGAATCTCCAGGATCAAAAATTGAACAACTCCTAAATAAAGCTGTTATCTATAAACATGAATTTTTGTGTCTTTTTTAATAACTTATTTCAAATCACGGAAGAACAGCGGAATACAAGCATTACAAATAGTCCGGGTGTATTCCATGTGACAAACTATAAAAATAAAAAACAAACAGATGAAAAAATTTCTTACTTTATGGGTGCTTTTGGCGGGAATTTCCTTTGCCAATGCACAACAGCGGGGTTCGGTGGTTCTGAATGCCCTGGGCGGTTATACTTTTCAGGATAAGGTGAGCGATTCCTACGGGTACGGCACCATCAAAGAGGCCTTCCAATACGGGGGAACCCTGGAATATTATTTGCATCCGCTTCGTTCGATCGAAGTGATATATCAACGGATGGATACGAAACTCCCGGTCTGGCTCTACAATTACAACGGAGGGTTGCAGTATAACCCCGGGAAAGAGGATGTCGCCATCACGTATATTTTATTGGGCGGAAACCATTACATTCCGACGGGTTCGACTTCGGTTTTTCCTTACGGAGGCTTCGGGCTGGGCGTGGGAGTGGTTTCGGCCAAGGATTACAATGAATCGCTTACCAAATTTGCCTGGAATTTCAAGCTGGGCGTACGGCTTAAATTATCCGAAAAAGTGGCACTGAAGCTGCAAGGTTCGGTCGAATCGGTTGTGCAGGCGGTGGGCGGCGCTTTGTATTTCGGAACCGGCGGCGCGGGATACGATGTAAGTAGTTATTCCACCATTTACCAATTCGGACTGGGCGGCGCCCTATGTTTTACCTTAAAATAATTTTCTTTTTTAAATTCAAATCATTATGAAACAATTATCGATTTTTTTATTTGCAGGGTTTTTAGCTTTTACCGCATGCGCCCCAACGGCTAAAATCGTGAAAAGCTGGCGCGATCCCGGAACCACGGTGGATGCTTCGAAATTATACAAACTGGTTGTTTTTGCTCCGGTAAAGGACGACGCGCAACGCCGGAAAACCGAGGACAAGCTGGTGGAAGTGCTGAAAGGCAAAGCCGTGGCTTCGTATAAAATCATTCCGGATCCTTCGAGCATGGACCAAAATGCGGTGATGCAAAAACTTTCGGAGGGCGGTTTCGACGGAGCGTTGGTGATGCGCCTGGTGGCAAAAACCAAAGAACTGAGTTATGTGCCCGGTGAATATCCGACCTACCCGACTTATTTCGGAAGCTATTGGGGGTATTACACCACAGCATGGGCCACCTTCCAGGAACCCGGTTATTTTACCGAAGACCAAACCTATTTTGTGGAAACCAATTTATACGACCTGAAAAAGGATAAACTGGTTTGGAGCGGAGTCACTTCGACCGTCGATCCGGGCGGATTATCCTCCACCTTGAATGATATCGTGTGGGCCGTCCATAACGAAATGGTCAAAGACGGCTTCCTGGTGAACGAAAAATAAAAACGCTTTCTATTCATGAAAAACAAGGGGATCCTGCAAACAGGCTCCTCTTTTTTTATCAATATACCATTCAACGGCTCAACGACCACCGGACCCTATGCGATTACAATAGCCAATTATTAGATTTTAGTATTGTAGCCGTCACTCCCCCTTCCCAAATAAACAACTCACCCTTCACTGTTCACATGCAGAAAGAATTACGAATTAAAAATTACGAATGAAGAATTAAAAACGGGAAATTGAAAGTGGATTTTTAATGGCAAGCAAACAACAAAAAACGAACAACAATTCTTTTATCTTTTACCCATTTCACCTTTCGCGCTATGCGATTAAAACAGAATAATATTAGATTAAATTATCCTAATGAGCAAAAGCAAGCATTTAATGAGTAAACTAGTGACGAGTGATGAGTAAACGAACAACAAACCTTGTTCCATTCACCTTTTACCCTGCACCCATTTCGCCCTTCACTGTTCACGCTTCACATGCAGAAAGAATTACGAATGAAGAATTAAAAACGGGAAATTGAAAATGATTTGCCGTTGGCAAACAAACAACAAAAAACGAACAACAATTCTTTTACCTTTTACCCATTTCCCCCGCTTCCCTGATTTCCCCTTTTCACCCTGTACCCTTTACCTTTAAACCAATCACTTCACCCTTCACACAACAAAAAACACATAACAAACAACAGTTCAACAATTCAAGAGGGAAAGCCTCACCGGGGATGCGGGTAAACTTTTCGGGGAGGAGAAATGTTTCTTCAAGGGTTCGGGCAACGATTCTCACAAGGGAAAAAGTTCCCCCGAGGGGTCGGACAACGATTCTCACAAGGGGAGAAAGTTCCCCCGAGGGGTCGGGCAACGATTCTCACAAGGGGGGAAAGCTTCCCCGAGGGGTCGGACAACGATTCTCACAAGGGGGGAAAGCTCCCCCGAGGGGTCGGGCCGTGATTTCCACCCATGTTAACAAGTAAAGGAAAGATAAATCAAATAAAAAATAAACATTATGAAATTCCTACGATTAAAGCTCCGACGCATTCGCAACGACGAATGGTTTCAGTTTATGACCGAGTTCAAGACACTCGTCGAGCGGTTTGATCCGCAAGTACTCAACATCGGGCCGCTTTTTGCCTCCTTCCTGACGCTCTATGCAGAGGCTGACGAAACGATGGTAATTATCCGCAAAAGCGCGGCTTCCGACCAAATGGTCGATGCCGACAGCCTACGCGACCGTACTTTCCGCGGTTTTGCGGACGGCATCAACTCCCTGCTCAACCATTTTGACCCTGTCAGGCAGCAGGCGGCACAACGCATCAAGATCGTGCTCAATACTTACGGAAATCTTGCTTCTCTGCCCTACAACGAAGAAACTTCGCGCCTCACCAACCTCCTGCAGGAGTTGAGCGGACCCAAAGCCAACGACATCTCCACGTTGGCAATGGGCGACTGGCTTACCAAACTGCAAGCCGCTAACAATGCTTTCGAAGCGTTGGTGCAAAGCCGCAACACCGAGTTATCGGGTAAAAGCGAGCTGAAAATGGTGGAAGTACGCCGCCAGGCAGACGCCGTGTACCGCAACATACTGGAACGTATCGAAGCCTTTATCACCCTTGGCGAGGAGGTGAAATATACGCCTTTTGTCAGCGAACTGAACGGATACATCGACCGCCAAACCAATGCCCTGGCACACCGCGCTGCCAAACCCAAAGAAGAAAAACCGTTGTAAAACCCGTCCCTGCCCGGAGAACCGCTGTGCCATAAAAATCGTATGGCACAGCGGGTAGCAGGGGGTTGAAACCAGGGAACCGAATTTAAGCTTTCTTTCTTGCCTTGTGGGGTTTGCTAAGACGATTAAATTAGTTATTGCCAAGTAATTTCTAAGCCACAACCGGGCTGCCCATGAAAAAGTGGGTAGTCCGGTTATTTATAAAACCTTGTATTTTCAAGGGATGCTATTACTTAGTACAATTTTAATTAAAATAGTCCCATTTTTTTCTTTTAGTTTCATTATTCGGAAACAAAAGTTTTTTACATTTGGAATGTGAAAGTTCATAACATAGTAGACATCCGATAGCTATATCATTTTCTTATTCCTTCACACATTGGAATGCACGCGGCACCCAATTACGATACTCAATCCTGATAAATCGCTCGTTCTCCATTTTAAAATAAACATCAAAACAAAATTATGAAAACAAGAATCCTATTCGCCTTGCTTGCTACATTCCTATTTCTACCCTGCCTGTTGCAAGCCCAAACTAAGTACCAATATGATTACGACGCCACCGGAAACCGCATCAAGTTCCGGGTTGTAAACATCACAAAAGCCCCTATGATGGCTCCGCCTGCCGATACGATTGATGACGGAATCGCCGAAGTTCATAATAAATCCATTTCAGGTGGCGACGATACTGATATTCCGAAAACACCCCAAGTGTATGAAGAAAAAATAGGCAGCTTAAAAGTGAAAGTCTATCCCAATCCTACACAAGGAAAAATCCGGGTAGTCATCGAATGCAACGAAGCCATCAAACGTTCGCAATTGAAACTTGCCGCTCTCAACGGTAAAACACTTTACAACCGCTCGAATTTGAACTTGGAAACCGACATTGACATTACCGAGCAACCCACAGGCGTCTATCTCATGCAGGTACAGGTGAATGATACGGTAAGCAATTGGAAGATAGTGAAACAGTAGTTGACAAGTAAACGAGTTTTAAGGCAGAAAGGAGAAAGCTGAAGGCAGAACGAGGAAACAAACAACAAAAAACGAACAACAATTCCCGCCGTTCATCCTTCACTATTCACCCTTCACATTCATAAATAAGCAACAACCGATAAAATAAAAACTAATGAAAACAATCATACCCTTTTTAATTATCACTTTTTTCATATTAAACCAAAGTATAGCCCAAACCGATGTTGTCCCCATCGACAAAACCAAACCGGTAGGAACCACATCAGGTTCTGTGGATGTATCGCCTACCGGAGCGGCAACTTACACCATTCCTATTTTTACACCGCCCGGTACGGCAGGTATGCAACCGCAGTTAAGCATTGTTTATAACAGCCAGGGCGGCAACGGCTTGCTGGGCATGGGCTGGGACTTGGCCGGATTATCTGCCATTAGCCGCATACCCAAACCCATTGATAGTTCCAATGCGGTAATACCCATTACATTTGCTGAATTGTTCATCGCATTGGATGGGAACCGCCTGGAATCCAGTGGTGGTGTGGAGTATCACACCGAAAAGGAATCTCAAATCACTGTAAGGAGAGGATACAATGACTTTACAGCCTTTACCAATGATGGCAAACGCTTGGAATACGGTATGACACCCGACTCGAAAAGCGAACTCGTATGGATGCTGAACAAACTAACCGACAAGGACAGCAATTACATTATATTTATGTATAATAAATTAGAAAACAATGAATTAAGGATTCATGAAATTAATTATACCGGCAACGTAAAAGCAAACATACTACCATACAATAAGATAGTATTCAACTACACCAGCCGGACAGACAAAAGTTTTGCGTATGTGAATGGAAGAAAGTCTGCAAGGACTTCGTTGTTGCAAAGTATTGAAGTATTTTCCGAGGGTAGTTTGGTAAGGAAATATACTTTTTACTATGAACAGGGCGTTTGCAGCCGGCTTGTCAAAATAGAAGAGGCGGCAAACGACGGAAGTGTCTTAAACCCAACCGTTATTAATTGGGAGTCGGAAACCCCATCCCTCACGGTTACAAATGTTTCAATCCAATTACCATCCGTAGACTATTCACACTTCTATTACGGCGATTTTAACGGGGACGGAAAAACCGATCTGGTTACCGTACCCAAGAAAACTTTTGCTTACACAACGGCAGATAAATGGAGTTTGTATCTGGCAACCGGAAATGAAAACACCCCTTTTACCAAAGTTGCCGAAGGAAGCCTGGTACAGGCGTTTAAACCGGAAGGCGTGCAGGTAGCCGATTTCAACGGTGATGGATTGGATGATATGTTGTGGCCGCGAATGGGGGGAGCCTTCTATGACTGCATGCTTTCAACAGGGAATTCATTTTCATACGGGAGGACTTGTTCCTCAGGGATGCAAGAGAGTGATGTTTTTGTAGGAAATTTCAGCGGGAGAGGAAAAGCCGAAGTTCTCACAGTTTACAAGGCATCCCCAGGAAGTACAATGTCTGGTAAGTACGAATATTCCTGGATTCTTTCCCAGTGCGGTGACGGCAATAAAACCTTTACAGGGTGTATGAAAACAAGCATGTCTACGGAAAAGCGATTCGTTACGGATATCAACGGAAACGGGAAATCGGATTTCTTGGTTTTGGATGAAATCCTGATGGAAGCTTTTGAATTTGACGGGACAGAATTCAAGTTAGTGCCCCAATATACCTATGCAAACGGTGAACGCTACATTTTGCCGGGAGACTTCAATGGCGACGGGAAGACAGATTTTTTAAAATTAAATTGCAGCTCCAATCCGGAGCCTGAAAACCGTTGTGAATGGAGCCTTCTTTTTGCTACAGGGGGAGAACATGTCCTGTTGAACGGTACAGTACCGTTGTCCACCGATTACTTCAACCCCACAGAATTTGAACAACGGATTCACATTGTTGATATGAACGGTGACGGGAAATCGGATATCCTCGAGCTGCGGGGGGATTCTATACACACCTATTATTCATATGGGAACGGGGAATTTTTCAAAGAATCCGCCTATTTTCCAAACTCAGGCATGGCTCCCGGAAATGTGCGGAGTTTTGCCGATTTCAATGGCGACGGTCGGGGAGATTTCTTTTTATATAATATCAATATGACATACCCGGGTGTAAATTTCCTTTTTTTTCACAAGAACGAGCTGGTAAACCGTATCCAGAACGGAAAGGGAATTTCCGTTTCATTTACATATAAATCGTTGGCAAATGCTCCGGGAGTTTATACCAAAGGAAGCGGGGCGATATTCCCTTACATTGACCTGCAATGCGCCATGTTTGTAGTGTCAGCCCTGATGGTACCGGACGGTGCCGGAGGAGTCGACACTACCCGGTACACCTACGAAGGCGCAAAACTTCATCGCCTCGGATTCGGTTTTATGGGATTTGAAAAAACAATTGTATCTCACACAAATTCCAACTTAAAAACCATCAATACCTACCAAATCAAAGCCATCCCTTATCACAGTTACCCCGTTTTGATCAAAAGCGAAAACACAACCTGCGACGGACGTCCGATCAATACTTCGGTTTATACAAACAAGGAATTATTTTATTATTTTCCAACCGACCAAAGACATTTTTTTCCGTACATTTCCAATACCTTGGTGACAAACCATTTGGACAATATTTCAATAAATACTTCCTTTGAATACAACCGCAGTGGAAATCTAACAAAGCGCATTACTTCCACCATTGACAACGGGAGTGTTGAAGCAACCGAAAAGTTGAATATATATTATGTGGCTGAAACGTCCAATGATATTGCGTCAACGCAGTTATGGAAAAAAGTACAAAACGATTCGATCCTGTACAAGACGAACTTTCTTTATTATCCCGACGAACGTATGCACCTGAAATGGAAAGCGGAAAGCATAATAGGTGCTTCTACTCCGGGATCACCTGCAATTACAACCGAATACAAAGATTACAACCTTTTTGGAATACCAACCCAAATAAAAACATATTCCAATCAAGCCGGTTCTGAGGTATTTGTTACTTCTGCCCAGTATGACTCCAAGGGGCGTTTTGCAACCTCCCAAACCAATGCGCTGGGACACACATCGTATTACAATTACGAACCTAAATTTGGGAACCTGCTGAGTGAAACAGACCCCAACGGGCTGACAACCAATTATCAATACGATGTTTGGGGAAGGCGGACACAAACAACTTTTCCGGATGGCACCACAGCCACACAATCCGCAAACTGGTACGACGGGAACCCTATCCCGAATGCCCTGTATTACACCGAACTGTTAGCCACGGCAGCTCCTCCGGTATACACATTTTACGATGCCTTGGACAGGGAGGTTTGTACCTATACCCGTTCTGATTTTGAAGGTGCCCAAAACATGTATGCTGATACCCGCTACAACGCCAAAGGACAGGTCGAAAAGAAATCATTGCCTTACAGGTCTGTCAACACAGCCGAAAGCCAAAAGCAATGGGCGGCCTATACCTACGATGAGATTGGCAGGCTAACAAAAGAAACCGGCCCCATGCTACATAAAACATACAGTTATGCACCCCGGCAAATAACGGTTACTGACGTCTTGAATGGAAATTCGGCTTACACTACTACAACCAACAGTTTGGGACAAGCAATTGAAGCCACCGATCCGGGAGGTAGCATTACTTATGCCTACAATGTACAAGGCTTGCCTGTAACCACTAAAGTGAACGGACAAGCGGTCGCCACCATGCAATACGATTATATGGGGAACCGGACTTCCATTACCGAACCCAATTCAGGTACTACCACCTCGAAATACGATGCTTTCGGGCGTTTAATCAAACAAACCCATGCTCGGGGTGATTCCATCCTGTTTGCCTACGACCTCTTGGGACGGATTACACAAAAACTGGTAAATGGCGACAAGTATGCCGAAGGCTCTGCCCGCTATTATTACGATCAGGACAAACTTGGCTTGGTATACCGGGTAGAATCCGAGAATCATACAACTGATTATGTCTACGACAACTTGTGCCGGAAAACGGCTCAAACCGAAACCATATTGGGAGAATCTTATACCACCCGGTACGAATACGATTCCCAGGGGCAGATATCCAAACTTATCTATCCCGGCGGTTTTTATGTAACCTATCAATACAACTGGCTGGGCGAACTACATGTCATCCGCAATCCGCACAACCACATTATCTGGTCGATGACCAAAAAGAATGTGCTCGGACAACCCACCCAATACCATTGGGGCGAAGGCAGGACGACGTTGTTGGATTACGACTCTTATGGAAACCTGACCGGAATCCGGAGCGGGCTGAAAACCGCAAACGGAGGCGGTGGAATGAACACGAATTCGTTTTCAGGCTTTATCCCCGGCATTTCCGATTATCCGGAAATGGCAAGCAGTTCCATTTCCTGCAATGGAGAAATCCAAACGTGGAATTACAGTTACTATGAACGAGGATTGTTGCACATAAGCGAATGCGGGATTACGCAACAGTATGAAAAATATGCCTACGATGGGCTTAATCGCTTATCCGGAATTTTTAACGATTCCTATAGCAAGGAAATTTCTTATGACAATTCGGGCAATATTCAAACACAAAGCCATCTGGGCGGATATAGCTATGGTTCGGCCAAACCCCATGCCGTTACAGCGGTGGATCCGGCGGCTAGTTTATCCTCTTCTTGGGAATGCAACACCTCATACACTCCTTTTAATAAAATCAAACAGATTGCAAAAGGCGATACCACGCTTACCTTTACGTACGGCAATGCTCAACAACGGATTTTCACCGTTGAAAGCGTTTTATCAAGAGGAAAATCCCGTACTTTTGTCAGTAAGTTCTTTGAAGTGGAGAAAAGGGTCAATGCCATGGGGAACCCGTATAAAAATTCGAATTACATATATGCGGGCAATCAATTGGTCGGTATTTATGTGCAGGATGTGGATGGAATGAGCTGGGGCAACCCTACGGTAACCAAAACAATGTATTACGTGCATACCGACCGCTTGGGCAGCTACGATGTCATCACCGATTCGGTAGGTACTATCCTCGACCGCCTGAGTTTCGATGCATGGGGCAATCGCCGCAATCCGGCAAGCTGGGAAGAAGCGGATACCAATGTCAACGGGCATTTGTTTAACCGGGGCTATACGGGACACGAGCACTTGGATAAGTTTGGTATTATCAATATGAACGGGCGGTTGTATGATCCGGTGGTTGCACGCTTCTTCAGCCCCGACCCGTATGTGCAAATGCCTAACAGCACCCAGAACTATAACCGGTACAGCTATTGCCTGAACAACCCGCTGATGTATGCCGACCCAAGTGGTGAAATTTTCGGACTCATATCCAAAGGATTGGACTTTTTATCAATCCCGGCCAGGGTACTTTCGGATGCAACCCAATGGGTCAACGACCAAATCAACGGCGAGCGACAGGAGGGCGGCTATTTCAAAACGTCGTATCTGAGTGGGAAATCATCTCCATACCCTGTTCCGACGGAAGGGATCCGTTACGGCTACTACGACCACAGTACATTTTATGGTACGGGCAGCAACGGCTTTACCGCTGCCGACGATAACCAGTATGTAATGTGGCGGATGCGAAAATCAGGGGCGTCAGCAGGGGGTATGCAACGCCAAAATGCTGATGGAACTTGGTCTGAAGTCCCCGGAAAGCCATCAGAACCACAATGGAAAGTAGATTGGTTACAAGTGCAGAAAGAAGCAAATCTCAATGATATTCTGCTGGATTACCCTTGGCCACAGGGAGGGCAAACACATGCTGTTTCATTGGCTGATCCCTTTGTAGAGCTTGCAGTAGATATTGTGTCATCTGGGTTACAAGGCTTTGGGGTTGGTATACAGGCTTCTAATATCACAGGAACCATTGTTACGGCTGCTATTGCTGTGATGGTTGCTAAGAAAATGCCTAGTATTTCTTCTCGGGCTACCTCTGGAGGAGCACAAGGAATAAAATCTTTAGGGGCAGCAGGTAAAGGATTTAGTAGAACTTTACAAACAGGTGGGCATACCTTGAATAATTCCACATTAAAAGCGTTAAAATTGACAAAGGAACAAGGAAAAATGGCAATAGAAGCTCTAAAAAAAGCAGAAGGATTGCCAAATAATGCGCATTTCAAGATTCTGTATGATGGTAGTGTTATTAATCCCCATACCGGAGTAAACTATGGCAGGTTATTCGATTATTTACCATGAAAATAAACATTAAATATTATGGAAAGAGATTTTTTTATGTATAAAACACAAATTAGCTTCGGAATTACAACCGATGATTTAAGTATTGAACCTTTATCAATTACAGAAGAATTGCAATTAAACCCAAGCAGGATGCATAAAAAAGGTGATACTTTTATAGGAAAGCATACTGGCACTATGGGTACTAAACCACGAACTATATGGGCAATAGATTCAGAATGGATATGTCTTGAAGAGGAAACAGTGAGTCATCATATCGAATATTTTAAATTTATTCTTTTGCCTAAAACAGATATTTTGAAAAAGTACAAAGAAGATAATCGTTTTGAGGTTGGCTTTTGGATATGGATTGAAACTGACAATGCAGGTTTCGGTCTTGATTTGGATGA
The DNA here is from genome assembly GCA_031550085.1 of Lentimicrobiaceae bacterium. Lineage (GTDB taxonomy): Bacteria > Bacteroidota > Bacteroidia > Bacteroidales > UBA4417 > UBA4417. The sequence goes on from JAVBOY010000017.1 coordinate 25,395, forward strand.
AAATGAAATAGCTTTTCTAAATGATTTTTCCAACAGAGTTCATTTTTCTTTATTAACAAATATGGCTCTTGATTCCCAATGAAATTATTTCTTAAAAAATTAGATTATCCACTACCTTGTACTTGTGAGTTTTAAAAATGTATTTAGTGTTTTAGCGTTTCTAACTTTTTGGAGCACTGGTATTACTAAGTAAAACTGCACAAAGAGTTAAGCACTATTTGTTAAGTAGTCAATGCAGAATATTGTTCCATGTAATTATATTGCAGAGTAGTTTAAAAACAACTTTCCCACTAGTTTGGATTTCAAAGTAAATAACCTGCTGTAATTAAACTATTCCATTAGAGACCGCACAAACTTTTTTTGAAATCGAAAGAAGTTTGTGCGATTCTTACAGACAAATCTACTTCTGCAAAAAATTTCATTTTCTTGAATTTTTTAATGCGTATCTTTGCATTATGAACGGTGAAATTAACTAAAATAGAGAACCGTTAGCACCTCAAATTACAAAGTGAGAGTACTGTATCTCAATCTGCCAAAAAGAACTTTAGAATCCCGCAGGAATTTATATCGTAAAAGTGGAAGGAAAAAGCGTAAAAATTGTGAAACAATAAACGGAAAGGGTCAAAAAAAGATACCGGAAGTCCTGAATTTGGCTTCCGGTATTTTTGTTTTATTCCAAACGATGCACTAAAACATCTTTTCCCGTTTCAGCAGGTACGGGATCAGTATTTGCCCGTATCCTTTGTTGATATCCGCTTCCACAAAATCGATGCGGTATTGCGCACATTTCATTTTGATGGCATTTACATAATGGGTAATCGCTTCCACATAGGAAGTGCGGGTTTCCAAAGGCTGAATCTTGACTTCGGCGCCGTTTTCCATATCGATAAACTTGGTCGGGCGGTTCGAGAAATCGAAATCCAATTCCTGGAGCTTATCCACCACATGAAAAACAACCACCTCGTGTTTGCAATACTTCAAATGCTGCAAGGCATCAAAAAGCTCGTTTTGCTTTGCCGATTCATCGAACAAATCGGTAAACAAAACCACCAGCGAACGCTTGTGGATGTTTTCGGCAATGTAATGCAACGAAGCAGCCACCTGCGATTCTTTCCGGGTTGCAAGCGGCAGCGGCGTCAGCAGTTTTTCCAGTTCGGAAAACAAATATTTGTGGTGTACCGAGCTGCTTTTGGCTTGGGTATGCAATTCTATTTTGTCGCTGAACAGGGTAATCCCCGCCGCATCCCGTTGTTTGCGGAGCAGCGTCAAAAGACTGGCCGCCGCATAAACGGAAAAAGTGATTTTATTGGGATTTTCCAGGGAGAGTTTTTCCCGGACCGGAAAATACATGGAGGACGAATTGTCGATCACAATCTGGCAACGCAAATTGGTTTCTTCTTCAAACCGTTTTACGTACAAGCGGTCGGTACGCCCGTACAATTTCCAGTCGATGTGTTTGGTCGATTCGCCGCCGTTGTATAAGCGGTGTTCCGAAAATTCCACCGAAAACCCGTGAAAAGGGCTTTTGTGTAAACCCACAATAAAGCCTTCAACAACTTGTTTGGCAAGCAGCTCGATGTTGCCGAACTGTTGAAGCTTCGATGGATCCAGTTGGTACATTAAAACAGTTTTTCCAGTTTGCCCACCAAAACGCTTTTGGCTACAGCGCCTACTTGTTTGTCAACAACTTGTCCGCCTTTCATAAACAGAACGGTCGGAATGTTGCGAACGCTGAATTGCGCGGTTACGGCCGGATTGTTGTCCACATCCAGTTTCCCGATAACGGCTTTACCTTCGTATTCTTTCGCCATTTCTTCAATGATGGGGGTTAACATCCGGCAAGGGCCGCACCATTCCGCCCAAAGGTCTATGATAACGGGTTTGTCTGTTTTTATTGCCAGTTCTTCAAAATTTGCATCTGTGAATTCGAGTGCCATGATAATTTAACGATTAATAGATTATTATAACTGTATGGATTGTAATTTTCAAAAAACAAAGGTAGTTGAATTTTTAAATTCAAAAAGATCCGGAAAAGTATCTTTCGATACAGCCGGGCCTTGGATTTTCGCAGTATTAAACAATTTTGAACGAGAATTTGTTTAGGCCTTTCAATTCGTTCACCAACCTGGAAACACGCACCTTGTATTTTAACGAACTAAGTTCCACATTCGTTTCGTGGTTGGCATCCGCAAAATGGATTTTCAACCGGGCATCGCCTTTGTTTGCTTTGACGATACCTACCAATTGTTTCACCGTCTGCTCGTTCAGTTCGGGCAGGGGCAAGTAAACAACAATTCCTTTGGCCAGCCGGTCCATCACTTCCGAAAGCAATGAAATCTGCGCAATTTTAAGGTCCAATTCGTTGTCGCGTCCGTAACGGGATTGAACCCTTGCCCGGATAAATACCGGCGTGTCGTCGACAAAGAAATGTTTGTTTTTTAAATAGTCTTCCTGAAAAAGGACAAATTCCCGGGAACCTTCAAAATCTTCCAAGGTAAAACGTCCGTAAAAACCGCCCGATTTGGTGGGAATATCCGGCCTTGCCTGGGAAATAATGCCCGCAAAAACAAGCTCGCGCCCATGGAAGGGCGCCAGATCGCCCGAAAGTATTTTTAGGTTGCAGTTGGTAAACTGTTTGATTTCAATGCTGTAATCATCCAACGGATGCCCCGAAATAAAAAATCCGGCGACGGCGCGTTCCCGTTTCAGTTGCTCCATGTTTGACCACGGCTCGCAAACCGGAATTTTAGGGTAGGTGATTTCAGCCGTTTCCGAATCGCCGAACAGGCTCACCTGCTGTGAATTTTCCTGCGCCTGGTATTGTCCTCCGAAACGGATCAGCTTTTCCAAAAACAAGTTGTCTTCTCCCGGAACCTGCGCAAAAAACTGCGCCCGGTGCATTTCGGGGAAACTGTCGAAAACGCCCGCCTGAACCATGGATTCGATCGAGGATTTATTGACGGTACGGAGATTGACCCGTTTGATAAAGTCGAAAATATCTGTATAATTACCGTTTTCCTGCCGTTCCTGGATAAACGACTCGGCAGCCGCTTCGCCCACGCCTTTAAGCGCCATCAGCCCGAAACGGATTTCCTGCTTTTTGTTGACGGCAAAGTTCAGGGACGATTCGTTGATATCCGGCCCCAGCACTTTTAGCCCCATGCGTTTGCATTCTTCCAGGTAAAAAGTCACCTTGTTCAAGTCGCTCAACACGTTGGTTAACAAAGCCGCCATATACTCGGAAGGATAGTGCACTTTGAGGTATGCCGTCTGGTAAGCCACCAACGCATAACAGGTAGAATGCGATTTATTGAAAGCGTACGATGCAAACGCTTCCCAATCCGTCCAGATTTTGTTCAGTACATTCTCGGGGTAATTGCGCTCCATTCCGCCCTGGATAAACAACGGCTTCAATTCGTCGATTTTCTTGCGCAATTTTTTTCCCATCGCTTTGCGCAACTCGTCCGCTTTGCCTTTTGAAAAGCCTGCCAACTTTTGCGAAAGCAACATCACCTGCTCCTGATATACGGTAATTCCGTAAGTATCTTTCAGGTATTCTTCCATATCGGGCAAGTCGTAGGCCGTAGGCTCTTTGCCGTGCTTGCGGGCTACGAATTGCGGGATGTAATCCATGGGGCCCGGACGGTACAGGGCGTTCATGGCGATCAGGTCTTCAAATTTGTCGGGCTTGAGCTGCTGCAGCCATTTTTGCATTCCGGGACTTTCAAACTGGAATGTGCCGTTGGTTTCGCCGCGTTGGTAAAGTTCGTAAGTCGCTGGGTCATCCAGCGGAATGGCGTCGATATCGATTTCAATGCCGTGGTTTTCCCGGATCATTTTCAGGGCATCGCGGATGATGGTCAAGTTTTTCAGCCCCAGAAAGTCCATTTTGATAACCCCGGCATCTTCGACCAAGGTGCCTTCAAATTGGGTAATCAATAAGTCGGAATCTTTTGCCGTGGCCACCGGCAGGATGTTGGTCAGATCCTCGGGCGCAATGATGATGCCTGCAGCATGAATGCCGATGTTGCGAACCGAACCTTCCAGCACGGACGCTTCACGAAGCACTTTCCGTTGAAGGGTTTGATTGGCATCGGGACCTTCGTAATTATAAACGGCCTGCAATTTGCGTGCGTTTTCCAGGTCTTCGGTTCCCAGTTCTTCTTTTGCTTCCAGGGATTTTTCGGAATCTTCGCTTTTGGTAACAGGCGCTTTCAACACGCGGTTGAGCGAAATGCCGGGTTTCCCGGGAACCAGTTTTGCCAATGTATTGCTGTCCGGAAGCGGCAAGTCCAGCACCCGGGCCACGTCCTTAATGCTCATGCGGGCGGCCATGGTACCGAAGGTAACGATTTGCGCTACCTGGTTTTTCCCGTATTTATCCACCACATAATCGATGACCTTTTGCCGTCCCTGATCGTCGAAATCGGTGTCGATATCCGGCATCGAAATCCGTTCGGGATTCAAAAAACGCTCAAACAGCAAATCGTACTTGATGGGATCGATGTTGGTAATGCCGATGCAATAGGCCACGACGCTTCCGGCTGCAGAACCGCGTCCGGGGCCGATAAATACGCCCATTTCGCGCCCGGCCCTGATAAAATCCATCACAATCAGGAAGTAGCCGGCAAACCCCATGTCATGGATCGTTTGCAACTCAAAATTGATGCGTTCTTCCAGCAGGGGCGTGATTTCACTGTAACGCCTTTTCGCCCCCTCATAACAAAGGGACTTTAAATATTCCCACTGGTTGCGCACATCGGGCGTAATTTCTTTTTTTCCGGTTTGGAACGGCGCTGTGTGAATCAGGAATTGCGGCGGAACCGGGAAGTTGGGCAGCAAAATGTCGCGCTTCAAACTCAGGATTTCGACCTTGTCGGCAATTTCATTGGTGTTGTCGATGGCCTGCGGCAAATCGGAAAACAACTCCGACATTTGCCCGGTCGTTTTCAGGAAAAACTGGTCGTTGTAAAAAGCAAACCGTTGCCCTTTGGAGGAAACATCTTCTTCGCCGTAATCGCGGAACGAAGGCGTGCTTTGCTTTTCCCCGGTATTGATGCAAAGCAGGATATCGTGGGCATTGAAATCTTCCTGCTCCACATAATGCGAGTCGTTGCTGGCAATTACTTTTACATGGTATTTTTCGGCAAACCGGAGCAATACTTCGTTTACCTGATTTTGTTCGGGAATATTGTGGCGTTGCAATTCGATGTAATAATCTTCGCCGAACAAATCCAGCCACCATTTAAATTCCTTTTCTCCTTCGGCTTCTCCCTTGCGCGCAATAGTCCGGGGAACGTACGCAGCCAGGCAGCAAGTGGTGGCAATCAGCCCTTCGTGGTATTTTTCGATCAGCTCTTTGTCGATACGCGGAAATTTGCTGTAAAAGCCCTCCATATAGCCCAACGAACACAATTTCGTCAGGTTGGCATAGCCTTTTGCATTTTTTGCCAGCAACAATTGGTGATATCGCTGATCCCGTTTTCCTTCGCCGAATTTCTTCACATGCCGATTTTCAACCACATAAAATTCGCATCCCACAATGGGTTTCACCAACAGTCCGTTTGCATTCAGTTTTTCGGCTGCCGCTACAAACTGGAATGCCCCGAACATGTTTCCGTGGTCGGTCAATGCCAACGCCGGCATGCCATCTTTGGATGCTTTGTTAAACATGGCGGTAATTTCGGCAGCGCCATCCAACAAAGAATACTGCGAATGAACATGAAGGTGTGAAAATTTAGGCATAACTTAATTGATGTACAAGGGCTTACAATACAGTGAAAGGGATTGTAAAGTTAGCCAACTGCGCCGATTTTACCGGCGTTGTTGATAAAAAAAAGCTGCCGGTACCAGCAGCTTTTTACTTATTTTATTCAAAATCATTTTTTTATCTTAATCACGGGAGTTGTACCTTGGTTTCCGCTTCCTGTTCCTGTCTTTGTGCCGGTATTGCTCCCCGCTGACGAAGGATTGTAGTATTTCAACGCTTCGGGCAGCGCTTTTTGAATTTCAGCAATGCGGCGGTCGTCACTAGGGTGAGTGCTCATAAATTCAGGTGGTTTTTGGTTTCCTTCCGAAGCTTTTGCCATATCCTGCCAGAATGAAACGGCACGATTGGGATCGAACCCGGCCATTGCCATAAAAATAATGCCCAACTTGTCGGCTTCCAGTTCGTGCGTCCGTGAATATTTCAAAATACCCAATTGAGAGCCGACACCAAACGCCTGGTTGAAAATATCCTGTGTCATTTGGGTTTGATTGCTCATCGCCAAACCAATGGAAGCGGCCGTTGCCACTCCTTGCGCGGCATATTGCTGGGTCATGCGTTCGTTGCCATGTTTTGCAATGGCGTGGGCAATTTCATGTCCCATAACGACCGCCAAACCTGCATCATCTTTGGTAATAGGCAACAATCCGGTGTAAACCACTACTTTTCCGCCCGGCATACACCAGGCATTTGCCTCTTTGGAATCCACCGCGTTAAATTCCCATTGGTAGCCTTCAATCTGCTTAGAATAACCGTGTTCGCTCAGGTAGGTGACTACTGCATTTTGCAACTTTGCCCCCACGTTTTTCACCTGCAAGCTTTGAGGAGAATTTGCCGGCATCGGGGGATTTTCTTTTAAAAACTCGGCATAACTCGAAAATCCCAATGCATTCATTTCCGAATTCGGAATCAGCGTCATTTGCTTGCGGCCGGTAATCGGTACTTTCTGGCAAGCAATCAACACCATGCTTGCGAGGAGTAGGGTAATCATTCGTTTTTTCGTCGGTTTCATTTTTCTTGGTTTTTATTCAGTTAATCGATGGAGGTACTCAATCCCCGGACGGTCATTTCAAAACTTAAGCGGGTAAGTAAATCCAGGTCGCCGTTTTTTACCCCGCACTTTCCTTTATAATGCGCAATAAGGGCACATTGTTCAGCCTGCTCCGGCAAATGCTCGCAAACATCCACCAATGATTCGATGACAAAGTCAAACGTATTCACGTCGTCGTTGTGCAAAATCAATTGTTTGCCTTCGGCTGTGGCGGTTTCAGGATCTTCCAGGGGGTATTCTTTTTCTTTATGCATAATTCTTATCGTTTGCGGTACAAAGTTACAATAACGTCAATCGGGAGTTAGGCGGACCGGGTTTTTTATTCGACGAAATGTTAAATTTGTTTTTTTTTAGTAATATATTGAATTTACAAATTGCATACCAAACCAAATTGATTCTTTTTGCGTTTATTGGTATGTAACATGATTTCCATATGAAAAACGCCGGCTCTCCCATGAAAATCCCCCTTGAAATAACTTCCGAAGCAGCAGCGCTTAGTCCGTTGAATTGGCAACAATTTAAAAAAACCGTAAAAGAAACGCTACACCAGGAATTGCCCGGCTTGGAAGCCCATTTGGAATTGGCGCCCCAATTCCGTATCCCCCAGATGATGGAATTAAACATTCCTGACCGAGCACGAAAAAGTAGCGTATTGATTTTACTGTTCCCTGAAAATAACGCGGTAAAAACGGTTGTTATTGTCCGGCAAAACGACGAAGGGGTTCATTCCGGTCAAGTGGCCTTGCCGGGCGGGAGACAAGAACCGCAAGATTTAGACCATTGGCACACGGCTTTGCGCGAAGCATACGAGGAAATAGGAGTAGAGCCGGGCACCGTGGAAAAAGCCGGTGAATTATCGCCCCTTTACATCAACCGGAGCAATTATTTGGTATATCCGTTTGTCGGCTTTTTGGATAAAAAACCTCCTTTTATTCCCCAACACACGGAGGTTAAAGAGTTGTTGGTTTTTGATTTGTTTCAAACCGTTTCCTTTCCCAACCGGGTAATCCGGGAGATAAAAATCAATGAAACGACCCGTTTTCAGGCGCCCGGTTACCTGATTCAAAATGCCTTTTTTATGTGGGGCGCCACGGCAATGATTTTTAATGAATTGATGCGATTGATTGGAAATTAACCGAAAAACACGCCTGTAACAATACCGGACTTATTGAATCAGTTGTGTCAGGTTGGAAATAAAAAGCCGTACCGACATTGCTAATAAGATAATTCCAAAAAACTTACGGGAAATGTAAATTCCTGCCTGCCCGATTACCCGTTCGATCCGGTTGACGTATTTCAGCACGAAATAAACGACGATCATGTTGATCACAATGGCAATGATGATGTTTATGGAATGACATTCCGCCCGTAACGACAGGGTCGTGGTCAACGTCCCGGCTCCGGCAATCAGCGGGAATACAACCGGAACAATCGTTGAATAGCCTTTCGGGCCGTCGTTCCGGAATATTTCGATGCTAAAGATCATTTCGATGGCTAGGGCAAAAAGCACCAGCGCTCCGGCGATGGCAAACGAGGCAATATCCGTATTAAAAAGCTTTAACAAAGCCTCTCCCGCAAAAAGGAATACAATCAAAATAATAAGGGAAATAAAGGCTGCTTTCCCGGAATGAACCGACTTTTCCGTTTTATTCAAGTCAAGAATAATGGGAATGGCTCCAGTGATGTCTATGACAGCGAATAATACCATAAAAGCAGTGAAAACTTCTTTAAGGTCGAAATAATTTAACATCATATTTATTTATTTTTTCTATAATTTTTGAGTTCAAAATCTTGCTTTTTTTTGTTCCCTTTTTTATAAGTGCTGCAAAGTTATGGAATTGTGAGGAAAAAATAGTTTTATACTCCCAAAGTAGCCTTCTTGCATGAAAACCGGTAATGAGTTCTTGTAAAAGAAATTTATTATGTTGGCATATTATTTGTATAAGATTTCTTTCCACAGAACGCTCATTTTTAAATCAATAAATTAAAATATATTAATAATAGCTGATACTTAAAAACAAAAAAATGAAACAAAGAATTACACTTTTACTATGCAGTTTACTGTTTGCAGGCCTTAGCCATGCTGCAAACATTTCCGGTAATTACACCCTGAACACAGGACAGCCGGAAGGAGGAAGCAATTTTCATTCTTTAACCGGAAGTAATGGCTTTTTTCAGTTTCTTAACACAAACACAATTGACGGAGACCTTACACTTAAAGTTCAAATGGGTCTTACTTACAGCGAACCAGGGACTGTAAAATTAACAAACACGAATCCGCAAAACAAGAAAATTACCATCACCACAGGATCGGGAACCGGCAATGCTATTTTTTCCTTGCCCACAGCAACAACAGTTTCTACTTCGTGGATTGATATCAAATCCCAAGGTTTTACGATTGACGGTAATAGACGATTCATATTTAGCTATGATTATCCTAATGCTGTTCCATTAATGCGTATCAGTAATACAAAAAATGTTTCGATTCGGGAATGTATCTTTGAAACGAATACGACGTCAAGTACCGGTGCTATCTACATTGTGGGGAATAACGAAATAATTGGCCATAAATTTATTAGCAACACATTCAAAGCGCTGGGTACAACGCCAATGAAAACTTGTATCGCTTTCAGTGTGCCGGCAGATAGCGCACTTTCAACCATTATCGTCCAAACAAATACTTTTTCCGGTTTTTCCAGTGACGGAATTCGAGTTGTCGGAGGTAATGCCAATTCACTTATCAAAAGCCTAACAATCTCAAAAAACGATTTTTTTGCTTCTACAGCATCCAATACGACGGCTATTAAATGCATCGATCTTGTAACAGCCAATGTTCCCACAGATGGAATCCGAATTGAAGAAAATAGTTTTGGAGGTAGCGATACATCCTGCCTCGGATTACCCTGGAACTTAACTTCGGGTACTTGTTACGGTATTTATTACAATTTGGCAACTGCCCCCCTTAGACCTACAAAAATCACCGACAACTTATTCGCGAATATCAATGCGGTTGGATTCCAAGCTATTTGTGTTGAAAGTGGGAGTGTTCACGTTACTCATAATACCATAAAGGATATTACAGCAGTAGGAGGTAATTTTATGTTCATTAGAAATGTGACTGTTGCAATGGTCAATGAGAATATCATAAAAAATTGTACGTTTGGCGCTAATGGCGGAGGCGCTATTTCGCTGAACGGTACAGGCACATACGATATTTACAACAACCGGATTTCAAATTTGGAACATGATGGAACAAAAATTATTACGGGTATAAAAGATCTTTCGAGCGGAACACTTACTAGCGTTTACAATAATGTGATCATGCTGGGAGTTGGAAGTACGACAGCAGCTATTTATAAATGTGCAGAAATTTCAAATGCTCCGGTAACACGCAAATGGTATCAAAACTCACTGTTCATAGGAGGGTCTAATCCAGGTGCGCAAACATTTGGTGCGGATATTACCAGTGGAGCAAGGGTCAGCTTTAGAAATAACCTGATATTCAATGTTCGCAATTCCGGAACTGTTTCGGCCGCTAATTACGCGGTATTTATCCGTGCTTATTCTGCCGCAGATATTCAATTTTTCAATAATGCGCTTCATACAGCAAACGGCGGAAATATTGTAAAAATACCTTCGGCAATGACGATTGCAGGATTGGAAGTTTTGCTGGGGAATACTACAAATAAAGAAATTTCGGTATTTTCTTTGATTTTTACGGAAAATAATGAACTGCGTCCGAATTTTGTATTTAATTTGAACATAGCAGATTTATCGGTACTTACCATTCCCGCTATGCTGAAAAAAGATATTTTAGGAGTTACGCGTACCATCGCAAACAACACAGTGGGTGCTTATGCAGTTGAAAATGGCTCAGGTCCGGTAATTATTAGCACTTTGGACGGTCAAACGATAGGTTGTGATTCGTCGGATTTCACGGTTGAAACCGTAGTAAATATCTTGGCAGGTACCCAGGTAAAAGCATTTGTTCAAATTCCTGTTGAATTAAACGATTCCATCGGATTACGATATTTTTATCCGGATAACGTTCTCCCTCCATTTGATATGGTATTTGTAAACGGGAAAGCACAATTCGGTCCTGCAGGCGGTTTCTCTTTGAGCAATGCAATTTCCGACTTCCGGATTTACAGTAAATCCTATGCAAATCACGACAATGTAGCTTACACCATTTCTGTTGTGGATGCTGCCGATGAAAATACTATTTACAACACGGCAACCTACGAATTTGATTTGGTAGCCATTCCAAGTGCCGGAACCATCACGGGACCCACAGAGGTATGTGTCGGTTCAACCGTCACCTTGGACAATGCAGTTACCGGCGGGGAGTGGGCAGTTACCCCGGCATCCGTTGCCACAATCACTCCCTCTGGCGTCGTTACCGGTGTTGCACCGGGCACAGCGACCGTAATTTATACAACAGGCGAGGAGAGTTGCCTGAATACAACATACTACAATGTAACCGTTAACCCCTTACCCGAAATTATCAGTTCATTGGATGGCCAAACAGTAGATTGCGATTCATTGGATTTTACAGTTGAAACCATAGGAAATTGTTTATTGGGCGCCTCAGTAAAGGCATTTGTTCAAATCCCTGTTGGATTGAATGATTCCATCGGATTGCGCTATTTCTATCCGGCAGGTGTGCCGCTTCCTCCTTATGATATGGTATTTGTAAACGGAAAAGCACAATTTGGCCCTACCGGTGGTTTTTCGCTTGGCAATGCAATTTCCAGTTTCCAGGCTTACAGCAAATCGCATGCGAATCATGACAATGTTGCCTACACCATTTCTATTGTAGATGCAGCCGATGAAAGCATTGTTTACAATACGGCAACTTTTGAATTTGATCTGGCCGCTATTCCAAGCGCCGGAACCATTACCGGCCCGGCAGCAGTTTGTGTCGGTTCAACCATCACGTTGTCCAATGCAACCACCGGTGGCGTATGGACAATTGCTCCGACTTCCGTTGCTACGATTAGTGCAAGTGGTGTGGTTACGGGCATAGCCTCAGGTTTTGCAAAGGCTACTTATACCACAGGGACGGGAAGTTGCATGAATTTAACAGGTCACGATGTTACGGTCAATGCATTACCCACCGTAGCAGCTATTACAGGAACAACTTCGGTTTGTATCGGTTCGACAACGACCTTAGCAAACACAACAACCGGCGGTGTATGGACGATTGCTCCGACTTCCATTGCTACGATCAATGCAAGCGGTGTCGTAACCGGGGTTAGTGCCGGTAGCGCTACAGCAACTTACACTGTAACCAATGCATCAGGCTGTGTAACAGCCGTAACTGCTGCGATAACCGTAAATGCGAAACCTACTGTAGCAGCCATTACAGGGACAACTTCGGTTTGTATCGGTTCGACAACGACCTTAGCAAATACAACAACCGGCGGTGTATGGACAATTGCTACGACTTCCGTTGCTACGATCAGCGCAAGCGGTGTGGTAACCGGAGTAGCTGCCGGAAGTGCAACAGCAACCTATACCGTAAGCAATACTTCGGGCTGTTCAACGGCCGTAACTGCTGCGATCACCGTAAATGCAAAACCGGTTGCTGCTATTACAGGTCCGGCTACAGCGAATGTAAATATCACTGCAACCTATACGGGAACCCCTGCAGGAATGAATACTTATGCCTGGACGGTCACCGATAATGCCGGAACAAGCACAACCTCCACCTTAAATGCTACCTGGACAACCGAAGGTTCCAAAACCGTAACCTTACAAGTTACAGATGCGAACGGTTGCGTTTCAGCTCCCGCAAGCAAGACGGTAACTGTAACTAATTTGGTAAATCCGGTAATCATCGGTTCTTCAACCGCTTGTCAAAATTCATACGAATGGTATTATGTAGCAGCCGGCTTCTCAACGTATACCTGGACAATCGAGCCTGCAAACGCGGGTGTCATTGTATCGAATTACGGACATAAAGTTCAAGTTTTATGGAATCTGGCCGGAAATCATAATCTGAAAGTTGCTTGTACTCACGGAGCCGGAAACGGTACTAACACGCTTGGTGTTCAAGTAGCTGCATTACCGGGAGCTGCCGGAATGATTTCCGGAAAAACGGCTGTACAAGCCGGAGAAAAGGGAGTAGTATATCAAACCAGTCCGGTTCCTTATGCTACGTCCTATGTATGGACAATTCCCGCAGGAGCCGTCATCAAATCAGGTGAAGGAACCAACCGGATTACCGTTGACTTCGGAACAACACATACCACCGGAACCATTCGTGTTTATGCAACCAATGCTTGTGGTTCCGGTTCACCGGCCAGTCCGCTTACGGTTTCTATTGCGAAAGGCGGAATCATTCTGGCTGTTGAAAATGTGGAAAATACCGATTTCGTTGTTTATCCAACCCCCAACAATGGCAACTTTACGGTTGCTGTTGCCAACCTGCCCAGAGGAGATTACCAACTGGCTATCTACAATGCAATCGGAGCAAAGGTTTACCAAACAAAGACAACCTCTTTGGGCGGAAACCTTGAATTGCCGGTAAGCATTGATGTTGCAAAGGGGGCATATGTGGTTGTTCTAACCGACGGCACCCATCGCTTTACCAAGAAAATGATTGTTACCAAATAATAAGGATTAAAAATCAAAGATTGAAAAGTGGGCCGGTTATACCGGCTCGCTTTTTTTATAAAAAACCTTGCTGTTTTACCGACCGGCAAATAGCTTTAACCGGATGTAAAAAGCTGCAAGCAAAATACTACATTTGCACGATCAAAAGCCCATTTGCAGAATGAGTGAATCGCGTGAAATATTGCGCAAATATTGGGGACATACAGGCTTCCGACCTTTGCAGGAAGACATTATCCATTCCGTTTTACAAAGGTTCGATACGTTAGCTTTATTACCCACGGGAGGGGGAAAATCCATTTGCTTTCAAGTTCCGGCACTACAATTGGATGGAGTTTGTATTGTCGTTACGCCTTTGGTCGCTTTGATGATCGATCAGGTTGAAAATTTGCAAAAACGGAATATTCCAGCCATCGCCATTCATTCAGGCATGCATGCACGTGAAATTTCACTGGCTTTTGAAAAATCCATCAACGGTAAAGTAAAATTCCTGTATGTTTCTCCCGAACGGCTGGAAACAAGGCAATTTATAGATTCCCTTCGTTACATGCCGGTTTGTTTGCTTGCTGTGGATGAGGCGCATTGTATTTCGCAATGGGGCTACGATTTCCGTCCCCCGTATTTGAAGATTGCCGAAATACGGAAGCTGCTGCCCAACATCCCTGTTTTGGCGCTTACGGCAACCGCAACCCCTGATGTTGTGGAAGACATTCAAAACCGTTTGCAATTTCAAAAGCGAAATGTCTTCCAAAAAAGCTTCAACCGGGAAAATTTAGCCTACCATATCCTGCCTGAAGAAGATAAAATGGGGCGTTTGGTGAAACTATGCAAAAATAACCAGGAAGGAGTAGGAGTGGTGTATGTCCGGAACCGGCGGTTGACGCAGGAAATTTCCGAGTATCTGAATTATTTCGGCGTTCCTTCTACATTTTACCATGCAGGACTTGATTCCGTCACCCGAAACCATCGGCAACAGGAATGGATGGCGGAAAAGAAGCGTATTATTGTGGCCACCAATGCGTTTGGTATGGGTATTGATAAGCCGAATGTCCGCTTTGTCGTCCATTTGGATTTACCGGATACCCTGGAAGCTTATTTCCAAGAAGCCGGCCGGGCCGGACGAGACGAGAAAAAGTCCTTCGCCGTTATGTTGGTGCAGCCCAACGATTTTGTGCAAGCCCGGCGAAATTTCGACTTTGCCTGGCCGGATCTTGAATTTATCCGGAACGTATACCAAGCTTTGGGAAATCACTTACAAATTCCGGTCGGAAGTGGAATGGATGTGAGTTACGACTTCGAATTGGCACAATTCAGCCGGAATTACAACTTTTCATCCGTTCTTGCGTTCAATTCGTTGAAACTGCTCGAACGCGAAGGATACCTGATGCTTAGCGAAGCCCTGAATACGCCTTCCCGGATTCTGTTTTTATCCGGCAAAGAGGAATTGTACCGCTTCCAACTCGCTCATGTAAAATATGATTCTTTGATAAGATCCTTGTTGCGATCCCACCAAGGTATTTTTACGGAATTTTGTACGATCTACGAATCGGAAATCGGGCGAAAAACAAACCGGACAGCAAATGAAGTCGAAAAAGAATTGACTGAACTTAAAAAATTAGGTATCCTGGAGTATATCCCCCGCAAACAAACGCCCCAAATTACTTACACTTTCGAGCGAATCGCCACAAAAGATTTAACCCTCTCGCCGGAAGTTTATTCGAATCGCAAAAAAGAAGCAGAGAAACGTTTGCAACAAGTATTGGACTATGCCCAGTCAACCACTTTATGCCGAAACCAACAATTGTTGGCGTATTTCGGGGAAACCCAATCCGCTCCTTGTGGTCGTTGTGATGTTTGCCTGGAAAAAGCCAAGAAAAAACTTTCCGCTTCAGAATACAAAGAAATTGAAGAAAGTATATTGAATTTTTTAAAAACAAATCAAGGTAATTTAGGAAATTTTTTATCTAAATTGTCCCATTCTGAAGAAGAAAGCCATTTAAAAGCCATTCGCATGTTGTTGGATGATGGAAAAATCGGCAGAAGCGAAGATGGAACTTATTTTGTCAAATAAAATCGAATATTACACGAAAAAAACGCATGCTATACGAAACCATTTTAAAAAAACATTTTATTCTTGCTTCGCAATCTCCGCGCAGGCGCCAACTTTTTTCGGATTTTGGATTGAATTACGAAACTGCTGAAATTGAAGTAGATGAAACCTATCCGTCGCATTTAAAAGCGCATGAAATTGCAGTGTATTTATGCAAATTAAAAGCCAATTCATTTGACTTTTCAAAATTAAATACCGATTCTATCCTTGTTACTGCCGATACAATTGTCTGGTTAAATGGAGAATACATCGGAAAGCCTCAAGATGAAGCAGATGCAAGAAGGATGTTGCAAAAACTATCCGGAAATACCCATTCGGTTTACACCGGTGTTTGCATTTGCTCTTTGGCAAAGCAGCAAACTTTTTATGCTGAAACAAAAGTCCAGTTTAAAAACTTGACAGATGAGGAAATTGATTTTTATATTCACCACTTCAAACCTTTTGATAAAGCAGGTTCCTATGGGATACAAGATTGGATGGGGTATGTGGGAGTAAAAAGTATCGAAGGAAGTTTTTTCAATGTGATGGGATTTCCCATGCAACGGTTTTACGAAGAATTAGATCAATTTATTGAAAACAAATGATATAAAAATTTAAAAATAAAAAAGGAGCGTAAAATAAATCAAGTTTTACGCTCCTTTTTACTTTATTTTTCCGATCCGGTTATTCCAAAATCGCTTGAACTCCGGGCAATAATTTTCCTTCAATGGCTTCCAGCATAGCGCCTCCTCCGGTAGAAACATAGCTGACTTTGTCGGCAAGTTTGTATTTATTAACAGCTGCAACCGAATCGCCGCCGCCTACCAGTGAGTATGCGCCTGCTGCTGTGGCTTCTGCCACGGCCAGCGCTACTTTTTTCGTACCATCCTGATAATTTTCCATTTCAAAAACACCCATCGGCCCGTTCCACAAAATGGTTTTTGATTTTAAAACAATCTCACGGATGGTTGCAATGCTTTCATTTCCAATATCCAACCCCATCCAGCCGTCCGGTATTTCATTTGAGGCACAATATTTCGTGTTGGCCTCGTTCGAAAAAGCATCGGCAATCTTGGTGTCGACGGGAATGTAAACCGAAACTCCTGTTTCTTTGGCCGTTTGCAGAATCGTTTTAGCCAATTCTACATAGTCCGGCTCGATCAGCGAACTTCCGACCGTTCCTCCCATGGCTTTGATAAAGGTATACATCATACCGCCTCCAACGACCAAATGATCCACTTTGGGAAGTAAATTATTGATAATCTCGATTTTAGACGACACTTTGGCTCCGCCCAAAATCGCAGTAAACGGTTTTTGTCCTTGCTCCATGACCTTTTTAATACTGGCAACCTCATTTTCCATTAAATAACCGAACATTTTATCCTTCGGAAAATAAGCTGCAATGAAACTGGTGGAAGCATGGGCCCGGTGAGCCGTTCCAAAGGCATCATTCACGTAACAATCGGCATAACTGGCCAGTTTTTTTGTAAATTCTTTTTGCGATTCCTTGACACGAGCCTTCGCTTCTTTTTTAATTTCATCCGAAGCATCTTCCGGCAAACGGGGCTTTCCCTCTTCTTCCTCATAAAAACGAAGGTTTTCAAGCAAAAGCACTTCGCCGGATTTCAAGTTTTTGGAAAGTTCAACGGCTGAAGCACCCATGCAATCATCGGCAAATTTCACTTGCATCCCCAATTTTTCACTTAAGTAAGGGAGCAAATGTTTCAATGAATATTTTTCTGACTTTCCGGACGGACGTCCCAAATGCGACATCAAAATCACCGCACCGCCCTTTGACAATATTTTCTTTACAGTAGGCAACGCCGCATCAATACGGGTCGTATCGGTAATTTTAAAATTTTCGTCCAGCGGAACATTAAAATCCACGCGAACAATGGCACGTTTTCCGGAAAAATCATACGTTTCTAAATGGTTCATTATTCTAATTTTTGAATGTGAATAATAGGACTAATTTGTTAGCTTTTGGCAAAAACACAAAGTTAAAAGAAATTTAAACAAAATCTCTTCACAATGGAACCTGTTTTTAAGGAATTTGTTTCAACCGAACAGATGTTTTAACTGATCATCGACCAGTCTGTCCTTTTCCTTCCCAAGAACTTCAACTGCCTGGACAATAACTCATTTTGAGGATCTTCTAATTTCGGATCGACCGCAAGAATTTTTTCCGCCAAGCGGCGAGCGTACTTCAAAATCGCTTCGTCGCGGATAATGTCTGCAATTTTTAAATCGATCACCCCGCTTTGCCGGGTACCTTCCATATCGCCGGGGCCGCGAAGCCGCAAATCCACATCCGAAATTTCAAAACCATCGTTGGTACGTACCATTGTTTCTATGCGCGTTCGCCCGTCTTTGCTAAGTTTGTAACTCGACATCAAAATACAATGCGATTGGTCCGCTCCACGCCCGACACGTCCGCGCAACTGGTGTAACTGCGACAAACCGAAACGTTCGCTGTTTTCAATCACCATGACCGAAGCATTCGGAACATCCACACCCACTTCAATAACAGTTGTGGCCACCATAATCTGGGTTTCTCCCGATTTAAACCGTTGCATTTCAGCCTCTTTTTCATCCGCTTTCAGGCGCCCGTGAACCAGACTTACTTTGTATTGTGGGAATACCTTGCAAATGGTTTCAAAACCGTCCGTAATATTTTTTAAATCAAGTGTTTCCGATTCTTCTATCAACGGATAAACAATGTATGCCTGCCGTCCGGATTCAATTTGTTGGCGGAGAAAATTGTATACCTTGGAATGATCATTTTCGTAAAAATGATACGTTTTGATCGGTTTCCGTCCGGGCGGCAATTCGTCGATCACCGAATAATCCAAATCTCCGTAAAGCGTCATGGCCAACGTCCGTGGAATGGGAGTTGCCGTCATTACCAAAATATGAGGCGGCATTTCGCTTTTGCTCCAAAGCTTGGCACGCTGTTCTACCCCAAAACGATGTTGTTCGTCAATTACCACCAAACCCAAATTCCCAAATTGAACCGTATCTTCCAGTAAAGCGTGTGTTCCGATCAGAAGGTGCAAATCGGTATTTTCCAGTTGTTTATGCAGTTGTTTTCGTTGATTCGCTTTGGTACTTCCGGTCAGCAAATCCACCTTGATATCCAAACCGCTCAGAAATTTCGAAATAGAATGAAAATGCTGGGTCGCCAATATTTCGGTAGGGGCCATCAAACAAGCTTGAAATCCATTGTCCAACGCCATCAACATACACATCAAAGCCACCAGGGTTTTGCCGCTTCCTACATCGCCCTGCAACAAACGGTTCATTTGCTGGCCGCTTCCCACATCCAGGCGTATTTCACGCAGCACCTTCTTCTGGGCATTCGTGAGTTCAAACGGTAAGTGCTCGTTGTAAAAGGAATTAAAATAATCTCCGATTTTCGAAAAAACAGCTCCCTGAACCGTTCGGGAGCGATGTACTTTAAACTGCAGCAGTTTTAATTGGATAAAAAAAAGTTCTTCGAATTTCAAGCGGGCCGTCGCTTTCTGAAGCAGCTCCAAGTTGGCTGGAAAATGGATATTTGTCAAGGCTTCTTGACGGGAAATTAACTTCAACTCATTCAAAATGAAGGATGGAAGCGTTTCGAGAATACAGCTTTTAACTTGAGGCAGCAAGGATTTAGTTAACTTGGAAAGCAAACGGGAATTAACTCCTTGGCTTTTTGATTTTTCCGATGTGCTGTACAAAGGGTGTAAAGGATCGGCCGGAGTGGCGCTCCACTCCGTAAACAATTCCGTATCCGGGTGCGAAATGTTGTAACGCCCGTTAAATAAAGAAGGTTTCCCAAAAACAACATATTCGGATCCGATGGTAAATTTGTCTTTTATCCATTTAATTCCCTGAAAATAAACCAATTCTAATGTTCCGCTATCATCTTGTAAGGTCACCACGAAGCGCTGCGAAGCGCCTTTTCCAAGCATTTCCGTATCTACAATTTTGCCGCGTAACTGGACATAAGCACTGTCATTATTGATTTCTGCTATTTTATAGAAACGGCTTTTGTCCACATAACGGAAAGGGTAGTGGGTCAGCAAATCATAATACGTGCTGATGCCTAATTCTTTCCGCAACAATTCACCGCGTTTGGGGCCAACACCTTTTAGATATTCAATGGGCGTGTCCAGCAAATTGACCTCCATAAATCATGCATTTTATTGAAGTACAAAAATGAAAAAAAAAAATGATTACAATTGTAAAAAACATTAAAAATAGGGGGTATACAAACGGAGGGAGAAAAACACATTTGTGAACTTTATTGATTTACCAGTATTTCACAATTGTACCCCCATTAGAATTTACATGGACTACAATTGTATTCGATAATTCAATAAATTTATGTAAACCAACACTTTAGTTTGAAACAATTGTATCCTAACGGGATTTGACTTAAAATAATTTTTTATTTAATTTTCTTAATATAATGGAAATCAATAATTTATTGTAATTATTTTAAAGAGATTCATAAAGTAAAAATTTTGTAATCCATGAAATTTTACTCCATCCTCATTATAACTATAATTTATTGATAAATAATGTTTTTAGTAAATTATTTTTCATGTTAACTTTAATGTAAATCAAAAAAAATCGATTTGTAAAAGAGCTTGGGGAGATACTTGTAAAAATGTGAATTTATTTTTATACATTTGTAAAATAAATTTGGAACCATGAAAGAACGAATTGAACTTTTAGTAAGAGCCCTTAATTTAACCTTGGCTCAATTTGCCGATGCGATCGGGGTGCAAAAATCAAGTGTTTCGCATATCCTTTCGGGGCGAAATAATCCTAGCCTGGATTTTGTCCAAAAAATTTTACTTCGCTTTACGGATGTTAATACAGAATGGCTGCTGTTTGGGAGGGGAACGATGTTTGCAATGGGTGTAGCAGACAAACCCGAATTAACGCTCCCAGAATCGAATATTCAACCCGAAGCATCGGAGCTTGATTTATTTTCGGAAACTGAGAGCGCAAATTCTCAAAAAAACAACCTGCCGAGTCAAGAAAAAGTGAAAGAGGATCGTATTATTTCTATCGATAAAAATATTGAAAAAGAGAAAGATAATACATTTTTCAAAGATAACATTCTCATAGAAGACCC
Organism: Lentimicrobiaceae bacterium; assembly: GCA_031550085.1. Classification (GTDB taxonomy): domain Bacteria; phylum Bacteroidota; class Bacteroidia; order Bacteroidales; family UBA4417; genus UBA4417. The sequence goes on from JAVBOY010000017.1 coordinate 46,048, forward strand.
GGTAAAAAAGACCTCACCGGAATCTCCCTCAAAAAAAAGTCTGGAGATCGAAAAAATTGTCGTTTTTTATAAAAACAAGACTTTCACAGAATACTATCCTGAAAACTAATTTTCTTTATTCTGAAAGCCTGAAAAAATCGACAGGCATTTTTCGCATTTACAATCGTTCCATCCCCGAAAAGAAAAAGTTGGCTTCCCGTTCGGCCGATTCATCCGAGTCGGATCCATGGACCGCATTGCAAGTGAGGGAAGTTCCAAAAAGTTTCCGGAGGGAGCCTTCGGCTGCTTCAGCCGGATTGGTTTTTCCGATAAATTCCCGGAACTCGTTGACGGCATTCTCTTTTTCCAGGATAGCGGCCAGAATCTTTCCTGAGCTCATAAATTCAACCAGAGCGTCGAAAAAAGATTTTTCTTTGTGCATTTCATAAAACTCAGCCGCTTGCAGCGCCGATAGATGAACTTGCTTGAGCGCAAGAATTTTAAACCCGTTTGAAGTGATTAAATCGAGGATTTTACTTGCATTTCCTGCCGCATAAGCATCCGGCTTTATCATGGTAAATGTGATATTCCCACTCATATTCTTATTTTTTGGTTTGGTTGAACGAAATTAATCGTTTTTTAGGAGAATGCACTTTCCAACTGCTTTTTTCTTTTGAGAATTCAACCTACTTTTGCGCCTGAAATTTTTTTCAAACAAATACATGCTAAATTTTATTTACAAAAAAATGAAAAAAACGTATCTTTTCTCATTAATCTGTTTACTTTCAATTCATTTAATGGCCCAGGAAAACTCCGAAACGAAAAATCCGTACAGTTTAAAAGTCAGTGGTTTTGTGAAAGCCGAGGCGATCTTTGATACCCGGCAGGTGGTGGAAGCCCGAGACGGTTATTTTTTGTTTTATCCCAAAGCGCCGGAACTGGATTTGAATGGAGAAGATATCAATGCCCACGGCAGCTTCAACCAATATGCCATGTCATCACGCTTGAAGTTTTTAGCCACAGGTCCCGATGTGTTGAATGCAAAGATTTCTGCCGTGATTGAAGCGGATTTTACCGGCGCTTCCAATGCCGAAAACAATTCCTTGCGTTTGCGCCATGCTTATCTGAAACTGAACTGGGCGAAAGCTTCTGTGCTTGCGGGACAATATTGGCATCCGTTTAATATCAGTGAAATGATTCCGTATGTCGCATCGCTCAACACCGGCGCTCCGTTTCATTCGTTTTGCCGCCAACCGCAAATCCGTTTTGATTATCGCCCGATTGAGAAATTAAATTTTGTGCTGGCGGCTGTTTCTCAACGAGATAATTCAAATACCGGTGTAAGCGGCTCTTCGACCGATTACCTGAAAAACAGCATGATTCCCAATTTGGATGCTCAAATCCAGTATACAACCGAAACGTTCTTTTGTGGTGCAGCCATCGATTACAAACGATTAATTCCCCGGTTAAAAACGCTGGATACCTTAGTTGCCGACGAACGCTTGGATTGTTTCGCGGGCTCGGTCTTTGCCATGTTGAAAACAAAACCGTTAATCTGCCGTGCACAAGTAATTTACGGACAAGGATTGAATGACCAATCCCTGATGGGAGCGTATGGCGTAACAAGCATTGATCCGGAAACGGATGCACGTAAGTATGCAAACTTAAATTACGCTTCGGCTTGGATCAATTTGCAAACAACCGGAAAACGCTGGCAATACAGTATTTTTGGCGGATATACACAAGGTTTTGGGGCAAAAGACGAGATTGTCGACAACACATTGGTTTACGGACGGGATCCGAAAATTGCTTATATATGGCGCGTAGCTCCCATGGTTACCTTTATTCAAGGGAAATTTAATTTTACGGGCGAAATCGAGCATACAGTTGCTGCTTACGGTACCCCCGACAAAAAATTTGTGGTAAAAGATGCCGAAGATGTTGCAAACACACGCTTCACCTTAACCGCAATCTATTTTTTTTAGAGCTTACCTTATTATAATAAACAAAAACGCCCTTTTTAATAATGAAGGGCGTTTTTGTTTGATGAAACGTTTGTAGCAGGTACTAAATAATTTTCCCGTTCAAAATTACGGTTTCCACTTTGTTGCTGCCATAGGAGTAAGGCATAAATTCATACGTAGGAATGGGCCGGGTAATAAAAACATTGGCGGTTTTTCCTTTGGTGATGCAGCCTAACTCATCACTAACTCCCAATGCATAGGCGGTATTCAGCGTTGTTGCATTAATGGCTTCTTCGGGTGTCAGCCGATACATAATGCATCCCATGGAAAGAATCAATTGCATATTGCCCGAAGGCGATGAACCGGGGTTGAAATCGCTTGCCAGTGCAATGGGTAAACCCGCTTCGATCATTTTACGAGCGGGCGAGAGTTGCATATTTAAGAAGAAAGCAGCTCCAGGAAGGATGGTGGGCATGGTTTCACTGTCTTTTAGAACAGCGATTTCTTCTTCTCCGATAAATTCCAGATGGTCGACCGACAAGGCGTTGTATTTCACACCCACTTGAACGCCCCCCGAGAAATCAAGCTCGTTGGCATGGATTTTCGGACGTAACCCGTATTTCATACCGGCTGTGAGCATGCGTTCCGTATCTTCCTCCGTGAAAAAACCTTTGTCGCAAAATACATCAATATAATCGGCTAATTCTTCAGCAGCCACCTGCGGAATCATTTCGTTGATCACCAAATCGACAAACTCACTTTGTTTTCCACGGTATTCCATCGGAATCGCATGCGCACCCAAAAAAGTGGCCCTTATAGTAAGAGGTGTAATTTCTTTTAACTTGCGGATCACACGAAGCATTTTCAATTCATCTTCCGTATTCAGCCCGTAGCCGCTTTTTATTTCAACGGCGCCGGTTCCGTAACGGATCATTTCATCGATCCTCGGCAACGCTTCGTCAACAAGCTGCTGTTCAGATGCCTCATGCAAACGTTTAGCCGAATTGAGAATGCCGCCGCCTCTTTTGGCGATTTCTTCGTACGATAATCCCCGGATTTTATCAATATACTCGATTTCACGGCTTCCGCTATAAACCAAATGGGTGTGCGAATCACAAAAGGAGGGAAAAACCATTTTCCCGGTTGCATCCACAACTTGGCAGGAGTGATCCGGTACCGGACAATCCTGCATGGAGCCGAAATCAAGAATTTTTCCATTGAAAATCAATAAAAAAGCATTTTTAACGGTTTTCAGTTCAGACATTTCCAATCCGGAAACTTTTTCAACAGATGCTTCCCGGACTTGTACCAATTCCTTGATGTTTTGAATTAAAATTTTCATAAAAGCTCGTTAAATAGGAAAATGCAAAATTAAAAATTACAAAGGAATTGGACAGCCTACGGAAATTATTTGATTTTTTTGTTTACTTTTGGATTCTAAATGTAAATTAATTATCCAATAATCATGAAAATTCGTACTCTTTTCTTATCCTTTGCGATTTTGCTGTTGGCGGGTCCAACTGTATTTGCAAAATCCGTTTCAAAAGAAGAAGCACGCAAAATTGCTTACAATTTTTTTGCTCAAAACATTGTCAACAAGCTGTCAAACTGGTCGTTAGATGAGTTGAATATTGTTGATGTGACAACCCGAAATGCTGATGAAGTGCCGATGTTCTATGTTTTTTCAAATAACGGACGCGGCTTTATTTTGGTTTCGGCAGATGATGTGTTTACCCCAGTTTTAGGATTTTCGTATGAAGATAATTTTCCTGAAAAAGGCAAGGTGGAACAGTTGGATTATATATTGGGCGATTATCAAAAAGAATTTGAATATGCAAAAACAAATAATCTAACGGCCTTAGATATTGTATCCCAAAAATGGGATACTTACCGCCAAGGATATTCAAATGCAAAATCAGTTGAGGCAACAGATACATTAGGCCCTTTGCTTGTCAGTTTATGGAATCAGGATTATCCTTACAATGCTTATGCACCTGCAGATCCAGCTGGCCCGGGAGGGCACACTTATGCAGGATGTGTTGCTACTGCCATGAGCCAAATTATGTATTTCTACCGTTGGCCAAAAACAGGTAACGGTCAAAGTAGCTACAGCCACCCTGTTTATGGGATATTGAGCGCTAATTACGGAGCGACTTCTTATGATTGGGACGGAATGCGAAATGAAATAACCGCAACAAACGGCGGGAACTCTATTCCTGCGATAGCCGAGTTGCAATATCATTGCGGGGTTTCCGTAAAAATGGATTACGATCCTGATGGTTCAGGAGCCGTCAGCAATGAAGTTCCTGTTGCCATAAGAAATTATTTCCGGTATTCGACGTCGGCAAATTTTGTACAACGAAATTCAACCCCTTGGGCTACTTGGGAAACCACACTGATCACTGAATTAGACCAATTAAGACCAATATATTATTCAGGTAGAGACGGAAGTGGTCAAAACGGGCACGCATGGGTTTGTGATGGTTACACGACTTCAGCCGGGACTAAGTATTTCCATCATAACTTTGGATGGGGTGGAAGTGGAAATGGATTTTATATTGTATCGGCTCCAACAGGAGGCGGATTAAGTTTTACAACCGGGCATGGAATTGTAAAAAACTTTGTTCCGGTGAACTATACACCCTCTTATGCTTCCCGCACATTAACGGCAATCAACGGATCATTCCAAAGCGGAAATCTTGCACGGCAACCGTATGATCCCAATCTGAACTGCGAATATTTGATCGCTCCGGTTGATTCGGTAAAAAATCTGAAAATTACATTTCCCTATTTTGACGTAGATCCTTCGGATATTGTGCGTGTTTATGACGGGGAGAATGCTTCAGCTCCGCTTTTGGGAAGTTTCAATGAATCTACCCCACCTTCGGCAACTATTAGTACAACATCTAACAGGGCTTTTGTTGTCTTTATTACGGATGCTGCCAATGAAAAAACCGGATGGCAAGTCGAATATACAGGAACTCTGCCAACATTCTGTTCCGGATTAAAAAGTTTGACCGGGGCCAATGGCGTTATTGACGATGGAAGCGGCCCTGCAAGGTATAATAACAACGCAAACTGCCGTTGGAAAATCGTACCGGCAGGAGATATGATGAATGTAAAACTGGAATTTGAATCTTTTGATCTGGCTCCGGGCGATTCTTTGGAGATCCGCTCCTTCAAAACCAACCAAGTGATTGCCAAAGTATCCGGGAGCAACATTCCTGGGCCTTATACGGAAGCCAAAGGCGGTTTCTTGTTAACGTTTACTTCAAGTCAGTGGGGGCCTGCCCAAGGGTTTAAAATCAACTATTCCAGTGAAATTGATGCCGTTAAAAAACATGATGAAATCACCGGCATGAGTGTGTATCCAAATCCTTCTTCCGGAAACTTCACCCTTGAATTTACAAACCTCAAAGGAAAAGATTACAGCATCCGTGTCGCCGATTTAGCCGGAAAAACACTTTACAATGAAAAGGTTTCGGGAATCACCGGAGAAGTGATCCGTCCTCTTGACTTGTCATCGCTGCGTAGTGGCATGTATATTTTAACCCTGTCGACCAATCAAAGTAGTTCCAGCCAAAAGATTATCATCAAATAAAGGAACAATCAAGATCGTAAAAAAGCAGGCTAAGATTTTTCACTTAGCCTGCTTTTTTATTTAAGGGGCAAGAATTTTCAGAACAAACCAAGTTTTACGTACATTTGCCTCAATAATATTTAATTATAAATGATGAAATTACGTTCTACTTTTTTACTGATTGTACTTTTATTCGTAGGTAGCCCTGTTTTGTTTGCAAAATTTGTATCCAAGGAAGATGCCAAAAAAATTGCTTACAACTTTTTTGCCCAAAACATAGAAAACAGGCTATCTGCTTGGGATTTGGATGAATTAAACATGACCGAAGTGGAAACCCGTTATGGGGGAAATACGCCTTTCTTTTATGTATTTTCAAATAATGGAAAAGGGTTTATTTTGGTTTCGGCTGATGATAGGATGTTGCCGGTTTTAGGGTTTTCTTATGAAGGCAATTTTCCGGAACAAGGCCGGGTTGAACAACTGGATTACCTTTTGTCGGATTACCAAAAAGAATTTGAATACGCAAAAACTACGGATGCAATTCCTGCGGAACGGGTTGTACAAAGCCGGGAGGGCTTAAAAACGGCTCATTCTCCAAAATCAATCTCCAACCAGGACACCATTGGGCCGCTTATTAAAAGCAACTGGAATCAACCTTATCCGTACAATGCATATTGTCCGGCCGATCCTCAAGGTTCCGGCGGGCATGCGGTGACAGGTTGTGTCGCCACAGCCATGAGCCAGATCATGTACTATTACCGTTGGCCTAAAACCGGGGAAGGACAAAGTGGATACTATTCTGATTATGGTTGGCTGAATGTGAATTACGGGGCTACGAGCTATAAATGGGATGCCATGCAGAACACGGCCTCATCACAGAGCGGCAATGCAACCATTTCAGCTTGTGCGGAAATTGTATACCATTGCGGAGTAGCAGTGGAAATGATGTATGGCGGCAGTTCTTCGGGAGCATACTCATTTGATGTCCCGGATGCAATTACAAATCATTTCAGATATTCTCCTTCAGCAACCTACCAGAGTCGTGATGGCATGAGTTGGACGAACTGGGAAAACGTTTTGATTGCCGAATTGGATAAAAAACAACCGTTGTATTATGCAGGATGTAGCGATTCATGGGCTTGCCATGCATGGGTTTGCGACGGTTACACAACCTCCGGGTCCGGCGTAAAATATTTTCATCAAAATTTCGGATGGGGTGGATCAGGAAACGGATATTACATTGTTTCGGCACCCACCGGCGGAGGATATAGTTTTACAAACAACCACAACATCGTAAAAAACTTTATTCCAGATGAAACCTACAATCCGGCTTGTGATTCGCGCACGCTGACCAGCCTGAACGGGTCTTTGGAAAGCGCCAACATTCCACGCCAGAATTACTCGCCCAATATGGATTGCCAGTATTTAATAGCTCCTACCAACTTGGTATCGGGCATGAAGCTTGCCTTTCCTTATTTTGATTTGGATCATACCGACACCTTGTATTTGTATGGAGGCGAAAATACATCGGCTCCGCTTTTAGGGAAATATACGGGATCCAAAGCTCCTGATCCCATAACCTCTACTTCCGATAAAATATTTGTTGTTTTTAAAACAGACGGCGCCAATGAAAAAACAGGTTGGCAGCTCGAATACACCAGCATTCCTACGATCTATTGTTCGGGATTGAAAATCTACAACACACCCACCGGTTCGTTTGACGATGGAAGTGGAACAGCAAATTATCTAAATGGCTCCAATTGCCGCTGGAAAATAGCCCCTTCGGGAAATGCCCAAAACATTACATTGGCGTTCGAATCTTTTGATTTGGCTTCAACGGACTTCCTTGAAATCCGCTCGGCAAGGACAAACCAGATCATTGCCAAGCTAACCGGAAATCAAATTCCGGATCCCTACACAGAACCCACTGGAGGCTTTTTATTAACGTTTACTTCAAGCGCTTCCGACCCGACAGCAAGCGGTTTCAGTGTCAACTATACTAGTAAGATTGATGCTGCCGGGAAAGCAACTGAGCTGGAAAACATGCTCGTTTTCCCCAATCCTTCATCCGGTGCGTTGACGGTTGAATTTTCAAATGTAAAAGGAAAGGATTATGCAATTTTCGTCAAGGATCTGGCGGGGAAAACGCTTTTCAACCAGAATTTTTCAGGTAAAAATGGGATCACAACCCAAGCCGTTGATTTAACGTTTTTGCGTAGCGGGATGTACCTGTTGAGTGTGGTACTTGACGGGAATGTTTACAACCAAAAGATTGTAATTACCCGCTAAGGCTAAAAAATAAATTGGAACAGGTTGCCGATCATTTTGGCAACCTGTTTTTTTTGAAATTAATCGGATATTGTTGAGTTTTTTGAAGAATATCCTTACTTTTGTTTACTGTAAAAGAAGTATTATGGATACTTTATACAACAAACTGTCAAAAGATTTCCGTTTCCAAGAAGGCTTAAATTCATGCATGAATTGCGGCACCTGCACGGCTATTTGTCCGGCAGCCGAGTTTTATCGCTACGACCCCCGTCAAATTATCGATATCATCCAATCTAAGGACGAACAAAAAATCGAAGAATTGCTGAAAAGTGATTCCATTTGGTATTGCGGGGAATGCATGTCCTGTGTAACCCGCTGCCCGCGAAAAAATGCGCCCGGATTGGTTTTGATTGCCCTGCGAACCTTATCGCAGGAAATGGGCTTTTTCATTGAATCGGAAAAAGGGCGCCAACAGCTGGCCTTAAAACGAACCATCGGCGAATGGATTTTGGAACACGGTTATTGCCTTTACCCACGTAAAATCACGGCCAAAGACCACCCCGAAGCCGGCCCTATCTGGAAATGGGAAGAAGACAACATCGACAAAGTGCACAAGCGCCTTGATTCGAACCTGGATGGAGAAGGAACCGGCGGCTTGCGTAAAATTCCCCAGGAATCGTTGGACGAACTGAAACGAATTTTTGATGTAACCGGGGGTACCGAACGTTTCAATAAAATCGAAAGCTATTCAAAACAAAAAGCGGATGAAATGGGAATGACCGATGCGGATTATTTTACCATGGTTTATACCCAAAACAACGGAATGCATGAAAGGGATGAGTTATGAAAATAGAAGGTAAAAAACGCCTTTGGCAGGAATATCAGAAAGAAATCGCACCGGATCACTACTTCTATGTGCGAAGCTGCGTGCGGCAAAACTTTTTTCCTGCTGCCGAGCCTACCTTTTTGCGTATTTTGCGCGGTGAATTGCAAAAAGATATTTTCGAAACTGCATTCCACACCACATGCAGCGGCATCGGCTACCATTCCGATATCGTCCCCATCGAAACCACCATGACGGTGATTGCCCGCCAATTTGCCTTAATGACGGAAGCCGGATACGAAAATTATGTTACCTCATGCATTACTTCTTTTGGATTGTATATTGAAATTCTGGAAACCTGGAAACATTTTCCCGAAATCGAACAAAAAGTCCGCAACTACCTGAAAGAAGCCACCGGGCGGGAGTTCAACATTCCCAGGAACATTGTGCATGCCAGTGATTTGGTCTACAAATTGCGCCACGAAATTGCCGAAAAGGCCCAATACAAACTGATCAACCAGCATACGGGAAAATCGCTGAAAGTAGTGGAACACATCGGATGTCATTATGCCAAAATGTTTCCCAGCAAAGGAGTAGGAGGGGCGGAATATCCTTACGTGCTATCGGGAATGGTGGAAAGCTGGGGAGGCGAGGTGGTCGATTATCCCGAACGCCGGCACTGCTGCGGATTCGGATTCCGGCAATATTTGGTAAAAGCCAACAGGGGCTATTCGGTGGCCAATACCAAAAAGAAATTCGATTCCATGGAACCCTACAAACCCGATATGATTATCACCAATTGTCCCGGTTGTCCCTATTTCCTGGATCGCTGGCAATACACCATTGCCGAAATGGAAGGAAAAACGTACGGCGAGAACGGCTATGGAATCCCCGTGTTTACTTACGAAGAAGTTGCCGGCCTGCTGATGGGATATAATCCTTGGGATTTGGGCCTGCAAGTACACCAGGTCGCTGTTGAACCCTTATTGGATAAAATCGGAATTCCCTACAACCCCGAAACCAAGTACAAAGGCAAAGAAGGCGAGAACCTCGGAGTACCCGAAATGCCGGTAAATATTCGATGTTGTTGAAATGAGCACCTTAAAAGATCCCTTTTTTTGACAGGATTAACAAGATGAACAGGAAAACATGTAAATCCTGTAATCCTGTCTTGAAATTTCAAAAAAAGCAGTATACCAAGAAAAAGAGCGCTTATGCAAAAAAATATTACCATTATTGGGGGCGGAGTAGCCGGAATGGAATCTGCCAAAATATTATCGGAAAAAGGATTTCAAATTACACTGGTCGAAGCCACAAATCAGGCAGGAGGGAATGTCACTTCCTGGGACCGTCTTTTTCCGAACAAACGCAAGGCTTCCGAAGTATATCAACCCATGCTGGCCAATGCCGGAAAGGACTACCGGATTATTTACGGCGAAAAAATACAATCCCTCAATAAAAATAAACAACAATACTCGCTTCACTTAACTTCCGGAGAAATATTGAAAGCCGATGCTGTTTTGATTGCCACCGGCTTTAAACTGTTTAATGCATTCCGCAAGGAAGAATACGGTTACGGCATTTACGACAACGTAATTACCTCGTCCGATTTGGAGCGCATGATGCACCAGGGAAAAATCCAAACCACCAAGGGAGAATCCCCCAAACGGGTCGCATTCGTCCATTGTGTCGGTTCTCGTGATGAAAAAGTCGGAAATACCTATTGTTCCAAAGTTTGCTGTGCCACAGCCGTAAAACAGGCTACCGAAGTCAAAGAACTGTTACCCGAAGCCGAAGTGTACTGCTTGTACATGGATTTGCGGATGTACGACCGTTATTTTGAAGATTTGTACCGCGAAGCCCAGGAAAAATTCGGAGTAAATTTCATTCGCGGACGCTTGTCTGAAGCCGCCGAAAACCACGAAGGGAGGATTGTCATCAAAACCGAAGACACTTTGATCGGCAAACCCATCAAATTTTCGGTCGACTTACTCGTGCTTATGGTAGGCATGGAAGCCGCAGAACAATCAAGCGACCTAGCGACCTTGTTCCATATCCGCAAAGGCGATGACCAGTTTTTTGTCCCTCAGGACGAACATGTAAATTTTAATACCACCCAGCAAAAAGGCGTGTTTCTGTCCGGTACCTGCAAAGGGCCGAAAAATATCGCCGAAACCCTGGCCGATTCCCGGTCAGCTTGTGAAGCCATTGTTAATTATTTGAACGAAATTTAGTAAGATGCCCGACTTTGGTTACACCATCAGCAAACAACGCGTTGTTGACCTCGATAAAAATGAGTTTTCGCTGGCCGGAAAAATCCGGGAATCCGAAGAATCATTCAAATTATGCATTGGTTGCGGAACCTGTACCTCCACTTGCACGGCCGGAAATTTTACGCCCTTTAACCTTCGAAAAATCATGCTGCAAATCAACCGGGGCGAAACGGCACAAATACGGCAAGAGTTGGGAAAGTGCATGCTTTGCGGCAAATGTTTGTTGATTTGCCCCAGAGGCGTCAATACCCGGAATGTGGTGCTGGCGCTAAGTGAAATACTAACAATGAGGACGGAGGCCCGATGAAAGAAAGACTCAGTTACGATCCTTTTGTATTGCCCTTCACCATTGGGTTTATCTACATTTTGATTTTCCTGACGATTGCCACCCTGCGCGTTGTCAAGTCATTGCCTTTCAAAGACCGGAAAAAACTGGGCTACCATTTATTCAGCTGGAAAATATTCATTTCGATCAAAGAAATCTTTTTAGAATGCCTGATCCATAAAAAAATATGGAAGCGGAACCCCTGGCTGGGCTATATGCACATGAGCATTGCCTTCGGGTGGTTCATGCTGATTCTGCTGGCGCATATCGAAGTCAAGCTGTTCTGTCCGTACCGCTGGAATCTGCCGTATTATCCCATTTTTTTCCGCTACTTTGTGATGGAAACCGAATCCACCTTAAGAGGCTCCTTGTTGTTTTTCCTGATGGATTTCTTCTTGCTGATCACCTTATCGGGAATATTTCTGGCCCTTTACAAACGTTTTCGCCCCAAACGCTTTAGCATGCGGCGTACCACACGGCTGAAGCTGGGCGATACCATTGCCATGTACACCCTTTGGCTTATCTTTCCGTTGCGGTTGCTGGCCGAAAGCTTTACTTCGGGCGTTGCCGGCGGGAGCTTTTTAACCCGGGGTATGGGAATTTTATTTGAAAATTTTATATCCGACACCTCTCACATTTTACCCACCTGGTGGGCGTATTCCTGTGCATTGGGCGTATTTTTCGTTGCATTGCCCCATTCGCGCTACATGCACATCCCAACCGAAATTTTACTGATTGTGATGCGCAATGCCGGGATCAAAGTAGGCGTAAAAAACACCGGATATGCCAAAGTAGCCATTTATTCCTGTTCCCGTTGCGGCATTTGCATCGATCCATGCCAAATGGCTTCGGCAGCCCAATTGCACCGCAAAGCTTCGGTGTATTTCATCCGGCAATTCCGGCACCATGATGATAACCATGCCAATATGGCTGCCGCCTGTTTAATGTGCGGACGTTGCGTGGACGCTTGTCCGGTAGGCATCGATTCATGCGCCTTGAAGCAAAATGTCCGGAATGCCGGCAACCATTTTACACAAGAAAACCAATACCAGTATTTGCCTGCGGCAGACTCGTCAAAAAAAGCAGATGTCCTTTATTTTGCCGGCTGCATGACCCACCTGACACAGGATATCAAAAAGGCCATGTTAACCTTGTTGGATTCGGCTAAAGTAAACTACCACTTTATGGACGAGGACGGCAGCATTTGTTGCGGACGGCCGTTATCCTTGGCCGGACAGCAAAGCGCCGCAGATATCCTGATTCAAAAGAACAAGGAAATTATCGAACAATCGGGGGCAAAAATCCTGGTGACTTCATGCCCGATCTGTTACCGGGTGTTCAACGAAGTTTACAACCTGAAAATTCAAGTGTTGCACCATACCGAATATCTGAACCGCTTGTTGCAGGAAAACAAATTACGCCTCAAAAAAAGCAATCAGTCGGTTGTGTTCCATGATTCGTGCGAATTGGCACGGTATTCATCTATCTACGAAGCGCCCCGGAAAATTTTGAGCCAGGCGGCCCACCTTCAGGCAACCCCGTTTGACGGTGAAAATGCGCTTTGCTGCGGAGGAAGTTTGGGATCCCTGAATTTAAATGCACGCCAACGGCGTAAAATTGCCGTCGATGCGGCCGGGAAATTAACCCAATCCCATCCCGATTGTTTGGTAACGGCCTGTCCGTTATGCAAAAAAACCTTTGCGCATGCGAGCCAGCATCCGGTAAAAGACATTGCCCAAATCATGGCTGAAAATCTGGTGTAAAGAGAAAGAATGAAAGTCCGGGTACTGTAAAAACGTGTTTTACAACAACGCATTTACTTCACCCGAAGTTTCCGGCCCAATTTCAAGGTCGTTTTCGGCGAAATGCCGTTCAGTTTGCAGAGGTTGTCTACCGTTGTACCGTTGCGTTTGGCCAGAGAATAAAGCGTATCGCCCTGTTTAACGGTATAGTATTTTTTTGCGCCCTGGGCCGAAGAGCCTGCCTTTTTATCCGTCGCCGTATTTTTAGCAAGCGCTTCATTCCGGGTTACATAATCCATTCCGGGCATATAATCCCGCGAGTAACCGAACGATTTGCGCATCAACAACAAGGTGTCGGAAACTAACTGATTGGTTTCAAAATTGATCAACTGTTTCGGATTAAATGCTTCTTCCCGGAAACGGGTTTCAAAATGCAGGTGGTTGCAACTGGCGCGTCCGGTTCGTCCGCCCAAGCCCAATACTTCCCCGGCCTTTATGATTTGATTCGGCTCTACTAAAGACTTCGACAAATGTGCATACACCGTTTCCAAGCCGTTGTTATGCCTTACCACCACACAAATGCCGTAACCCGAACAAATATCCGAAAAACGAACCACTCCGTCAAATGCGCATCCCACAGAATCCCCATGGTTCAAACGAATGTCGACACCCGTATGAATGCGCCGTCCCCGTTTTCCGAAAGGAGAAAGGAACTCTCCCAGGCGGGGCATTACAAAGCGGGAACTGTCATTGGGAAGCAACACAAGCCGGACGGTATCTTCCTCAACGCCTTCCATACCGCGAACCGCCGTACGGACATATTTGGTTTGCCAGGTAGCGTAATATTTTGTTACCGGAAAAACATTTAATATTGCCGGCATGGCCGAAGAATGGATTTCTGCAGAGATATTTTCCAGAATTTCTTCGTCGCTGGGGTTATCGTCGAGGGTATCTGCAAGAGCTATATTTTGTTTATCGACAGGTATTTGCTGTGCTTCTGCCGTAAAGACAGTCCAAAGTGTAACAAGCAAAAGAGGGAATAAATAACTAAAAAAACGCATCTAAATAATAATAAAATCAACAAGTTAAAGAATAAAACAAACCTCTGTCCCACGAAGAGGAACAAAAATAAACGTATTTTTCCAACACAAAAACAAAAAAGTCCGGTAAACAACGGTATTTATGTTTTTTTAAAGAAACATCAACCCTCATTTTTACACGAAAACTATTATTTATCAACTAAATAGACCAATCGACCGGAGCCTTTCCCTGAGCTTCTAAAATTTCGTTGGTTTTCGAAAAATGCTTGCAACCGAAAAATCCCCGGTGCACCGAAAGAGGCGAGGGGTGAACCGCTTTCAGAATATGATGCTTTTGCGTATCGATCAACACATCCTTGGCTTGGGCGTAATTCCCCCAAAGCAAGAAGACCAATCCCGTATGCCGGTCGGATAACGTCCGGATCACCGCATCGGTAAAGGTTTCCCATCCCTGCTTTTGATGGGAACCGGCCTGATTGGCACGTACCGTTAAGGTTGCATTCAGAAGCAATACGCCTTGCCGGGCCCATTTCTCCAAATTACCATGCCGGGGAACCGGGATTCCCAAATCGGTATTTAACTCCTTGAAAATATTTACCAACGAAGGCGGTTGCGCAATCCCTTCAGGTACCGAAAAACAAAGCCCATGCGCCTGTCCCGGCCCATGATACGGATCTTGCCCCAGCAAAACGACTTTTACCTGGTCGAAGGGCGTGGTATCGAACGCGGCAAAAATCTGGTCGCCCGGAGGAAATATCGGGTATTGGCGCTTTTCTACAACCAAAAACTCTTTTAAACGGGCGAAATAATCTTTTTGAAATTCATCGTGTAAAACTTCCAACCAACTAGCTTCGATTTTAGGACTGATCGTTGACATTTATTTTTTGTTTATTTATAATCAATTTATTATTAGAATAGTAAAGAAATTTTATGTTAATCAAGTCCTTTTCCAAAAAACTGTTTGACATTAAAATAGACGTTTTCCTTTTGACCTTTTATCGTGATACAATCGCAAAGATCTTTCGTTAACGCCTGCGATTTCGATTTCAATTGAAATACATTCAGTACCACATATTCGTGGTCTACCGAAATAACGTGAAAGGCGGTTTTACAAGACTTTCCATTTCCCGAAGAAATAATCGCATCCAAAATTCCCGAAAATTTGAAGGATATTTTCTCTTCCATCTCCATATCCCCTTTTAGGTAATAAACATAAGCCAAAAAGTTCATCGAACTCAAATCGAAAGGAACATCAGAAACACAAAGTGTTGCTAACCGGATGATTTCATCATAATCCTCCGTTTTTATTTCTTCCGCCTGATAATATTTTAGCAACTCTTCTTTGTGAGGAGAACGCCGGTACGGTTTGAAATTTTTATGGAAAAGATATCCGAAATACAAATGCCTGAAATCTTCTTTTGTTAATGTAACATCCGCATTTTCGAACCGTTCCATCAAATAGGGATAGTAAAACAGGGATACGGAATCTTTAACCTCTTTTTCGATTTGATCATAATCGGGTTTCTGGTAATCCATTTCTTGAGAATACAGGCTTCCGGCAAAACCCATCATGAAAATACTGAAAATTAGCAATTGCTTCATCATTCATTCCGATTAAAAACAGATAAGCAAAAGTAACATTTTACGATTTTATTCCGGCATTCTTTGGCTCATTTAATCGATGAGCGGAATGTTTTTACGAAAAAAACATAAATCCAAGCGGAAAACAACCCGGCTCAAAATTGAGATTTCCCATAAAAACGTACCTTTGCAGAAAATTTAAAGTCTTATGCTAGATAAGTTGGAAGCGATCCACCAACGTTTTTTGGAACTGGAAAAAAAGATGGCCGATCCCGATGTAATGTCGGACATGAAAGCGTTTGTGAAGCTCAATAAAGATTACAAGGAACTACTGCCGATTATTGCCGGATATAAGGAATACAAGGCTGTGATGGACAGCATTGATACGGCAAGATCCATTCTGGCCGAAGAAAAAGACGAAGACCTTCGCATTTTTGCCCGGGAAGAATTGGATACCATGCTACCCAAACAAGAAAAGTTGGAAGAAGAAATCAGGTTGTTGTTGATCCCGGCCGATCCGCAGGACAGCAAAAATGCCGTGCTCGAAATCCGCGCCGGAACCGGAGGCGACGAAGCCAGCATTTTTGCCGGCGATTTGTACCGCATGTACCAACGTTACTGCGAACGCAAAGGCTGGAAAATCGAATTGATAACCATGACCGAAGGCACGGTGGGCGGATACAAGGAAATTATCATCACCGTAAAAGGCGACGGCGCCTACGGTTTGCTGAAATACGAATCGGGCGTGCACCGGGTGCAACGCGTGCCGGATACCGAAACCCAGGGCCGCGTGCATACTTCGGCGGCATCGGTGGTGGTACTGCCCGAAGCCGACGAATTTGACGTGGAAATCAAAGCCAACGACATCCGCAAAGATACCTTCTGTTCCTCGGGCCCGGGCGGACAAAGCGTAAATACCACCTACTCGGCGGTGCGCTTAACACACATTCCAACAGGAATTGTCGTCGCCATTCAGGATGAAAAATCCCAAATCAAAAACCACGAAAAAGCCATGTCGGTACTGCGCACCCGCATTTTTGAAATGGAATACCAAAAATACCTCGATGAAGTATCGAAAAAACGAAAAACCATGGTTTCCAGCGGTGACCGTTCGGCAAAAATCCGTACTTACAATTACCCGCAAAGCCGCGTGACCGACCACCGCATCGGTTTGACCATGTATAATTTGCCCGTGTTTATGGATGGAGAAATCCAGGAATTTATCGATGCCCTGCAACTGGCCGAAAACGCCGAACGTTTGAAAGAAGCGGCGGCGTAGTTCGGTGAACGGTATAAGGTAAAGGGTGAAAATCGGGGAAGTAGGGGAAAAGAGCGTTTGTTGAACTGTTGAACTGTTGAACTGTTGAACTGTTGAACTGTTGAATTGTTTATTTGTGAAGCGTGAACAGTGAAGGGTGAGTAACTTGTTGAATCGTTGAACTGTTGAGTTGTTGAACTGTTTATGGGGAAAGGGGCCGTAACTTGATTCTTATCGATTGCGATAATTAAATCTAACAATATTCTATTTTAATCTCATAATGTGAAATGTCTGTTTAATTGTTTAATTGTATAAAACCCATTTTCAATTGAAAAGAAACTCGTTTACTGTTTTACACCCCCGCCCTTACGGGCACCCCCGCAAGCGGGGGATCGCTTTCTGTCAACTTGTCTACTAAAAGCCCCATTTTCAATTCTCCATTTTCAATTAAAAACCCTTCTGCATCCAAACTGGTCTACTCGTCAACTCGTTTACTAAAAACATTTTCAACTCTCAATTTTCAACTTTCAATTAACCATGACCCGTACCGAGCTTTTTCAAATCATCCAACATAAGAAATCATTCCTTTGCGTGGGTTTGGACAGCGATCTCACCAAAATTCCACAACACCTTTTAACAGAAGAAGACCCGGTTTTTGAGTTCAACAGGCAAATCATCGATGCCACACTGCCCTATGCCGTTGCGTACAAACCCAATCTGGCATTTTACGAAAGTGCGGGAATTAAAGGCATGATAAGCCTGCACAAAACCTTGGAATACCTGAACCAATTTAAAAATCAAGCATTTACCATTGCCGACGCCAAACGCGGCGACATTGGAAATACATCCACCCAATACGCCAAAAGTGTCTTTGATAAAACCGCTTCGGGCTTTGATTTTGATGCCGTTACCGTGGCTCCCTATATGGGAGAAGATTCCGTAAAACCGTTTTTGGAATTTCAGGGGAAATGGGTAATCCTGCTGGCTTTAACGTCCAACAAAGGCGCCAACGACTTTCAACTGTCCGGACAGGACGATTCGGAAGAAAAACTGTTTGAAAAAGTGCTTCGCATCTCGCAAAACTGGGGTACCGCCGACAACCTGATGTATGTATGCGGCGCTACACAAGCGCAACTATTTGCACAAATCCGTAACATCGTTCCCCATCATTTCCTGTTGGTTCCCGGAGTGGGAGCACAGGGCGGCAGTTTGCAGGAAGTGGCCCAATACGGGATGAATGCCCAATGCGGATTGCTGGTAAATGCGTCGAGAAGTATTTTATTTGCTTCGGCAGGAACCGATTTTGCCGAAAAAGCGCAGGCAGAAGCCGTTTCGATCCAGAAAGAAATGGAAGTATTGTTAGCAAAAAACGGCTTACTATAAGCCGCTTTTTTTATCATTTTTTGTTGCTGAACTTAAACAGCAATTCTTTTTCCTCTTTGTTAAGGCTCGCATACCCCGACTTCGAGATTTTATCCAGAATGGTGTCGATCCGTTCCTGCATTTTTGCCCGTTGGCTGTTGTACTCGTCATCCGTTATGGGACGTTGCACATAAATATTTTCCGTTTCCTTCTGCGAATGCTTTTTCATTCGCGGTTTAAACCGTTTGAATGTCAAAGCAGAAGGCAAATGAACATTTTGCTTTAAAAACAACACAAAGACGGCCCCGGCCAGAGCGCCGCCCAAATGGGCCAAATGGCCTCCGGCATTGCTTCCCCTCGGAATCATAAAAACATCCATCAAAATGGTGGCCAGCATAATGTATTTCAACTTTACACTTCCGAACAAAAATAAATTCAACCGGTAATTGGGTACCAGCGTCGAGATAGATACCACAATGGCCAATACCGATGCGGAAGCGCCCAAAGCAATGGCGCCGTTCAAATGATCGCTGAATACCGGAAACACGTTAAAGGCAATCATAAATGCCAATGCACCAGCAATGCCGCCGACAAAATAAACAAGAAGCAAATGGCGGTTTGTGAGGAATTCCAGGAAAATTTTGCCGAACCAGTAGAGCCACAGCATGTTGAAAAGCAAATGCCAAAAATCAAGATGCAAAAACATATAAGAGACAATCGTCCACGGCCGGTGCAAAAATACTTCCCAATTGGCAGGTACGGCAAAATAGTCGAGAATAAAGCGTTCCCACGATTCCGTGCCGGCCCCGGTTTCTTTTTGCGTAAACAAAAAAACAAATAAAGAAACGATATTGATGATTCCCCAAACCAGGATATTAATCAAAATCAGTTTGGGAAGCACCGATTTCCCTTTAAAAAAGGTTTTAATTCGCTCCGATGCAGAAGGTTGTTGATACATTTTTTATTGTTTGAAACTCATTCCCGGCCTCTCCTTACTTCCGGTTTTGTTGTTTGCCCCCCTTTAAACTACCTTAAAAAAAGTGACTTTCTCATCATTCATAATGCCTCTCATAAGAATTGCTGTGCAGACGCCCTTTCTTGCGCCAGTACAGAATCAGGATCAAGCCGAACAACATACCGCCCAAATGAGCAAAATGGGCTACATTGTCGTTGGAATAAATACCCGAGAAAAATTCAAAGAGCCCGTACAAAATCACAAACCACTTTGCTTTCATCGGGATAACAAAGTAAATTTGAATGACCGCATTGGGGAACAACATTCCAAAAGCCAGCAAAATTCCAAAAATTGCTCCTGATGCACCTATAACAACAGGTAAATTAAGGTAATGTTCTTTACAAGCACTCACAAAAGTAACAGCTTGTTGCATAGCTTGGGTATCACTTGGATTTTGAAGCAATGTATTCCAGTTACTTACAAATTGTTGGTAAAGCTGACTTAAATCAGGATTCGAGTGTATAAAATCCATAAAACTAGTACTGTTCATAAATGCATTAAGGATTTCAACATTCGGTGCTTTTGTAAATTGATTCATCAATTGCAATGCAGAGTCGTGGCTGATTTGGTAATAAAATATGGCGTAATGCAACAAGGCCGCACCGATTCCGCAAACCAGGTAATAAAAAATAAACCGTTTGGAACCCCAGGTTGCTTCAATGGCCGATCCGAAAATAAACAAAGCGAACATGTTCGAAAAAATATGCATGAAGCTGCGCGTATCGTGCATAAACATGTACGTGATAAACTGGAAAGGCTGGAACTTGGATGCGCCCCAATAGTGCAATCCCAGGATATCCGTCAGGTCGATTCCTTTCAATCGCCCGAGCAGCAAGGTGACGGCATATAAAAGGATATTCAGGATCAGCAAATTCTTGACAACCGGCGTAAGACTTCTCATAAAACACGTGATTTTTAGCCTGCAAAAGTACTAAAATTGTACACGACCGTATGGAATTTACGCACAGAGAAAGAAGTTGGTCCCAGTTCGGCGCAAGTTACGCTTGCGTTACAGGATTTAAAACAGCTTATCATAATGTATAAAAGTTTTTTTCACAAAAGGAAACTAAAAGCAAAAAGGGAATATTTTCAAAGAAATTTTAGCTGCAAAAAATGGAGATTGGCTTTTTGTGCTGTTTTGTTGGAATTTCCAGCCTTCAAAAATTTCATTTTCTCATAAAAAAGCCGTACTTTCGTGCTCCTTTTAAACGAATTAAAGAAACCTATATAGAGTTTATTACCAGATGGATACATTGAACGAAGGCGAAAAAATAATTCAGGTTAACATTGAAAATCAGATGAAAACATTTTACATCGACTATTCCATGTCGGTGATTGTTTCGCGTGCATTGCCCGATGTGCGCGACGGGTTAAAGCCTGTTCACAGAAGGGTGTTGTTCGGAATGCTTGAATTAGGAACCCTTTCAAACCGTCCTTACAAGAAATCAGCCCGTATTGTCGGGGAAGTACTCGGAAAGTACCACCCGCACGGCGACTCATCTGTATATGATGCCATGGTGCGTATGGCGCAGGTATGGTCCTTGCGCTATCCGTTGGTCGACGGGCAAGGTAACTTCGGATCCATCGACGGCGACAGCCCTGCTGCCATGCGGTATACCGAAGCCCGCCTGCGTAAAATCGCAGAAGAAATGCTGGCCGATATCGACAAAGATACCGTCGATTTCCAATTAAACTTTGACGATTCGTTGGAAGAACCGACTGTTTTACCCTCCAAAGCCCCGAATTTACTGATAAACGGCACATCGGGAATTGCCGTGGGAATGGCCACCAACATGCCGCCGCACAATTTGAGTCAGGTAGTCGATGGCTGCATTGCATATATTGACAATCAGGAAATTACCATTGATGAATTGATGCAATACATCAAGGCTCCCGATTTTCCGACCGGAGGAATCATCTACGGATACGAAGGAGTCCGGGAAGCATACCATACCGGGCGCGGACGTGTTGTCATGCGCGGCGAAGCCGCCATTGAAACCGACGAAAGAGGGCGCGAGTGCATTATTGCCTCGTCGATTCCTTACCAGGTCAATAAAGCCGAAATGATCAAGAAAACGGCTGACATGGTGAATGAAAAGAAAATCGAAGGCATTTCGGATATCCGCGACGAAAGCGATCGCAATGGAATCCGGATTGTATACGAATTGCGCCGCGATGCCGTAGCCAATGTGGTATTGAACAAATTATACCAATACACGGCTTTGCAAACCTCATTCGGCGTCAACAGCATTGCCTTGGTAAAAGGGCGCCCGTACCAGCTCAATTTAAAACAACAAATCAAGTATTTTATCGAACACCGTCACGAAGTGGTGGTACGCCGGACGCAATACGAACTTCGTGAAGCCGAAAAACGCGCCCACATTCTCGAAGGCTTGATCATTGCGGTCGACAACATCGACGAAGTCATCAAAATCATTCGTTCGGCGCGGACACCAGAAATTGCACGGACCAATTTGATGGAGCGTTTCGAATTGTCCGAAATTCAGGCACGCGCCATTCTGGATATGCGTTTGCAAAGTTTGACCGGTCTTCGCATCGATGAACTGAAAGAAGAATACGCCGAGTTGATGACTCTCATCGACCATTTGCGCAGTATTTTGGCCGACGAATCCCTGCGCATGCAAATTATCAAGGACGAATTGGCCGAAATCAAGGAAAAATACGGCGACGAACCCCGCACGCGCATCGAACATTCCGCCAAAGACATCCGCATTGAAGACATCATTGCCGACGAAAGCGTGGTGATCACCATTTCACATATGGGATACATCAAACGGACTCCGCTGGCCGATTACAAGAGCCAAAAGCGGGGAGGGAAGGGGAGCCGCGGTTCGGACACTCGCGACGAAGACTTTTTGGAACATTTGTATGTGGCTACCGCCCACAATTACTTGCTCTTTTTCACCGAAAAAGGAAAATGTTACTGGTTGCGCGTATACGAAATACCCGAAGGTACCAAAATATCGAAAGGACGTGCCATTCAAAACCTGATCAATATTGAGCCCGATGATAAGATCCGTGCCATCATCAACCTCAAAGACCTGAAAGACGAAGATTACATCAACAATAACTTCATCATTCTTTGCACCAAGCAAGGCACCATTAAAAAAACCTCGCTCGAGGCCTATTCGCGCCCAAGGCAAAACGGAATCAATGCCATCAATATCAATGATGGGGATTCCTTACTGGAAGCCAAATTAACCGATGGAAAAAATGAAATCGTCATGGCGCTCCGTTCCGGACGGGCTATCCGCTTCAACGAAAGCACCGTTCGTCCCATGGGACGAACCGCGACCGGCGTGAGGGGAATCAGCCTCAATCGTGCGAACGACGAAGTAGTCGGGATGATTTGCGTAGGAGAGGGGAGCAGCGAAATTTTGGTTGTCAGTGAAAACGGTTACGGAAAACGCTCCGACATCGACGATTACCGCATCACCAACCGGGGTGGAAAAGGCGTAAAAACCATCAGCATCACCGAAAAAACAGGCCAATTGATTGCCATTAAAAACGTGACTGACGCCGATGACCTGATGATTATTACCAAATCGGGAATCACTATCCGGATCGAAGTAAGCAGCTTGCGCGTCGTAGGCCGTGCCACCCAAGGCGTCCGGCTGATCAACCTGAAAGAGGACGCGATAGCTGCCGTGGCAAAAGTTGAAATTCCGGAAACCGTTGAATCCGAGGAAGAAGAAAGAGAAATAGACGGACCGGAAGATGCAAATCCGGATGTTTCCTTAGATAATTTGCAAGAAGAATAAAAAAAGGAATAACATTTGTGCCTTTATACTTGAAAGAAAACCCGGTCGGATGTGAATATTGTGTTAATTTTTTTTTCTACTTTTACACAATCCGTAAATTTGATCACCAAATTGAAATCAATTAATACCATTATCATGAAAAAAAACATTCTATTTTTAGCATTCGCGCTTATTGTCAGTGTTGCTTTTGCTCAAAAAAAGGACCGTTTATCCGCATACAACTACTGGAAAGACGGTAAATTAGACAAAGCCAAACCTTTAATTGATAAAGCATCGGAAGATCCCTCGACGGCCGGTGAAGCTAAAACATGGCTTTACAAAGCCTATATTTACAACGATATTTATGTTAAACCGGAATTTAAGAATCTGGATCCCAATGCCTTACTAACAGCGTATAAATCCTATGTGAAAGCGGAAGAGCTGGATACAAAGGGTGAATACAAAGATCAAATCAAAGCAAACAAACTCTTGTTGGGAGGACTATTTTTTAATGAGGGAATTTCTTTGGTTAAGGAAACCAAATACCAGGAAGCTTTGGAATATTTTCAAACGGCCGAATCAGCAAAACAAAGCTACGGCCAAATCGATACAGTGGCTATTTTCGGGCAAGCCATTTGCTATGAAAAGCTAAACCAAACCGACAAAGCAATTAGTGCTTACGAGCGCCTGATGCAGTTAAAGTATCCCGAACCGTCTGCCGTAGTTTCCTTATCCAATCTGTATTTGCAAAAGGGAGATAGCGCCAAGGCAGAAGCTGTGCTTAACATGGGAAAGAAGATGATGCCGGATAATCAGGATATTACAATTTCGTTGGCTCGTTTCTATGTGGATACCAAACAACACGAAAAAGCAGTTACAAGCTTGAAATCCGCATTTGCCAGTGATCCCGGCAACGTTTCGCTTGCCTACGCCTTGGGCGTCACCTATGATATGCTCAAAAGCGATACGGCGTTAGCTGCTGATAAACGTGAAGTCTATACACAAGAAGCGATCAACTATTATATAAAAACACTTGAAATCGATCCCGTTTATTTTGACGGTTTGTACAATCTGGGTGTCGTATACTACAACAAAGCGGTAGATGTGATCAACCAAGCCAATTTGCTTCCGGTTGCAAAGCAAGCCGAATACGATGCCATGATTGCCGAAGGAAATGCGACGTTGGAAAAAGCGTTGCCGTATTTGGAAAAATGCCACGAACTTCAGCCCAACGATAAGGCGACTATTGTTTCTTTGCAAAATATTTACCTGCGCTTGAAAAACATGGATAAATGGAAAGAGATGAAAGATAAGTTATCCAAATTGAACTAGGAACAACAATTAAAGCATGATACAAAAAACCTTGCGCTAACCCGCAAGGTTTTTTTTGAAATTATTAGTTAACATAATATTAATTATAGGATTTTATTCGAATTTAAAAGGATACAGCATTTTAGAGAAAAATATCCTACTTTTGCATGCCAAAACAAAACGCATGAAATCAGTACGCCGCATTTTGTTAATCATTTTATTGCTACTTGCGGTTGTGGTGCTTGCAGGTTATTTGTTTCCGCGTAAATTGGTCATCAGCCGGAAACAAACCATCCAGGTGGCGCCTCAATACCTGTACGATCAGGTATGTACACTGCAAAACTGGGAAAAATGGTCACCCTGGCATCACAAAGACACAACCCTAACATTTCAGTACTCGGAAATACTTCAAGGTCCCGGCGCTTATTTCACCTGGACAAGCCCGGCTCACAATACCTTTGACAACGGCAAATTAATCCTCGGTTTATGCGAGCAAAACAAATACGTTGAGTTATTTGTCGACTTCGGAGTCAGTACACTGGTTGCCGGGAACTTTAAGTTCGACACGGCAAATGCTCAAACCGTCATGACATGTACGTTACAATGTGATTTCGGTGCCAATCCGTTTCACCGTTACCTCGGCTACTTCCTGAAAAAAGCGCTCACGGTCGATGTTGACAAAGCCTGCATTGCCTTAAAAACCCTTGCCGAAACCGAAGGCAAACACCTTTATGAAATAACCGAAGTAGAAGTTCCGGAGCGGAAATTCCTTTCTTTGGCCGACACGGCTTCTCCGGCCACCGTTACCCAAAAATTAGGCACATTATATGGCGAAATCATGTCTTTCATGCAAAAAAGGCAAATCCGCTACATCGGGGCTCCGCTGGCCATATATCATACCAACAACAAAACACAGTTTGAACTGGAAGCCGCCATTCCCGTCAATCGTTCCGTAAAACCGGTAAAAAACATCAAATACACGGAAACTCCCACCACCAAGGCTTTGGTACTAAAGTATTTCGGGCCTTACGATAAAATGAAACCCGCTTACAGTCAAATCAAGCAGTACATTATAAACAAGCAACTGGAAGTTTCGGGAATCCATTACGAAGAATATGTGACCGACCCGATTCTCGAAAAAGACACGGCAAAATGGCAAACCAACATATACTATCCGCTGAAATAGGCCGAGGTTAGTATATTGATCAAATCCTGCCAGTTAGCCAGCTCCCTCTCCCACACAGTTTCAGACTGATCCATATATTATAGAAGAAGAATTTGATTGATGCAAATCTTTCACGTTGAAAGTAAATTCAGTTCAAAAACGGTTTGCGTATGTGAAGAAATCTTGAAGCGATCATCCAAACGCATGCCTACCACCCAAACAATTTGATCGCCCGAACACAAAACCCAAACGTTTTCCTTTTCAAAAAGAGAAAGCTTTTGATCGATAAAAAAATCGCTTACTTTCTTTTTCCCCTGCATTCCCAAAGGAATAAACCAATCGCCCTGCTCCCACCTGCGCAATTGCAACGGGAATTTCAACTTATCAAAATCAACACAGGCTACAGTTTTTTCTTTCTTCAATGTAAATTGGGCAACGGGAACGGTTGAAAATTGTAGGAACAACGGTTGCTCCAAGGTTTGATCGTTTTTGTCAATCCAGTAGTTTTCCGCTTGCCTTTCCGAGCGTTCGGTTAAAATCAGGAAATCGCGGTCCAGCAGCAATTGATGGGTTTCCGAATAGAAAATTTTTCCCGGATGGCTATCCAACGAACGGAAAACCTCTTGACAAACCGCAAAATGAAAATCCCAGCGACGCAACAATTCGAAAACAAACGTTTCGTTCGGCAAGAATTCGAAAAGCTTTTTTTTATCAATTTTTACAATATTTTCCTGAAAAACAATTGATTGTGAAAATTTTTCTTCCAACAACAATTGATAAATAGCTTCCGATTGCCGGATTCGTTCCAGGGTTGCTCCCACCTTTTTCGAAAAAGCGGAATCTATTGATTTTCCGGCCGGCAAAACATGATGCCGCAACTTATTCCGGAGGTATTTGTCCGTTGCGTTACTGCTGTCTTCCCGCCACTCCAATTGATTTTCTTTCGCAAATTTTTCAATATCAATACGTTCACAAAACAGCAGGGGACGAATCAACCGTCCTTTTTTAGGTAAAATCCCGTGCAGGCCGCTCAAGCCGCTGCCTCTCAAAAGGTTGATAAAAAAGGTTTCCACTTGGTCATCCAAATGATGAGCGGTTGCAAGGTAGGTAAAATCTTGTTTTTCCAGCAAGCCGAAGAACCACTCGTAACGGAACTTCCGAGCAGCTACTTGTGTGGAATCCTTATGCCGGCGCATTTCTTCCTTGAAATGCTTGCAAAAAACCGGCACACCATACCGTTTTCCGAGCTTTACCACAAACTGCTCGTCGGCATCCGAATCCTCTCCACGCAAACCGAAATTGCAATGAGCCATGGCAAACGGATACCCGCTTTGGTGAAATAATTCACATAGAGCCACCGAGTCAATTCCGGCGCTCACGGCAAGCAAAACCGTATCGGAAGGAGTAAAAAGATTTTCCTTTAAAATAAACTGTTGAAAGCCCTGAAGAAGCATTTTGTGGATATTTTTAGGCTACTTTCCACTTCCTTTGATCACGGTGAGCAAGGTATAAGCCAATATTTTGATATCCATGGCAAGCGAAATGTTGTCCAGATACAAAATATCGAATTTCAGCCGTTCAATCATTTGCTGAATGCTTTCGGCGTACCCGTATTTCACTTGTCCCCAGGAGGTAATACCGGGCTTTACTTTCAAAAGCAAGCGGTAGTGGGGCGCTTGTTCCATAATTTGGTCGATGAAGTACTGGCGTTCGGGACGCGGCCCTACCAACGACATTTCGCCGCGCAATACGGTAAAAAACTGCGGAATCTCATCCAAGCGGTATTTACGCATAATCCGCCCGAAAGGCGTCACACGAGGGTCGGTTGCAGAAGATAGCATCGGGCAATGCTTTTCGGCGTCGATGTACATCGAACGGAATTTGGGAATCATAAACGGCTTGCCCCGCAACCCGATCCGCTCTTGCCGGTAAAAAACCGGCCCCTTCGACGAAAGTTTCACCCCGATGGCACAGGCCAAATAAACCGGAGAAAGGATAATCATGGCAAATAACGACAAAAAGATATCCATCACCCGCTTGATCGTTTGTTGCCATTGCGGCATATAATCAAACGAAATCTGAATCAACGGGGCCGAATAAATGGACGTCGTCCGGATTGTTCCCAACAAAAAGTCCTGCATATCGGGGATTACCTTGATGCGTACATCGGTATCTTCGATCTCGGAAATAATTTTTTCAATGGTTCCGTGTTCCGAGCGTTCGGTGGCAATGATGACCTCTTCGATCGCACAGGTTTCGATATGCTTTTTTAAACCCGAAAAATGACCCAAATTGGGGATAAATTTTTCCAACTTATAACTCGGGTATTGCACGGCATGAACAAAGCCTACAAAGCGGTTTCCCGAAGATTTGGATTGACTTTCGATTTCGTTGTAAATGGAAATTGCATTGCCGTTACTCCCTACAATGATGGTATTGAAACCGATTTTTTTGTTACGAATCCGGTTTAACGTCCTTGATGTCAATATAAACCGGAAGGTAAAGGTAAATAAAAAATGGATGAGGAATAGCCGGGATGCCAATTTGTAATAGTTGCGGTAATCGATGACATCATCATCCAAAATAAAGGCAAAAAAGATCACGACCACCCCGATAATTGTAACCAAAAGGGTTTGGCCCAATTCGCGCATGCGGCCTTTCCGGTAAACCTGGTAATAAGCCCCGGAACCCGCATACAAAACAAGCCAACAAAGAGGGATAAATACAATACTTACGAAAAATTTGGGATCCGAAAACAGAATGTGAAAAATATCGGATTCCCAGGGCACTTCATTTTTCTTTCGTAAAAATACAAACACAGCCCAAGCGATGGTTGCGGACAACCAATCGGCAATCACATATTTGGCGGTTTGCAACTTTTTATTCATGAAGAATTTACTTTTTATACATCAACTTTATGTTGTCAAGGTAAATATTAGCCTGGGGAACATCTTTGTCTTTCATCGCCCGAAAGAAAATCTTGTAGGAAGAAGTTCCCTGATACAAAACGGTCGTCGTTAAATTCACATAAATCTTGTTCCACGAATCCGACGGATGAATGGTTAATACCGGGATATAAGCCGGCACCATTGTTTTATAGGAAAGCAGCCCTACTGTGAAGGAATTGTTGCTCCGGTAATTTAATTCGAGGAATATTTCTTTCCCGGTGGTCGGTAAGTCAAATACATTCTGGCTGACGCATTCAAACAAACTCGTGTCATTGGTAATTTCAATCAATCCAGCAACACCATTGGGTTCGTAAGTATCCGGACTGGTCGGGTATTTAAAAAGCAGGCTGGGGTCGGTAACCTTTTTAAGTTTGATATCGGACGTTACGGTAGAATCAAGGGATAAGGTTCCCGTTTCAAAGTTCTCGAACCAAACAAATTTCATTTTAGGGCTGGGATCCGAAGAAGAAACATACGTGGTCCTCAAGGTCCCTAAATCCTTAACCACTCCCCTTTCCAACGTAACTGGGATTTTGATGATATTGTAAAACGGATAATCCACCCGGGTTCCCGACATACCGTTCATTTTAATTCCCGGATAAATCCATAACGTATCCTTTCCTTCTTTCAGAATAGGAATCCGCGTGGAACCATTGCCCGTTATTTCAAAAGCACCAATTAGTTTCGTGCCCAGATACACCCAGGCATCGGTGATTTTATGCGAGGCCGTTCCTTCCACCGAAAGGTTTGTAGTTATATAAATCGAGTCGATTGAAACGTACGATGGGATTTCATCGTTACTAGGTTTTTCACAAGAAACCAAAAAAAGTGCAGAAATGAAGAGGAAAAAAAGTAAATATAAATAACGAACCATTACGAAAGTCTAAATTGGGAATCGCAAATCAAATATTTGTTACTTCACCGTAAGGCAACTTGATATTCTGGAATAGTAACGTTTCTTGATTTGCAATATTGTTACAGGAATCAAAAAAAGGTTACTCTATTTTAAATTGCCAAAATCCAGTGAATTATCCACTTTCTTCATAATTTGATGGGCAATATCCAATGCCTGGCATCCGTCCATAATACTAACAACAGGCATTAAATTCATGTGAATGGCTTCCGCAAAATGTTCCAATTCGGTTTGAATCGCATTGATTTCTTTGATAACCGGTTTATCGAACGAAATTTGCCGCAAAGGCATTCCTTCGCCCGGATCAATCAATGGAAGCAGTGGATTGATACCATCGTTCGTAACCGTGCTTAAACGGACAATTTCGGTTTCTTTGGTCAAAAAATCGACCGAAATATATGCATCGCGCTGGAAAAAGCGACTTTTGCGCATGTTTTTCAACGACAAGCGGTTTGCCGTCAAATTCGCCACACAACCATTGTCAAATTCCAAACGGGCATTGGCGATATCGGCTGATTTGCTCACAATGGCTACCCCGCTGGCGCTGATTTTTTTCACATTGGCTTTAACCACATGAAGCACAATGTCAATATCATGAATCATTAAATCCAAAATAACCGGCACATCGGTTCCCCGGGGGTTATAACCGGCTAATCGGTGTGTTTCTATAAACATCGGATTGTGTAAATGCGGCTGTGCGGCAATAAACGCCGGATTAAAGCGCTCTACATGGCCGACCTGCACCTTTACATTCGCCTCCTGGGCAATTAAAGCCAATTTGTTAGCTTCTTCCGGAGTGGCTACAATGGGTTTTTCAATAAATACATGCTTAAATTTCTTTAAAGCGCGGGCGGCATACTCAAAATGTGAAATGGTTGGGGTCACAATGTCAACCACGTCCACCGAATCAATCAGCTCGTCGATGTTATCGAAATGCATGATTCCAAAGTGGTCCGAAACTGTTGCTGCATTATCCGGGTCGGTATCGTAAAAGCCTACGATTTCATATTCCGGAATATTTTTGATACATTTTAAATGGATTTTTCCAAGGTGCCCCGCTCCTATTACGCCTATTTTTAACATAAAAATTTTTTTTTCGCAAAAGTACGAAATGAGGCGGAATGCGCAATAGAACCGGGAAACAAATAGGACTTTAAAAACCAATACCTTACAATAAAACCATCAATTTTAACGCTTGTTTGATCCTTGTTGCAAGCATTTCGGATGGAAATGGTAAAATCGTAATCCTGCGGCAGAAATTCTCAACATTTTTCAACAAAGTAAACAAGCTTCAAGTTTTTTTCAACAGATATAAATCCTTATTTTACAACAATATAATCTGAATTTTCAAATCAAAAAACCTTCGTTCAGTGTCAAAAAAGAAAAAAATTGGGATTGATGCATTTGAAGTACATTTATTTTTCTTAATTTTGCCGACCCAAAAAGGTCTTCGTAGCTCAGTTGGTAGAGCAGCTGACTCTTAATCAGCGGGTCACAGGTTCGAGTCCTGTCGGGGACACAGTTCTTTAACATAATTCGGGATGTAGCGCAGTCTGGTAGCGCGCTTCGTTCGGGACGAAGAGGCCGCAAGTTCGAATCTTGTCATCCCGACTACCAGCTTGAAACTCGTTTTCAAGTTTTTGCCTTCTTAGCTCAGTCGGTAGAGCAGTTCACTCGTAATGAACAGGTCGTGGGTTCGAGTCCCATGGAAGGCTCCCAAAGAAAAAACCACCTGAAATTCAGGTGGTTTTTTCTTTTACTGCACTTATCTCATTCATTTATTGTTAGTTTCTCATCCTTGCCCTGCTTGTCCGGTTTTGCATTTTGTTGATGCTTGGCAACACTTCCTTCGGCAATGGCACTAACCAAAAGCGCCAATCCACCCAAAAACAAAGGCAGTGAAATAAAGGCCCAATCGCGGCTTAGGATTTCTCCGTTTCTCGACAACACGTCTGCTAAAAACAGGCCGAGCCCGATTGCAACCAAAAAGACGCCCCATTTAAAGCTTACCAGCCAGTTCGTGGTTTTGGATTTGTTTTCTTCGATCAATGGCAGGCCTCTGTCAATGCACATTTTACGTTCCCGGTGTTTATAGGAAAGGTCGATAATGCCATATACCATGGCGAACAGGGCTAGAGGGATTAATTCTTTCATGTGTTTTTATTTAAACGGTTTGTAACTGCGATTTTGATCTTTTGACGAGGGAAACGAAGAAAGGTTACAAATTTATTTTTTCCTTCCGAAATTTTATTTTTATTGTAACCTTTGCTTTGCGATTGCGTCATAAGTAAGTACATGAAAAATCAACCGGACACTTTTTTACTTCAGCAAGTAATAACAGGCAATGCAGCAGCATTTGCTACCTTGGTTGACCGCTATAAGGAAATGGTTTTTACGTTGGTTTTCAGAGTCGTCCGCACCCGCGAGGATGCAGAGGAATTGACGCAGGATGTTTTTATGCAAGTGTACAAATCGCTGGCTTCTTTTAGAGGAAATTCGAAGTTCAGCACCTGGCTTTACCGCATTGCATACAACAGCGCCATATCGTACACCCGCAAGTCGAAATATGAATTTTCACCGTTGAACGATGATTTGATTCAAAACTTTACGGAAGATGAAATTGTTGATAACTTGGATCAATTGGACACCGAAACCCAGGCATCCCTGGTTTTAGAATCCATTAACCGATTGCCGGCCGACGAACGGGCCCTGGTTTCTTTGTTCTACACGGAAAATAACACCATAGAGGAAATTACTCAAATAACAGGATTGAGTCTTTCCAATGTCAAGGTAAAATTGTTCCGCATCCGTAAAAAATTGTATGCGGGACTACAAAACGTTTCACAATAAAAAAATAGCTATTTTTGTAGCTGCAAAATACCGATGATCAATCAGTCAAACATATCAAACGAAGACGCAATCCGCAATTTGGTGAACCGGACAAAACCCGAAAAGGTTTCGTCCGACTTTACGTTGTTGCTGATGCAGCGAATTGAAAAACAAGAAAAGGCGGTATCTCAAAAATCGGTTCTTTTCAAATTGGGCTGGTTAACGATTGCGGCGGGGTGTTTGGGGTTGTTGCTCTTTTTACCGGTTTGGTCATGGGCGGGAATTCACACTTCTTTGGCCAGCATTTGCCTGGATTACATCCTGATTTATTCGCAAAAACTTTTGATAAGTTTGGGGTCTATCGCCAAAGGCATTCGCTATGTCGATTCGTTTTTCTACATCATTCCGGCTTTGATAGGATTTTTACTGCTGGTTATTTTCGACCAAATCATCCATAACCGTCACCAAACCCAGGTCGACGGTTAGTTTAGATTCTGAAACTTTTTTGAAGAAACCCCCGCTACGCTTTTTTCAGCGCGGCAATCATTTCTGCAGGATTGGCTGCGGAGAAAACGGTGTTTCCGGCTACCAACACATCAGCGCCGGCTTCGGCCAACAAGGGTGCATTCTGTAAATCAACCCCTCCGTCTACTTCAATCAAGGTATTGAGTTTTTGGGAAACAATCAGTTGTTTTAATTCGCGGATCTTTTTGTACGAGTTTTCGATAAATTTTTGTCCGCCAAATCCGGGGTTTACGCTCATCAGCAGCACCAAATCCAAATCGGGCAAAATATCATCCAAAAGGTTTACAGGTGTATGGGGATTGAGAACCACGCCGGCTTTCATTCCCAATTGCTTGATTTGTTGGATGGCACGATGCAAATGGATGACGGTTTCGTAATGGATGGTCAAAATATCGGCACCGGCGTCGCGAAAGGCTTCAAAATAGCGTTCGGGGCGGATAATCATCAGATGGACATCCAGCGGCTTTTTAGCATGTCTTTTCAGGGCTTTGACTACCGGCGGACCGAAAGTAATATTCGGAACAAATTCTCCATCCATTATATCGCAATGCAACCAGTCGGCCTGACTTTCATTGAGCATTTCAATCGCTTGTTGCAAGTTGGCAAAATCGGCCGATAGTAAACTGGGAGCGATAAGCATGGTGGTAGAGGAATGGTTAAGGGTACTGCGTGTGAATTGTGAACAGTGAAGTGGGTGCTGTTTGTTGAGTTGTTGAATTGTTTATGGGTAAATAGGGGAAAACAGGGAAATTGTGGAAATGGGTGCTAAATTTGATACACCGTAAAAAACAATCTAGTATTGTTTAAATTTTAATCGCATAGTGTGAAGAGTGAGTTGCTTGTTGAATCGTTGAACTGTTTAATTGTTTATTTTGTATCTTAAATGCTTTCCGCCTTCTGCTTTTTCCTTTCTGCATTAAAAAACTTGTTTACTTGTCTACTCGTTTACTTCTATCTAAAAAACACTTTCAATTTTCAATTCTCCATTTTCAATTACCCCAAATATGATTGCAGGTTTTTGCATTTGGAGGTAGATTTGAGGCGGCGGATGGCTTTTTCTTTGATTTGACGGACGCGTTCGCGGGTTAAATCGAATTTTTCGCCGATTTCTTCCAATGTCAAGGGAATGTTGCCGTTTAATCCGAAATACAAACGCAACACATCGGCCTCGCGCGGCATCAAAGTGCTAACCACGCGTTCGATTTCGGTACGGAGCGATTCATAAATCAATCCGGTTTCGGGAGTCGGGCCGTCATCGCTGCGCAGCACATCATACATGTTGTTATCTTCGTCTTGCA
This sequence comes from Lentimicrobiaceae bacterium, assembly GCA_031550085.1. Taxonomy (GTDB): domain Bacteria; phylum Bacteroidota; class Bacteroidia; order Bacteroidales; family UBA4417; genus UBA4417. The sequence continues at coordinate 80,008 of JAVBOY010000017.1, forward strand.
CCAACGGGGCATCCATCGAAACGTGACGTCCGGAGTTGCGCATCGAATCTTTCACTTCGCTTTCGGTAATTTCGAGCAAGGAAGCGATTTCGTCGCTGCCCGGTTCCCGTTCGTATTCTTGTTCCAAGCGGGCGTATGCCTTGTTGATCTTGTTAATGGCGCCGATTTTATTCAGCGGCAAACGGACAATACGGCTTTGCTCAGCTAGAGCCTGCAAAATGCTTTGGCGGATCCACCAAACGGCATAAGAAATAAATTTAAAGCCGCGCGTTTCGTCGAAACGTTGCGCGGCTTTAATTAAGCCCAAATTACCTTCGTTGATCAAATCCGGAAGGCTAAGCCCTTGGTTTTGATATTGTTTCGAAACAGAAACTACAAACCGCAAATTGGCTTTCGTCAGTTTTTCAAGCGCAATGCGGTCGCCTTGACGAATGCGTTGCGCCAACTGAACTTCTTCTTCGGCCGAAATCAAATCCACCCGGCCGATTTCCTGCAAGTACTTGTCTAACGATGCGGTCTCGCGGTTGGTAACTTGTTTTGTAATTTTTAATTGCCTCATCAGCTTTAAATTTTAATTCCTAAAATCAAAAATTTTAACTATTTACTAAAATTTAAACCAAAACTACAATTAGTCTTTCTTTTCGGGCTTGGGCAACAACGCCTTGCGCGAAAGTTTCAGTTTTCCGGTTTTCGAATCAATTTCAATTAATTTTACGGTTACCGTATCCCCTACTTTCAAAGCTTCTTCAACCGTTGCCAAACGTTTGTGGTCGATTTCCGAAATATGCAACAAACCGTCTTTGCCGGGCAAGATTTCGACAAAGGCGCCAAATGGCATGATGTTTTTCACTTTTCCGGTGTAGATTTCGCCAATTTCCGGAACGGCAACAATGCCTTTAATTTTAGCAATTACTGCATCAACTGCATCTTTGTTTGCCGAAACAATATCGATAATTCCGTATTCGCCTACTTCTTCGATCACAATGGTAGATCCGGTTTCGCGTTGCATTTCCTGAATTACTTTTCCTCCGGGACCTATAACGGCGCCGATAAATTCGCGTGGAATGCTCATTTTTACAATACGCGGAACATGGGGTTTGTAATCTTCACGCGGTTCGGTAATGGTTTTGGCAATTTCGCCCAAAATATGCAAACGTCCGAGACGTGCTTGTTCCATGGCTTGCGCCATAATTTCAGCCGACAATCCGTCCACTTTAATATCCATTTGACAAGCGGTGATTCCGTCTTTGGTTCCGGTCACTTTGAAATCCATATCACCCAAATGGTCTTCGTCGCCCAAAATATCGCTTAAAACGGCGTATTTCGAACCTTCTGTAATTAATCCCATGGCGATTCCGGCCACTGGTTTCGAAATTTTCACTCCGGCATCCATCAGCGCCATGGTTCCGGCACAAACCGTTGCCATGGAAGACGAACCGTTGGATTCCAAAATATCGGACACCACGCGAACCGTGTACGGATTGATGTCGTTAGCCGGAATGACCGGTTTTAAGGCACGTAATGCCAGGTTTCCGTGTCCGATTTCGCGGCGGCTTACACCTCTCATGGGTTTGCATTCGCCGGTTGAAAATGGTGGAAAATTATAATGAAGAAAAAAGTCCAGCTTTTCGTTCATCACCACGCCGTCAATTTCTTGTTCATCCAATTTTGAGCCTAATGTAACGGTGGTTAGCGATTGGGTTTCGCCGCGTGTAAATATGGCAGATCCGTGTGCGCCGGGCAAATAATCTACTTCACACCAAATAGGGCGGATTTCATCCAATTTCCGGCCATCCAAACGCTGGCGATCGTTCAAGATCATATCGCGCATGGCTTTCTTTTCGGTATCGTGGTAATAACGCTTAATTAATGCGCCGTTTTCTTTTGCGTATTCTTCCTCTAAAGTAGCAATAAATTCATCTTTGACGGACGAAAATCCTTCGCTGCGTTCTTTTTTTGAAAGTCCTGATTTTGCAATGGTATAAACTTTTTCGTAGCAAAATTGGTTCAGTTTTTCGCGCAGTTCGTCGTCGTTTTTCTCGTGGCAATATTCGCGTTTGGGGGTTGCCGTGGGAATCATGGCTGCCAGTTCTTCTTGTGCAACGCAAGCTAAACGAATGTGTTTGTGGGCAAAATTCAACGCATCCACCATCGCTTGCTCACCCACTTCTTTCATTTCGCCTTCCACCATCATGATGTTTTCTTTAGTTGCAGCCACCATAATGTCGATGTCGGCAACTTCCAAATCGCTTTTGGACGGATTGACTACATATTGTTCATTGATCCGTGCCACGCGTACTTCACTCACCGGCCCGTTGAACGGAATATCCGAAACGGCCAAAGCGCTCGATGCGGCCAAACAGGCCAATGAATCGGGCAGAATCGTTTCGTCGGACGAAATCAAGGTCACAAATACTTGTACTTCGGCATGAAAATTATCGGGGAAAAGCGGACGCAAAGCCCGGTCAATCAGGCGGGCAATCAATATTTCATAGTCCGACGGGCGTGCCTCGCGCTTAAAAAATCCTCCGGGATAGCGGCCTGCAGCGGCATATTTTTCACGGTATTCCACCGTCAGCGGCATAAAGTCCACGTCTTCTTTGGCTTCTTTGGCTGCTACAACCGTAGCCAGCAACATGGCATTGCCCATCCGCACCACACATGCTCCGTCGGCTTGTTTTGCCAGTTTTCCTGTTTCGATCGAAATGGTGCGACCGTCACCTATATCAAATGTTTTGATAGTTCCTTGCATAAAAAAAAATTTATCTTTAATGTTTTACAACTCTGATTCCCAATAGTTTTATTTTATTTTACTGAATATAAAAATGCAAGTTTAACGAAATTTTAACTATTGGAATTCATTTTTAAATTTTAAAATGAAAAAAAAGGCAAGTATTAGTTGCCTTTTTTAGCTTAAGTGCTGATTTTGCACTATTTACGAATATTCAATTTAGCAATAATTGCACGATACCGATCGATTTCTTTTGCTTTCAAATAATCAAGCAGTTGGCGGCGTTTACCAACCATACGGACCAAGGACCGTTCGGTTACCAAATCTTTTTTATTGCTTTTTAAATGTTCCGTCAAATGCTTGATACGGAATGTAAACATAGCGATTTGACCTTCGGGTGAGCCTGTATCTACTTCAGACTTACCATGTTCTTTAAAGAACTCCTTCTTTGTTTCGGACGTTAAGTACATCTTTGTTTTTAGTTTATGTTAACGACATGGAAAAAATGCGAGTGCAAAAGTACGTATAAATTTCATTCAAAAAGAAAAAAAATTCTTTCCTGCTGTTTTTATTGTGAAGGGTGAATAATTTGTTGAGTTGTTGAACTGTTGAGTTGTGAATGGAGAAATAGTTGAAGCTGGGGGAAATGGATTTCTCCATTTCGCTTCGCTCCAGTCGAAATGACCCGGAATTCGTTCATCGTTAAAACCATTTTCAATTTTTCACTTTTAATTTTTCATTTTCAATTAAAACACCTCTCCCACATCTATTTTCAGGTTGCCGTCCATTTTCCCACTGATGACCACTGCTTCGGCTCCGATTCCGATTTGATCAATGATGACATTTTTAAACTGCCCGTTCATCAACACGCCTTTTTGAATTTCATAGTTTTTCATCATGCTGTTGGTCGTGCTCAGCATTTCCTCAATTTCCGTTTTAAAGGAAAGGGTCAGCATCGGTTCCATCATTTTCAGAAAACTTTTGTGCATCAACCAATTCGCCGATTTCAGCAAAACGCCTTTGGTGTCGATTTCAAAATCGAAATTCGTAATTTTCAAACTTTGCGTGGCATTGTCGAACTGGGGTTTCCCGATGCAGTAAATGCTTCCGTTTACCGATCCCGAAAGGGCAATTTGGGTGACCAAATAGTCGTCTTGCCCGTAAAAACGGACTCCTTCCACACGGACTTTTTTGTTTCCCTGGCTGTACTCCTGGCCTACGACCATGCTTTTAGCTACTTCCTCCATTTTATGATAGGTTACGTTTACATTGGAATGAACCGAAAAGTCGGGATGAATGGCTTTTACCATTTTATATTCGGGCAGTTTCGTTTTCGGAGCCGATGAGAAATAACTTCTTCCCATATTGGTTTCAACAATCCCGGTAAGCCCCAAATTGAGCACCAATTGGTTTCCGGTTCCGGTTATCGGGGTTGAAACAATGCCGGTCGGGCTCATTTTCAGCCAAATATCATAGTCTGTATCGACCTGCATGGGTTGCTGCAGTTCCTCCCAAACTTGAGTCATGGTTTGACGCAACGAATTGTCTTTGGCAATGACTTTGTCCACGGCCGTTGTGATTTTCGATTTGGAATAGCTCACCACCAAATCGGCAAGCATGGTCACCGGTAAATTAACACCGGCTACTTTCAACATCGGTGATTTTACCCATTTGTAGCCGTCGATAGTGGTTTGCGATTTGATGCTCCAATCTTTTTCAACGGAAAAGGCAAGGCTCACATTGAGGTTAAGCGCTCCGCTTGCTTCGTAATAGTTCTCGACGGTTGTAATCAGCAAATCTTTTTTGTAACGGGTTTTCACCCAAATATCCAGGGGAAGCACACACGAAAGCGAGTTGCCTTTCACCGAGAATTTAAAATCGCTTATTTTGCTTACTTTCAGCATCATGTTATCGTCGTCAATTTTATTGTCTTCGTAAATGACGCCTTTTAAGGAGGAATTCAAGGCTTTTTCCAATTTGGGAATATCCATATTCACCGTGACCGCAAAGGTTGACGGCTTGCTCTCGATTTGCAGCGGCAAATACGATTCGCGCGGTTTGGTGGTACTCAAATGTGTTTTACACGAAAGAAGCAGGATACAAGGGATTCCTATTAAAAGCAATCGCAATTTCATCGGTTTCATTTTCAGGTAATATCTTAAGGTAACTTGGAACGGCCAAAATTAGCCATTGTCTACGATACATCAAAAGGCTATTTTTATTTTCCTCAAACTAACGATGAAGGCAAAATCACTACTTTTGGGCCATGAAAAATACGGCTCTTTGGGATCTACTACGGAAGTTATTGCCCGGCCTGTTGCCGCTGTTGATTTTTATCGCCGCCGACGAAATTTGGGGAACTCAAATCGGCCTGATTATCGCCATTATCACCGGAATCATAGAGCTTCTTGCGATCGGGATCAAGGAAAAACGCCTCGATGGTTTTGTTATTTTCGACACCTTGCTGCTTGTTGCCATGGGCGGCATTTCTCTTTGGCTCGACAACGCCATTTTTTTTAAACTGAAGCCGGCTTTTATCAATTTGATTTTTTGCCTGTTGCTGGGTGTCTCCGCTTTTTCTCCGAAGAACATTTTGTTGATGTACTCCCAAAGAATGATGAAAGGAATTGAAATCAATCCGCAGCAGGAATTTGCCATGCGCCGGATGATCCGGATATTGTTTTGGTTTTTCCTGGCTTACACGGCCTTGGTGATTTATTCGGCGTTCTTCATGTCCAAGGAGGCTTGGGCCTTTATCAGCGGCGGGTTGTTTTACATCTTGTTCGGAGTGCTTTTTGCCTGGCAATTAATCGTGCAACGAATCCGGAGAAGGAGTTGATTTTTTATTCAAATAAACGTTGTAATCAAATTGTAAATCAATGAATAATATTCGTGTAAAAATTTGCTGCATCTCTTCCCCGGCCGAAGCAAGATTGGCTGTTCAATTGGGAGCTTCTGCTGTTGGCCTGGTTGGAAAAATGCCCAGCGGGCCGGGTGTGATTTCCGATGAATTGATTCGCGAAATAGCGAAACAAACACCGCCGCCCATCGCCACGTTTTTATTGACCAGCGAAACAACGGTGGAAGGAATCCTTTCACACCACAATCGAACGCAAACCAATACGATTCAAGTTGTTGACAAGATAAGCCCGGAAGATTCCATATTTCTTCGCCGGGTATTGCCCGCAATAAAATTGGTGCAGGTAATTCATGTGCTGGACGAGAATTCGGTTGAAGAGGCGCTGCAATCTGCCGAAGTAGCTGACGCGCTGCTTTTGGACAGCGGAAATCCCAATTTGCAAACGAAAGAATTGGGCGGCACCGGACGGACACACAACTGGGTTTTGAGCCGTAAAATCGTGGAACAAAGCAAAGTTCCGGTATTTTTAGCAGGAGGTTTGAATCCTGAAAATGTTGTCCTTGCCCTTGAAACGGTTCAACCCTTTGGGGTCGATATATGCAGTGGCGTTCGCTCCAATGGTTTGCTGGATGAACGGAAATTACAGCAATTTTTCGAAGCCATCCGGACTATTTGACGTCTCCGGCAGATTTATTTGCAGAAAGGGTATTACGGATCCGCTGAATCCAATAGGACTCGAAAACCAAATAAACGAAAAACAGGACTAAAACCGTCAAAACAAAAGGAATTGCAACCGGTTTCGGATGGGTATACAACGCCAGTGCAACCAAAGCAAGATACAGAATCATTTTCACCATGGTGAGCAACAAATACCGGTTTGAAAAAATCAGGAAATTTTTATTTCCGGCTTTCAGCGCACCGTAACAGACAAACCAGGTGGTTGCCATAAACAGCACAACCAGCCAAGGGATGGCAGAAGGAATTGTTTTTGGAAAAAAATACAGCAACACGATGCCGATCGTTTCGACAAATGCAGTAAAGATCAGTAAGCTGTAAGTAATTTTTTTTAAAAGACCGTTCATCCGTTTTTTTAAGAAAACTTTTTTATAACAATATAAATAGCAAGAAATACAGATAGCAGCGAAAACACCAAGGTAAAAACATGTGTTTTTAAGTCAAGCCACTCATCGAGTTTCAAACCTAAAAAAGTGCCCAACGCAATAATGGCAAACATCATAAAAGCAATGTTTGTGTATTGGATGTAGGCATCCTTTTTGGACCGGTTTTTCTTGTCCGGATCAGGCTTGCTAGGTGCTGGCATTATTCATTTTCAACGGATGGTATGGTTTTACATAAACCAACAAACGTTGCTCCTTGTTCAATTGAAATCTTGGCAGTGGTCACGTCACCATGGATGTTTGCCGTGTTTTTCAAATTGGTAATTTCCGCAGCTTCGATATTCCCTTTCACATTTCCGGCTACATCCACAATCGTACAATAAATATTTCCTTCTACTTCGCCGGAAATTCCGATTAAAACCCGCCCCGCCGATTGGATGTTCCCGATGATTTTTCCGTCGACCCGGATGTCGTTTTTGAGATTTACATTTCCCTTAATTTCCGTGCCGTTTCCAATCAGATTTACGGAAGAAGTTTCGATAGGCGCTGCTGTCTTTGCCATGAGATTTCTGTTTTTTTCTTTACAAATTTAAAAAATTTAAATAATCTGGAAAGCAAATCACCGATTTTTCCTATTTTTTTATCGAAGCAGGATTATCTTTTATTTTCACAAAAACATCATTTTCAATTAAATCAGCGACCAAGAAAGCGCTTCCGGTGATCAGAATCAGGTCCTCATTGCGGTCTGCCTCTCCCATCGCGGCCAAAAGCGCTTCGGCAGGCGAAGCAAAGGAAGTCCCTTTCAAACCTGCCGCAGCGGCTTTTCCGGTAAGTTCTTCAACGGGCAATCCCCGGGGCACACCAGGTTTACAGAAATAATAAACGGCCGTGCGGGGAAGTATTTTCAAAATACCGCTCAAATCTTTGTCGTTGACAACGCCTAGCAAAAAATGTAATTTTTGGTGTGGCGTGCGGGCAATTTGCTCCAACACTTCCGACAAACCGTTGATATTGTGGGCAATGTCGGCAACCACCAGCGGATTTTTCAGAAGAATTTCCCAACGTCCCCGGAATCCGGTATTTGTACCCACATTTTCCAATCCTTGCCGAAGATTTTGTTCCGAAATCCGGAAGCCGCGCTGTTGCAACAAATCAACAACGGTAAGAACGGTTTTCAAATTTTTCAACTGGTACTTTCCACACAATCCCAGCACATAATTGTTGCTTTGTCCGTTTTGCCGGATTGCCCTCACCTGGCGGCGAAATTGTTGATTTTCCATGATAATTCCCTCATCCCGGACTTGATATATTTCTTCGGAAAAAAGAACAGGTGCACGAAGTTCCTGTGCTGTCGAAACAAAAACGGGCCTGATTTCCTCGGTGGTTTCCCCGATAACGACCGGCGTTTGCATTTTGATGATCCCGGCCTTTTCGGCGGCGATTTTTGCCAACGTATCTCCCAAAAACTGGGTATGATCCCAGCCGATATTGGTAATAACGGATATCTCGGGCAAAATCACGTTCGTGCTGTCGAGCCTCCCTCCCATTCCGGTCTCGACAATGGCAATATTTACCTTTTCTTTGGTAAAATATTGGGTTGCCAATCCCCACGTCCATTCAAAAAACGAAGGTTGTATCTTTTGAAATGCTTCATAGTATTGGTTAACAAAATCCAGCACTTCGTTTTCGGGTATTTTTTGCCCGTTGATGCGAATGCGTTCGCGAAAATCAATCAAATGGGGTGATGTAAAAAGTCCGGTTTTGTAACCCGCTTCCTGCAAAATGGAGGCCAAAAAGTTGGAAGTACTGCCTTTGCCGTTGGTTCCTGCAATGTGTACCGAACGAAAGTGTTTTTCGGGATTTCCGAGCAAATTGCAAATTTCGTAGGTTTTACTCAAATCGGCTTTATATGCGGCCGCACCGATACGCTGAAACATCGGGAGTTGCGCAAACAAGTAATCGGTAACTTCGGAATAGGTTTTAAAGTGATTCATGGAACTTGAAAACGGCAAAATTAGCTTTTTGTTGATTTCCGGATTTTCCGGTTTGATTTTTTTGGGATTTCACTCTTTGGCGCGTTTGTGTCTCGCAAACTTCACGTAATTTCGCAAGTCAGTATCAGAAGAAACAACCACCTGCTGCTTTCTCATTGCATGTTTTTAAAATCAGTAAAAGTTTATACGGCAGCCGTACTTGCCATGGTGTTTTGGGGTTTGACCTTTGTATGGTTTAAAGTAGCCAACGAAAGTTACCGCCCCATCACCATTATTTTTTTACGTTTGGTTGTTTCGGGTACGGGTTTGTATTTAATTCAATGTATTTTTAAAAACCGGGAAACCATCCGGAAAGACGATCGAAAATGGTTTTTGTTTTTGGCTTTTGCCCAACCTTTGTGTTATTTTTTGGGTGAAAGTTTCGGATTAACCCGTGTTTCTCCTACATTGGCAGCCATTATTATTGCTACCATTCCGGTTATTACGCCTTTTCTGGCTTATTTTTTCCAAAAAGAGCAAATCACTTTTTCGCGGATTCTCGGCATCATCTTATCGTTTGCAGGCATTATCCTGGTAGTTTACAACAAGGATCTTTTTCAAAACAAACAACTGATCGGTATTTTGCTGCTCTTTTTTGCCGTGTTTTCAGCCATTGCTTACTCGATTATCATTAAACGCCTGACAGTACACTATTCGTCCTTAACCATTATCCGGGTGCAATCGGTAATCGGCGCTGTGTATTTCCTTCCTTTATTTTTAATCTTCGATTGCAAGCATTTTTTATCGGTAAATCCAAATTCCGAATTACTCCTATCCCTTTTGCAACTGATTGTTTTCGGCTCGGTACTGGCATACGTATTTTACATTTATTGCATCAAGGAATTGGGTGTCATCAAAGCCGGTGTATTGACGAATTTGATTCCCATTGCCACCGCCATCGCTTCCTACTTTATTCTGGATGAGAAATTTCCATTGGTGAAAATCATCGGGATTTTTGTGGTTTTGCTGGGCGTGTTTATTTCGCAAAGCAACATCACTCTAAAAAAAAGACAAGCCGGTTAACGGCTTGCCTTTGATCAGATTTTTTCAAAAACTGCTTATTTTTTCAGCCATTGGTCGAGCCAGCGGAAATATTCGCGTTGCCACAGCACGCCGTTTTGCGGTTTCAGTACCCAGTGGTTTTCATCGGGAAATGTCAGGAAGCGAGCCGGAATTCCCCGCAATTTTGCCGCATTGTAAGCCGCCATTCCCTGTGTGTAGGGAATCCGGAAATCGTTCTCACCATGGATCACCATAATGGGCGTATCCCATTTGTCCACAAACAAATGGGGCGAATTGGCGTAAGAGTGCTGCACGGCCGGGCTCTTTTTATCCCAATACGGACCGCCTAAATCCCAATTCACAAAAAACATCTCCTCGGTTGTCAGGTATTGGTCTTCCAAATTAAACATGCCGCAATGCGCCAGAAAAGCTTTGAAGCGTTTTTCGTGATGTCCGGCCAGCCAGAACACCGAAAAACCGCCATAGCTGGCGCCTACCGCCCCCAAATGGTCTTTATCTACATAAGGTTCTTTAGCCATATCGTCAATGGCGCTCAAATAATCTTTCATATTTTGTCCGCCGTAATCACCGCTGATCTGATCGCACCACTCCTGCCCGAAGGAGGGCAATCCGCGCCGGTTTGGAGCTACCACGATGTAATCGTTGGCAGCCATTATCTGGAAATTCCACCGGTACGAAAAGAACTGGCTTACTGTGGTTTGCGGCCCACCTTCGCAGAAAAGCAAGGTAGCATATTTTTTATTGGGATCAAAATCGGGCGGAAGAATGACCCAGGTCAACATTTGCTTGTTGTCGGTGGTGGTAACCCAGCGTTTTTCAACTTTCGCCGATTTGACGCTTTTCAAAATTTCCTTGTTGGTAAAAGTCAATTGGGTCGCTTTGCCGTTGGCAATGTCGATCGAATAAATTTCGATGGGATCCAGCATGCTCATCCGGGTAGCAATGATCTGGTCACCCAACAACGAAATAGCCGTGTAATCGCAATCGCCGGTGGTAATTTGACGGATTTTTGTCGTGGCCAGATCCAAACCGAAAATATGCTCGGTCCCTTTGATTCCGCTGATAAAATACAAATATTTTCCGTCTTTGCTCCACAAAAAGCTGTTGGCGCTTTGGTCGAAATTTTCGGAATAATCTTTTACTTTTTGCGTGGCCAAATCATAAACGAAAATCCGGTTTTTATCAGCTTCATAGCCGTTACGGGCCATGCTTTGCCAAGCAATCCGCTTTCCATCGGGTGAAAATACGGGATTTTGGTCGTAGCCCGGATTAGGTTTGCTGATGTTGCTTGTTTTTTGAGTTTGCAAATCGTACAAATAAATTTCCGAGTTGGTGCTCACGGCGTAGTCTTGTCCGCTAAGCTTTTTACAGGTATAAGCAATGCTTTTCCCGTCAGGCGACCATGCGATTTGTTCCATGCCTCCCATGGGCATCATGGGCGAATCGAAATGTTCGCCATCCATAATATCGACCGGATGGGTCGCTTTTCCGTTGGCGTAATCAGCCACAAAAATGTGGTTGTAAGAAAAATCGCGCCACGAATCCCAGTGCCGGTACATCAAATCATCCTGCAAACGAGCATTGGCTTTGGGCAAATCGGAATACATGTCATTGACCGTTTTATCCAGTTTGATGCGCATAACAGCCAAAAGTTTGTTTCCAGCCGGCGAATAGGAAAATCCTTGTACATCATTTTCAAAATGAGATATTTGAACCGGATTACTACCATCTAAATTCGCCTCCCAAATTTGCATGGTTTCACCTCCTTCGGCTGAAAGGAAGGCTATTTTTTTGCCATCGGGCGTGAAAATACCGTTTTGCTCGCTTCCTTTAAAAGAAGTCACTTTAACCGGTTCGGTTGCATTTTTTTTCAATAGGTATAGATCCCGGTTGCCTTTGTTTGCAACCAGATCATACCAGGTTACTCCATACAAAATACTGTTGTTTGCTTCGGATGTTACTGCTTCGCTCACACGTCCCAGTTTCCAAAGCAATTCGGGTGTGTAGCGGTCGGGCGATTGGGTGGGTTGCCCTAAAACCATGCTTGCTAAAGCCATAAAAATGATTGTGATACCTCTTTTTTTATACATAAAATAGAAATTTATACCTTTGCGATCTTTTATTAATCAACTTTTAATTGCAAACGTACAAAAACTTTTTGTGTGTTTTCACCTGTTTTTTGAACTTGAAAATTGTTTTATATCATCATTTTAAATTTTAATTCAGAATGCGCCTCAAAAAATTCGCTTTGCTCTTTTTTTTCAATTCATTGGGACTGTTGCTTTTTCCCCAACAGAATCCGATCAATTTTGCCAGTTACAACATCCGGTACGACAATCCGAATGATGGAGAAAACGCTTGGAGTTCAAGAAAGGAATCGGTAAAAAACTTGGTTACATACCACAATTTTGACATTTTCGGAGTTCAGGAAGCACTACAAAACCAAGTAAATGATTTGATTACCTTGTTGCCTCAATATGCTTACATTGGGGTGGGCCGCGAAGATGGAGCCACCAAAGGCGAATATGCCGCCATTTTTTACAATAAAAAGCGATTCCGCGTACTGGAAAAAGGACATTTTTGGCTTTCTTCCACGCCGAATATTCCTTCCGTGGGTTGGGATGCCTCGCTCGTACGTATTTGTTGCTGGGGAAAATTTGAAGACCGCGAAACCGAAAAGAACTTTTATGTTTTCAATACCCATTTCGACCATGTTGGGGTTCAAGCCCGGACAAATTCCGCCATTTGGGTTTCTTCCGAAGCCCAACGGATTACGAAAGGAAAGCCCGTTGCAACTATTATAATGGGCGATTTTAATTCCACACCCGAGTCGGAAGCTTATAAGGAAATGGCGAAAGCCTTTTTGGACGCCAAAGTGTTATCTGCTGAAAAAGCGTATGGTCCCGACGGCACTTTTAACAACTTCGATTACAACGGACCGTTATCCGAGCGGATCGATTATATTTTTGTAAATAAACGACTTAACGTGCTAAAATATGCGACATTGATCGACAGCAAGGATAAGCATTATCCTTCGGATCACTTGCCGGTGGTGATGCGGGCCGTGTTGAAGTAATTGCGCACTTCTGGGGAAGTATTTTTTACTTGTATACTTTTTTGTTAAAAGCAAATTTTATTTAATATTTTAACAATTTATTAACAAAAAATATGCTTTTTTAGTTTTATCTTGCAAAAGTATTAATCCTAAAACTTTTACATCATGAAACATCCCACAACCCATCCCAGAAGAACACAGCAAAACAAAACATTCGTTTTGCTTTTTGCATTAACCTTTTTCTTCTCCGTGTCCTGCAACAAGCAGGATAATTCTATTACCAACAATTTGGTAGCAACAAGTAATTCTATCCCTAATCACAAAAATCCTGCAAACCCCTATGAGGAAATAGGAGAACTTCACAATGAAATTTGTATTCATCTACTTCGTGTCAATAATGACACTACGCTTGATATATCATCCATGATTCATGAAATAGATTCTTTCCTCAAGGAGAACTATGATGCAAACATTGATTTTACTGATTCTTTCAATAATTCTTCGGTATTGCAAGTATTAAATTTGCAAGCACTATCCAATTTAACGAGTCTTGCTGCATCAAAACAATACCTGGATTCAATACCTTCTGTTCAAGGCGATACGTTGGTTACTAATTACCTGACCCAAATGTTAGATATATTATTTGGAGACAGTAACAATGTGATTACATATTATCAATCGATCATTGCTATTGAAGGGAATATTCAGCTTGACACCTCTTTAAGCAGGGATGAGAAAAAGCAGTTATTGGTATTTGCCACCGTTTTAAGGCATAGTTCCTATCTTTGGAAAGAAGCTGCCCCCCAAATCACTACGCAAACCAAGGCATGGAGCTGGAATCGATTTGGCGCAGCAGATTGTATGGGAGCTCTTCAAGCATGGGGATTTTTAGGTGGCGGCCCAGGTGGAGCTGCTATTTTTGGAGGGTATGTTGCTTTTGCTTCAACAGCAGCTGCCTTAATTGATCACTAAAATTTACTCATTTTTGGAGTTGTAACAATTGAAATTTGGGAATTGCTAAAAAAGTATAGACACTGTAGTTTTATCACGCTGATTATGAGAGAAATTCAAATCCATCTCTAGCAAAATTTACCAATTCCAAAATTTGTATTCAGCAGTGTCAGGAAATTATTATTAAAAAAAACTTGACACACTATTTACATTTTTTTTGGTTTCGATTTCGAAATATCAAGCAGTTTTAACCTCACAGGTTACTAATAATCTGTGAAATTTATATAGTTTTTTATCCATATTAAAAAAAAACACCATGCCAACCGTTACATTTACCCGATGTGCCCACAATTGGAATTTTATGGTCAAAATGCATCTCTTCCTAAATGGAAAAAAACTTGGAAGTTTGCAAAACGGTGAAGAACAAATTGTTGAAATTGAACCCGGGCAATATACCATTGAAGTAAAAGCTATATTTATGAGAAGTGACATCATTTCGTTTACTGTCAATGAAAATGAAGACCTTCAACTGTTTATTGCGATTGATATGGCGAAGATCAGTAAATTCCATTTATCAACAAACGCTTCATTTTTGTATAAAATCCCTTTGGGTATTTATGAAAATCAAAGCGATATTCCTGTAATGCAAGCTACACAACAACGGGAGCTGCCGCCTTTTTCTCTTTCCATTGTATGGAAAATACTTGTAACCACCATTGGTATTCTTCCGCTACTTAGCGGAATTTTGAAGAACGAAACTCCGGGTAATTTAGTTTTTTTTGTTATAATACTTTTTGCCTCCCTTGTGCAACTATGGCTCCCTCAAAAAAAGAAAACACCTCAGATGCAATATTATATTGAGCTAAATATGGGAGTTGGGTTTTGTTTGCTTGTACTTTATTTGCAGTCAAACATGATAAAAAGTGTGTTGATTACCACTCTTATCTGTGGTGGATTGCTTTTGATTTTGTTCTTCAGCAAATTAATTTTTAGAAAAAACAAAATAGCCACGTAAGAATCGTTTACATTTTCGCTTACTTTTTTATAGTTTTGGGCTTTCTTTTCAGAAGAAAGCCCATTTTTTGTTGCAAACAAATCGATATCTCATTATTTATGATCAACAAACGGCTAAATCCGACCGATCCTTTTGTTACCCGTTTCGAACGCATTCCCGTTACAATTTTCGAAACCCATGAAGGAGGATCAAAATTTGTTGCCGGAAAAATAGCAGAATTCATCCGCAAACGTCAGGCAGAAGGAAAAAATGCCGTATTGGGACTGGCAACCGGTTCATCTCCTTTAAAAATGTATGAAGAACTGGTGCGTTTGCATCAAGAAGAAGGATTAAGTTTCCGGAATGTAATTACATTCAATCTGGATGAATACTACCCCATCCTGCCGTCCAATCCGGAAAGCTATTACTTTTTCATGTGGGAGAACTTATTCAAACACATTGATATCCAGGAGGAAAACGTGCATATCCCCAAAGGAAGCCTTGTCCGCGAGCAAGTTGGTAATTTTTGTTATGAATACGAAGAAAAAATCAAACAATCGGGAGGTATTGATATACAAATTCTCGGAATCGGACGAACAGGGCACATCGGCTTCAACGAACCGGGCTCTGCGTTGAATTCAAAAACGCGTTTAATTTCACTTGACAATTTAACCCGGTACGATGCTGCCGAAGCTTTCAACGGCGAAAACAATGTTCCCCGCTATGCCATCACCATGGGAGTTGGAACCATTATGGCCGCCCGCGAAATTTACCTGATGGCTTGGGGCGAAACCAAAGCACAAATTGTATCCGAAGCCGTTGAGGGCAATATCACCGACAACATTCCAACAACCTATTTGCAAAACCATCCGCACACAACCCTGGTGCTGGACCCACAGGCAGCATCGGAACTTACTCGTTTCAAAACGCCTTGGCTTACCGGATCCTGTGAATGGGACAACCGAAACATGCGCAAGGCCGTTATTTGGTTGTGCCAACGGACGCAAAAACCGATTTTAAAACTCACCGAGAAAGATTATTTGGAAAACGGACTGGGGGAATTGATTCATGTCAAAAAATTCAGCAAAATCAATATTGACGTTTTCAACGATTTGCAACATACCATTACCGGTTGGCCCGGCGGCAAACCCCATGTAGACGATTCTACCCGCCCCGAACGAGCTTATCCGTATCCGAAAAGATGTGTTATTTTCAGTCCACACCCCGATGA
This sequence comes from Lentimicrobiaceae bacterium, assembly GCA_031550085.1. Taxonomy (GTDB): domain Bacteria; phylum Bacteroidota; class Bacteroidia; order Bacteroidales; family UBA4417; genus UBA4417. The sequence goes on from JAVBOY010000017.1 coordinate 96,004, forward strand.
CGACGTCATCTCCATGGGGGGCACCTTTGCCCGCTTGGTAGAACAAGGACATCAGGTACATGTGGGGTACCAGACATCGGGAAGTATCGCCGTGAGTGATGATGATGCAATCCGGTATCTGGATTTTGTAAAAAACTTCGATGGTATTTACCAAACCGGTTCTTCGGTGGCAGCTTCAAAATATGAGGAAGCCGCTGCTTTTTACAAAGACAAAGATGGAAAAACACTGGAGCCACGTGAGTTAATGGCGATAAAAGCGGCCATTCGCCGGGGCGAAGCCAAAGCCAGTTGCCGCTACATCGGCCTGCCGGAAGAAAACATCCACTTTTTAAATCTCCCGTTTTATGAAACAGGTACGGTTAAGAAAAACGCACCTACCCAAAAAGATTTGGATGTAATCAAAGTATTTTTGCGTTCCATCCAACCGCATCAAATTTATGCCGCCGGTGACCTGGCTGATCCGCACGGAACGCACCGCGTTTGCATCGACATCATATTGGAGGCTTTGGAGCAATTGAAAAATGAATCCTGGATGAAAGATTGCCGTATGTGGTTATACCGGGGTGCCTGGATGGAGTGGGAATTGGACAAAGTCGATATGGCGGTTCCCTTGTCGCCCGAAGAAGTTGAAATTAAACGAAATGCCATTTTCAAACACCAAAGCCAAAAAGACGGAGCCATGTTTATGGGAAGCGACCAGCGCGAATTTTGGCAACGAGCCGAAGACCGGAACGCAACCACTGCAAAACTTTACGACAAACTTGGAATGGCTGAATACCAAGCTATTGAAGTTTTTGTAAATTATGAACTATAAAATAACTTTTCACCTCTAATCTCTTTTCTATATGTCAAAATCGGCAGCCTCAACAGCGAATTCCGGTAATCATTACGCGCAGTCATTAACCATTATCGGGATTTTATTTTTTATTTTCGGATTTGTGACCTGGCTTAACGGCACCTTAATTCCTTTTTTGAAAGTAGCCTGCGAACTCACCACCACCCAAGCACTTTTCGTCACGTTTGCATTTTACATTGCGTACTTTGTCATGGCCTTTCCATCCAGTTGGGTCCTTCATAAAGTCGGTTACAAAAACGGAATGTCATTGGGATTGCTTGTGATGGCTATGGGGTCTTTGATTTTTATTCCGGCAGCTATGCAACGCGAGTATTCACTGTTTTTAACCGGATTATTCGTTCAAGGAACCGGTTTGGCTATATTGCAAACAGCTTCCAATCCATATGTTATCATTATCGGTCCGCAAGAAAGCGCCGCGAAACGCATTGCTGTTATGGGCATTTGCAACAAAGTAGCCGGTGTCATAAGCCCCATTATTTTGAGTGCTTTGGTTTTAAAGGGGAGTAATGAAATTGTGGAAAAACTTCACGTGATTTCCGGCGATGAAAAAATCCAACTGCTCAGCGAATTATCGCACCGGGTTATCAATCCGTACATTGCTATGGCTTGTGTACTGGTTCTGTTGGCCATCATGTTTCGATTTGCCCATCTTCCCAATGTCGACACCGATCAGGACGAAGTAATTATTGACGAGAAAGGTACCACCAAAACCGCTTGGTGGCAGTTTCCGCATTTGCTTTTGGGATTTGTTGCTTTATTCCTGTACGTCGGTGCCGAGGTAATTGCCGGAGATACCATCAGCCTGTACGGACAATCGTTGGGAATCAGTTTGGATAAGGCCAAATTCTTTACAAGCCTCACTTTGGGATCCATGGTGTTGGGGTATATTCTAGGGATTATCACCATTCCCAAAGTCATCAGCCAGGCAAAAGCATTAGCCATTTCTGCCATATTGGGTATTATATTTACATTTGGCGCCATCTTCACAAGCGGAATGGTAAGCATTGCTTGTATTGCCCTGCTGGGACTTGCAAACGCCATGATGTGGCCCAGCATATTCCCATTGGCACTCGAAAATCTGGGGAAATTTACCAAAGCCGGTTCAGCCCTTTTAATTATGGGTATTGCCGGAGGAGCCACGTTGCCATTGCTTTGGGGTGAAATCGGGCGGATATTTACGCCCCAATCGGCCTATTGGATGTTGGTGCCGATTTATTTATTTATCTTCTATTTTGCCACAAAAGGACACAAAATCCGAACAGGAAAATAATCAGAATTTTCCCTGAAAGACCAAAAGGCTGCCTTGTCGCAGCCTTTTTTGCTAAACGATGTTGGATAAATCCAACGATAGGATGTTAAAATCAATTTCCATGACATTAGCTTTTACGACAATTCGAATAACTACAAACGGGTCTAGCTCAACCATTATAGTTGATCAATCTGTTGGGAATTAATCCTTTTTACAAATAGATCTACCCTCTTCCAAAATTTCAGAGGCCTGGCCAAAGTGATACGAAAGTCGAACGCATAAAAAAAGCGCGATCCGGGTTCCGAATAGCGCTTTTTCAAAATAAGTTGAATTGAATTTATTTCCCTTGCATTGTGTTGATCCGGGCAATGTATTTTTCAACATCACGTGCTTCATTGCTCCGGTAGTATTCCTTTTGGATTTTTTCATACAAACCCAAAGCCTTATCCAGTTGGTTTAAATCTTCATAAACCCAGGCTGCACGCATCAAATACATCGGGGCTGTCATGTTATTCGTGTTATGGGTTGCCGCTTTCAAGTAATAATCAACAGCCTCCTGTTTGTTGCCCAACTCCATACTGGCATCTCCAATCAAACCCAAGGCCATGGATGAAACAATTTGATCGCTCCCCGTAAATTTTTTCAAATGCGTAATGGCATCTTGAAATTTACCTTGTTTCATATAAATAGAACCTACATAATAATGGGCTAATTTTCCGGCTTTTGTAGATCCATAATTATCAATGATTTCAAGAAATCCGGCATTGACTCCATCTCCGTTTAACGCTTGCTTCAACGAATCGTTTTCAAAATACCGTTGCGCTGCAAACATTTCAGATTGAGCTTTCAAACCACGGGGCGTCAAATAAAACTTATTGACAGCAACGATGCCAAGTATCACAACAGCAATACCTGCAACAATTGTAATCAAAAGATTTTTATGCTTTTCAATAAAATATTCGGTTCTACCAAGCAGTTGCTCGACTTGTTGAATTTTCTCTTCAGTTTGGTCTGTCTTTTTAGCCATAAATATGTAATTTTGGGCGCAAAAGTAGTTACTTTTTTTTAAATATGATTACGGAAGCACGATTTTTTTATTCGATTCAATGCGTGCGTGAAAATTTACCCGTGACAAATCCATTTTGATTGGCAACATGAAGATAGCATCTTACAACGTTTTTGTATCCATTCTGATAAGCATCCTGTTAAACTGTTTTTATCTTACATACGCCGGCTGGGTATTTACCGGGCAATACATTGTCCCTGATAAACCCACCATTCCGCAACGCATCTTTATCGAAGGTTCAAAAGTAAAATTCGAGCAGCATGATTTCATCTTTATTTGCGATTTTTCCAAAGAAAGCATTATCGTTGTAGATATTCCCAAAAAAGAATTCGCCCAAGCGTCCCTAAATGATTTTATCCGCACCAAACAAAACCTGCTGCGCGAAAACATGCAACTCGTGCTAAAGCACATTCCATCAGAAGAACGCAATTTTTACCAAGGTGAATTTGAACGGCAAATTTCAAAAATTTGCAAACTTCCGGATTCGCTGGATGATAACATGAAAATTACCTTATCATCCCACCATTTAAAAGTGTTGGCCGGAGATTCGTGCGATTATTACAAAATCTATTTAAAAAGTGGGCTGATCGAAACGGTGTGGATGGATCCAAGCTTGAAATCCGTTTACGAAACGTTTGACTGGAAAACATTTTATTTTTATAAAAACCTGATTATGGGGAATCCCGATCATTTGCTGGACTACAAATCGATGCCCGAATATTTGGATTTTTTGAAAAAAGGATTTCCCATGCGCTACATTACCACTTACAAACAAGAAACCGAGATTGATTTCCAGATCAATGATTTGGATGTGAAAAAAATTCCCGATTACGAGTTTTATACGCCCAGTTTGTGTAAAGAAATTTCCATCGAAAAATGGTTGCGGGCTCAATTAGCAAAACAAGAAGACCACATGGACCAAGATGAATAATTCCTTAAATACTTTCCTGCCTGCCGGAACCCAACAGCAATTGATCGAACATTTATCCGCTTGTGTGACTGAACGCCGTTTGGAACTTTTCAAGAAGGTGCTAAACAACCGGACAAGATATGTAACCGTGGTTTTGGAAGACATTTACCAATCGCACAACCAAAGTGCCGCCATGCGGACTTGTGATTGTTTAGGCATCCAGGATGTACACTTGATTACCAATAATTATAACTATGATGTAAACGACGATATTGCGCTGGGCGCCTCCCAATGGCTTACCATCAGGCAACACGGGGAAACCAATGACAATACCGAGGCCTGCCTGCGTCGATTGAAGTCGGATGGATACCGTATTGTCGCGACAACTCCACATAGAAACGATGTTTCGCTTCCCGATTTTGACTGCCCGAAAGGGAAATTTGCGTTGGTTTTTGGCACTGAACTGGAGGGTATTTCAGAAACGGCCAAACAAATGGCCGATGAATTTGTAAAAATTCCGATGCATGGTTTTACGGAAAGTTACAATATCTCTGTCTCCGTAGCCCTTTGTATCTACCATTTTACCCAACAAATCCGCCAGTTGAATTTGGACTGGCATTTAACCGAGCCGGAGAAAAATGAATTGTTACTCAATTGGTTGCGATCTTCCGTTAAAGAAAGCGCTTTGATTGAAGAACGTTTTTTGAAAAGCCTGTAATCATCAAATTACAAACGGACGACTGCTTTGAGCGTTTTGTAACCCGCGCTGCTTGCCTTTAAAGCTGTACCGTTTTTGAGATAAACGCGATAACTCTCCTTTTCGTAAAGTTCAATCCGGGCAACCCGGTCAACATTCACGATATATGAACGGTGGATACGGACAAATTGCTGTTTTGGCAGGTTTTCTTCGAAATATTTCATCGTTTGTTCCTTCAAAAAACTGCCCTTCAAGGCATGCAATTTTACATAGTCGCCATCCGCTTCCAAATAATCAATTTCCTGGACAGGAACAACATGAATTTGATGACGGTCTTTTACCGCGATGCGCGTCAAAGTATCAACGCCATTTGAGAGGCCTTCCTTCAAACGGTTGTAATCACCGGAAGAAGCTGAGCCTGAATTGATTTTAGTAACGGCTTTGTTCAATGCCGTATCAAAACGCTGTTTCGAATATGGTTTCAGCAAATAATCAACCGCATTGGATTCAAACGCGCGAATAGCAAACTGGTCGTAAGCTGTCGAAAAAATGATTTCCGGCCGGCTGTCAAGCAATTCCAACAATTCGAATCCGCTTAACTTAGGCATTTGAATATCCAAAAACAGCAATTGCGGATTCAGTTCTTTGATCAATTTCATCGCTTCAAAACCGTTTCCGGCTTCACCCACAACATGCACATCCGGAAAATCCTGTAAAAAATGCTTGACCAAATCCCTGGCCGGTTCTTCATCATCAATAATCAGCACTGTTATCATGGGTTTGTTTTTTATGTTTTTCGAATTGGGATTTTTAAAATTGCTGTAAACAAATTGTGTTCCGTTCGCAACTGCAACGACGCCTCATTTCCGTACAACAAGCGCAGACGTTCACGAATATTTTTCAAGCCGGTTCCCGACCCTTTCCGTTCACCGACACCCTCCGTATCGTAATCGTTGCTGATTTCTATCTGCAAAAGGCCTGCATTTTGCTTTGCTTTTGCGACAATACGCACTGTTTGAAAACTTTCATAAACCCCATGTTTCACTGCATTTTCAAACAACGGTTGCAACAACATAGACGGAACTTTTACCAACAAACAGTCCTGAGAAATTTCAAACTCGTACAACAATTTATCGCCAAACCGCAACTTCTCCACCGCCAAATAACGCCCGATATTTTCAATTTCTTCCTGCAACACCGACATCTCCTGGTGGGTTGCCAAAACCGTATAACGCAAATAGTCCGATAAACTCACCAACATTTCTTGCGCTTTTTGCGGACTCTTAACAATCAAGGAATTTACCGAATTCAAGCTGTTAAACAAAAAGTGCGGGTTAATCTGGGATTTCAGCAAATTCAACTCTCCATCTTTCAACAAATTATTCAAGCGGATTTCGTTGTACAACTTTTCGTTTAGCCTTTCAATATATGTATAAAGATAGTAAACCAACACGAGCAATACATATATCAACACTCCTTCAAGCAACCGCCACAAAACAGATGCTTTTAAAAAATGAAAATAGGATGCATTTCCATGAAAAAACAAATACATGATTCCGAACCCCAGCCCCAACCATACCCATACAACAAAAAATGCCAACAAGGCATGTGCTAGCAATATAACGTATATCCCTTTGTATTCCAATCGGCTGAACAAAACTATATACCATACCGGAAACAGGCAAACGGCCAATATCGCATCGAAAACCAGCGAATCGATCAATGCCAATCCGAAAGACAAATCCGTTGATAAAAAAACCGTAAACGTTTGGATGCCGAAAATCAGCATCCAAATGCTCGAATACAGCACCCTCGACGAGTGGTTACGAAAAAACGGGTGTTTCACGTATTTTTATTTTTGATCGTTCAAGCTTATTCGTTTTTGCAACGAATTTCCCCCCCACCGAAAACCGAAGCCACTTCGAGAATCAACAAGCGATTTTCCTGTATTTCAAAATTAGGTTTGGGACGATTGTCCACAAAATTACCAAAAACATGAGTGTTTTGTCTTAATTCTATTTTCCAATCAATGGGAATAAACAAAACAACCCCTCCAAATACCGAATTAACCTCCAATACATGCTCTCCTTCTGCTAATTGGGCTCCACTCAAATCCAATTCCATACCGCCGAATACACAATTTATTTCTCCCCCCTTAAAATCCGGAACATCAAAGCGTTCGTTCGCCCCGCCAAAAACATAATTACGCTCAATAAAACCGGGCTCCGACTGATGTTTTGAATAGTTACCATCCGAATAACGATGATAATACCGGCGGTGACATCCGTGTGTTTCAGCAAACCGTTTCATTTTATCCTGATGATTTCCATGAAAAGAGTGTTTACAATGCTTCCGGCCACAGATAGCATTGTAAATTAAGATAGCCCCAAATAAAAAAAGAAGCAACGCAAGTGTATTCCCCTTTAAAAAGGCAAAAATCGGAATGTTTAATTCGGGCAAAATAAAAACTCCTCCGATAGCGATTAATAAAAGCCCAAAAAAGAATTTACGATGCCCAAACAAACTAAGAATGCCAATCACAATAAGTAACATTTGCCATGAAAATACAATCGGTTTGTATTCCAACGGTAAAATTCCATTATTAAAAAGTAAAAAAAGGACGCCGGTTGCAATGACAAACAGGCCGATTAAAAACATTCGAATTTTTATGTACGATTTCATTTTTTTTTACGTTATATGTTTTAGATTATGCAAATTTACATGCCCTGTTAAAGAAAAAAACAGTTTTTCTGTGTAAAAATGGAATGTTTCGATAAAGTTCTGTTTTTTCCCGATAAACTTTTTTACCGTTTCCATTTTTGCAGCTTTTCTCACAAAAAACACAAGAACTTTGCATTAAGGCTGGATATATTTTTTTTAGACAAGAAGAAAGAAAAAGCAATTGTAGTGAAGCTTATTTTGATGGCAAAAATTCTGATTCAAAAATTAGAAAGTATCAAAACAAAAAAAACAAAATACTGTTATCTAAGAGAAGAAAGAAATAAAATATAAAAAAATAAAGAAAAATCATTGCATAATATGATAAAATTTTTAATTTTGTCAAAAAAATAGAAAAATGATACGCTATTCAATAAAAGATTTGGAAAAACTTACGGGGGTGAAAGCCCATACGATACGCATTTGGGAGAAACGCTACAACATGGTGAATCCTGCACGTACTGCAACGAACATCCGCTATTATTCGGATCAGGATTTTAAAACACTCATGAATGTCGCAATCCTGAATAAGTATGGATTTAAAATCTCCAGTATTGTCGCGATGAGCGAGAAAGAGAAAAATTTGCGTGTAATGGAAATTACACAATCCGACAACGACTTTAGCAGTTCGGTTGAAGGCCTGATCATTGCCATGATTGAATTTGATGAGGACCGTTTCGAGAAAATCATCACCTCTGCCATTGCAAAAACAGGGTTCGATACAACAATCACGAAGATTTTGTATCCTTTCCTTGAAAAGGTAGGAATCCTGTGGTTGACAGGAACTATTTTCCCCGCTCAGGAGCACTTTGTAAGCAACCTGATTCGTCAAAAATTAATATCAGCCATTGAAGCCGTACCGGAGAACCTCAAACCCAATTCAAAAACATTCATGTTATTCCTTCCCAAAAATGAATATCATGAAATTGGGTTGCTCTATTTCCAATTCTTGATAAAGAAGTATGGGCACAAATGCATTTATTTGGGACAAAACATGCCGCTTACCGATTTGGAAGATGTTGTGAAGCTCAAAAAGCCCGATCATATTTTAACGGCAATCACCACTCCTCTGACAACCCTAAAACTCAGGGAATACATTCAACAACTTTCTCAGAAGTTTGCAGCTAATTCCATTTTGCTTACCGGCTTGCAAGTTCGGGAAAAATATGTTGAACTTCCAGCCAACATGATGTTGTTAGAAACCGCCCCTGATTTTATCAGTTTCCTCGAAGGAGAATAACGCTAAGAAATATAAAATTCCCCATTGAAAAAAACAGTCACATCCGTTGACTGTTTTTTTTTGCCGTTTATACTATTTTCTTTTCCAATATGTTCCCAAAATACGGTTTGGGGTATTGTAAAACAACTGTTTTCGACCAGTTACAGGCACTTCTTATTCTGATAAACAAAATATTGTTTTATTTCCAAATAAGCATTTAATCGGCCGTAAAGTAAAAATTTGATTCTTTTACCAAAGAATGAAACAATAGGCTTCTTTTGCTGTTCGACAACCATATAATGAAAGTTAAATTTATAGATTATAGAAATTCTTTATAATCGATAGGTAATTTTAACATAAAAAAATTTGACACGTTTAATGTTTTGATTTAATTTTGCAACACTTTAAATTCATTCCAAATAAGGAATCAATAAATGCTTATTTCATCACTTAATAACTTAAAGGAAACAAGCTACAAAAGGGTAAAATAAGACGAATTATTATTAATTATTTTAATGCTTAATCTTATGACAAAGTCTGAATTCAACAATAAACTGGTAGGCCTGAAAAACAGCCTCGAATATTATGCCCTAACCCTCACCTCAAACCACAATGACGCTGCCGATCTGGTGCAAGACACATACCTGAAAGCCTTAACCAACAGTGACAAATTTGCAGAGGACACCAATTTGAAAGCCTGGACTTATACCATTATGAAAAACACTTTTATCAATAATTACCGCAGGAACCAAAAAGCTAATACGTTTATTGACAATACGGAAGACATGTACTTTATGAACATTCCGCGAAAATCAGAATTCCCGACCCCTGAATCGCAAATTTCCGTTAAGGATATAAACAAAGCGATTACAAGCCTTGACGCTGAACAGCGTACACCCTTCGAAATGCTAACATCGGGCTATAAGTACAAAGAAATAGCCGATGCGTTAAATATTTCGATAGGAACCGTAAAAAGCAGAATTTTCTTTACACGCCGTAAATTGATGGAAAGTCTGCATGATGTGGCCGATTAATACATTACAATTACCAACACCCGAAAACCCACCAACCGAAAAGCAGCTCCTGAGCTGCTTTTTTTATTCTTGTAAAACAAATATAGAATCCGGTTTATGGGACAACAACCCGGTTTCAAGCGCTTTCTCAAAAAGTTTTTCAACTGCTTCCCTCCCCTTTTGCTGCAATGAAATTGAATATTGGTTCACATACAAATCAATATGCTGCTTCACAACCTGTTCAGAAAGCTCTTGGGCATTGCCGCGAATAAACCGATTTTGTAAATCAAAATTCCGGTATGCATATTCAATACTTCGCTTCAAAACTCGGTTCAACTTTAACATAGTTTCCAGAGGAACATCGCGCCGGACACAAATCCCGCCAAGCGGAATAGGCGCTTGCGCATATTCCTCCCAAAATCGGCCCAAATCCATAATTAGTTGCAGCCCTTTCTCGGCATAAGTGAAACGTCCTTCATGAATGATAATTCCGGCATCTACCGTATCGTTGAGGATGGCAATCTCAATATCGGAATACAAGACCTCCATTTTATTTTTCACATGAGGGAAAGCAAGCGAAAACAATAAATTTGCGGTTGTATAATGCCCCGGAATGGCTATCTTCAGGCAATCCAAACCGGATACCGAATAGTGATTTTTCGATACTAATAAAGGTCCAGCCCCAAAGCCCAGAGCAGCACCGCTATCGAGCAAGCGATACTGGTTTGACAAATACAAAAACGCATGAAAGCTTAATTTTGAAACTTGCAGTTCCGCTTTAAAAGCTTTCCGGTTCAGTTCTTCCACATCTGCCAGCAAATAATCAAATTGCAAGCCTTCGGTATCGATTTTTTGATGCACCAAAGCATCAAAAATAAACGTATCGTTGGGGCAAGGGGAAAAACCAAGCGATAAAACAGTAGATTGCGGCATGAAATTAGTTACAACGGTTTGTTGTTGGGGGAATCAATGGCAGTACCAAAAAAAGTAAGCGAATGGTGCGTAATTTTTACATTCAGCATTTTTTCAATTGAACTCTTGATTTCGCCGATCCTCGGATCGCAAAATTCAAGTACGGCGCCGGTTTCTACATCAATAAAATGATCGTGGTGCCGGAATTCAAACGATTTCTCAAATTGCGCATGATTGTTTTTGAATTGGTGCTTGGTCACCAAATGGCAATTCAGCAACAATTCGATGGTGTTGTATAGCGTGGCACGGCTTACGCGGTACCGGTTATTTTTCATTTGGATATACAAGGTTTCAATATCAAAATGCCCATCGGTATTATATATTTCGCGTAAAATGGTAAAACGTTCCGGTGTCTTCCGGTGTCCGTTTTTTTCCAAATATTCGGTAAATATGTTGCTTACCGCATTAAAATCCAATTCTTTTGATTCGGTTTTCATGTTCTGATTTTTTGTAAGACTTTATATCCCGAAAAAAATTCCGAGTATCGAATTTTTCAGAATCTCCGTAACCAAAAGTAGTATTTTTTTCTTATGTAGAATGATTTTAAATAAATATTTTCAAAAAATCACCGGAGCAGTTGCAACATCCACTCATCCATCCAAATATCATTGCGTTTGTTCCACTTTTTTTTGCAGCCGCAAATCTCAAAACCCGCGTTTTGAAAAAGCTTCAAACTGATTGCATTGTCACTTTCGATATTACAGAATAATTGATTTAATTTCAATGTTTTAAAACAGTATTCTTTTAAAATATCCAAAGCTTCGGTTGCCAGTTTCTTGTTTTGAAAGGCTTTCGCAATAAAGATTCCGACTCCCGCCCGTAAATGATGCGGATCAAAGTCAAACAAATCAATGCTGCCAACCGTTTCAGGGACCTGCGGCGCAGTGACCCAATCAATCATCAGGCGAAGCTGGCGGATGGTATAAATATCCTGATGGGAATTTAAGATATATTGTTCCAATACATAACGTGAGAAGGGAGCAAATGTATTGCTTAAATGCCACAATTGCGGGTCGTTTTCCCAAATGTAGAGCCGGTCAAGATCCGAATGCTCTAAAGCGCGCAGCTTGATGTTTTTGCCAATCATTCGGTTGTAATTATTTGTTTTTCACTTTAAAAACAATCAATCATTAAAACACTCCTTCAAAAACTTTTACAGCAGGGCCTATGAGCCGGATATGGGTAAAAATTTGATTTTGAAGGTCAAATTTCACCGTTAAGTTACCGCCCAACGTATTCACAACAAAGTTGTTCCCTCCTTGTTTTAATGCCGTTGCAAGGGCTGCTGCCGTGGCTCCGGTTCCACACGAAAGAGTTTCTCCTTCCACCCCCTTTTCATAGGTTCTGATTTTTAAAACACTTTCGCTTCGTTCCACAAAATTTACATTGGTTCCTTCGGATCCAAACGCCGGGGCGTAACGCAATTTCCGGCCTTCTTCCAAAACATCCACTTCCGAAACATTTTTTACAAAACAAACCAGGTGCTCTGTGCCGGTATTTAAGAAAACGGAATTATCCATCCGTTGATACTCCGCAACATCCGTCATTTGCAGACTCACCAAAGCTTCTTTATCCGTATATTCCAGCAATTTAGCCCGGTGCGTTCCATCGGCGGCACAAAACAAGGCATCCGTTTCCAGAAGTCCCAAAGATCTTGCAAAAGCAACTATACAGCGCGCACCGTTTCCGCAAAAAGTAGCGAAACTTCCATCGGAATTGTAGTAAACCATCTCAAAATCAAAGCCTTCCTTTGTACGCAAAAGCAACAACCCATCAGCTCCGATGCCGAAATGCCTCGAACAGAGTTGCTCAATTTGTTTTTCATCGCCGGCAAATTGCCGGCTCCGGTCATCGACAAGAATAAAATCGTTGCCCGTGCCCTGGTATTTTACAAACTTCACCGTAGAAAAAATTAGATAACAAAGGTAACGAGTTTGAGCCAAAACTGAGAAAGTTTTTCTATACTTGCAAGCTAAAACGGACATAGATGAAGAAATACCTCCTTTTATTGAGCTTATTATCAGCAATATGGTTCTGCCGTGCACAAGATGCAGATACGTCCGATTTGTATTGCGAAACAAGTTACTTTACCTATTTGAAAACAATTCCATCCTTTTACCAGATTGGAAATATAGACAGCATTTTCGGGATCTTAAATTCTTGGGCTTCCGACTGTGGAGAAAACGAGGAAATTGCACGTACTGCCCTTCTTTTATCGATTGAAACCAACACTTTTTCAGATCATTTATTTGACAATAACATCATTTCTTATTTATATGATTATCAAAGATTAGCGGCAAATCCCGATGGAATTTTGCAAGAATTGTTCGAAGACGATACAACAGCCAAACAGATTGTCCGGAATTACCTCCGGTTTACCAAAAACCTTGCTCAGAAACTGCTTACCTATACCGACTTATCGTCCGAAGAACGTTTTTTGGCTAATTTTTATGCTGATCCATCCTCTGCTCTTTACAACGATTTGAAACTTCCGGCTTTTGATAGCACCAAACTCCAACAAATTTATTATCAGCCGGTCGAAGGGAAATCAGCCCTTACTGATTTTCATGCCTCGTTTTCGGCCGGATTGTGGTTCCCGTTGCAAAACCTCTCTTTGGTCGGCAACCATTTTACACTCGGACTTCAGTTGGGTGGCAAAAGCAAAAAGTTTTTGTATGATTTTGCCATCGACTTTCGGGTGGGCGCATCCAGGGATGAATTTGAAACCAAAGTTTCGGGTGTCAATGTGAAGGCAAACAGTTTTCTGGAAACGAATTTCCGCTTGGACTTCGGGTACGAATTGCTTCAATACCGCCGGAGCGAGCTTGACCTGTTAGGCAGTGCCGGAGTCGGAGTCCTGCTGGTATATTCTGATAAGGGCGATCTCGATGATCCAGACGACGATATCAACAAGCGCTTGGTTTCTCCGGTATTTGGATTTGGAGGCAGTTATCGGTTCTACTATGCCGTACACCAGTATATTGCCTTGACGGGCCGGTATTTTGTCCTTGGTTACAGCAATAAAGGAGCAACCAGCTTAAGCGGTAACGCCTTCAGCGTGACGCTGGAATGGGGATTGGGCACTAACCGATGGCTTTACAACCGAAACACTGTTTTGCGTACGGTAACCCGCAATGTAAAAGGAAATTAAAGAATAAAGTTCCTCAATATTTTATTCGTGGATCAAGAATTCCGTAAACTATATCAACCAAAATATTGACGAGGATCAGCAGCACGCTGATCAAAAGAATGGCGCCCATAATTACCGGAAAGTCATATTTTTCAAGTGCATCGACCAATACAACACCGATCCCCTTCCAATCAAATACGTATTCGATAAAAACCGCTCCTGCCAACAACGAAGCAAACCAAGCCGAAACAGCCGTTACTACCGGATTCATGGCATTTTTCAAAGCATGCCCGGTAATAACTTTGTACCGGCCCAGGCCTTTGGCTTTGGCCGTGCGAATGTAATCCTGATTCAATACTTCGAGCAAACTGCCGCGTGTAAGTTCCACAATAATCGCCAACGGACGAATGGCCAAGGTAAAAACGGGTAAAATCAGATTTTTCAAATTGATGTATTCGCCCCGTCCGAAGTCATCAACCGAATAGAGGCTGCCAAACATATTCAATCCGGTATACTTTGCCAGCACAAATGCAAAAATCCACGCTACCAAAATGGCTGCAAAAAACGACGGCAACGACATGCCTAATACAGACAAAGCCAAAGCCGAGTGATCGAACCAACGGTCTTTGTGCAATGCACAAAAGATACCGATCACAATTCCCAATACGGTAGCTACCAACATGGCGACCGTCGCCAAAAACAGGGTGGGTACAAAGGCTTCGGATAAAATTTCCGACACAGGCCGTTTGCTTTGGTACGAACGTCTTAAATACGGTTCTTTCAGCACCAAAACCTTTTCTTTCCCCAGTGGGAGCAATTTTAAAGCAGAAATGTATTTACTTGAATCCAAATAAATCCCGCTTTCTTTATCTACCTGATTATGAACGGATAAAAAAGACAAGTCATTGAGAAAATTGAAATATTGAAAAGCCAACGGCTTATCCAACCCCAAATCGTGGTTGATGGTCGCCACCGAAGTGCTGTCGGCACGCTGTCCCAGCATCATATGCGCCGGATCTCCCGGCAAAACGGTAAAGAGAAAAAAAATCAATGTTATCACACCCAGCAAAACGAGCAAACCGTAAAACAGTCGTTTCAGAATGTGATTCAGCATGTGATTTTATTTTTTTTTACAAAAGCTTTAAGTATTCCCTATTTCAGGTATTTTGCCTTAAACGTTTCGAAATCGGGAATATCGCGCCAATGCCACTTTTTGATAATTTCTCCGTTCTTAAGCAGCATCATTCCCGGATTGGAGCGAACCATGGTTTTCAAAATGATATCATCGGCATTATAAAACTCCAACTTATCCAGTTGATGCTGAAGGGCATAATTCCGGATCGTAGGGTTGTCGGCTGCAACCAAAACGGCTGTTTGAACATCATTATCATAGGCTTTTCCGGCAAATTCATTGATATTTTGAAATGCTTTGGGGTTGGCCAATTCAAAGCTATAAGAATTGATAATCAACTGATAGTCGGGATTGAGCTTGATGGACTGGCTAACGTCATTTCCGGTCGTATCGTAAATGTGAAGCAGCTTACCGGCATAAAAATTAGAATCGACCACACGCTGGCTTACAAATTCGTGATTTTCCATCCAGATACTGTCGTTGTAAGGCATTTGTGAAGATAAGAACTCTTCCTGTTTACCGGTCTTTTTGTCTTTATAGGTCAGGAAAGATTGAATCGGCTTGGGATTCTCAGTATAAAGCTTGGCGCCCGTTTTCCATTCGGTAAAATCAATGATGGGCAAATGGCGGTAATTGTACACACAAAAACAAACAAATAAAATTGCAAAAATATCGGCTATAAGCCATTGGGTACCCATTCCCCAATATTCCTTGAATTTTTTCCGGTAACTAAAAATAACGATGGCAAAAGCAATCAGTACCAGGTTCTTATAAAATGTTTGCCAGTTGGTCAATTTCACCGCATCGCCAAAACAGCCGCAATCGGGTACGATGGTGAAAATGGCATCATTCAAAGTCAGCAAGGTGAAGAATACCATCATCAAGAGTAACAACCAGGATGTCAACTTCATACGTAGTTTTAGCAGAAGCATCACTCCAACGCTAAACTCCAAGGTACACATTAGAATTGAAAGCGTTAACGACAAGGGGATGGCCCACTGCATGTTGAACGCAATAAAATAATCTTCGATGCGATAGGTAAATCCAAGTGGATCAACACCTTTTACAAACGCGGAGAATATAAAAGTCAATCCGCAAAGAATCCGGCAAATATTGGCTAAAATTTTCATACGAATCTTATTAAATAATATTTTTTATTCTGGTTGAATCATTAAAATCATGGCAAAAACCGAATAGTTGATAATATCCAAATAATTGGCTTCCAAGCCTTCGGATATTTTTGTTTGTCCGTCATTATCTTCGATTTGCTTGACACGAAGTAATTTCATCAATATAATATCTACCAACGAACTGACACGCATTTGCCGCCAAGCTTCATCATAATCGTGATTTTTGTCTGTCATCAAATCCTTGGCCTGCTTTACATACTTATCATATAAGCGCGCCGCTTCGCCGGGTTCCATCTGCAAATTGTCGGAGGATCCCAATTCCAACTGAATCAACGCCATTACAGAATAATTAAAAATGCCGATCAATTCGGATGTAATGCCCTCGGCTACCTTGCTTTCCCCTTTTTCCTGGATGCTACGGATGCGGTTGGCCTTTATAAAAATCTGGTCGGTCATGGAAGTCGCCCGCAAAATGCGCCAAGCCGTTCCATAATCGTGCATTTTGTCGGTAAAAACCTTACGGCAAGTAGCAGCCACCTGGTCGAACTGTTCGAATGTTTTTTCCTGCATTCCCTAATAAATTTGTAATTTTAACGTTTTGTGGATCCTGTTATTGGATCAACAACAAATATGCAATGATTATGTCTTTTTCAACCGATAAAATTACACCTTTTTCCGGAAATCAATACCTGCCCTGCGGGAATAATATATTGGATCTTTCATCGCCTGTGGTGATGGGGATTTTAAATGTCACGCCCGATTCATTTTACGATGGCGGACGCTATTACCTATTGGATAAACAAATTGCTCAAGCCGAAAAGATGATTTCGGAAGGAGCTGCTATCATCGACATCGGTGCGGCCTCTACCCGTCCCTATGCTGAAGAAGTTTCGGAAGCGGAAGAATTGAAGCGTTTGCTTCCGGCACTGGAAATTCTGGTCAAACGTTTTCCCAACATCATTTTTTCGGTGGATACGTTTTGGGCCTCCGTTGCTGAAGCGTCGGCCGACTTGGGCGCCGGAATTATTAATGATATTTCGGGCGGGACTTTTGATGAAAATTTATTAAGGATCGTATCGCAAAAAAAGCTTACTTATGTACTGATGCATATTCAGGGAACCCCAAAGAACATGCAACAAAATCCACAATATGAGAATGTTGTGTTAGAAATAATAAAATATTTCCAAAATAAAATTCATTTTTTACAAGAAATCGAGGTAAATAATATTATTCTTGATTTAGGGTTTGGATTTGGAAAAACAATCGAACATAATTATATTATCCTAAAAAAGATGATGGAATTTCAAGAATTTGAACTTCCGATCTTGGTTGGTTTATCGAGAAAGTCAATGCTTTACAAACCCCTGAATATTACGCCTCAGGAAGCTTTGAATGCCACTACGGCTGCACATACCATTGCTTTATTGAATGGAGCCAAAATTCTACGCGTGCATGATGTAAAAGAAGCCGTGGAAGCAATAAAAATTGTGGCGAAACTAACCGATTCGATTACCTTTGCAGAAAGAATCTGAAAAAAATGAGCACCTTGTTAATTCCGCTTTTTATTCATATAAAAATCCTGGATATTGTTGATGTCCTGTTGGTTGCATTTTTGCTTTATTCGCTTTATAACTTGTTGAAAGGCACGGCTGCCGTTAATATCTTCCTGGGCATTTTATCAATTTTTGTCCTGTGGCGTGTGGTAAAAGCTTTGCAAATGAGCCTCTTGAGCGATTTGTTGGGGGCATTTATCAGCGTAGGATTTATTGCCTTTATTGTGGTGTTTCAGCCTGAAATCCGGAAATTTTTATTGGCAATCGGTTCTCCCGATGTGTTTAAGCGCAAAGACCACCGGTTTTTGTTCTGGAAAATCCGCTTTCACGACAACAACCTGAACGATGTCGATCCGGTTGTTCAGGCTTGCAGCCGCATGGCGCAAACGCAAACCGGTGCTTTGATTGTGATTGCGCATAAAAACGATTTGGCCGATATCATCGAAACCGGAATCCGGATGGATGCCGCTATTTCCATTCCTGCCATTGAAAGCATTTTTTACAAAAACGCCCCCTTACACGATGGAGCGTTGATTATTTTGAACAACAAATTGTGTGCGGCCCGTTGCATCCTGCCGGTTTCGGCAAACGCCGATTTGCCGGCTAATTTGGGCTTGCGCCATCGTTCGGCTTTGGGAATTACCGAAAAAACCGATGCAGTCGCTATTATTGTTTCGGAACAAACGGGAAAGATTTCGTATTGCCGCAATGGACAACTTACCGTGGATGTACAAACCGCCGGTTTGAAAAAAATGTTGCTGGAAGATTTCGGGGTTTAACGATTGCCGTTTGCCTTGTAATTTTATAAGTCATTGTTATCAAATAAATTACACGGATTATGAAGGAATTATTGAATAACAAACTGCAACCCAGGCATTACTATTTGTTTAAAATCATTTATTTGCGGCTTTGCTCGATCCCTTTTGTCTTCAACCTGAATAAATTGGCGCGTATTTACAAGTCGGATAAAAGGGGAACACATTTTTATACCCAGCATTACGCCAAGCATTTCGGGAAATATAAATTCAAACGGATCAAATTGTTTGAAATCGGCGTGGGTGGGTATCAGGCTCCTTACAGCGGCGGAAATTCGTTACGGATGTGGAAACGGTATTTCCCCTTTGCAAAAATCATTTCCCTGGATATTTATGACAAATCTTTTATTAAAGAAAGGCGTATCAAAATCTATCAAGGCAGCCAAACGGACGAAGTTATCTTAAATCAAATCATCGAGGAAAACGGCGCACCCGATATCATAATCGACGACGGGAGCCATATCAATGAGCATGTAATTGCTACGTTTCAAATTTTGTTTCCCAAACTTAAAACGGGAGGTATTTATGTCATTGAAGATACGGAAACATCGTACTGGCCGGACTATGGTGGCGATAGTGAAAATCGGAACAACCCGCTTACCATCTCGTATTTTTTCAAAAACCTGACAGATTGCCTCAACCACCAGGAATTTGTTATCCCGAACTATCAGCCCTCCTATTTTGACCAAACCATTTACTCCATTCAGTTTTACCACAATTTGATATTTATTTTCAAAGGGTTCAACAATGAGCCTTCGAATGTTGATCCGGAGAATCCCGACAGTATATTAGCGGATAAAGTCTACGTATAGTTAACGAATACAAGATCAAAACTTATTTTTTATTTCAACAAAGGTTGGTGATTTAGCAGAAGCCTTATACTTTTGTCCGAACTATTCATTAACAAAAGAAACACAAACATGAAATTATCCAAACTTTTTTTATCGGTCGTCGTATGCGGGCTTTTCGTTTCCATAGTATCCTGCGGAGGCCAAGCAACTGAAAAAACAATCAAGGACGAGAAATTGCAGCCTTTTTTATTGGGGGGTATTTATTCCATTCATGGATATGGAGGGTGTAAAGCCTTTTTCAACCTGGTGAAACAACAAGTAAGCTCTGAACCGGGTTCGTCCAAATTTTTAAAGGATTTGACCACCACTTACAACGAAGTATTTACATTTCCTTTCGGAACCGACGATCCGGATGAATATCGCGAAGGTTTAAAGGAATGGTGGGAAGTAAGCAACAAAGAAGAATTTTTGACGACCCAAAAAAAATTGCTGGAGAAAGGTCATCAGGCTTCTTACGAACAATGCCGCAAAGCTATTGACGAGAATGGTGGTGCCAATGCCGATATTAACAAAATTGATTGGGGAAAATACGGCATCGATAAAGAAGATCTGGCATTTGTGAAAGAAAACTACGCCAAGTTTTCCAAATCCGGAATCAAAGCATGGGACATTGCTCGTTATGTAAACAATGTGAACATGGGACATGCTGCAGGATATATCAATGATGCCGAAAGCCGTGAGATGCTGAAAAATGCGGTGGTTGAAGCGCAAAAATATTATTCGAACTGGAAAGATTACTATACGGATTTCAATTTGGGTCGTAAATTCTGGGGCGGTGACAATTCATCCGATTTTGATGCATTGGCCGAAGGAATTTTGGATACGACCAATGTTTACAACATTTACAACTACGCAACCATTAAATAAGCGTTTTTGATCCTGAAATATCAAACGGGCCGGAAATTGTTCCGGCTCGTTTTGCATAAAAGAGCTTGCAAATTGCCTTGGGAAAAAGTCAGCAAAAAGAATCGAAAAACATTGAAAACCATTCGTATATCTGTCTTACCCAAATAAAAAACATTTCCATAGGGCTGCTTATGTAAGAAAAACAAGGTAAAGGGCGTTATATAATCTCGAAATGGCAATCTCCGTAAAAAAAACGGACACATTGCAAACTGGCAAAACATTTAACCCATGCATTGAAATGAACACTGAAATAGAAAGAACTTACAACGAAATCGTCCGGTTTGTTGAAAAAAAACGGATTAAAGAAGCCCTGGATCATTTGAGAAAAATATTGGAAAACATCCCTTCGGCTGAATTCTCAAATCAATTGGAAAACCTGGATCAAACGTATAAGGTCATGCTCGACTATACGTTTCGAAGCGTGCCAGACCCGCAACGGGAACAGGTATATCACTCGCTTCAGGTTTCTATTCTGGAGCTGTCCGACCAAATCCGCCAAAAAGCGCTGGAACAATCCGGGATGCATACTTATACTTTGAAGGCCAGTTTTGAAAAACAAAAAGAATTTGCTTCGGAAGAGGCTTCCCGGAAATTCGATACCCATTCGGCTGATCGCGAATTGGCCCGCTTGTTAAACGATGCCGATTTCAACAATGAAATTTCCGCGCCGAAAGTGACTCCCGAAATTTTTCAATTGATTTGGTTGTCCGACAAATACATTGACAGCGACCGCAAGCTGATCGAAACCATTCGTACCTCAAACGAATTGCCCTGGCATGAAAAATCCTTGGCAGTCAGCGCCTTGACAATTAGTTTATTGAACTGCTTCGACAAGGAAAAATTTCGTTTGTTGTGCGCGTTTTATGCCGACCGGCAACATCAGGTTTGGCAACGGGCTTTGGTGGGATTGATTTTCGCTTTGCATTATTATGATCGTCGGATTTTGTTGTATCCTGCTTTGACGGAAGAGTTGGAAGCACTGAAAGCAAATCCCGATTTTTTCCGGGATGTTCAGATGGTGTTGATTCAAATTTTCAAATCCCTTGAAACGGAAAAAGTTACGCGCAAATTCCAACAGGAAATCATGCCTGACATGAAGAAGTTTGAGGAACAAATGCGCGAAAAACTGGATCTGGACAATATTCTGGATAGCAACTTCGGGGAAGATAAAAACCCGGATTGGGAGAAACTTTTTGAGGATTCTCCGGAACTCCTGAATAAAATGGAAGAAATGTCGCAAATGCAGATGGAAGGGATCGATTTGTTTATGGGTACATTTGCGCAATTGAAGCATTTTCCTTTTTTCAATGAAATCAGCAATTGGTTTCGTCCCTTTTATAAAGAAAACGAGCAAGTGCAAAAGCTTTTGTCGGACTCTAAAAACGGCGAAATGGCCTTTTTTCTCGAAAGCCTGGAAAAGTCGTTTTACATGTGCAATTCCGACCGTTATTCGTTTTGCTTCAACGTGATTCATTTGCCCGATGAACAAAAGCAATCGGTGATCGGATTTTTCAATATGGAAGCTGATAGCCTGCGCGATGTGGAAGAGCAAGACCGTTTGCTTTCCACGCCGGCAAACGATCAACGCATTTTTACACAGTACATTCAGGATTTATACCGTTTTTACAAATTGTACCCGTTCCGGGCCGATTTTTGTGACGTTTTCAACTTATCCTGGGATATTTCAAAATCGGTTTTGTTTCCGGTCTTAAAAGCCGAACCTTCTATTTTGTGTGATGCCGCTACCTTTTTATTTGAGAAAGAACGCTATCCCGAAGCCATTCCTTTGTTTATCTATCTTTTGGAAAACCACGAGCCGAACCAAATCCTCATCGAAAAACTGGCTTATGCGTACCAGGTATCGGATGATTTTGAAAATGCACTGGTTTACTATAAAAAAGCGGAGTTGTTCGATACGAACCGTTTGTGGTGCTTGAAGAAAATCATTTATTGTTTGCGGCAGTTGCAACGTCCCGAAGAAGCGTTGCAATGGTGTACCGAAGCTCTGGCCGTCGAACCGGACGATATTTATGTCCATACCATGGCGGGAAACTGTTATTTGGATCTGAAACAATACAGCGAAGCGTTAAACCACTATTTCCGGGTTGAATTTCTGGCTCCCGACAACAAAAAAGTGTTGCGCCCCATTGCCTGGTGTTCGTTTGTCCAAAACAAACTGGATATTGCCCGCAACTACCTGCACACGATTTTGTCCTTATCGCCTTCAGCCCACGATTACATCAATGCCGGCCATGTGGAATTTTGTCTCGGTAAGAAATTCGAGGCTTTGGAATTGTATCGCAAATCGTTATCAACCGGAGAAATAAGCATCCAAAAATTTCGTGAAATCCTGATTATGGACAAGGACTTTTTAATCCAAAACGGAGTGGATAAAAATGATTTGCCTTTGGTGGTAGACTTTTTGAGGTATTAGGCTCACTTTTGGACATCTTTTTCAAAAATAATCAATCGATTGATTATCAACTTTATGAAATCGGTTTAAAGAATCGTTTAAACAAAGGGTGGGCTGCTTTGTTAAAAATCTTTTTGTATTTTTACCAACGAAAAAAACGCAACTCCTCTTTGAACCTTGATTTATGGAATCTTTCGATCTCCCCGCTTTGATAAACCTGGACCCGTGGCTGCAGCCTGCCTCCGGATCGGTTCGGGAACGAACCCGGAGATTCCACAAACGCATTCAGGAGATTGAAAACCAATCCGGCAGCCTCGACGCCTTTGCTTCGGCCTATCATTATTTGGGGATCCATAAAAACGAGGAATTGCAATGCTTCATCTACCGCGAGTTTGCACCCAACGCCCGCCAACTTTATCTGACCGGCGACTTCAACGGTTGGGACCGTCACGCGCATCCGCTAAAAAAAATCGACTCCGGCGTTTGGGAGATCCGCTTGGATTTTCCGGAATATAAAGATCGTTTTTTACACGGAAGCCGGGTCAAGGTGCTGGTGGATAGTTGCCTGGGAGAGCAACTCCGCATTCCCGCTTATGCAACCCGCGTGATTCAGGACGAAGAGAGCAAGGATTTTTCGTGTCAATTGTGGTTTCCGGATGCTTTTGATTGGCAAAACGAAGATTTTGTTCCGAAACAGAAGGACGATTTGCTGATCTATGAGGCGCATGTGGGCATGGCACAGGAAAAGGAAGGCATCGGAACCTACCGGGAATTTACCGAACGGATTCTTCCCAAAATCAAAAAACAGGGATACAACACCATCCAACTGATGGCCATTCAGGAGCATCCGTATTACGGATCGTTCGGGTACCACGTATCCAATTTTTTCGCTCCTTCTTCCCGTTTCGGCACACCGGAAGAGTTGAAAGAACTGATCCGGACGGCACACCAGATGGGGCTTGCCGTAGTGATGGATTTGGTCCACTCGCATTTTGTAAGGAATACCAGCGAAGGGCTGAATCTCTTCGACGGAACGGAACTTTATTCGTTTGGCGGCGAACGGGGCGAGCATCCGCAATGGGATTCCAAACTTTTCAATTACGGGCGGCCTGAGGTGCTGCAATTTTTATTGTCCAATGTAAAATACTGGCTGCAGGAATTTCATTTCGACGGCTTCCGATTTGACGGAGTCGGTTCCATGATGTATTTCCACCACGGCAACCAGCAACCGGAAACACCTTTCGATTTTTTTGAAAACGGGGTTGAAAAGGATGCCGTCACCTACCTGCAATTGGCGAATCGCTTGATTCACAAGTTGAATCCGCACGCTGTCAGTATAGCGGAAGATGTCACCGGAATGCCGGGATTGACCGTCGATCCGGAGGCGGGGGGAATCGGGTTTGATTACCGCCTGGGAATGGGGATTCCTGATTTTTGGATCAAATATTTAAAAGATTATAAAGACGAGGATTGGGATATTTATGAAATGTGGCGGGTGCTCAACGACCGGCTTCCGTATGTAAAAACCGTTGCGTATGCCGAATCGCACGATCAGGCTTTGGTCGGCGATAAAACGATTGCTTTCCGGCTGATGGATCAGGAAATGTATTACCACATGCGTGTTTCCGATTCCAATCCGGTTATCGACCGCGGAATTGCACTTCATAAAATGATCCGGCTTTTTACCCTATCGCTGGGCGGGCAGGCATACCTTAACTTTATGGGAAACGAGTTCGG
This sequence comes from Lentimicrobiaceae bacterium, assembly GCA_031550085.1. Classification (GTDB taxonomy): domain Bacteria; phylum Bacteroidota; class Bacteroidia; order Bacteroidales; family UBA4417; genus UBA4417. Next base: position 120,371 of record JAVBOY010000017.1, read on the forward strand.
CCATCCGGAATGGATCGATTTTCCCAGGCAGGGAAACAACTGGTCGTACAAGTATGCCAGTCGCCAATGGTCGTTGGTGACCAACAAATTGCTGAAATACCAATTCCTGAACAACTTCGACAAAGCCCTATTGAAATTGGCCGGGAAATACGGGATTCTTTCATCGGATTATGCGCAGCAGCTCAATATGGATGCGGAAAACAAATGCATCATTTTCGAACGCAATCAATTGATTTTCCTGTTCAATTTCCATGTGAGTTGTTCCATTCCCGATTATGAATTTACGGTACCTCACCCGGGGGATTATGAAATTATTTTATGCACCGACCATGCCGGTTTCGGCGGCTTGGCGCGTGTAAACGAAACCATCACCTACCCGGCCTTTTATCATCAAGGCCTGCAATGCAACCGGCTCCGGATTTATTTCCCGAACCGGACAGCGATCGTATTGAAACAAGTAAAAAAACCGCGAAAAAAATCCAACATTGATTTTGCGGTTGGTGAATAATTTGTGAACTTTGCTCATTTTAGAAATTAACGATCAAAAATAATATGTCAGATATTCGTAAGAAGGTAATAATCAGTTACGAAAAAACGCCCACCGAATTAAAAGAACTTATTTTAAAAAAATACCCAGATGGGTGGGTCAATCATACCAAAAAGGTAGCCGCTCCGAACGGAGCCTTTTACGCCATCACGGTTGATTACGGAGAAGCAACTTATTTGGTAAAAATGCCGGTAAAAGTGGATGAGAAATCCGAGAAAATTGAAGAAGCCATTTTTTCCGAAACCCATGATAACAAAGAGGATGAAGAAGTAAAAGACCAGGATGAGCCGGCTGAGGATAAGGGCGAAGAATAAAATCGCAAGAACAAATCGAATTTGACTTTAAATTGTTTCAAAGAAAATGGGATCAAACCTTTTACACAAGCTTCAGCTGAACCAAGCCAAAAAACGATTGCAGCGAAAGCATAAACGATTGCGTAGAAGTCCTTCATTCCAGAATCTTCAGAAAGCGGTTAAAGTCGGGATTTTGTACTCATTGACGGACGAGAAGTCATTCACTGCGGTCAATTCGTTTATCGCCGAACTGCAAAAAGAACATAAAAGCCTTCAAGTGATCGGCTTGTGCACAACGAAAGCCACGCCGGCATTTTACAAGATAAACGCTTTGCACAAGATTCTTTTGCCGAAGGATATGAACCTGTTTTTGCAGCCCAAAGCAGCTTTTATAGCCGATTTTATCCAGGCTCCGTTTGATATCTTGTTAAATTTGGACTTGGAAAGTCATTTTGCGCTCCATTATTTGGCGGCCATATGTAATGCAAAGATGAAAGTCGGAATTCCCTCCGATTTTTCAGCATATTACGATGTTTTGCTGAAAACGGATGAAGAAGAAACGCAAAACGCCAAAGCACAAATTGCCATGATAAAAAACTATTTGTCAACCATTTTTTAATTTATTTGAGTTATGTTATCCGAATTCAAAGGAACAGGTGTTGCGCTGGTTACGCCATTCCACAAGCAAGGAACCATCGATTTCAGTTCGTTGGAGAAACTGATCGAACATGTCATTTCCGGAGGCGTAAATTATTTGGTCGTTCAAGGAACTACAGCCGAAACGGCTACCTTGACAAACGAAGAACGCCAAGCCCTCTCCTACTTTGTGGTTGACATCGTGAATAAGCGGGTGCCTTTGATGCTCGGCCTGGCAGGCAATAACACCCAACAATTGAGTACAACATTCCGTACACAAGACCTGGATGGTTATGAAGCGATTCTGAGCGTAACCCCTTACTACAACAAGCCCCAGCAGCGCGGCTTGTATTTGCATTATAAAAATATTGCAACCGTGAGCCCTTTGCCGATCATGCTTTACAATGTTCCGGGACGGACAGGGGTAAATATGAAACCCGAAACGGTGATCCAGCTGGCTAACGATTTTGACAACATCATCGGAATCAAAGAAGCGGCCGGTAGCATTGAGCAAATGATGGATTTGCTCCGGTTGCGCCCAAAGAATTTTTTGGTTGTTTCGGGTGATGATCTCCTTACTTTGCCGACCATAGCGATGGGTGGCGACGGCGTCATCTCCGTGGCGGCAAATGCCTATCCCAAAGAATGGAGCGAACTGGTTGCTTTTGCTCAAAAAGGAGATTTAAAAAAAGCGCGCGAAATCCATTATCGGTTGACCGAATTTATAAAACTGATTTTTGCAGATGGAAACCCCAGCGGTATCAAAGCTGCCTTGGAAATAAAAGAGCTAATTTCCAATAACATACGGCTCCCATTGGTAAAGGTTGAAAAAACCTTATACAATCAACTGGCAAATGCCATAAAAGAAATCGAGTCAAAATAATTCGATTGCCAAAATTCACCGACCTTTTTTGTTTACATAAGTATTGCCCTTTATGAAACTGTTTCTTTTTGCGATCCTCGCGACTTTTACATTTTGCTCATTTGCACAAAACTCAAACCAAAACCTGCTCGTAAAAGAGGAACTTGCCCGCCGCGGAGAAGTTTATTTCCGCTTCCCTTTTACGGATAAAACCCAACTGAACCAACTGTCAAAAGAAATTTCCATCGACAAGTTCGACAATGCCTGGGTGTATGCTTATGCCAACGAAAAAGAATTTGCAAAATTTCAAAATCACGCCCTCCACTTTGAAGTGCTAACGGCTCCTTCGGAATTGATCACAGTGGAAATGACCGATGACCCCAAAAAAGTGCTGGCCTGGGATTATTATCCGACCTATGAAGCCTACCTGGCTTTGATGCAGCAATTTGCCGACGACCATCCTGACATTTGCCGTTTGATTACCATCGGCACCTTGTCGAATACCAACAAACGGAAATTGTTGGCATTGAAAATATCGAAGAATCCGGATATCCAGGAGTATGAACCGGAATTTTATTATTCTTCCACCATGCATGGCGACGAAACCACCGGTTATATCCTGATGCTTCACCTGATCGACTACCTGACCTCAAAGTACGGCAGTGATGACGAAGTTACCCACTTGGTCGATAACATGGAAATATATATCTGTCCGCTGCAAAATCCGGATGGAACTTATCGGAGAGGAAACCAATCCGTTACCGGCTCTGTTCGGTACAATGCAAAAAATGTCGACATCAACCGGAATTATCCCGATCCTCGTGACGGGGCTCATCCTGATGGGAACGCCTGGCAAGAAGAAACCGTTATGATGATGCAATTTTATGAAAATCATCACTTTACCATGAGCGCTAATTTACACGGAGGGGCCGAACTGATCAACTATCCCTGGGATACCTGGACAAAGATTACGGCCGACGATGCCTGGTGGCGTTACGTTTGCCATGAATATGTCGACACCGTGCACCATTATGGGCCATCGGGTTATTTTAACGATGAAGGCAACGGGGTTACCAACGGAGCCGCCTGGTATGTGATCACCGGGGGACAACAGGATTACATGAATTATTTTTGCCAGGGACGGGAATCGACGATTGAGTTGTCGTCAACCAAAACACTTCCTGCCAACCAATTGGAAAGTTTCTGGAACTATAATTACCGTTCCCTGCTAAATTATATGAAACAAGCAACCTACGGGCTGAAAGGTATCATCACCGACAGCATTACCGGCTTGCCGCTTGAGGCGAAAGTAGAATGCATCCTCTTTGACAAGGATAGTTCCATGGTATTCTCCGACCCGCAGGTGGGTAATTACCACCGTCTGTTAAAAGCGGGAAGCTATACGGTTACTTTTTCAGCACCGGAATATAAAACGAAAACATTTACGGTCAGTATTGCCGACCGTACATCAAAAGAATTGAACGTCCGACTGGTTCCTCTTTCATACAACGGCATTCAGGCAAAAGAAGAAAATGCTATTTCGATTTTCCCGAATCCTGTGGCCAAGTCGAATACTATCGAGATCAATTCTGCGTTTACCATAAAGTCAGTCCGAATTTTTGATGCCATTGGGAATTCAGTTTTATACCATCCTGTTTATTCAAAATACACCTCAATCCCCGCGAATTTTCAAGTTGGGATGTATTATGTAAAAATTGCCACTACCAACGGGACTTATACCAAAAAGCTCGTTATTCAGTAATTTTTAGCCCATATGCACAAAAAGCTTGCCGTTGCTCTATTATTTTTCGCTGCACTCTTTTGCACCAGTTGCTTGACGTGTGAACGCAAGGAATATATTGTTAAACTTACCGGACCGGCCTCCGGAACACTGACCATACGCTATATCAATATTTTCAGCAACTGCATCGATTCGCTCGGTGAGTACAATGTGGATTATGACGAATTGATCCGGATGTGGCTGCGTGGGAAAAAAATTGAAAAAGATTTCCCGGAAGTTTCCAAACTCAAAAAACGGCTTTACGAAGAAAACGGGCAGCTATGCGGCGAAGTAACCCTGCAATTTAAAATACTCCGCCAAGTGTATTTGGAAAAGAACGGGACAAATGCTCCGATCCTCTTTTCACTGGAGTCCTTGAAAGATGATGGGGAAATTTTACTCCGGACAAACGGAAGCTATGATGAAACCGGCCATGGGACAATCACCTGGATGTCCGATACAAAAGAATTACGATTTACAACCCAAATTGCAAAACCCGACTCCCTGCGAACGGCTTATACGCTTGTTGACATGTGGAGAAAAGATAAAAGCCCGAAAAAATAGCCAAAAGAAAAGACATTCACATCATTAGTTATTTAGAGAATCCGTAATGAAACTGATTAAATTTTTTCTTGCTTTAATTTGCCTTTCTTCGATGGTATCCGGATCTGCACAAGAAATGTTCGGTGTTTCCACAAGTACAAAATCAGACATTGTTGGTTTGTTTTTAAGCCCCACGGCTACGGTTACCTCTCCCAATTATATGGGAATCAACTTTCTCAGTTTGGATGTATTTGCTGAAAACAATTATTTATACCTGGCAAAAGAAGAATATAAATTTTCCCGCTTTTTTAATCCCAACAACCCATTTCCTACGCACGGAGAAAACGACCAGGTAGCTTACGATAATTTTACGGCAACCCCAAAACAAGCTTATATAAATGCGCGGGTTATCGGGCCTTCCTTTTTTATTTCAAATGGTAAAATGGCCGGAGGTTTCAGCTCGGGCTTCCGAACCATTACTTCTGTAAACGATTTGCCTTATGATGTGGCGAAATTCATGTACGAAGGGTTGGGGTATACCGGTTTACAAGATACCATGTTCACGCACGATAAACCCTTTTCGGTAGTTGCCGCCGGTTTCGCCGAATTTACGTTTAATTTTGCCTACATATTCCACCAGCGATACACCAACCAATGGTCGGTCGGCGCAAACCTGAAATACTTGAAAGGTTATGGCGCCGGGTATCTGGATGTAAAAAATTTGAACTACCAAGTCTCCTCGGTCGACACATTGATTATCGATCGTTTGGATGCAACCACCGGATTATCACTACCGGTCGATTATCAAGCAAATACATTTACATCCACCCCTTTATTCCGGGGAAGCGGAATCGGGCTTGACATTGGTGTTACCTACGAATCGAAAAAGGATTATCAAAAAGCTTGGCATAAATCGTCCTTATGTAAAGTTCAATATGTCCCTCCGCAATGGCGGGTCAGTGTATCACTTATTGACTTCGGCCGTATAAAGTTCAAAAAGAATGCCCTCTACCTGGTTTCGGATAACGTTTCAACCACCTGGCTGAATGTGAACACCATGACATACAACAGTATCGATCAGCTGATTGCCGAGGTCAGCAACCAATTTTACGGAAACCCGACCGAACTTGTGCAAGGCGACGAAATTACAATCGGGCTTCCAACTGCATTTACCGTCCAGGGCGAATACAGCATCACCGACCATTTCAGCTTTGGCGGAGCCATGATCGCACCCGTAAAAATCTTCAAACCTTCACTGCAACGCCCCTGGGTTATTGCAGCCATCCCGCGTTACAGCCGCTCCGATTTCGAAGTAAGCTTGCCCATGAGTTTTTACAACTGGTATAAATTGCATGTCGGCGCTTCCTTGCAATACCGTGGATTTTTTGTGGGTTCCGACAATTTAGCAGGTTTCTTTAGTTTTACGGATTTTACCGGAATGAATTTTTACATCGGCTATAAGCTTCAGTTCAAAAAAGGAAGTTGCCGGAAGATTCCGGTTGAATGCGGCAATCGCGATTATTCCGATTTTCACAAATCCTCCCGGAAATTACGCCCAAAGAACAATTAGTGCATCAAGATTCAATGGATTTCACATCCATCGAATCACGCAATGCATTACCAATCAGCATAAAAGCTAACACAAGCAGCATAATGGCTACACCCGGAAAAATAGCCAGAAAAGAATAATCCAAAATACTGTATCCATAATTTTCTTTAATCATGGAACCCCACGAAGGTACGGGAGGCTGAACGCCAATACCTAAAAAAGAAAGCCCGGCTTCCAACAAAATGGCGGAAGCAAAATTTGCTGCTGAAATCACAATTACTGCCGCCAGAGTATTGGGAAGCAAATGCTTGAAAATAATCCGCCCATTTGAAAAGCCCAAAGCTTTCGCCGCTTCCGAAAATTCTTTTTCCCGCAAGCCCATCATTTGGCCCCGGACGACACGGGCTACATCCACCCAGGCTGTCAAGCCCACTGCAACAAAAATTTGCCAAAAACCTTTTCCCAAAACAAATGTAATGGCAATCACCAATAGCAAAGTTGGAACTGCCCACACCACATTGATAAACCAAACAATGAGGTCGTCCACCCGCCCGCCGAAATATCCGGCAATGGCCCCTAAAATTATCCCGATTGCCAGTGAAATCAAGACGGAAATCAGCCCGACCGATAAACTGACCCGTGTACCGATAATAAGCTGGCTCAACACATCATGTCCGTACCGGTCGGTGCCGAGCCAATAAGTCTGGGTTGCGATGTTATTTTTTCGAATAAAATCGTATAAATCCGTTGTTTTGAACGATTTTTGAATGCCGTCAACCGTAACAAACCGGATTTCGCCGTTTTTGCTTTCAATGGGATGGCTTTCATTTAAGGCAAAAGCCACATCGGCAACAGGTAGCGAAAAAGTATCTGCTGTTTGGTATTCCGTATAAAAAATAGAATCATTCCGAAAAGAATAAGCGGTGACCGGTATTTCCTGGTACTTGCTTTTCCGGCCGAACAACATGCAGGAAAAAACGGATTTGGATTCCTCTGCCTCGTTCTTTCTCACTTTCAACATCGTAACCTGAAAACCAGGTTTTCGGGTCGCCAACGAAAGATTTTGTGCATTGGCATACGGTGTTTGATCCGGAGAAATCAAATAGCCTAAAATAGCCACAAGGGTTGATACCCCGATCAGAATCAACGAAGCAAGCGCAATTTTCTTTTTTAGAAAACGTTTCCACGCTAATTTCCCCAATGAACCGGAGGTTTCATATTTTCTTTTCCTGAAAAGCAAGATTCGAATGATTTTGGTGGTGCAAAACTACGGAATTGCCCAATCGATTGAATACAAAAGCGATATTTTTTAGTGGTTGGGGTAAATTTAATTGCACGGCGAAATTAGGTTCGGTTTTTAAATATTCCGGATAAATTCATCCAATTTCTGCGATTCGTCCAATCCCAATTTCTTTTTGATCCGGTAACGATGCGTCTTGATGGATTCGGGCGCAATATTCAACATTTGAGCAATTTGTTTCGACGACATTCCGATGCGGAAATAGGCGCACAACCGCAAATCACTCACGGAAAGATCATTGCAAACCGATTTTATCCGGTTAAAAAAGCTGGGGTGTACTTTCTCAAAATGAAGGACAAAATCATCCCAGGTCTTTTCCGTATTCAGGTTATTCTTAATAATCTGGCGAATTTCATCCAAAGCAGCCTGATCGCCGGTCAAACGTTTTACGGCAACCCCTATTTGTTGCAAAAGATAATTTTTGGTAGAAAGCGCCAACGAAAAAGAAGTGAGTTCCCGGGTTTGTGCATCGATACGCTCTTCCTGAAGTTTTTCGATCAACTGTTTGCTTTGCAACCGCTCTTCCAAATCCTTGTTTTCAGCTTCTTTAAGTAATGTTTGTTGATGACTGTGGCGTTTTTGCTGTTGCAAAATAACCAGCCAGGAAGCAATCAGTAAAATAACGGCAAGGGCTGAAACGACGGTGACAATATATCGCCGCTTGTTCAGCAGTACTTCCTGTTCTTTGATAATCAATTCTTTTTTGGAGCCTTCCAAAAAGGCGGAAATATATGATTGATAGACTTCGATGGGATTGGCATTTTTGACAATTTCATTGCGTACGGTATCATATGCTCTCAGATAAAAATAAGCACTGTCCGTATTCCGGAATTTTTGATGAATGAGGGATAAAACATTTAAGATCGGGGCAATAAGATCCGGGCTTTTTGAATGCTCGGCTATTTTTTTTGCAATTTGAAAATTCTGGTATGCTTGATCCAAATCTTCTATTTCCAAATAATAAGAACCCAAGTTTTGATATAAAGTAGATAAAAAGCGCACATTATCAATAAATTGACTTAGGTTTTTCGCCATCGTAAAATAATGAATCGATTTGTCATACTCCTTTTTCATCAAGTAAATATTCCCAATGTTAACGTAATTCGATGCAGAAAGCCCTTTCTCGTTTTTATCAAGGTAAGGAGCCAGTTTTAGCAACGAATCGACAGCAGCATCTAAATCCCCTTGAACAATCGTAATATTTGAATAAATTTGATAGTACTCTAACAAATCCGGATTCGTATAATGCAAGGCCTGTTTATAATAATCTTTTGCCATATGAAAACTTTCAATATAAAGGCAAATGCGTCCCAATGTCATCAATGAACGGGCAATAAACAGACTGTCTTTCAATTGTTTGAATTTTTCCATCGAATGCAAGGTCAATCGAAAGGCTTCGTCATAACTTCCTTTCGACACATTATTCATGGCCAATGAATAATGTAACAAGGCGTTGTAAAAAGGTTCTTCTTTCAATTCCGGTTGCTGCAATTCATGTTGAATGCGCCGGGCCGAAACAGAATCATAAACCCCTTGGGCATAATGCAATTCAGCCTCTTGGTACATACACTTCCACTTTAATGACAGATGATCCGGATGTTGGTTGGCAATTTGGTAAAGTTGGTTGATTATTTGACGCACCTGAGCTCCCTGCGAAAAACTGATCTTGCTTGCTTCTTTTGCCAAAGAATCAAACAATTGCAACGAAGAATTCTGAGATAATGTTTCTAACGGGAGAATCAAAAAGCTGCTAAAAAAAGAAAAAAGAAAAAGAAAAAAGCGCATAAATAAGAAAAGAAATCTTTTATGTTTTTCATTTCTTTACAAAACTACAATTTATCTTAAAATGAAAAACTCTCCTAGCAAAAATCACCATTAAAAAAGAATAATTAGCTGATTATCAGAAATATTTATTTTTTTCAGCTTACCTTTTGTACACCCTTAAAATTTGGTTTTTTATCGGATTACCTTTTTTTTTGTAAATCCAAAAAGGGGCAACCGTAATTAAACGAACCTGATAATTTTATCAGAGGAAAATGAGTAAGAAAACAGGTTGTTATTACCGTTGAAAATATTTTGCACATTGGCTGCCCATGCACAAAGGAATATTGCAAAAATAGTAGCGCAAAGAGCCTGACTTAATACCTTAACAAGAAAAATTTGAAGAGTTACTCAAATTCACAAAAAATAAAACACCCCGACTACAATTTGCATCATTTAATACATTTAAAACCTTTTATTTTATGAAACACAAACTACTTTTTAAACAGCTTTTTGCATTCTGGCTGATTGCTTGTTTGAGTTTGCAGATCCATGCATTCTCGCAAGTAAAAAGTGTGCAAGCACCAAAATTTCCTAAAAGCCCGCTTACATGTGAAGCTCCCCAAAGTTTAACTGTATTGCAACACGTACCCGAATGGTACAATGTACGCTTAGACTGGATTGCACCAATTTCCGCTCAAGGCGCCGAAATCGGAGAATTGTATAACAACGGGTCTTTTGTTTCCCACCCCGGAGCCGCAAGTAATGGCTTTAATTTAAGTGTTGTTGCAGCAAATGCAACTTCTTTAGGCCAAGGGATCGCCAACCCAAATAATTCGGTGGCTGACGATTTTACGCTTACAACCGAAACCCGTATTGACTCTATTACATTTTATGCATACCAGACAGAGAACCCTCCTACCTTATATAATGTGACCGGGACTTATGTCCAAATTTTTAACGGGAATCCTTCCAGTGGAGGAACTCTTGTTTGGGGAGATTTAACCACAAATGTGCTACATACGGCAAAATATGTTGACGCATTCCGTGTAACTTCTACAGCACTTACCGATAAGACCCGCCGCATAAAAGCAATAACGGCAGCCATAAACACAACCCTCCAGCCCGGTACTTATTGGATTGAAGTTGCTGCTACAGGAGGAGCCACAGTTAACGCTGTTCCGATAACTATTGAAGGACAAAACACAACAGGAAATGCTCTAAAAAGGGCTACTAACACTTGGAGCAACTGGACAGATTCAAAACATGGAGGACAGTTTGGTTTGCCATTTGTATTATATGGGAATTCTGGATCAACCGACGTTACATTAAGCGGATACAATGTTTACCGGAATAATACCAAATTAACCACAAACCCGGTTACCACCCGCCATTATTTGGATTTGACACCAGGAGCAGGAAATTATCAATACGATATTACGGCTGTGTGGAGTGATGGGTGCGAATCAAGTCAAGAGTTGCTTTCCACTATGGTGAATATGACGCAAGATGTTTGTTCGGAAGTTGCTACCCCGCTTCCCATCAGCGATAACTTTGATGGTACTACTTTCCCATCGGAATGCTGGAAAAGCAAATCGGCTGATAATGCTCCATGGGTACGGGCGGCCAACAGTCCTTATCCGTCAGCAACACCCCATTCAGGAGGGCAAATGCTTATGTATAGATCCTGGGCATACATAGCAGGACAAAAAGGATTATTCATATCCCCAAAATGCGACATGCCGGGAAACAACTACATGGTAGAGTTTTGGATGTACCGCGATAATTCGACAGGTTCAGTTGCTTCCCGTGCGGATAAAGTAAATATTTATTTTAGCCAAACGCAAAGTATCGACGGTTTAACTCCTTTGATGACCGTACACCGCTCATCCACTTTAGCTCCGGCCATTGGTGCGGATAAAAACGGTTGGTATAGGTATCTTGTTGCCATTGATGCTTCCGCTGTCCAATCAGGATACGTTATTTTCGAAGGCATTGCGGGAGGTGGTAACAATATGTCTCTCGACGATATCACGATTAAAGAAACTCCTCCTTTTGTCTGTGCAGATCCTACCAATCTTGTTGCAAAAAAGCATTCCAATGACTGGTTTGATGTAAAACTTGTGTGGACAGCTCCCGAAGAACAAGTTACCGGAACCATTTCAGGGTACAACATTTACCGCGATGGGGTAAAAGTAAATACAGCAATGGTCACGGCTACAAATTATACCGACCGCGTACCTTCTGAAGGAACTTATTCTTATACGGTAAAAACCGTTTGGAACAGTTGCGAATCGGAAGGTTGCACTCCGGTTTCTGTTGAAATGGGAGTATTGGATTGTGCAGTACCAATCACCCAATTCCCTTGGACAGAAGGATTTGAAGATGAGCGTATTCCTTTCTGCTGGACTCAAACCTACATCTATGAACAAATTCCGTGGGAAGTTGTTACAGCAAATACTTCCATACCAAACACAGCTCATGGTGGTAATTTCAAAATAATACTTACCGATTTGGATTATGGCCGAGTTACAAGATTAGTCACACCAAAATTTGACCTTACCCGTTTGGAAAATCCAACGCTGACATTCTGGCATGCACAAAAATCCGATTGGGGCGGGCAAGATGAATTAAGGGTTTATTACAAAAACAGCCCCACAGCAGCTTGGGAACTTTTGGCAGAATATACAGATGATGTACCCAACTGGACAGAAAGAACCATCACCCTTCTTAACCCAACTGCAAACTATTGGATTGGGTTTGAAGGAACTACTGATTACTCGCGGGGAGTAATGATTGATGATATTACCGTAAACGGAACACTTTTACCCCCCCCCCCTACAGGTTTGGTAAAAAGGAATTCAGGGTTGGTTGTCACCCTCAACTGGACAGCGCCAAACGGAGCTACGCCAACAGGGTACAATGTTTATCGCGATGAAGAATTGCAAGGAAACACAAGCCTTGCAACTTATTCTCAAACGGTGCCTCAAGCCGGCATATATAACTATTGTGTAAAGGCTGTTTATCCGCAAGGCGAATCAGCACCGGTATGTGAAACGGTTACATGTTCCTTATCAAGCCACACCATTACAGCTTCAGCCGGAGCCGGAGGAAGTATTTCCCCTTCGGGCGATGTACAAGTTGACCACGGAACCAACAAGACTTTCACCATGACTCCCAATACCGGCTATAAAATTAGCCAAGTATTGGTTGACGGGGTAAACAATCCGGAAGCTGTTGCAAATGGCAGCTATACGTTTACCAATGTTACAGCCAACCATACCATTTCTGCAACATTTGAGGTTATTAAATATACCATCACAGCTTCAGCCGGAACAGGCGGAAGTATTTCCCCTTCGGGCGATGTACAAGTTGAACACGGAACCAATAAAGCATTTACCATTGTTCCCAATACCGGTTATACAATTAGCCAAGTATTGGTTGACGGAGTAAACAATCCGGAAGCTGTTACCAGCGGTAGCTATACGTTTACCAACGTGACAGCACCCCATACCATTGCGGTTAGCTTTGCCCCTGTACAATATACCATTGCCGCTTCCGCAGGATCAGGTGGCAGCATTAGTCCTTCCGGAAACGTACAAGTCAACCACGGCGATAATCAAACTTTTACGATTACGCCCAATTCCGGCTGTGCCATCAGCCAAGTGCTGGTCGACGGAGTTAATAATCCGGCAGCGGTTGCCAGTGGCAGCCATGTATTTACGAACGTTACGGCAGCCCATACTATTGCTGTGGAATTTGTGTTGTCGCAATACACCATTATGGCAACCGCCGGATCAAACGGAAGCATCACTCCTTTTGGAGCAGTAGGTGTGGCGCAAGGAGCCAGCCAAACATTTACCTTTACGCCCAATTCCGGTTATGCCATCAGCCAAGTGCTGGTTGACGGCGTCAATAATCCGGATGCTGTGGCGAACGGCAGCTATACATTTACCAATGTAGCAGCAAATCACACGATTGAAGTAAGCTTCAGCCTGTCGCAATACACCATTACGGCAAGCGCCGGACCCAACGGATCTATTACACCATCCGGTGCGGTAGGTGTTGTACACGGTGATACCAAAACCTTCACATTCACACCCAATACCGGCTATGCCATCAATCAGGTATTGGTTGACGGAACCAATAACGCAGCAGCAGTTGCCAGCGGCAGCTACACATTTTCCAACATTACGGACAACCATACGATCGTGGTTGAATTTGCCCTTATCAGCTACACCATCACGGCAACAGCTGGAACCGGAGGAAGCATCACGCCGGAAGGCAGCGTATCAGTCGCTCATGGAAGCAACCAACCATTTGTTATTCAACCCAATACCGGTTACACCATCAGCCAGGTATTGGTAGATGGTGTGAATGACCCGACAGCAGTAGTCATTGGCAGCTACATATTCTTGAATGTAACAACCAACCATTCCATTGCCGTTCTTTTTGAAAGCGTCAGCCATACCATCACGGCCATAGCCGGAACCGGAGGAAGCATCTCTCCCAGCGGTGTACTGACAGTCACACACGGCTCGGAAAAAACATTTACCATCACGCCCGACGCAACTTATGAAATTGATAATGTATTGGTCGACGGAACACAAATGGGCGCCTTGACGTCATATCAGTTCGAGAATATTGCGGCAAGTCATGTTATTGTCGCCATGTTCAAAATCAAGGTGGGTATAGAAGATCACCAACTGGCATCTTTGAAGATTTATCCCAATCCCACGACCGGACAATTGAAAATCGAATCCGGCGCTTTGAAGGTGGAAAAAGTACAAATCTTCGATTTGTTCGGGAAAAAAATGTTTGAAACCAGTGAAACCAATTTCAGCATCGAACCGTTTATGCCGGGAATCTACTTGGTACGTATCCAAACGACCGGAGGAACTGCAACTCAAAAAGTGGTGAAACACTAACAAAGCTTACCCCTCACAGCCTTACAAAAGGAGTCAGCAAATTGCCCCCAAAGTTGTAATCCGACTTTTGGGGGCAATTTATTATGATGAATATTCAGTATTTTCTTACATTTTTTAGATCCACAAACAATTGAAAATAATAAAGTTACAATAAAATACAGAAAAAAGCAGCAAAAAGTTTCTCCAATTGAAAGGAACTTACTACTTTTGCAGCCTTCACGGAGGATGTAGCTCAGTTGGTTAGAGCGTCAGATTGTGGTTCTGAAAGTCGTGGGTTCGAGCCCCATCTTCCTCCCTTCAAAAGCAACTGTTTTTCAGTTGCTTTTTTTATTTCTTCACGATTTCCTTGGTATAAACAGTTTGGTTGCCTTTGGCATCCGTAACCACTAATTTGAATGCATTTTTCCCTGTTTTCAAACGATTATCAAAACGATACACCAAAGCACGGTTTTTGGCATCGTATTCCATCAAAACCCATTTGTCGTCAATCGTTCCTCGATAAGTGGCAATACCCGAAAGATTATCGGAAATGGTAAATCGAATTGCATTGGCAGTTTGTTCTACAAAAGTAATTTTAGGTTTTATGGTATCTATGGCAACTGCGTAAGTATCAAACAAATTGGTTTCGGCGGTAACCCAGCCGTTTTTGTAGCTTCCGCCGGCAGCAGAACGCTTGCCGTCGCGATCAATGCGGACCAATAAGGCTTTGGAATAAAGTTTTTCGGGAAGTCCCTCAGGCTTAATCGAAACGGTCATTTTTTGGTGCAATGGCACTGTGGGATCATGCAATTTGCAATACACCGAATAAACCTCTTTCGTTTTGGGTATTTCCAAATATTCAAAATCAATATTATCGTACAAACAGCCTACAGGAATGGACAGTTGCAAATTGTCGGTTTTAAAAGTGTTTTCTTTATTCCAGGCAAATAAATGTGCGTCGATGCCCGGCGTTTGTTTTTCGGGGAATTCCTTACTTTTTTGGCTCAAAACCGGAATGATGCATTGGGTTGTATTTCCCGACACATCGGCAACTTCCATGCGAACCGTATGAAATTTTTCGTCTGAAAAATCAAACGTACCATCTCCAATGAGCGTTTTAAAATTAGACATTTTATTGCCCGGAAGTTGTTGAAAACGCAGTATTTTTCTCCCGCTGTTGTAATAATCTTTATAGTCAATACAAGCATTCATGTAACGGGTTTCGGCAAAGGCAAAAGTCTCCAGCACTTGTTCGCAATATAGTTTATCGTCAATATACAATCGGACTGAATACCAACCGTTTTTGTCGCCGGTAGCATACATCACATCCGATGCCTGCACGCCAAACGCCGTACGTCCCCATGTTTTGAGTGTATCAACGCCTTTCAGCTTGTACAAGGTGCTTGAAGAAGCAACCTGAGTATAAATTTTGCTGTTTGCTAAATCGTTATTCGCTGCCGAAGCGTAATTGTAAACTTTCACCAAATCAATGGCTGGCGGATATTTGTCGTTGGGATTGTATCCAAAAAGCAAGGGATTGATAATTTTTTCAGTAGCCGTGTTGCGGATTTCAAAATGCAAATGTGCTCCAAACGAATTCCCCGTATTACCGGAATAGCCGATTATATCTCCTTTTTTCACAGGTAAAACCGAAGCAGAGGGAAACAAATCGACTTCAAAACTCTCTTGGGCATACTGCTGCTTGTTCACGTAACTGGCGATCGCTTGGTTGTATTTTTGCAAATGCGCATAAACCGATGTGTAACCATTGGGATGATTGATGTAAACGGCATTTCCAAAGCCGCCCGCCTGTACTTTTAAACGGCTCACATAGCCATCGGCAACAGCTTTTACAGGCAAACCTTCGGTGCGTTGCACGCTAAAATCCAAACCCGAATGCCAGTGGCTGGGGCGAATTTCGGCAAACGAACTCGTGGCTGTCAGCGGAATATTTAAAGGCGAACCAAAATAATCTTTCGGATAGGTGGTGTTGGGGGTTTGAGCCTGAACGGCTTGCAAACCCAAAAATAGTAGCCCTGCAAGCAACCCGGCCGTTTTCAATTTCAATGTGATTATTTTTATCTTATTCATGATCAAATTATTATAATATACAACCATTCCACAGTTGCTTCACCAGCATGCCTGTTGATTTACAAAACAAAAAACGCTGTGATTAGTTAGCTTTTAATGTTAACAAAACGACGTTTTCGACATGATGCGTATGTGGAAACATATCGACCGGCTGAATGGCCGCCACCTGATATTTTTCCTGCATCAAAGCAATGTCACGGGCTTGTGTGGCCGGATTACAACTGACATACACCACTTTTTCAGGCGAAATCTCCAAAATTTGCTTGATCACTTTTTCGTGCATGCCCGAACGCGGCGGATCGGTGATGATGATTTGCGGTTTGCCGTTTTCAGCCACAAAATCGGCGGTTAAGATTTTCGCCAAATCGCCGGCATAAAAGGTCGTATTGGTAATTCCGTTCAAATGGGAATTTTCGTACGCATGTTCCACGGCTTCCGGTACATACTCCACGCCCACCACCTTTGCAACCGATTGTGCCACAAAATTCGAAATGGTTCCCGTGCCGCAATACAAATCGTACGCCAACTCATCGCCCCGGAATCCGGCAAAATCAAAAGTCGTTTTATACAAATGAAACGCCTGGACGGGGTTGGTTTGGTAAAAAGAAACGGGACCAATCTTAAATTTCAACTCTTTTGTATTATCCGTCGGATGCGGCATTTTTTCAATAATATACGGATTCCCTTTCCACAATTGAATTTCGAGGTCGGTGATGGTGTCGTTTTTCTTCGTATTTACCACATACATCAACGATGTAATTTCAGGAAACTGTTCCGATAGGTAATTGAGCAACAACCGGATACTATCTTCCTGATTTTCACCAAAAGCTGCAATCACCATCAAATCGCCGGTGGTGGAAGTACGGATCAACAAATTGCGTAAAAATCCGTGGTGCGCCCGCGAATCGTAAAACGACCAATTGTTCTCAAAAGCCAACTTTTTCACTGCCAATCGAATCCGGTTCGACGGTTCAGGTTGCAAATAGCACGTTTCAATATCGATGACACGGTCGAAAAACAAGGGCGGGTGAAATCCGGCCGCACGAAGTTCCAGGTTTTGCGTGTTGTTTTTAATATCTTCATCCGAAAGCCAGCGGCGGCTTCCAAAGGCATAATCCAGTTTGTTGCGGTAATGGATGGTATTTTCCGATGCCAGAATGGGTTGCATTTCCGGAAAATCGAAACGCCCAATACGGGTAAAATTGTCGAATACTTGTTTTTGCTTGTATTTTAATTGGTGCTCGTATTGCATGTTTTGCCATTTGCAACCGCCGCAAACGCCAAAATGCGAACAAAAAGCTTCGGTGCGTAAATCGCTGTATTGATGGAAATGAACGGCTTTGCCTTCGGCAAAATTTTTCTTTTTACTAAACAACTTAATATCAACCACATCGCCCGGAACTACAAAAGGAACAAACACCACCAAATCTGCTACTTTGGCAATGGCTTTTCCTTCGGACCCGGCATCGATGATCGGTACATTTTCTAAAAACGGCAACGGTTTCTTTTCTTTTTTCGGCATTATTTTTTTTTGTGAAAGGTGAACAGTGAAGGGTGAAATGTTTTTGTTGAATCGTTGAACTGTTTATTTTCTGGTGGTGAAATAGGGGAAGCCGGGGAAAGGGTTGTTATGTTGATTGGGATCGAATAGAAAAATTTAATCTAACAATAGGATATTTTAATCGCATAGGGTGAATTGCTTGTTGAATCGTTGAACTGTTTATTTGTGAAGGGTGAACAGTGAAGGGTGAAAATGTTGTTTTTTGTTGTTCGTTGTTTGTTTACTCGTCAACCTGTTAACTAAAAAAAACTCATTCGTAATTCGTAATTTTTAATTCTTATCCATTCTCTTTCCGGTTCTTAAAATGCAAGCTATCGCCCCATTCGCCGTAAGCAATCTGGCAACCGGCCTGGTGGATTTGTTCTTCAAATTTTTTGTGCGTGGCTTCGGCTTGCTCGTCGGTGCCGGGTTTGTTTTTATACAATAGATATCCTTCGCGGTATTGTACCGGGGTTAAATTGGGCATTACGATGTTGGCTCCGGCACGCAGGGCTTTTTCCCGTCCCTGCGGATCCAGGGTTTGCATGGCGGTACTGGCGGCAATGTTCACGTCTTTCATGGTGATCCGCAGCAACGCAATCATCTTAAGCGCCAATTCGAAACGGGTTTGCAAGGGTAACAATTGATCGCGGTATTGCCACAAAGGCGTGTTTTCATGCTCAATATAAGGCCCCATGCCACACATATCAATATCGAACTGCTGGAAAAATTCCAAATCGGAAGCCAGATCGTCCAAGGTTTGAAACGGCAAGCCGATCATCACACCCGTTCCCACATTGTATCCGGTTTTTCGAAGCAACTCTAAACAATTCAGTCGGTTATCGTAATCGTGGTGTTTGTTCTGCGGATGAATTTTGTAATACAATTCCCGGTTGGAGGTTTCGATACGCAGCAAATAGCGGTGCGCTCCCGCATCAAACCATTGTTTGTAAGTCTCTTCGGTTTGTTCGCCCATGGAAAGGGTAACTCCCAATTTCCCATTGGATAACTTTTTGATATTCAACAATAAATCCGTGACTTTTTGAATAAAATCTTTACCTGTCCGTTCGCCCGATTGCAGTACCACCGAACCGAAGTTATGGTCGATGGCGTATTGAACGGCTTCCATCACTTCGCTGTCCGAAACAAAATAACGTTCTACTTCCGTATTTCCCGAGCGGATTCCGCAATAGTAACAATTTTTGGCGCATTGATTCGACAATTCAATCAATCCCCGGAAGTACACATTGTTCCCGATAAATTGGCTTTTTATGTTTGCCGCAACATCCAACAAAGCCTGAAAATCCTCATTTTCAGCCCTCAAACAAGCCACCAAATCCCCATGTGTAAGTTTCTCTTTTTTAAGTATTTCTAAAATTGTCATTGGTAGTTGTTGAGCTGTTGATTTGTTTATTGGTTTATTGGTGAAGCGTGAACAGTGAAGGGTGGATAATTTGTTGAGTTGTTGAATCGTTGAGGTGTTGAACTGTTTATTGATGAAATTCAATTTTTCACTTTTAATTCTTAATTTCAAGGGGGGGGAAGGGATTTCTCCATTTCGCTTCGCTCCAGTCGAAATGACCCGGAATTCATCGTTCATTCATAATTTTTAATTCTTCTCTTTTCATTTTTAATTCCCTTCCAGCCTTCTGCTTTTTCCTTTCTGCTAAACTTGGTTTTTATCGATTGGTGTAACAAAATCTAATAATATTCTATTTTAATCGCGTAAGGTGAAGGGTGAATTATTTGTTGAACTGTTGAATCGTTGAGGTGTTGAATTGTTTACTTGGTGAAGCGTGAACAGTGAAGGGTGAAAGGATTGTTTTTTGTTGTTCGTTTACTTGCCATAAAAAGTTCACTTTCAATTTTCAATTCTCCATTTTCAATTGAAATGCCTTCTGCTTTTTCCTTTCTGCCTTCTGCCAATTAAAACTTGTTTACTCGTCACTAGTTTACTTGTATGAAACCCACTTTCAATTCTCAATTTTCAATTTCCTAACAACCAACTGCGTCGTTTCGTATTTCACCACTTCGATGGCTTCGCCTTTTTCGATGTATGAAATTTGTGCAATGGCATCATAAACACGTCCCTCGATCATCACTTTGCCCGAAGGACGCAAAATGGTATGCGCGACACCTTGTCTTCCAACCATTTCTGCATATTTCGAATCGGCTGCCGAAAAGCCTTCTTCTTTCCGTTGTTCCGAATCTAACGCCAAAGTACCGAAAATCGTTGTCTGCGTAAACAATTTTTTTGAAATGTAAAACGACCCGATAAAAGCAGCAAAACAGGCCGCAATCACAATGGTGAATGCCCTTAAAACCGCATTCAGCCCATCGGTTCCAAAGTCAAATCCGGTATTGTCAAGCATGGCTGCCGCCAACCCGAAAACCATCAGAACAATCCCGCTGACTCCGGCCACGCCGAAGCCGGGTATCACAAATATCTCGAGCGCCAGTAAAATCACCCCTACGATAAAAACCAAAATCTCCCAGTTTGCCGCCAATCCTTCCAGATAATGCGGTGCAAAATAAAGCACGGCCGCAATCAAAGCCAAAGCGCCAGGAAGCCCGATACCGGGCGCCTGCAATTCGATGTAAATGCCGCCGATAATCACCATAATCAATATTCCGGCAACGATGGGCGACGTGAGAAATGCAAGAATGTAATCGATGACCGATAATTGTTGTTCCTTGATTTCGTAGTTTTTAATTTCGGCCTTTTGCAGCACTTCGGTAATGTTTTCCGCCATGCCATTGCAAAAACCATGCTTCATAGCTTCCGTAGGGGTGAAAGTTATCACTTGCCCGCTGTCGTTGACACCCAACACATGAATGTGCGGATCGACCATCGCCTGGGCAATATCCGGATTCCGCCCGGTGCTTTCGGCAGTAGACCGCATAATGCTCCGCATATACGACTGGTATTTGTCCGGCGCTGCTTCGCCCGTTTGATTTACCACGGTTGCCGCACCGATGCTGGCGCCTTTCCGCATGTAGATGCTGTCGCAGGCAATGGATATCAAAGCTCCTGCGGATGCGGCATTGTTGTCGATGAATACCATGACCGGAATTTTACTGTTTAAAATGATAGTCCGGATGCTGTCGGCAGCATCAAGCGCACCTCCATAGGTATTCAAATGCAGTAAAACGTAATCGGCTTTTAGTTCCTGCGCCTCCTTAAAGGCTTTTTTGGTACGAAGCCAGGCGGGTTTGGCGATTTCATCAAAAATCTGATATTGATAAATCAGTACTTTTTGGGAACTGTCGGCAGGTTGGGCAAGCAACTGAAAACCAAACAAAAAGAAGATGCTTACCAAAGGCCATTTGCGGAAAAATTCTACCATAATCAAGACAAACAGCCGGATTTTTTATCCGTCCGACTGATCCACAAAATTACGCAATTTTTTCCAGAGAGCTTGTCTGTTGAGAAGTTGACAAGCGGCAAATGCAAGTTGCAATTGTTGAGCTTTGCATATTCACGTTCTTAAAATGTCCTTTTCTCACTATAAATAACATAACCCTCGTTCTATTAGTCAAGAATCTCAAGATTAAAAATAAAGAAGAAATCCAAGAGGCATATGGATAGTTGAAACAATGTATGCTTATAACATTTGAACACCAAGGATTTGTTTACAAAAATGAATTTTAAATTAACTATAATCCCAACTAAGAGTGAAATCGGGAATAAAAAGACTGTAGCAAAAAGAATTGGGAGAAAGGCATTTTCCATTGCTTTACCATACCACGGAATATCTTTATACATATTGTTTCTATGAATTTCAGCCATTTTAACTTCTACTGCATTAGTAGGATCATAGGTGTAGGCAGGTACGTTTTTTATATAATTCGAAAATGTTGCTTTGTATAAATATCGCTCATAAAAGAACAAATATGCAACAATAAAAAACATCACAATAAATAAAATTGAAACTTTTTTCAATAGTGTATTTTCCATGATAAAAATTTTATGAACTTAATTCACTCTCCTTAAAACCCAGTACTTTGAATACTTTGATTTCCCACATATCTAAGATCTGGTTTCGAAAGAACGTTTAAAGCATTAACGATTCCCAAATGGTTCTATTGTTTTCGAATTTATTTTGCATCGTGAAAAATACAAATCAAATATGATAATTGAAAGCAGTAAATCATCGCTTAAGATGATACCCTTACTAATACTGTTCATAAAAACTCAAAATTCGGTATTCAAAAAAACGAAGCATTTGTTACTTTCGCAAGATCATATTTTTTTGTTATGCAATTCTTATTCTCCATAAATCCAGATATTTACGCTTGGGTTGTGTTGCCGCTTTTGATTTTTCTGGCGCGCATTGCCGACCAAACCATCGGGACGTTGCGGTTGATTTTCTTGGGCAAAGGAATGAAAGTAGTGGCCCCTATTCTGGGATTTTTTGAGGTGATCATCTGGCTTTCGGCGGCAGCACAAGCCATGAAGCATTTGGATCATTGGATTTGCTATGTAGCTTATGGCGGCGGATTTGCCATGGGCAACTACATCGGCCTGGTACTGGAGGAGCGCCTGAAATTGGGCATCGCCATTATCCGGGTTATTTTGACAAAAAATTCTCCCGAACTGATTGAAAAACTTTCGGCTCAGGGCTTCGGGCTGACCATTATGAATGCCGAAGGCGCCAAAGGTTCGGTAAAGATTTTGTTCAGTATCTTGCGCCGCAAAGAATTGCCGAATTTTATTAAAACCGTAAATGAATACAATCCCAACGCATTTTATACCATCGAAGAAGTAAAATCGGTAAATGAAGGTGTATTCCGGGGAAATACGGAAAAGCAAACCGCACGTTTCTTTTCAAGAATTACCAAAGCGAAATAAGTTTTTAAATGATGATTTAGTAAACAAGTTGACGAGTAAACCAGTAAACGGGTTTTTAATCGAAAATTGAAAATGGAGAATTGAACTTAGCGAAGCGATCTCATGAGGCGAAGCCGAATAAAATTGAAAATGGGGCTTTTAGTAGACAAGTTGACAGAAAACGATCCCCCGCTTGCGGGGGTGCCCGTAAGGGCGGGGGTGTAAAACAGTAAACGAGTTTTAATGCGAAAATAAGAATACAGAAAACGAAAGTCTTTAAAATACAAATAAACAATTAAACAGTTCAACGATTCAACAGGCATTTACCCTGTACTGTTCACCTTGAACCTTCCACCCATTTCACGCATCACTGTTCACGCTTCACAATTTGTAGATAAATACCCGGTCATGTCACAATCACTGTCAAAACTGTATGTTCACATTACATTTCACATCAAAAGAAACGGTGTGCTTATTGACCGCAAAGATTTCAGTGATTTGTTTGCCTATATGGGAGCAATCATAAATGACAACGAATCGATCCCCATCATCATAAATGGGGAACCCAATCACGTCCATATTTTATGTATCCTATCGAAAAATGTTGCACTGTCAAAGTTGGTCGAAGAAATAAAACGCCATAGCAGCCGTTGGATCAAAACCAAAAGCGAACGGTATAAAAGTTTTTCGTGGCAAGGAGGATACGGAGCATTTTCGGTAAGTCCCTCTGTTTGCGAACGGACGAAAAAATACATTGAAAATCAAGAGGCACATCATCGAAAGAAAAGTTTCGAACAGGAATACCTGACATTCTTAAAAGCGCATAATATTGAATATAACGAAACTTATTTGTGGACAGATTAACTTAAGTTGCCCTTTCAGGGTTCTATGTACTTTTTTTTAAGATTGATATACAGGATGTTATCATTTTGTGCTTTGAGGTGCTAACGGTTATCTAACGATTCTCTTTTTCAGTTAGTTTCTCCGTTTATAATGCAAATATACGCATTAAAAACTTCTTTCGAATAGAATTTTTTCGATACAAAATATTCTATTCATAATTCAACTATACTTTAAATTTCTTATCTAAAATTGTTGGGTCTTAAGGAGATTAAGAAAGGAAATTTTCAATCTTGTAGTTTGAGTAGTAATTATAATCGAAAAAGAGAAAGTAAAGAAATACCGGAAAGCACACGATTATTTAGAAAGGTTGTATGACGGCATTGGCGAATAATCTAAAAATGAATTATACCTAACCACAAAAAACCACGCAAATTACTTTTGATATCAAAAGTAATTTGCGTGGTTTTCCAAATGATATTGTTTATATACATAGATAATTCGCATTTAAATCTAAACGCAATTATTAATGCAAGAAAACAATATCTTGCATTAATAATTGCACAAATAGTATTTAACTTTTTGTGCAGTTTTACTTGGGAATATCAGTTATTGGGATAAATGGATTTCTTCTTTTGTTTTTTGTGCTTTGAAATATTTTATACATGAAACAAGAATAATTAAAACAGTATTAACAACATCACTGTATAATATAAAGGATGTTATAAGTGTCCTCTCTTCTAGAGTGTACAAAGAATGGCCTCCTAAATAATATTTCGAAGGAATAAATAGTATATTCGTTATGATTAATAGAAGAATA
The DNA here is from genome assembly GCA_031550085.1 of Lentimicrobiaceae bacterium. Classification (GTDB taxonomy): domain Bacteria; phylum Bacteroidota; class Bacteroidia; order Bacteroidales; family UBA4417; genus UBA4417. The sequence continues at coordinate 144,671 of JAVBOY010000017.1, forward strand.
ACAATTAATATCACCCATAACCTTAATTTAGGGAAAGACTTAAAGGTACAAAAAATTGTGATTAGACCTATAATTAATATCCCAAGTCCAATAGGAATAAGAAAAATACTCCCTTTTAAACTTAAAATTAAACAGGCTAGCCAACTACCTATAATAGAATATATTTTTAAGTATAAAAATAAAAATATAATTCCGTAGTAAATAAAACGATGTTCTTTTTTCATTTTCGTAAAGTTTATCTGCGTGGACTATTCTTTTCTTTATCTGTGAGTTTTATCAATGGTAGATTATTTTTAAAGCTTTGGGTAGGATTTAACCGATTAATTCGCCCATCTTTTCGATCTCTTTCACCTTCTATAATGCCTGTTTCTCTACCGGCATTACGCATTTCTCCAGAGTTATCATTATGGTCAGTAGCAATTCCAGCAACAAAAGCTGAAGCTAACCTAGACAACCAACCGGGTTTGTTTCCATTATATGTATCATTGTATGTTTCTTTATACCCCAGTCTCCAATAATCACCTACATCTTTCAATGCTTCATTGGTGTATTCACTAGGCTTTTTTCCCAATGGGTGCATTTCTTTCTTATTGGTTTCAGGGTTATCAATAGTTCCTTTATCTTTGGCATCTTGCAATTTTTGTTTTAATTTAGGAATATTGCTATTGTTTACAATTATGACATCTTTTAAACCATCATCGGTTTTGTAAAGCAATTCTCCTTTTTCATTTCTATAATCAGTATAATTTTCCCCACTCGGATCCACATACTTCAGCGGATTATTTAAGCAGTAACTATAGCGGTTATAGTTTTGAGTATTTTCCGGATCCTGCACATAGTTATCCGGAGAAAGCATCCGCGCCATCACCGGGTCGTACAGACGGCCATTCATGTTTATCATCCCAAACGCATCCAAATGTTCATGCCCGGTATAGCCTCGATCAAAGGTACAAAAGTTGTCAATGAAAAACGGAGTTAAATTGGATGCTGTTTGGAAAAAACTTTGTGCATAGGGCTGCAAGGTATTTTTGTCGCGGCGGCGTCCCCAGGCGTCATAAGAATATTCCTGAGCCAAGTTACCCCATTCGTCCACCACATGGGTTACACTACCCTGGTGGTCGGTGAGCAGGTAAAAGAGTGTGCCTGCGTTGATATTTTCGCCATGCGACACATATACCATGCGGGCGCCGCCAGGGGCGTTGATGTAATAGAAGTTGCGTCGGAAAAACCTATCTTGTTTGATGCAGTTTCTAGCGCTTATAATGCAAAACAGGAGAGAACATCCCTCCTGTTTTTGAAAAAAAATAGCTGAAAATAAGTTGATCCTGTTGCTGTAGAACCTGCAGGTGCAAAATGGTACACAACCATTTACATAAATCCTGTCCTTTTCCATTTTTTCAAATCTTCATCCCATGTTTTAATTTTTTTAAGTTTTCCATTATTAGAATAAATGTATTGTTTAAAAGGCGCTCGAAATGTATAATGAATCCACACTCCTACTTGTACTCCGTTTTTTATTTTTCCTTCTTGGAGTATAGATCCATCAATATCATAACAATAAAAATAACAGTCCTCGGGTATTCCCCCAATTTTCCTATATTCCCGGAATCTTAACTGGCCATTACTATAATACTCCTCATAATACCCACAAAGTTTTCCATTTTTATACGGCTCCCTTGAATATAATTGACCATTTTTATAATAAACCAAGAGCAATGAATCCAATCCTAAAGTATCTTTTACAATTACACGAGAGGTTTCTTTTATCTTTTTCCATTCCTGCTCACCCAAGCGAACCATATTATTCATGAACGATGTATCAGAAATATTATAATCGCATGTATTATTTTGTTGCGAATAACAATTCGCAATGAAAAAGAAGCTGAGTAACAAAAAAGATTTTTTTAGAATTCTATTTTTTACATGAATCATAATATAAACTCGTTTTCAAATATTCGCCTTTTTATTAGAGTGGTCTTCAATCCCAATTTTCATATTTTATAGTCTCTGTTTCAATCACCTCATAGTGAAATCCAGTTTTTTTCCATCGTTTCTTATTTACGTCCCAGTGTTTTACTTTCTTTAATTTTCCTTTACTTGAATAAGTATATTTCTTAAAAGGCTTTCTAAATACGTAAGTAATCCAATCTCCATTTGGAACACCATTTTTATATTTCCCCACCTTATAAATGGATCCATCAATTTCATAGACATAACAATAACCATCTTCAGGTAGCCCGTCAATAAAATATACCCTATTGCAAAGTTGTCCATTACTATAATAATCTTCACTCCATCCACAGCATCTCCCATTTTTAAATGGTCTTCTATAATGCAACTGTTTGGTTTCATAATATGTTAACACTAGTGAATCTAGGCCTAATGTATCTTTAATTGTCTTCATTAAACCTTTTTTAACCATTTCATCTTGTTTCGATAGCTGCATAATACTCTCTCTAAAAGAACTATCTCCCGTGTCATAATCGCAATGATTATTTTTTTGGGCATAACAAGGAACTAGAAACGAAAAAACAACTACGATTTGTACGAAATATTTCATTTTTTATATCTATTATTATAATATATCTGTTTCTCTATCGGCTCTCCTTCCACTTGGATTTGTTGGTTCATGTCCTCTTCCTCTATCGGAAGGAGGCCCCGTATATTTTTTATAAAAATCTAAATAATTCGACCAATTTGAAACATTGTAAACCGTATGTCCTCCCTCATGACTTAATATAAGCCCTTTATCTTTGATACGGCTGTCGATTTCTATAAGAATCGTATTAACACCATATTTTGACACAAACATTTCATTTACATTTCGTGTTGCAGTAAGCCCACTTACAGAATTTCCATATTCATCCCGTATTCGATCTGTTGTTTGGACATACACATCCACGGTATTTCCACGTTCATCTGTCAAATTATCTAGCGCTTTATATAAATCCGAATTATACTTACTTAGGTCAGCCATGGCTAACTGAGAGGCTTCATACTTCTCATTGATATTATTATATTTTCTTTGAGAGCGTTTATATGCCTGGTACGCTTCCTTATATCCATCGGCCCCTGTATTCCCTTCAAATGCATCCAAAGCGGCTTTTGCCTCTTCCATCGCCTGTTGGGCTTCATTCCGTTTCTTTTCATGAGCGTTTACAAGTTTCTCTCCAGTCGGATCCACGTACTTCAGCGGATTATTCATACAATAACTATAACGATTGTAATTTTGTGTGTTTTCGGGGTCTTGTACGTGGTTATCCGGAGAAAGCATCCGCGCCATCACCGGGTCGTACAATCTTCCGTTCATGTTTATCATCCCAAACGCATCCAAATGTTCATGCCCGGTATAGCCCGGGTCAAAGGTGCAGTTAACCCCTCTCTAACTCTCCTCTTAGGGAGGAGAACCCAAATTCTCCTCCTGCATTTACTTTTGTTTTTCAATAACACACAGGTGCAATGCGGTATGCAGCCGTTGGTAAACTACCTATTATGCTTTAACTTTTTTATTTTTTTATCTATACCCTTTTGATTGTAATAAATTTCGCCTGTTTTTTTGTTGACCAAGCTATCTTTTGTATACAAAAAAAAACGATTTAAGGAGTTCTTTTTATAACCATAAATATCAACAGAATCAATGCTCAACTCATTGTTTATGAATTTGTATTTAAATTCAGCCATATTTCCCAATCCACCGAAGCGTTCAGAATACATTAAAACTGAATCATTTTTCAAGTCAATAGCCTTAGATGAAGGCTGGTGATAAGAAGTAGAATCAAAGAATGTTTCATAACATTTGTAACTTTGTACTTTAGTTACTGTACCACATGATGTACAAACCATAATACCGCAAACTAAGATAAATATTCTTTTTCTCATTTTAAGTTCAAATAAATAGGATTGATTCCTTGTATTCTGTTGTTTTTATATATAATCTCTCCTATTCTTGTTTGTACAAAATTAGGAGTGATCAAATTTATATTGCTAATCGTAGATGAAGAAGGCATTAACCCCTGAGACACTGTATATCGATTTATACCACTCGCTGCGTCATAATAGGCAACCTGCCCATTAAAAGCATACTGTGCACGATATGCTGATACTTCAGAACCAAGTCCATAACCAGAAGTTAGGTTACCTTGGCTGTCAAAACCGTATTCTTTTCGGGCAATTTGCCCTCCATGTCTATTTTCATGGAATTTATTTCCTGACTCATTTAGTGTATACATAGTTACAATTGAATGTCCTTGTGCATTTGTTCCTGTCTGTGCAGTAACAGGTTCTATTACCTGATTATTATTTTCACGAGCATCTTCATATCGAAATTCTATATCTTTACAGCCCCTCATATCTCCAATGTCAGATTTGGAACTTTTCAATTCTGTGATTCGCTCCTTCAGGTCTCCAATATCTTTTCCTTTTTTTTCTAATTTGACGAGTTTTTTTTCCAACTTACTTATCCGCTTATCTAATTTTTTTTCTAATTCCTGAGCTCTCTTTTCATTGGCCTCATTGTAATATTCCCCCGTTGGATCAATATACTTCAGCGGATTATTTAAGCAGTAACTATAGCGGTTATAGTTTTGAGTATTTTCCGGATCCTGCACATAGTTGTCAGGCGAAAGCATCCGCGCCATCACCGGGTCGTACAATCTTCCGTTCATGTTTATCATCCCAAACGCATCCAAATGTTCATGTCCGGTATAGCCTCGATCAAAGGTACAAAAGTTGTCAATGAAAAACGGAGTTAAATTGGAGGCTGTTTGGAAAAAACTTTGTGCATAGGGCTGCAAGGTATTTTTGTCGCGGCGGCGTCCCCAGGCGTCATAAGAATATTCCTGAGCCAAGTTACCCCATTCGTCCACCACATGGGTTACGCTGCCCTGGTGGTCGGTCAACAGGTAAAACAGAGTTCCGGTGCGCACATTGTCACCGTGCGACACATATACCATGCGGGCGCCGCCGGGGGCGTTGATGTAATAGAAGTTGCGGCGTTTGGTGTAATCTTCGGGGTTAGGACCCAAGGTTACCTGCTCGAATTTTATTCCGTAGAACTTGGTGTATTGTAACACGTTGTTCCGGTAAACCTGCATCAGGCTGCGCTGGTTGTCGGGGGCATAACGGAATTTGGCTTCAACCGGGATGCTGGTGCCTGCCACATAATCCTTGATGGTTTTCACGCTCGAAAAGGAGGTGTAGGTCGCCGTTTGGGTGGCCAGCGGAATGTCGTTAGGGCCGGTAATGCTTTTGAGGGCATGTTTTTTTACGGCATCGTAAGCATAGGTTCCGGCATCGCTTTTGGTGGCAATGTTGCCGTTATTCTGGTAAGTAACGGCCAGGTTTGCCGGGATTTTGAGACTGCTGACGGCGGTCAGGCGGTCCAGGTTGTCGTAACTGAAGTTTTCAGTGGAGTTGGTGCGGGTGTTGTCCCTGCGCCACAACAGGTTCCCGTTTTCCGGCTTAAACTGGTAGGAAACGTTTTGCAAGGTATCACAGGTAATTCCGGTCAACAAATCATAGGAATCGTAGGTGCGAGTGTGCAGTCCGCCGCCCATCCATCCGGTGATCTGTCCCAGGGCATTTTCCCGGTCACGTGTCCAAATGATATCATAATCTCCCTTATCGTTGCAAAAAGTCCTGGATAGGTGTACCAGGTTGCCGTATGCATCGTAGTGATTCCGGACGGCAAAGCCACCAGGATAGCAAACAAAGGCCAGGTTGCCATGCTCGTCGTAATCGTAACTGGTTTCGTAAGTTGCATAATATTCGAATTCGAGTTGGGTCACCTGGGTTTGGCGCCCCAGGTTATCATAAATGTATTCGAAATAGTCATAGTTGGGTGCCTGTTCGCGTTTGAGCAGGGTATAGGACGGCCCGCTATCATAGTAGGTATACTGGTACTTCCCTTCGGTTGTTTGTTTTTTGTCAAGCCTTCCGTCGGACAAGTAGGTAAGCTGGGTGACATTTCCACGGGCATCGGATTGGTAGGTCAATTCGCCATAGGCATTGTAGTCATAGTTGGTGGCTCCGGCATTGGGGTCATTGAGTTGGATTTGGCGTCCGTAGTCGTCGTATTCCATGGTAGTGGCGGCGCCCACCGCTGTGATGCTGTTGGGCTGTCCGCTGCTGTGATAGGTATAAGTAAGCGTACCGCCGTTATCCGTACTGCTGAGGATTTGATCCAGCGCATTGACGGTTTTGCTCCGCCAGGTACCGTCGGGACGGGTGACGGTGGTGGTGAGGCCGTTAAAACGGGACGTGGTTACCAATCCGTTGTCGTTAATCGAGTCCAGGCGTCCGTAGTTGTCGTAATGGTACGTTGCCCATCGCTGGCTTTCTCCGGTAAAGTAAGGCCTGCTTTGGCGTGAAACTCGCCCCCAGGAATCGTATTGCTTGTCTACCCACACGGCCTGGTTGCTGAAATTGTAGGATTTGGAACGGATGTCCCGACCCAGAAGGTCGTAATACACAGTCACCGGGGGCTTGTTGCTTCCCGAAGTAATGCTGTGGTAGACGGCAAGGGGTGGCCCATCGGCCCGCCCCCAATACCAAAGGGTTTGGGTGGTATCCACAGGGGAAATGGTTTTCTTCAAGCGCTCGAAACCGTCGTATTCGTGGGTAGTGCGGTTGTTCCTGGGGTCGATTGTTTCCGTAATATTCCCGTAGGCATCGTATCCGGTTTGCACGGATAAGCCGTTCATATCGGTGATTTTGGTGGCAAAACGTCCCCTGCCGTCATATTCCAACGTTTGGAAGCGATCGTTTAAGCCGGCGGTGCGGGTGGTAACCTGGCGGGGTAATCCCTGCAAATTGAAATTCTCGTAAAGGGTGGTCACGGACTTTGCTTTGCCCGGATGGCTGATTGTGGAAGTCAGGTTTCCAAGGTTGTTGTAAATATAGGAAGTATCGCTGCTAAATGCGGGCTGGCCGGGATAGGTGGTGGTGGTTTTCGTGTATTCAAGCTTGTTGGGAATTCCGTAGTTTCCTTTGGCAACATAGCGGTTTTGGGTAACGGTTTCAATCTTTGAGGATACGCCCCACGCGTGTTCGGTCTTGCGGTAAGTGATGTTTCCGTTTTGGTTGCAGGAATCGCTTACAGTGATTCGAATGGGGCGCAAGCGGTCGGTAATGGTGGTCCGGGAGGGATAAAAGAGCACCCGGTTCTGAAAATCCATGCGGGTATAGTCGTAATAGATGTCTCGGATCGGAAGGTCGAATTCTTCGCAGGGTTGGCCGATAAACGGGCCTTTCGAGCCGCCGTCTTCATATTGTGAATCGTCGCAATCGGGCGAATAATAGGTTTCCGATTTGCTCAGGAGGGGGCTTAGTTCGGGAAAGATGTGGTGGGTCTTGGTTTTGATTTTGGTTGCATCGTTGCGTTCCGAAATCTCCCGGAATCCCAAAAAGCCTCCGTAATAGTGGTTGGTTACTCCGTTCCGGTACCGGAAGGTTCTTTCGTTGAATCCCCCGTAACTGTTGGAGGTAGCGATTGATTTCAACACCGGGGCATTGGTCTGTTGGCTGTAACCTCTGGTACTCGGTTCTTCGGTATATCCGTACATGTATTTTTCTGCCAGGGTGGTGTATTCGAATTTTGTTGTAAAGCCCATCCCGTCGACGACGGATTTCAAAAAGGGCTTTTTCTCCGGTTTAAAGGGATCAAAATAGGCATGGGACAACATGCCGTTATTGTTCATTTTGCAATAAAATTCCAACCAGCCGTCGCCGTTGTAATCGCCGGGATTCAACGCCACTACTGTACCTCCAACCGGAGGGGTGGAACTGCAGGTATAGGTTTTCCCTTTGAAGCTGCATCCGGTACTGTAGAAAGCCCGGACAGCCATGCTGCTGCCATAGGCGTTCATTTGAACCAAATCGTCCATACCGTCCGAATTGATATCGGCTACAAAAGTTTGAAGGTTGGGAATGGTTTCATTGAGGTTGATAAAAGGCAGCCGGACGGGATCGTTGCTGTATTGAACCCACCGTTTCCCGTCCGAATGAAACAGATTCCATACATGGGCGGAATCGGAATAAAGCAGGAGGTCGGTTTTCCCATCGCCATTGAAATCTCCGGTAAAGGAACGGTAAAAACTGTATAGTAGGGTTTCCGGCAGGCGGTTGCCGTAGGCATCGTATAAATGAATATTTTCTTTTGTAAGTACATGGTCTCCGATTTCCATCGTATAGGCATTGGAAACTCCATTCCACTGTTTGACAAACAGGATTTTGCTTTTGCCGCTGCCGCTGATATCCACCGTAGTAACGGTATGCAAGCCTTCCCAATTATTGTTTTGTTCCTTATGCCGAAGCAACAGGCCGGACTTCCCAATGATAAAATGATCGATAAATTCTTCCGGGTTACGGGAATCGAAATTTCGGAACTGAACCCAAAACTCGGTAAAACCATCGCCGTTAAAATCGCCCATTTCGATACGAACATCATCCACACCACAATAATTACAGGGAATGTCTGTTGCGATAAGCATACGTGATTCCGCATCATATCCGGTTTTCTTGGCCAGGTAAAGGTAAATCTCAATATAGGTGCCGCCGAAACCGGTCGGATACCGCCGAATGCTGAGAAAATCCGCTTTACCGTCGCCGTTGACGTCGGCAGCCGCTCCGGCCAGGGCGCGATCCGGGTCTCCATAGTAAGGGATGTAATACATCGTGTCCTGGGACGGATTGTGAAGGGGGCCATTCAAAACCACATTTCCCGCCCAGTCGATCAGGTCGTCTTTCCCGTCTCCGTTCACATCCAGGTGATAACGGGAATCGTTGTAAAAGAAATAGCTGGAAACATGGGGTGGATTGGTGGTTGAAGGGGGTAAGTTGTCGGATTGGTGGTAGGCAAAGCTGGTTGCGTTCAGGTATTGCCCGTCGCTTCCGGACAGTTTCACGGAATCCAGTAAGGTGTATATTCCGTCTTGTGTTCCCAGATATCCGGTTTTTTTATAGTTGAATTCGTAGGTCTTTAATAGCCTGGAAACGGTGGTCTGGTCGGTGGGCAAGGTGCCGCCTGCTGATTCATCGTATATTTTAATGGATTTCAGCAGGTGATAGGGCAGAATCTGGCTTCCGGCGATGTAGGTAGGGATCATGTAATCGCGGTTGGCATAGGAAAAGGTGATTTTTATCTTTTTTTCGCCTCCTGCTTGCCCGCTTTGGGATGCGTTTTTCGTGTACTCAATCTGCTCGATCATGCGGTCTTTCACACCGTTGGCATTGTACTGGTAAGTAATAGTATTCCCGTTGGCATCGGTTATTTTGGTAAGGTAGTATTTGTAAACAATTTCTTCGGTACCGGGTGCGGTTTCAACACGGGAGTAGGAATTTCTTCCGTATTCCAGGGTTTTCCCATCCTTGGTCTGGATTTCGAACCAGATTACTTTCCCGTCGCTGCGTTTGGGGGTTATTTTTGCGAAGCTTTCATCGGCAGTACCATAGGTTCCGTCTGCTTTTAGCAAGAGCCGCTGTCCGTCCCAGGAAAGTCCGTCGTAATAGGTCATCAGTACGGGGGTTTGCAGATTGTCGAAGTACAGGTTTTGTCCTTCGCGGGTGATGCAGGAAATGCCGGAGAGGTTCCAGCTTCTGCCCATGATGCCGTTGTCGCCTCCTCCGCTGTTGTAGGTAATTGCAAGATTGGGTTGCAGGCCTTGAGTTCCGGGTGGTACTTCGATGGGAATGGTGTAGGTGGCGCTTCCGGTGAGGGATACATCCGCGCTTCCGGGAATAGAACCTACGGGCAAGGCGGTGTTGATTTGGGCTTGTAAGGTATTCAGGCTAATAATGAATAGGAAGAATATGTAAAGTTTTTTCATGGTGTTTGTTTTTTTAATGGTTAAAGGTGCAGGGTGAAGTGGTTGTTTAATCGTTGAATTGTTTAACTGTTTATGTTTGGTGAAATAGGTAAAATAGTGGAAATTGGGGAAATGGTGTTATGTTAGTTTGAATCGGATAGGATAATCAAATCTAATAATATTCAAATTTAATCGCATAAGGTAAAGTGGTTCAAGGTGAACGGTGCTCGGTAAAAGGTAAACTCATTAACTAAAAATGTTCATCTTTTATCATTCAACATTCATCGTTAATAAGCTCATTTTCAATTTCCCACTTTCAATTTTCAATTAACTCTTGATAATGGTTTTACTAATATTAATGGTTCCGATTTTCAACCGTAGGTAGTAAGTTCCGTCGGGTTGGTCGTCGAGATCGAGGGCATGGTTGCTGCCGGAAAGCACTTGCTTGCGGTAAATGATTTGGCCTTGCTGGTTGCAAAGCAGCAGTTCGCCTTGCAGGGTTTCATCAGAGTGGGGAATGTCGACACAGAGGCGGTCGGCGGTGGGATTGGGATAAATTTTTACGGTTTCGTTTTGGCCGCGGTAGGTAAGAAATGCCTGGCCGCCGCCGGGATCGCCTCCGTTGGGGTTGTTGGGATTTCCGGGATTTCCAGGGTCTATCGAAAGGTTGCCGTCTGTCCGTTCGATCCGGTTGCCGGAGGCATCGTATTTGATCGAAACTTTTTTAACGTAGGGAGGCGTGACGGCTTTGGATTCTTGAGCCCACAGGTTTACTGCATACAGGGCGAATGCAAATAGAAAGAGTTTTTTCATGGGGTTGTTTTTATTTAGGTTTTAAGGAAAATTTAAAGTCGGGCAAGTGTAAAGCAATCACAAACTTTCACATTCCAAATGTAAAAAAAGTTTTGTTTCGAAAAATGCAACTAAAAGAAAAAATGGGACTATTTTAATTAAAATTTTACTACGAGACACGAATCTTCTGTAAATACAAAGTGTTTATAAAAAACGAGCTGCCCAACTGTTTCATGGGCAGCTCGTTTGTAAGTTAGAAATTACTTGGCAATAACCAATTTAACGGTCTTTACGGTTTTGCCGTCTACAATAAAACGGCAATAGTAAATACCATTGGATAGATTGTCCGTATTTACGGATTTGGAATTGCTTCCCGGTTCGATGTTGATTGTTTCGGCAAGGGTTCCGGAACTGTGGTAGATATACACTTTGGCTTGCGAAGCATCCTGAGTGATTTGGTAGCTGAAAGTTACGCTTTGCTTAGCCGGATTGGGGTGTAGTGCAAATTCCGTATCCGTTTCGGATGTGTTGGCTTGCAAATCGGGGATGATTTTTTTATCATCTTGGATAATTTCTTCCCGTTTGCGTTCAGGGCGAATGTAAATACCATTTAATGCGAGAATGGAAGCCGCTTTGGCTTGTAGACGCCCTTCTTCCGTCCAAACCAAATCAATCAGGTATTGTATCGGTTTTTCGGGAAGCGAATCCAAGCGGTACTTGTCATTCTTCGTCCAATGGATAATGTCATCATTGAGTTTGCACCAGCGGTGGAAATATTCCTTATCCACATCGTAAGTAATAAGCTTATCCAATTCCGATAAAGTGGTTTGGTAGGCTTTCATATCGTTTTTATCAAAATAGAGTTGTGCTAACTGATATTTGTATTCGGGGATGGGGAAATAATTAAGTTGTTCAACAATTTCTTGGGTTCTATCCACGCTATCGCTCGACAACAAGCGTAAATTATCGTCAATGGCGTTGGTGATTTTACGACCGTTATCTGCAATTTCCATTTCCAGTTTCTCGCGGGCGGAAATTACTTTTTCTCCGGCAAGGATTTCTGCCATCATTTTATCATCCAAAGGTTTGATGCGGTTTTTCAGGGCTTTCATCACCTCCTGGTTGCGGGTACATTGGGGATTGGCAACCATAATATCCCGCACCATTTCGGAAGTAAAACCGCTTTCGTTTTTGGCCACCGCCAACAATACCTTGTTCGATAAAAATCCTTTGCTTTTTTGCAGCGATTCGATGATTTTACTGCCGTTGTCTTTACCAATTGCCATTTCGGTTTGGGCAAGCAAGGCTTGCGTATTACCGCCGTCTGTTTTAGCGTACCATTCTTGGGTTCCACTCTCAAAGCTTTTCACAGGTGCAAAACCCGGAATAAGAATATAACCTGAAACTAATTTTTGAGGACAAGTGTTTACAGAATATGTCCAATAAGGATAAGCCGGACCGGAAATATTTTGAGGTATGTAGGGCACTGTATTCGTATAATTATAGTAGAAAGGAGCATTATAAGACTCGATATTGGTTACATTATTGTAATTATAAAAAGCATTTCCGGCAGGTTCCGATGATGTACCTTGACTTAATGCAATACCTTGCTCCCTATTGTTTCCGATAATAAACATATGATGGGCGGCATAATCCTTAAAGGTATTGCATTGGAATTGTAAACCATCATTTACATATTGCGGATAGTAAATGGTAGGATGATAAAATTTATTTTGCCAATCAACCTTAATTCCATAATAATAATTAGCGATAGTATTTCGATAAATTACCTCATTTTTAGCATGACCATTCGCTACTTCTATGGCTGTTAATCCTTCGGTTCGAGTACCATCGTTTGTTGGTCGGTCTAAGCATAGATCATTCGCTTCTACTTTATAATTTTCACATGCTCCAAGTTCAATACCAAAACGTTGTCCCCATATTAGTTCGTCTTTACGTGTTTGACGAAATTTATTGGATGTGATCCGGGCATTAGTGCAACCATACAAACCTATATTAGGCACTCCATTTCTATTAGATGCATAAAAATCGGTATTATCAATAGTTATATTATTAGCAGGATTATTGGCATCCGTAGCATAAACACCCCAAATCAAGTCTTCGAATACCGAACGTACCCCATTACATGTTGGTTGAGGTGTGCTATAATAAGTACCGCAATACTCTGTAACGGTTAGTTTTGAATAATTAGATATGATACCATGAAAACCAGAAGGATAATCTGAACTATTATCTCGGAAAGTACACCCTTTGAATGTAACATCTTTGGCAAAAGTCAATTTCACAAATGCATTTTCGGGATTATTGTCCATTATTATAAAATTTCGGGAAGGAGATTGTTCGAAGGTGCATTTGTAAAAATAACAGGGTAAAGATGTATTGGGTACAGATGATGGGCAATAGGCATTAATATTCACCGCAGTCCGGCAATTGAGAAAGATGGAATTTTCTGCCGTGATACGCCCGGCTTTAAACGTATTCAGGGGACTCATATCGGTTTGGGTAAGTACGCCTATTTCCGCATTTTCTATCCTTGCCCCGTTTTTCATATCCAACCAACCGGCAGCATAAATATTATAGGAAGGGTGTAGTTCGATGCCTTGCCAGATTTCTCTATCACAAGTAGTTAATATACCTCCGTCTATTACCAGTCTTCCACCTTTTTCTACGATTATTTTGGCAGCAGGTTTGCAACGAATTGTTGCAGTAATAGTTAGTGTATGCCCGTTCTTTACGGCAAAGGGTTTATAAAGTGTTCTATAATTATCCCATGTTGTATATGCTACTGTGGTAGAGTTATCATTCATATTATACGCATCGCAAATTAAAGTTTTGGAGCTATTTACAGCCGCAGCAACATTCACCAACCCATAACCCATTTCGGTATGCCACGTACCGTTATAATCTTTAGGCATATAGGTATATCCACCTACTTTTTGAGCAGTGGATTTAATAATATCGTGTACTTTTTGCAGGCTCAAACCCGGATTTACAGATAGCATCAGGGCTGCAACTCCTGCCACATGGGCTGCACCCATATTTGTCCAGTTAGTATAGCTTGTAACATGAGCATTATCAATATAGTCGTATGAACAAATTTGAGAAGTAGGGGCAACCACATCTAAGGTCTGTCCATAACCACATTCATAGTATCTCTTTCCTTCCCAATCTATGCCGCCCACAGATAATACATTATCTAAGGAGGCAGGATAGGGGTCTTGACCTACATAGCCGCTTTGTACAACTATAATACTTCCTCTACTGTCTCTCCCCAATGTAGTGGCTTGGCGTATAGCATCTGTAATCAATGGCGATGGTACAATATACGGTATGCGGTTTATGAGGTAGATAACATCCGCTTTACCCGTTTGCCATGCCCAATTGATACCATCAGCCACGTTGCAGTAGTAATAAGGGGTTGTATTGGGATTCGGATCATAAGAACTTATATGCATCAGTTGGCACTCGGGAGCAACTCCGGTAATACCAATTCCATTATTTTGGGCAGCTCCAATAATACCGACCATACCGGTTCCATAGTATGCAGTATTGTCCCAGTTTCTGCTTGGCGTAGTTCCGGTAGCTGCATCATAGCCCGGCAATATGCGGTCTTGAAAATCGGGATGTGTAGGTAACGGAAAATTCATGGATAATACTGCTACTTTTACATTACCCCCTTTGGCATATTGCCATGCCGGGCAGACTTTGATGTCAATTCCTGCAGGAATTGGAATATTCCAAGGCAAGAAGTAACCGGTATTTTCCAAATTCCATTGACTCACATAGTCGGGGTCGTTTACACAAGATGTCGCTTTTTTGATACTCCCTGATTCTTTGATGGGTTCTATTTGGGGTTCGGGCATCTTATCCATAGCTATGAGTTCCGGCTCCACAAATTCGAATAAATTACTTTCTTGCAACACATTGGCAATGGAAAGTGTACGAAATCCATCGTTTGAGGTATTTGCCAAGCTAAACCACAGCGGCATAAACCGGTTCTGCTCCAGTACCACAGCCCCGGCTTTTCCGGCTTGGCTGTGCAACAACTCCATATCGTGTTCCGATTTTAGTTTTACATACACTATATTGCTCAATCTTGCCTTTTGAACAGAGCCGAATTTAAAGTAAGGCATGGCTATGAGCAACTTGTCCGATTGCCGGCATTGCTTATAGTTGGCTGCATATTCTTCTTCCGATTTTGCATTGGGCAAGGATACTTCTACCGCATACAAATCAGCTTTATAGCCTAATTTCTTTTGCAACAATCCGTCGATATAGCTTTGCGGAAGTTTTTGAGGAGCCTGTTTAGCTCCTAAGTTCTGCAAATCGGCATCTGAGGGTTCTTCCTTATAAAGCAAAAGCATGCTTTGGGTGTTAAGTTCTAAATCTTTCTTTTCTTTTTGGTTGTAAAAATAATATTTCTGTGCCAATACACTACTTGATACTAAACACAATGATATCAAAACAAAAATTGTAAAGACTCTTTTCATAATTGTAAATTTTTAATTAATATATAAATGAATTACCAGTGCCAATCGCTTTCTTTTATTAATTCTATGTTGTGTATTATTGTAGTATTGCTGGGTATTTTATTAACTATAATTCCATAATAAAATTTGTGATCATTGTCATATTTTTGAAATAACTTCACATGATAATAATATGCATTATTTCCTATTTGTATAATTTTTTGTTCTGTATGTCTTGCATCTGTTCCAATAATTACACTTCCTAGAATTATTGAATATTTTGAAAAATCAACCACTTGTTTTGATACATCAAAATAATTATAATGGGGATACATACATTCTGTATAGGGCCAAAGTCCTGCTTTAGGTTCATCAGTAGGAGGAGCATACATATAGTGTTCGAGTTCTTCCTGGCTATTAATAATTATTTGTGTGCCTGCTTTTAACTCAAACAAAGGATAAATAAATACTAATTGAGATGCAAAATTTTTAGGATATAGCTCATTTTTTTCCACAAACAGCAAATATTCCTTCTCTGAATAAAAAATTTTCAAAACTTCGTTACTTACTTCGTATGTATGAGCTTGTACCAAATTCTTTAGAGCATTTATATAAAGAGATTCATTTACTCCGCTACCTGTTAAGGAATCAATGCTTATCTTTTTATCGGTAGTTAAGGTGT
>JAVBOY010000010.1:0-6495 GCA_031550085.1 Lentimicrobiaceae bacterium
ATATTTCTCTTTATTCATTGCGGTTATATTATGAACCACAAAGTTAGAAATTGAAATCGTCGCGCTCGAAAATCGATTGTAACTAACTAAATTTCAAATATTTCAAAGAACTATTTTAGATTTTAACGGGACAGTAATGGATTAGAAAGTAACTTTTTAATCACAAAAACTACAAAAAAATGAAAACAAAAAGAAGCACATTCTCCCTGTTTTTCTACATCAACAAAAAGCGGGAAGACAAAGAAGGACAATGCCCGATCTTCCTCCGTATCAGTGTCAACAACACTCAAACTGCCGTCAGCATTAAGCGTAAGATTCATGCGAAGGACTGGGATCCTAAAGGATTCCCAAAAAGGAATACAAGTGAAACTAAAGACCTGAACAACTACATCAATATTCTCCGGAACAAACTTTTCACCATACAGGAAGAACTGGTATTGAAAGAAGATTACATTGATGCCGATATGTTCCGCATGGCATTGTTCGGAACCAGTAATGAAACACCGGTAATGGTTATGAGCCTTTACCGGGAACAGATGGACAAAGAACTTATTTTATTTTCAAAGGGTGCGAAAAAAACGAATTCCGATTATGGCCATTTTAAATGTTCCGCCCGGTGCTTGACCGGATATTTAATGGAAAAATGGAGGGTTACGGATATTATGGTTCGGAAAATAGATAAAGCCTTTGTTATGGGCTTTGTTGAATATTTGCAATTACGTCCCACTTTGGGATATAACCGGCAGGTGCGGATGTTGGAAAAACTAAAAAACGTATTGGAAAGAGCCGTCGAAAAAGAAGTGATTGCTAAAAATCCCTTTCAGAGGATAGATTTGAGAAGGGAGGAAGAGAAAGGTCAGGTTTACTTGGAAGAGGAGGAAGTACAACAATTTTTGAAGACTTCGTATTCACATAAATCTTTGAAAGATGAAAGTAAATACTTTTCTTTTTCCATGTACACCGGTATGGCAAATATAGACGTTCAAAACCTGACCAGAGGGAAATTACATAAAATAAATGACCAATGGTGGGTTCAAATTTACCGTGAAAAATCGGGTGAATTTTCCAATATTTTGTTACTTCCACAAGCTATGGATATTATTCGTCTTTACCAACCCAACTTTGAAACCATGCCTTTACATGAAAAAATTTTCCCCGCCGTAGGAAGTCTGGTAAAAAGAAATTTGCTGCTAAAAGAGATAGCCAAAGAAAGCGGGATCCATAAAAAGTTAACCACACACGTGGCACGCCATACCTTTGCCACGACCATTACGCTTACCAATGACGTTCCACTGGAAACTGTGGGAAAGATGCTTGGACATAAATCCGTTCTTATGACTCAACGCTATGCTAGAATTGTGGATAATAAAATCAAGAAGGATATGGATGGGTTAAGCAATAAATTGTCGGCAATTTATCAATAAGCCAACTAATTAAAACAAAACCGGCTCGCAATTCATTTAAACTGCGAGCCGAATTGTTTTACCTACTTACTAAAGTACTTTAGTTAAATGAAATAAATTAGACTTGGAACTAATACTCATGGGGTTGCAGCCAAAGCAATCCTGTGTATTCGGTTGGCATTTTTGTGCCACTATTTGTATTCGGTTGGCATTTTTTCTATTATTGAATGTATTTTATCGTCTTTCTTACTTTTTGAAAATAGTCTACACCAACAAAAATATATTAATGTAAAAACTCCAATTGCGAGTCCGGTATTTATGGCTCTCATCCAGTCACGTATTGTTTCACTTGGATTATTATCAATATAATTTACAAGTTTTTTCACATAGTTGTATTCCCAGTCCGAACAAAATATTTGAAGGAAATAGAATAAGACAATTAAACCAATTAATGGCAATAACCAATACGCTGGTCGTTCCCAGTTATCAATTTTTTTCTTAATATGTTCAGTTTGCAGTATTTCCTTCAATAATTTGTTTTCCTGTTCTCTTTGTGTTAATTTTTGTATTTGGTCACTTGACTTTTGTTCAAGGACTTCAATTTTTTCATTTGTTGTTTGTCTATGAATTTCAAGTTCAGATTTTAGAGTTTCATGTTCGCTTCCAATTTCTTCAACTTTCCTTTCGAGTTCGGTTTTAACAAAGGCTTTTGTTCGTTCAAGTATTTCATCGTCTTTTATTCCATTTTCTAAAATACCATCAAATTTCTTTTGTATCAATGCTTGAGCTATGTACCTTTGTTGATTGAAGTTCTCAGTCATTTCACTAATACCAGCTAAAATAATCTGAATTTTTTCGCTGTCAATTTGTGGTTCCCCACTCGGTAAGTTTAGGAAACTAACAAAACTTTTAAAGTCGTCATCCGATCTGTTTATGTAGCGAAGCAAAATACTTAACCATTGACTTGGAAGAATAACAATAGGTGTAACTGTATTTCTGTAATAGTCCCAACGTCTTAATGATTGGTCCGTTGAAACAATGAACTGTTTTGTTTCAAAAATACTTGAATTTTTGCCATCACGTTTAGTTTCGACAAGAAGAATATTTAGAGCATCAACAATATCACCATTTATGCCATGCCTTGCACCATCAGTATTTTTATAGGTACAAATGCTCGCCGAAATTTCATTGATTGTTTTTTCAACTTTATCGTCTTTTTCATCAAAGGGTATTTTGTAGTCGGTCGTTATGCTAAAGTCCGTTTTGAATTTTTCGTATAGATTCAAAATGAAACCTTCAAATAATTCTATGCTGTCATTGGCTTTTCCTGCTCTCCATTTATAATAGAAATCATAAACATCACTTAGGCTATTAAAATATTTTTCCTGAAATATTTCGGGATTAATTTTTTTGATTAGAGGTGTTCTCTTTAGCTTATCAAGATAAAATGCTATTGTGTCTTTAAATTCAGTTTCGCTAAATTTAGAAATTACTAATTGTGTACTTGCTTCGAGAAACTTTCTTAAAAAAGTATTAGTTCGATTTTGCCTATTAAGTCCATTTATTCCCAATGCTCTAAAAATTACATTGGTGTCCAAATAAAAGGTTTTGTTTTTTAGATTGTACAATTGAATGTGGGTTCCTCCCCCATTGTTGGAAATCATACAATATTCCAACGCGTAACTGGCGATGTCAAATATGGCTTTGTTTTTATCATTATTATCCCAAGATAAAAATTCATTTATTATTTCTCTTTCAATGGCTGTGTAAGTATGAGATTCTACGTTTATAAGGTCTTCTATTTTCTTTTTGCTATCAAGTAGTTTTTTAAAACTTTCGATATTAGTACTTAAAAGCTCATACAGAAAACGGTATATAATTTCCTTTGAATTGCTACCTGTTACATGTTTTTCCTTTTCAAATTCTCCTATAAAATAATCAATTGTTTTGTTTGATAGTTTAGATTCAATTACTTGTTTCCTTTTTTCTGAAAGACAAACAATAATGTCGTCATTTTTTTTATTAACCAAAAAACCATCTTCTTTATCACTGGTAACGATAGCTTTTACCTCTTCTTCAAGTAAATATAAATTATATGATTTGTGAATTAAATCTATTAATTGATGGATGTTAATTGTCCTATTACCATTGCTTAGAAGGGCAGATTCAATAATCTTTCTTATAATAGTTTTTGGCGCAACCTCATAGTTGTTATCAGCATACAAAACTGCTGCTAAACGGAATAATTGATTCTTTAAATCTGTTGTCATATTGAGTTTATATTTCGTCCTAAAACTTCGATAATTATGGATAATAATATTTGCTGTAAGATTACTATGAATGCTATTTTTTTAATAAAATCAAACGTCTTTATATTTTATGCAAAGTTACGCAAAAAACTGAAACACAAAAACATATTAGCCCTATTATCTACCAAACCTCCATTTCCCCACACTTTCCGAAACGGTTCTTATGCCCGATGGTGGAAGCGATTCCATTTTCAACACAAATTACGACATCCACATCATGCTCGTATTCCTGGGAGCCTTTGAATTTTCCGTCTTTGGTGCATTGGAGAATGTGGATAAAAATTTTGCCGGGATATTGTTTTCTGAGGTTCCGGAGGGCTTCGGGGGAGAGTTGAAAGGTGTTGACACTATCAATGACAATAACATCGTAGGGAGTCAGATTTTGGGGTAAATAGTCGGCAACGATAAGTTGCGGATGGTCGGCTTCCAGGCGGTTTAACTTGTCTTTGAATGTGTGGTTGATTCCTTCTTCAATGGTAGCAAACAATACTTTTTTATGGAGTTCCGAGGCTAAATAGTTGGCAAAGAGGATGCAAAAGGTGGTTTTACCGCCGCCGGGCATTCCATATACCATAGCGGAGAAGTTTACGCTTGGATTGCCTATCAATTCTTTAAACTTTCCGTCAAAGTTCAGGGTCTGAAATTCCATTTTTACAATATCAGTGCTTCGCATGATGGTTTCACCGGTTCCGCTTAAGGCGGGTTGTTTGGCTTTGCCGTTGATGGCGTTGCCAATAACATTTGCCAGTAAGTTGGAGGTTGTAGCAACCAGAAAGGGAGGGATTTGTCCCAAATCCGTTATGCCCGCCAACCCCATCAATCCGTTGAGTTGCTGTTCGGATATGGTTAAATCGCTTTCCTTGTCCAAGTAGTGTTCGAGGGTCTCGTACATGTCGGCAATGGCTTTGCCATAGGTGGGGTCATTTTGCAGTTGTTCCATTTGTTTTTCCAATGCCGTTAACAGGCGTTCGGCACGTTGAGCTTTTATTTTTTCATCCTGGACACCGAATAAAGCGATAAAGCGTTTGATGAGCTTGACGGCCGGATGAACCTCAAGCCCATCCAAAATAGCTTTGTATTTTGCGTATTTTTCCGTTTCAATTGTGATTAAGATTTGATTTCCCATGAGTTTGTAACACTTGAGCAGTTCGTCCTGAATATTCATGATCATTTCCGAATGTTCGGACGATTTACGGATCACTTGCTCTACGATTGCCTTTTGCAAGGATTTGATAAAAGCTACAATTTGAGGCTTGGTTTTCGTTTTGCCGTTCATGGTGATATACCGTTTGATAAACGCCACATCGGGGGCTAATTTGGCAACGGGTGTAGCAGGACGTGTCAAAAACATCGTCCCTTGCTTAAGGGCTTTGGTTATTTCCTGTTGTTGGTATTGCCAATCATTTCCCCTGCCGTTACCGGTAACGCTATACAGCGGGTTTCCATCCGAGGTATAGGAAATATCCCGGATGTTCTCCTTGATTAGGGTTTTTCCGTCATTATCGAACCAATACAGGTTTTGCCCAATTTTATATTTGGCTTTCTGTTTTTTGTGGGTGTTTTTTTTATTCTTGTCCTTAGTCTCTTTTACTACCATAGCTTTTCGTTCAATTATACGAATAACTTGATTTGTTCCTGCTTTGACAATTTTGAACGTTATGTTTTCTTCAGTTAAGGGGATTTCTTCGAGTTGTTTGACCAGTTCATCCAATTTACTTCGTTTTATCAGTGTTGCATGCATCAGGTTATTGACTTGCACGCCTTTTTGAATGTCCATGGCTTTAAAATTCTTGTTATCGCTGAATTTAACCATGACAATCATATTAAAATCATTTTTTACCTGTTTGGACTGAACGACCTCAGTAGCAGAATTTTCATTTGCTTGAGGTTGCAACTGGTTGTTGAGTTTTTCGACGAAGGTGTCGATAAATGCCTTTATATCCTCGTCTTTTTGGTATAAATCGAGGTTTTCAACCAAGAATTGGTATTCGGGCTGTTTCAGGGCTTTGGGTAAAATAGCCTGGTCTAATTGGGGATAGGCTATGGCGATGTTTTCTAAGGTTATCATGGCGTTTTAATTTAAAAGGGCTAATAATTTGATTTTGGCTTGTGCTTTGACTTTGGCAATTCGGATGCGTTCGGCTTCTCCGGTATCGGTGAATGTTTGATTTTGCTGATACATTTTGGCGACTTCATTGGCGAGCCATTCCACTACATCGGCTTCGCTGCGTTTAAAGGTGTGCTTGTATTCAATCCATTGGGAGGGTTGGATGTGTTCTTTTTCGAGCAAATATTTGACTTCTACTTTTTGGTTGCCGATGGCGGAGGAATTGGTAAAGTCGACGGTTCGGGTTTTGACTTCTTCTACCATTCCGGCTAAGATTTTCGCCCGTTCGGAAGTGGGGTTTAAAGGATAATATTGTTTGAGGATTGCCAAACTCGGCATGACATCCACCATGCCCAAACCTGCAAAACCATGGGTTTGGTCTTTAATCATGGCAAACAGTTTTACCTCTAATTCCACCAATTTGGGGAATACCTGTTCCTGTAATTTTGGTTCCTGTTCCAATTCATCCTGAATAATCTTTACATCGCTATCGTACAGGGAAACCGTACAATTCGACACCTGATGTATTACTTTTGCAACCGCAACGATATTCTTTTCGCTCACATCCCCCGACCAAGAACTACCGACTTTTTGGAACCCGCCTGCATTGTCGATATATTGTAAAATATCAGGGTTTTTGATAATCATATCAAACCGCTGCACCGAGAGTGAAGAA
>JAVBOY010000008.1:0-20541 GCA_031550085.1 Lentimicrobiaceae bacterium
ATAAAGTAGTTTTGAACTTTTAAAATGTTAGAGTATGAAGTCACGATTCAGTGCTATTTTCTATCCGAGAAAAAGCGAAGTAAACAAGAACGGAAAAGTAACCATTATGGCTAAGATTACCATTAATGGGGAACGTGTGCAATTCAGCACAAAAATTTTGATCGACCCGGCTAATTGGGATTCTCCGGCAGGCCGCGCCAAAAACCGCAGCGAGGAAGGTAAGACTGTCAACCGCTTGTTGGACGGTATGCGTAAAAACATAAACGATTTGTACTTCAAACAAATCGAAGATTACGGCTTTGCCTCCCCCGAAAAAATCAAGAATGTCATTTTGGGTATCGACAAGGAGAATAAAACGCTCATGCAGTTTATCCGCGCCCATAATGAAATGTACGAGCAAAAGGTGGGTTACACCACTTCACAAATTACCAGCCGCCGGTATAAGCAACTTGAAACAAGGATACCGGAGTTTCTGAAAGCCATTTACCATGTATCCGATCTGTCGATACGGGAAGTAAATCCTATCTTTCTTGAAAAGTTGTATCTATACCTGCGTAAAGAATGCGGTGTACAGAACAATTATGCCATGAAGTTTATGCAGCGGTTCCAGCGGGTTTTCAACTTTGCGCGTAATTCTGGACTGAATTTACCCAATCCTTTCGAGTGTTTCAACGTTCGTTTCGAGAAAGAAAAACGTACTGCCATCACACAAGAAGAAGTGGACTTGCTTTGGAACAAAGAATTTGTTTCTTCACGGCTGGAACAGGTACGCGACGTGTTTATTTTTTCCTGTTATACAGGGATATCGTTTGCGGATGTAGCGGCTTTGACGCAAGCCAACCTTCAAACCGGCATAGACGGAAATCTTTGGATTATGACTTCCCGTCAAAAAACCGGAGTACCGCCCAATATCCGGTTGCTGGGTATCCCCAAGCAGATTTTGGAAAAGTATGTAGGAAAGCAGAAAGACGGCAAACTCCTTCCGTTGGCAACAAATCAAAAAGTAAACGAATACTTGAAGGAGATCGCTTCGCTTTGCGGAATTGAGAAGAAACTGACCTATCATCAAAGAAGACACAGCGCTTCGTCTTTTGAGTTGAAAAACAGGAAGTTACAAAGATAAAATTCTATGCAGGTAACGATTTAGAAACGAGCGAACTTCTATTTTTTACGCCATTTTTCACAATACACACAAAGAACGACTTTCGACTACAAAGATAAAGACTTATTTTATTATTAAATAATTTCCCCACACATAACCGACAATGCCGTTATACCGTACTTTTACCCAATATCCACTATTTCCTTCAATATAATCTTGTTTATAATTATCTTCAATGATTTCTAACGAGAAATTGAGCGGTGCTGTTGTTAATTTTAGACTATTTCTATTGGGATTTTCGCGAATGATTAAACCTTGGTATGCTTGAACTGTTGCCGTTTGGTAAGTTTTATAACTGCTATTATTGGAAGAGGAATACAACGTTTCTTGATACAAAACAATACCGCCTACGATTGCAGCAATAATCAGTATAATCACGATTGTCCAAACTCCTCTATTGCTTTTCTTTGGTGGCTTGGAACCGCTGTTGTAATTATTACGTACAATTGTGCCGTCTTCTTTTATATAAAAATCATTATCCATTTCAATATTTTTCCAAACAAGACATTGGTATCCAATATCCATCACTTGTTAAACCATATCCGTTTTCTTGATTATAAATATCAATACTAACACCACTACCCTGATAATAACAATTTGCCTTTTCATATTGACTATAGCAATTTTTGTTGAATAAATATTGGTTAGCATACCGTGTTTTATATGTTTGAGGCAGTTGTTTTCTTAGTGCTAAATTTTCATTTTTTAGGTTAGTATTTTCGTTTTGCAATTCAGTTACTTCGTTTTGCAGATTATTGCTAATACGATAAGATTCTTGTTGATAATATGTCAAATCTTCATTTACTACAAAAAGAATAATACCTAAACCAATAGAAGTTATTATAGCCAAAATAAGAAAAATCCACAATGCTATTTTTGAATTATTTAATTTTTTCGTTTCTATTTCTCCAACACGGATTATTGTGCCATCTTCGGCTACCTTAAAACTACTATTATCTGTAATATTATTGGTCATTATTTTTCGTTTTTATTCATCCTCTTACTATCTCGCCAAACTCATTGATTCTGAAACTTGACTGTACACTTGAATTAAACAAATCGTCGAAACATTCAAAACACTTGGCTTCGTACCATTCGCCGTTTAAAGTATCGGTTGTAATCAATGTATCTTCCAAAATTGGGTAATCGTTTTTGAGTTCCGATAATGTAAAGCCACCATATACTTCGTTATCAAAACAGACATAGTACAACATTTCAGAACTCTCACGCTGTACGGTTCCGCCATTACTGACGGATTGCACGGCGTTTGAATTTTTGTTTTTGCTAAAAGAGTTAATAATCCAAATTAAAAGCCCTATCAGCAAACCAATTCCTACAATAATAGCGACAACTTCCACGTTACACTACTTTTATACTTTTGATACAAAGTTGTTGATTTCGTTATAAGTTGTATTTACTTCGTTGTGTTGAGTAATCACTTTTGTTAAAACAACAATGGCTACAATAATATTTACCGCAGTACATACCCAACTTAATATTTGGTATTCGGGATTAACAACTGCGTAATATTCATAATAATTGTACATTGCTATTACGCCGGTTGCTGCTAAAATAATTGGCAAATAAGCAATAAATATCTGCAATAATATCAATCCGAAATAACCTCCTCCTTTTAACTTTGAGGATTTTCCGTGTCTTTCAAGATAATTACCTTCACGATTAAGCCATTTGCAATACCACACGATAGCGTAAATTCCCAAAGTGATAATGGAAAATCCAATTACTGCCCAAAATCCTTTTGTATGTTTGCCGTCTTCAACACAGGAAATATTGGTTTCTTTTGCCATTGCAAAGGCAACAACAAGACCATAAATTCCGAATGTTATCAATGATAACAAATAAATTTTCCACACCTTACGTTTAAAAGGTAAAATTTGCACACCGGTTCCGCGTACTTGACGGAAAAAGTAGTCTTCTCTGATGATTTCTCCGTACTCGTTAATTTTGTAATTTGACATTGTGTTTTTTACAGTATTTACCCAGTTGTCTGCTGTTTTAATAGTTATTCAATTTATTCGTTTTCTTCTTTGGGTGCGTAAGGCACTTCAATACTCGTTGTTACTTGCAACGGAAATGAGAATATCTCCGCATTTTCGCCACCGATTTTCGGATTATTAGTGTTGCAAATCAACGTGTATTGCGACAAATGCCCTAACAGTCGAGGTGTAAAATTCGGATTGTTGCGGTTGAGAATATCCAATGCAAGTTTTACCGCAATGATGGTTACAAAATCAATGTCCACCGAAATGCCTGGTTCAAAGGTGGCTCTTGCCAAATCTTCTTCATTGGTGTAGAATCTGCGGTTTTGTGTGGCTCGCCCCGAAGTATCGCCGATAGCCCACATAAAATCGGAATAGTCGGGCATAGCTTCGGGCAGGCAATAAAATATTTCACCGGCAAAGGCGCGCTCCCAACATCCGATTGACATTAATGGCATACCGACTTCTTTGGCAATTTGATTGGCATATAAATCGCCTTCACGATTGTCTGCCCCACCAATGACAATGGTATCTTTGTCGCAAAACTCCCCGAAAAGAGACAACGGGACCTCTTGCACCATCATATTTTGTGCTACCACTTTTGCATGTGGGTTGATTTGTAAAATGCGTTCTTTTACGGCATCGGTTTTGTATTTGCCCACATCGTAAATGCCGCATTGGTGACGACAAATGTTGTGGTAACCGATAATATCGTTATCTATCAATAAAAAGCGGCCAACACCTGCTTTTGCCAATGCCAATGCCACCAAACTGCCCACCGAACCGCAACCTATGAGCATGGCTCCTGTTTTTAGCATAATGTCGGATTCCAAAATGCCTGTATTTCTTGAGAAAATATCCATTTTTAGCGAATACGGTTCTTTTTTGCAAACGACACTTTCGGAATCTATGAATTGCAAAACACCATTTTCGTAAAAGCCTGTCAATTCCCCTGATAAAAGTTCTGCGGGTTTTTCTTGAAAAACTTCGCCAAGTTCCAACTGTGCACAATTAACATCATTTTCACCGAAAGCTGTTACATTGTAGTAATTGGTATTTTCGATAAAATATCCATATAATTTTCCTGTTTGCTTTCCGCTTTCCAATTCGGAAGGAAAACAAATGGTGGGTTGATTTTTTTTCTTGATTAGTTTTGCCATATTTTTGTGTTTTTAATCTAAGTATTTGATTCCCATTTCTCCATTTAGCCAACTTTCAAAAAGAGGGTAAGAGTTTTTCATACAGGCAATACCTTTTGAATTGACAAATTGCAAAACGCTATTTTCATAATAGCCTGTTATTCCAATAGGTAAAAACTGTATGGGCTTTTCTTTATAAATTATTCCTAATTCATTTTGTTTTTCAGAATTTGAAGAAATGTAGTATCGTTTGTCGTAACCCCAACAAACCATATTGCCATAAAAAATTCCCGTAGCTTGTATTTGTTCTAATTCAGCGGGAAAACAAATGAATGTTTGAGCATATAAACCATGTCTTTTTAATTGTTCACGTATTTCTTCACGTTTGTGTCTTAAAGTTTGGAAATATTCGATTTCCATTTTTCCATTTAACCAACTTTCAAAAAGTGGATATGGGTGTTTTTCGCATATTATACCATCAGAGTTTACAAATCGTAAAACACCATTTTCATAATACCCTGTAATTCCTTCTTTGGGGATTTGCATAGGTTTTTCTTCGAAAATTCTTCCAATTTCTTTACTTTCTATTGTTACTTTATTTGTTTGTACTAAATAAAGTGACCAATACTGGGTTTTATGAGCATGTCTATGACATTGTCCATATATAATTCCCGTGCTTTGCGAGTTCTCAATTTCGACAGGATAACGGATATGGCAACTATAAGATATTGGTATAGTTATCGCATCTTGAGAGACTGAACTATTTTCAAATGAAATTTTATCTCCATTTAACAATCTTCGTCTCAGCTCTTCCCTTTTACGAATCAACTCTTCTTCATCTTCGGCAAATTTTCCGGCAGGTATGTTACGATTGCTCATTACTTCATAGTTTTATGTCCTTAATACTAATTTCCTGTTTTTGCCAGCGATTGTAAAACTGCAACCATTCGTATAATTTGCGAACCACTTGCATTCCGCTTACTTTGTTTTTTGCAATTGTTTTACTCAAATCCAAATAAGATTCGCCAGCTCCGTCTATGGCGATATAAGGAAAGTCATTTATTTTTTCGCCTAACAGTTCGTTCAAATCGGGTGTAATTAAATAAATTTTGATTTCCTTGTTTTTGTCGTAATCGGCAGCATAAACCAATTGGAATGATAAATTTTCTGCTTGGGTATCTATTTTTTTATCCGTAGGAACAAAAAACGAAACGATACCATTTTCAATTGTTTTTTCCATACCTCGGAAACGGTTTCTTATTTCAGTTTCTTCGTCAAGATACAGTTTTGGGTGTTTTTGAAACCAATATTTAGCCCCTTCCTTTTGTGCAAAAGAAGATAAAAAGAACTTCCTGTAACGTAAAAACAACGCCACCAACAACGATAATGCCGTAAAAACCCATAAAATAAGTACAATGCCTTTTACTTCTTTTCCTGCTTGTTTTACATCAAGTTTTTGATAATAATCATTCTTGAATGTTTTTATAAATTGTTCTTCATCGAAGTTTTCGCCTGCTATTTTTGTTTCTGCCTTTACAATAGAATCATTGGGCGGTACACAATAAACAATCTTGTGCAGTGACTTTACATCTTCCGTCCCTTTTACCTTATTGTATGAATACTGCGAAAGCACAGAAGTAACCAACAATACAAGGAAAATCAAAAAGAAAACATATTTTGAATCCAAAAACTGTAGAATAGTTGGCACTATGCCGCTACTCTTCTGAGTGTTGTTTTCTTTCGAGCCGATTTCGTATTTCTTCCCTGTACTCTGTCTGTCGTTTTTTTTTTCGGGTGGAAAAGGATTTAATCCTTTTTCCTCATCATAATATTTCAACTTAAAATATTCCTTGGGAATCAAATCGTCGCCCACATCATACTCTACTTTTGTGTAACGCAATGGAGTAGCACAGTGATACATTGTAAGGCGAAAACGCGGGTCGATATTTACAAGCCCCGAAATAGCACCTTTTGGGTGCAATCCGGCAAAAGTGCGATTTGTGCCATCGTCCGTACCCGAAAAGGTATCCATACTTCCCGGGTGGCGGTGCCACAAGCCCAATAAACTTAATTCCTGTTCATACTTTTTAGATTCGTTTTGAGCCACATAATTCACAAATTGTTCATCATATTCAAAATAAGCATATTGGAATACGGAACGCCAACCTGGCGGCAGCACTTCCATTACAATCCAAATACCATTATCCAGTACATGACCTAACAAGATTCCGCCTGTTTCATTCGGATTCATCTTGAAAGTTTCGGTCATTATAGCATTATACGCCTCGTCAGAAAATATTATATGTTGACTATCGGTATTCATCATTTTCAATTTTTATTTGATTAAATACCTCCGTGTTCATTAAATTTTTCCTTTGGTAAATCTCCGGTAAGAACCAATTCGAACGCCAATAGCCATTTTACTGCCCATGCAATAACAGAAGCGGCAGAAGTTACTTCTTTGCCTGCTTTTATATTGCCTGCTTCGGCTGTGCAAAGGTAAAGTTGGTTATTGCTGTCTCTTAATAAATGGGTTGGTTGCCAGCCTAAATCATTTATTAATTCGTAAATGTCAGGCTCTACAAGATAAATTCTTACTGAACTGCCCATTACTTGTTGTGGGTGATTGTTGTTATAGACTGCCATAATGTGCCAAGAGTTATCACCCATTGCCCCGATGCTTAAAGAGCCAGTCCATGCCAAACGGCCATCGTCCATTTTTTCCAGTTCGAAATGTGGAAAAGCATGAGCCATTGCCGCTTTTTCAGCAGCCAACAAACCAGGGTCTTTTTCGTACCATTGGTTTAACGCCAATTTCCCTGCGGGAATAGAAATGCCGCCACCATTGTCAGCTCCATCGGTTACTTTTTTGCCCGGATTGATAGGAATTTTCTTTCCTTCCAATAATTTCTTCTTCAATTCTTCGCGTTTCTTTTTTAATGCTGCATCGTCGTTTGCCAACTTACCTGCCGGGATAGAAATACCTTTACTATCTCCATCTTTTCCGTCTGTTACATTGCCATTAGGGGTAATCGGAATTTTCTTTCCTTCCAACAATTTTTTTTTCAATTCTTCGCGTTTCTTTTTCAACGCTTCATCGTCATTTGCTAATTTTCCAGCAGGAATTGTAGTGAATGTGTTCATTTTCTTTGAGAATTTTAAATTATTGATATTTTATTTCTGTAATTCTTTTATTTGCTTATAAGTCGGCACAACAATTTCCCATATTAACAGGGCGGAAATAGGAATGCCAAAACCGGATGACGCAATAGTAAGTATAATGGAAAACCAAAGCCAAAAGAGATATTTCCCCCCAAGTTGCGCCTTCTCAAGTTCCTTTGGAAAATGTTTTACCATCAACATTTCGACATATTCTTTGTAGTTTTGTTTGCCGTATTTTTCCTTACTTATTTTATTTGCAATTTTCCTTGCTTTATGAGCCGCAAGCAGTTTTTTTGAATACGAGTTTACTTCGATAATATCAAGCAATTCCTTCTCAAGTACAATATTGTTGCCCTGCGAATTTATTTCGTTGGTTCGTACAATTGTACCATCTTCTTTTACTTTGAAGATTTCACCATCATTACTTGGATTGATTTTTGTTGCCATATTTCTATTTCAATAATTACGTTCTCTGTCGTTCATTATTTCTTTTACTTCGGGCGCATTGAGTTCACTGGGATTGGGACCGTTATACCTGTCCCAATTTACTCTTTCGCGATATTCATTATGAATTGTGTTTCCATAGTTACCACTACCCATATCAATACCACCCAAAGCTGCCATTTCTCGTTCTTTTTCATCGAAAAAAATAAGCAATTCGTTTAAGCCTTTCCCTGTAATGCCCATACCTCCGTTGATATAAAGATTTACGGTTTCTTCATATTTTTCTATGAATTTTTCATAGAAACGCTTGGCGACAGAATCCTTCCAGTCTTTCTCTGTGGCAAGGGCTTGTTTTGCTAAGTGTCCGTGGATTTCATAAACATTCTGTACAAATTCAGGTATCATGCTTTTTTGTTATTCGTTATCGTATTTTTTCTCTTATGTTTGCACAAATACAAATGGGTATGGGACGTTTACAACCCGAGCAAACCATTGCCACATTGGCATCGGCAATTTTATTTGACGAGGCTTCCGCTTTTTGCTTGTCTTTCACTTTTTCGCTTGCGTCTTTGAAATTTTGAGCCTTTTCGCTTGGTAACGATTCATTAGGATTTGTTTCTGCTAACGAACGGCCAAGGTATTCCTTGACTACGATGTTTAAAATTTCATCCATTTTACGCATGGCTTCATCGGTATGTTCTTTTGCCATGTATTCCAATGTTTTTTCGCCACCAGCAGGTCTGAAAAAACCACCTGCAAACTTGTACTCGTCTATTTCATGTTTGCAATCGGAAACAATGCTGCATGCCTTGTCATACTTTTCTTTACAATCATAATAACGATTCTTTGCCGATTCTACACTGCTTCTTTCAGCGCTACAACTTGGGCGATAGCATTGGTCTTCTTCGTCCCATTCCTGCGAACTTTCACAATTAGCAAGGTTTTGCTCTGCTTCCCGTAATTTCTGTTCTGCTTGTTCGAGTTGCTGCTTGAAATAATTCCATTGATTCTCAAAAACTTGCAACATGGTTTGCAGGTAAGCATCAACTTCCTGTAAAAGTTTCAGTAATGAATCGCCGCAGTAATCCAGTGCATCGTTCAAGCGAATGAGCGAAGTATAATCGGATATATGTACCTTACTATCCGTCATTATCTTTTCATTGAATGTTTTTCTGCTTCTTGTGTAAGCTCAATTCGTGGCGGCAAATAAGAATTAGCCCATTGCTCGTATTTTTCGGCTATTTCACGAATTTCTTCTTTACTTGATTTGAACTCCTGTTCAAATTCTTCATATTTATCATCTTTCCAATCTTCGCTCAAATTTTTAAGCCCCAACGAAACAGTTTCGTACGTTTCCATTAGATTTTTTGACAATTGTTTTAATTCGGTTTGTAAAACAATTAGCTGTTCGGAACTCACTTGGGTTAATGTAGCATCCATATCTGTTTAAAATATTTTTCGTTTATAAATCAAGATATTTTCTGAGGGTATTTTCCAAAGGCAACAATGCATCGCCTTCAAATTCTTCTATTGCTTTACACAGAGGATTGATTTTTTCTTTGTCTTCTTCAAATCCTTCGTAAAATTTTACAAATTGACTGTCTTTCCACGTTTTGGCAACATCTTCAATTGCCCTTTCTGTTTTCTTTAACTGCTTTTGCAGGTCATCGACTGTATCCAATAGTTCGTTTCTAAATTTCTTCAGAGAATCGACATCGTTTATTATTCCGTTACTCATAACAATAATATTTTTATAGATTATCTTTAAATCGTGATAAAATCTTGTCTATTGGGCTACTAAATAATGCGTAAATATTATCAACATTTGCCCAAGCCACAACATTGACATTTACAGAGCCATTATTCGTTTTTGTTCCACCAACGCGCATAATCGTGCCATCATTTTGTACTTTAAAAGCCTCATCTCCGACACTAATTCCAGAATCATTACTTCCAATCAAAGTGATTTTTATCTCCCCCCATACGGTTCCAACTACTTGTTTATAATCAGCTTCAAATTGGTTGATGGTTGTATTAAATTTGATTTTTTTAAAGCCCCCATCTTGAAGTGCTTGACGGCATTTTTCAATGACTTCATTCAGGCTACCATTAATTTGGAAATTTTCTTCCTTACTTTTTCTTACTCCCATAGCTTTTGATTTTATTTATAAGGTTTAAACTTCACTAAAATCCTATTTCTATTATTGTAATAATAGCACCTGTATTTTGAACTTGGACGGTTCATTACATATAGGCGGTTAGCAATATCGCTTCCCACTATTTTCCCCGAATCTCTTTCGTCCATTTGCAATGCCACACGGTGGGTAAAATAGGAAACTGTATCGCCTATTTGCTGTAAATTCGACACATTGTCCACTTGCAGAATAGTGAATACGCCCACTAAGGGGCCGTTATTCAAAATATAGTTTAGCAGGATTCCGGATTCCGAAACATCATCGCCACGCCGTCCGCCTTTTTTGAACATTTGCGCTAACTGAAAAGTATAGAACGACAAATAAATGTGCTGTTGTTCACGGTTTTCGTCTGCTTTACGGGCATCTATTTCCGTTTTAATTTCTTGTAGGGCATTGGCGACTTCATCAGCTTTTGAAGCAAAAACAGTGTCGAATATATCAGTCGCAAAATAACTTTCCGGCAACAAATACAAGGGGTCAGTAGGTCGCATAAAGTTGAAGAAATACCATTTTGCCGATTTGTCGGTATAATAAGACATGGCGCTCATGGCAGTGTTGATAGCCAATTTTTGAGCCACATCTTGTTCGCCGCCAATAATCAGAATATTATCGTTAGAAGATTTACGAAGATTTGCACACACATCGTATTCGGAAATGGCAATTGGTTGTCCGAAGTAAATATCCACTTCTTCAGGCTGTTCTTGTGGTGTGATACTCGGCATTTTGTCAGGCAAGTCGTCACTACGGAAAACAACTGTATTCTTTGTGGTACAATCACGAACAGTTGCAAAGGTTTTTACCTGTGTCAATAGTTCGTCTATCTCTTTTTTTGAAATAAAGAATGTTTGTACTTTCTTGTTGGCAAACGCCACTCCCGATTCGGAATTGTAAATACATTCGCCTGTGCGTAATTGAGGTACAGTATTCATGCCGATAAGCCCGATATCCGTAGGCGAACATTTGAATACTATGCGATTAGCAATTAAATCTTTCGGAAGAATACTGCTGTTTATATCCGACAGTTTTTGCGTTGCCAAAATCAAGTTGATACCGAACTTTCGGAATTCCTTAACAATAACATGAATGATTGACATTGCTTCTTTGCTGATACTGTCGTTTTCTATCTCGAACAGTTTTTGAAACTCGTCAATAATAATCAACTGTCGGGGGATTTTTAATTCGGGACATTTTGCCCGTAAATCCACAATATTACTTACCTCATTATTTCGACACAAGTCCATCCGGCGTTTGCCTTCTTCCTGCAATTCTTTCAAGACACTTAGCCCGAATTCCCTTTCAGCTTCAGGTGCAATGACTTTGGCATGAGACAAATTATGAAGGGCATAGGTATTGAATTCCACGCCCGAAAAGTCCATTAGATATAATTCCAATTCGTCGGGTGAATAATTGACAACGGCATTGGATATAATCGAATGCAAAAAAACGCTTTTGCCCGACCCCGGAATGCCAATAACTACTGCTGAATTTTGCCCACTTTCTTGTGTAATCTTCAAACTTACCAACTCTTTTTCTTCGGAAACACCGAACGGGATTTCTATCATATTGGCGCTGCTACGGCTCCACCAATCGACTTGTTCGGGCAGGAAGTTGGCAAATGGCACCACTTCGGCAGGTTTGGATTCCAACGATTTGTTTATATAGCGTACAATATCTTGTATTTGTGAAGTGCTTAAATTAT
Organism: Lentimicrobiaceae bacterium; assembly: GCA_031550085.1. GTDB lineage: Bacteria > Bacteroidota > Bacteroidia > Bacteroidales > UBA4417 > UBA4417. The sequence goes on from JAVBOY010000008.1 coordinate 11,802, forward strand.
CAAAATTGAAGTGTTGAATATTCGTGTGATTGGTAAACGGATATTGAGTTGTTGTAAAATCGTATTTCAATAGTAAATTATTGAATTTATTCAATTCAAATCCGTCAAATTGCTTTTGAGCATTTTCTGAATTTGATAACTCGTCTTTGTCAATCAGCAAAATAACATGAATACCAGCACGTTGTCCGTTTTTCATTATTTGTTTAAGTAAGGATAACGAAGTTGGTGTTAAACCCACTGGAAACGCTTTTATAATCAACAGCTGATAGCTTTCAGGATTTTCCTTGCCATGATTGTATTCGCTAATATTTTTAATCGGGTGCAGTAACAAGTTTTGAATTATGTTTTCAATGTACTGTGTTTTCTTTTCGAGGCATTGTTGAATCTCGTTTTCGCGTGAATAAATGAAAACCGATTTATTGAGGGATTTAAACAAATCAGAAACGCCTTCCATCTCTTGCGCATCAATAGTGTTTACAAAAAATTTCCCAGACAAGGACGACATAAACAAGCGGGCGGTCAATGTATTGATAAATTCAAAACATTCGCTTTTAGTAGATTTGTCATAATACACTACCATATTTTTTGTATCCAACAAGGTAGTATATTCATATTTTGTAAATGGAAAAGGGTCATCGAAAATGGTAAAATTCACCACGTTTTTACCGGTCAAAAACGAAGGTGCAGGAAAACGATGAGTTTGGGGTTGCAGTTGAGTCCAAATAGCGTGGTTAATTTCGGCTGTTTCATAACAATCGGGCGAAATAACAGGATTATTCCGATAGAACTGCTCCTTTAGATTACTAAGTGCCGAAAATATTTCGCTTTTGGCTTGATAATCTTTATTGCCATCGGAAAGCCATTTTTGTGTTTTATTACTTAACGAATTCAAAAGGGAAATAAATTCTTCTGCTATATGGTTATATTGCTCAATCCTGTCCAGCAACTCATTTGAAAACGAAGAATATGATTTAGAAAACCGTTGTTTATTTTCAGGGGACAATTTTTTCTTGAATTCAGATATTTGTTTGAGTAAAGCCTCTTTGGATATATCTTCCTGCGGATTTAATTTTCGTTCTAACTCTATCAATTCCTTTTCTTGCTCCTCAATTACTTCCACCAATTCTTGTCGGCTTAATGCCAATTCATCCCTTATTTTCTGCAATTCAGATTCGTATTCTTCTTTTTCGAGAACAGACAAACGAGTAATGGTATCCATCAAATTATCTATCTCGCTTACGCTATGCCAATTTTCTGTACTGTTTATACCAAGTGGCGTATTTGCGTTAATATTCAAATACACCAATTCCAATAGCGAGAGCGGGCCATATAGTTGCTCATTTTCTTTGTAGTAATAATTGATATTGAAAATATCCAATGGTTCATCGGCAGTTGAGTCAGCAATATACTCTGTCAATTCAGGATATTCGCTTGCAGGTTTCCAACCATCAAGTTCGTTTGTAAAAACCAATGTATCGGCAAATATGCCGAATTGCCTGACCTGCTCTAATGTGTAAGCACCGTATTGCTGGCCGTCAAGTTGTATGTAGTAAAGTGTGTTCATATTTTTATTTCTTTATTCCTTACAAATTACTAACAATACTTGCAATAAGTGGCCCCCCATAAGCTACAACAGCAAATAGCCACCAAATCCAATCATAACTTTTCTGCTTGTATTCTTCAATCCGTGTAATTGTACCATCTTCTTTTATTTTGAAAGCTTCGTTGCCTTTTCCAATATTCATTTTTTCCACATTTTGTTTTGTGTTTTATGTTAATAGCTCCGCCATTTTCTTTCATTTTTCTTCCACACCGTTACTAAGACGAATAAAGATGCAAACGTTGTCCTTCTTTAGACACGAATAATTGTACCATCTTCGCCAATTTTGAAAGCGTTATCGTTTTTTTCTATTTCAGTTTTACCGCTGTTCTCTACAGAAATAATGATAACTGAGTTGGTAATTTCCTCTATTTTCCCGCGAACACTACCATCTATTGAGATTACAGGTTGCCCCTTTCGCAATCCTCTTTGAGTTTTTTGTTGTTTTTTGTTGCGGCTCACTATAGTGAAATAATACACAACCAAAGCAATCCCGATTAAAATAAGAAGTAAAAAGACTAAATTCATATATTTGTTTTTACGTTAGTAATCTCACTATTTCTTTTGCATTTTTCTTTGAAAAACCGCTTGCTACAACTCGTTGGCCACCATTACTGCTAATTATTACATCAGCAAAGAAAATCCCTGCACCAACCGATACGCTCGCTATATTGCAACGAGCAATAACAGTTGATTGATAGCCAAAAACATATCCTTTGTAATAGGTAATATTGTAATCATCAATCTCTATCCTGTCAGGATATAAAGTGTTATCGTTTGATGAAATTCTACTTGCTGTAAATGTTATCATATAGTTCTGTTTCTTTTTTCTTCTAATTTGGTCATAAGTTGCAAAGTATTCAATAAGTTAGGTATATCGCTTGCCTGTTGCCAATTTGTTGTATTGTTAATGCCCAAAAGCGTATTTGGTTGTATATCCAAATGCACTAATTCAGAAATCGAAAATGGGCCATATAATTGGTTTCCTTCTCGGTAATAATATTCTATATCAAAAAGGTCTAATTCGCTTGCTTGTTGTTGGGTGGGGGAAGTTATTATATTGTTTAGCCTGCTTGGTCGCCCCATTGGTTGGTTGTGATATTGCTGTGCTAACCTATTTCTTTCGGTTTCTTTGTTGATTTCTATTGAATAATAAATTAGTTGAATTAAGGAAATAATAAAAAAAGGAATTGCCAGCAGCACAGATAATAACATAAAAGATATTACTTTCAAAACAAACCCCAAACCTCCATGTTGAGATATTGAAGTGCCTTGAAAGATATTACCTCGCCAAGTATTACCAACTCCGACATATACCAAACCGGCTACCCCTAATGTACAAACGCCGATAGTGGCAGCTTTTCGCTTTATTTTTAATTCCTCCAATCTGGTCATAATCGTTTCCAGTGCCTTCTTTTTCTCTTCAAGTGAAAAACTAAATATTATTTGTCCTCTTATTCAATATCTTATGCATCTAACTTATTGTTATTTTATAAATTTCGACTAAGATTCTTGATTTTTCTTTATTTTGCACAAATACCACCTCTTGCTTAGAGGTGGTACTAAAATATTGAAGACAATAATTTGCATGTACTACAGCAGATTATAATTCTTATTTGTATTTGATAGGGAAATTGTCTAACAATATTGTAAACATCATTAGGAAAGCGAGGCTGAAAATTTACTAAATGCCTTGTAATCAACATGCATCTTCTTTGCTCAGACTATTTTGGCTCAATGTTTTGGAACATTTATGTAAACATGGTGATTCTCAATAAAATTGTTAATGAAAAAGAGGATTGTAGCATTATTTTCTAAAAACTAAGATGTTAATATCTCCTTAATTGGAATTCTTTTGTATCTTTGCGTTAATTTGAGTTTTAGCCCTGTACCACCTCTAAGCAAGAGGTGGTATTGTTATTTTAAGGCTATGACTGCTTTCTATAATGCTATTATTTGGACATTTGCATTGTCTATGACGGATTGATCCATAGAAGCCAAATATATCCGGGTTGTTTTCTCGTTTTCATGCCCCATCCCTTCACTGATAACCTGTACGGAAATTCCTTTATGCAGGGCTATGGTCGCCCATGAATGCCTTGAAACATAGGAACTCAACGGCTTTTCTAATTCCATCATTTCAGATAACCGTTTGAGCCGTTTGTTATAGGTGCGCAAATGGCTAATATTATTCCGATTTTGTTCATTGTATATGGGTAGTATGTAATTATCTATGGCTAAACCCATGTACCTTGCTATAATATCTTTAATGCATTTTTCAATCTTGATAGTCAAGACCTGTTTTGTTTTACTCCGGGAGTAAACGATATAGCCGTTTTTGAGGTTAATTTGTTTGAGGTTGGCCATGTCGATGAAAGACATACCCCGCGTATAAAAGCTAAACATGAAAAGGTCTCGTGCTATCTGCAAATTGGCATGTGCAGAAAGGTCAAGCCTGCATAACTTCACAATGATATCTTCGTTTACCGCCCTCTTGGATGTTTTATCAATCCCCGTATAAACATCTCGGAATGGATTCTTTGAAACCGTCAGCCCTTTTACTACAGCCTGATTATAGATTGACCTTAAAGCCCTCATATAACAAGAAATGCTATTAATACACACATTGTTGTTTTTCAGATAAGCTTCATACCGCCCGATTAATAGGCTATCTATTTTTTCTATTCGGATATCTTCACCATAGCGAAAGCGGGAAAAACTGCGCTGTGCCGTTTCGCATATTGAGGCAGTTTTAGACCGATTCTCTGACTTTAGTCTCTTGACCTGATGCTTTATGAAGGGAAAGAAATAACCGTTGAAAGAATTATTTACATAGTATTCTACTAATTCCCCTATTGTATATTCTCCTCGATTTTCCAGTATGGAAATTAACTCATAAATCTGTCGAACCTCGCTTTCCAAGCCGTCTTTAATGTTTTGCAAGTAAATACTTCTTTCATTGGATATATTTTCTATGATTACCGATTCCAAACGGGCATCCCATTCAAAAGGAAATAAACGGAAACGGGTTGTAATTAGCTTGGCCTTACGATTATGGATTAGTTGAAGATAGAGTACCCCTTCCTTATTTTTAATGGTCGATTGCCTGAATTTTATTTTTACTGATGTCATTTCTTTTTTTGTTCTTTCAACTGTTTTTTATCAAGCACCTTTATCTCTCTATCCAATTCCTGTATCGTGATACCCTGTCTGTAATACTCATCCAACAGTAGCGAATAGTCGTTCTGCTGCTTCATGCAAAATAATGTCAGGATAAGTACCAGTAGGGCAAGCATGGCAATCGCAAAAGAAGTTTTCCGAATCTTGAAAAAATAAAAATTAAAGTGAAATTCCTTCTCGTTTTCCTGCGATTCAACAGGCGCCCGTTGTTGTTTCTGTATCTGATTTACCACATTCAAAATCTTCAAAATATTTCCATTTAATATTCCAATATCCTGTTTTTTGGCTTTAAAATTGTCATCATAATGCCGTTCCAGCGAACCCAATTCTTTCTTAACCTCAACAATAATTTCTCTTTTCGCCTTTTCAAAATCGAATTTATTTTCTACCGGTTCTTGGGTTGGAACCGGTGATTTTTGCTTGACCGGAAACTCGTCCAGTTTCTTATCCATTTCCGAAAGCTTCACCCATAAAGCATCATTTGATACTGCTTGTGCCATATTTATTATGATTTTAATTTGTTAATTACTCGTTTTACATCCTGAATCCCCTGCGCTTTTGAGGCTTCTTTTTCTTTTTTAATGCTTGTTGGTTTTCCATTTCATCCGCATTATTTGACGGCTGAATATCGAACAGCCCACCGATACCGGAAACTATATCGGCTGCTCCCGATACTATATTCTCCAATGGGTTACTGCTTGTCTCTTTCGAAACAGGGATTTCTTGTTGCTGCCCCTGATTTTGCATATTATCATTCAATACTGCATCAAGTTTGGAATAGCTAAACTCCCGGTCGATTTCCGAGCCTTTAAAAGAATGTTCCCCTTTCCTGAATGATATGCCCTGCACCTCATCAGTTTGCCCCTTGTGTTTGTATTCCATAGATATTCCCTGCCTATGCAAAGCGTGTTCAAACTGTTTCCAGTCCTTAACTTTAGGCAGAATGTCTTTAACAGCATGATAAATTTCATACTTGCTTTGTTCCGCTCCTTTCAATTTTTGGACATTGACATTTTCCTTGCCTGTTCCGTAAGTCAGGTTATATTTATCCTTTAGCTGCTTGCATACCTTTTCGTTCCGGTAGCGGTCGTTCTTGTCGGAAATAGTTTTTCCATCGTTATCCACCCGGTTGAATACGATATGGCAATGCGGATGGGCGGTATTATTATGTCGGACAACGATGTACTGCGTATTCTCAATACCCATTGTCTTCATATACTCTTTCGCTAACCGTTCCATGAATTGGTCTGTCATTCTTGGTTTGTCTTCCGGCGAAAATGCCAGCGGGATATGACCGACACATTTCGACAGGTTCGGATTCAGCAGGCTTTGCATATAAAAGCTGTTGATAATAGAAGTTGTGGCTGTTTCCAACACGCCTTCCGAACACAAAAGTTTCGCATCCTTATCGCCCAAAACATACGAAACGCACCCCTTAAAACTTCTTCCTTTTACTATTTTTCCAATCATCCGACAGCTTGTTTATAATATTTTGGATAGTTTCCAATATGCTTGTCGCTTCGTTTTCGAGCCGTTTTGCACTCAAAAACTTGGCTGCTTTTACCAGTTGATTCAGGTTGTTGCCTTCATTGGAAAGACTTCTCAATATCTCCAGTTCTTCTTTTTTCAACGGTTCTTTAATAACTCCGTTCAGAATGGCATCATGACAATAAACGCTAAGAGGAAGTTTCGTCTTTGCAGCCCGATGACGGATTGCATAAAGCTCGGGCTCGGAAAAACAGACTGCAATAGTCTTGTCTTTCCGAGTGACGGAGCTTTTTTTCGGTCGTCCCCCTTTCTTTTTATTATCTTGATTATCCTCGTTCAACTTCGATTAATTTTGCAATCGACATTAAAAAACTGCGACTATCAGGAGCGGTTTTTTCCTTTGGCGATAAGCCAAAGCGAGGGTTTTCATGCAATGAAAACATAACCTCGCTCCGCTAAACCGAGCAGTCCTGCTCCTTTAATCGACAGGTCATCGACTAAACAGACCTGCCCCTTTATTGGCAGAAACAACGCGTTACAGCTTCTTCCATAATTCAACATCATCTTGGTAAGTTTCCAAATGGTGTCGGGCAAGATTTTCGATGAAGCCCGATACGCTTCTTCCCCGCCCACCTAACCGGTGTACAATCTCATCAATCCTATCGCGCACCTCACGGCTGACAAATACTGGTTTGCGGTCTTCAAGCTTTGTAACTTGCAAAAATGTTTGCCTGTATTCCTCCAACGATTCCTTTCGCTGTTTGCTACTGGTGCGTTTGGACATTGTAGAACGTGCTGCATCTGTTAATTCCGCTGGCTCGGTTTGCAAACTATCCATCGTATTATTTCTATCTTCCGATTGGATAGTATCATTGGCTCCAATACTGCTTTCATCTTCGTTACTAACATTGCGGTTTAGACTGACTCCGTCAATGATTCCGTTCTCAAGCATCTTTTGGAATTCCGCTTCCACTTCTTTGCCGGTTGGTTCCGATGATTTTTTTGTTCCTGCCACCGAGGTCGGCGACCAACCATCCGGGATTTGTTTCTTTCCCTGACTACTGTCTGTTTGTTTACTACTCATAGGATACTGTATTAAAAAAATGAATATTATGGCTCCTGCATATATAGGAAACCTATTGTCACTTGCAAAGAAACGACTATTAGCAGGCAGTGTAAACGGTTTCGGTTCCATTGGTGTACTTCGCAATATTATGCTACTGTACATCTTGTGCAGGCTGTTCAAACTTCACCGTTTTGCACATCGGATAATATACCGCAAACAGATAGCAGAAAAATTACTTATGAATATGGATTGAGTTTGCATCGATTTTCAAGTCGAGATAGACAAACGACTACAAACTATAGACAATTACCGACAGCTTATTTCCGAATCGTCGAGGTACTATTTTTTATACGGAACTTCGTGTCGGAAAGAAGATTTTTTACTTGTGACTGTGCCAGAAGCTTCCAATTGAGTGCCACATGCTACCACCTGATTAAAAATCCATTGATGGGTGATTTTTCCTCTTTTACTTTGCAGCGGAAAGGTGAAAGCTGCACTGCAAAGGAAGTCCGCAGATAAGAAAAATAATGCGGACGACTGCATAAGAATTCAATCCTTTTCAAGGTAGTAGCAGACGCCGTAATTTTGAAATCGGAAAGAAACAATTTAAAAATATAGAGATATGGAAATAGTCAATGTCAATGCAAAAACGTTTGAGGAAATGCTTTCAAAATTTGAAAATTTTGCCACGCGGATGGAACAGCTCTGCCGCTTGCATGGCGAAAAGGATGTAAGCCAGTGGCTGGACAATCAGGATGTATGCCTGCTGCTGAATATATCGCCACGAACCTTACAAACCCTACGGGATAACGGAACACTGGCGTACTCACAAATTAACCACAAAACCTATTACAAGCCGGAAGATGTGGAAAAGATTGTTCCGCTGGTGGAAGATAAACGTAAACAGGCCAAATATAAAGGGAAACAGCTATGATGGAAGATGAATATCAACAATGCCAAAATACGCTTGCCTCATGGCAGGGTGGTTGGGAAAGTGTCAACGGCAATCCCGATGTATATATTTTTCAGGGATATGACGGCAATTACTACCTGCTGGCCTACAGCTATGATAAGGAATATGGACGTGGCAGTTTTTCCCTGCATGAAATAGATTCGGACGAAAACGGTTGCTATGCACAGATAGGAATAAAGCCCTGTCGGTTGGAATCCGAAGAATCTCCATACGGCTTGTATATCGCAGGCTGGGGAAGCTACATGAAGAATTGAACTGAAACAAATTATAAAATCTAAAAAACAGCAAAAATTATGAGTAATGAGTTAGTAACACGAGAAAATAACGAAAGGATAAAATCGTTTTTCCTTTCATTGGACAGGTTATCTTCTTCTTTCGAACGTTTGTTTTACTCCCGGAAGCCAACGCTGAACGGGGAAAGCTTTTATACGGA
>JAVBOY010000011.1:0-33632 GCA_031550085.1 Lentimicrobiaceae bacterium
CAAACTACATGATACTTACAATCATAGGTCGTATGACTCGTCTTGCGATAATGCTGCATTTTTTATTTCAAAGATAAAAAAACATACTAAAGTCTTCGCCTAAAGGCGAGGGATTTTCCCCCAGAAACTGACATTAAACAAAGCGGTTGGCGGGTCGAAAACATCACAACACGCCTCGCCCGGCGCATCAGCGGCAACCGACATCACAACAGGAAGCAAAGCCGAAAACAAAGTATTGTTCGAATTGATTCAGCAGCTTCAAAAAGCTGGGTTAATTCAGTTTGACCAGCTAATTAATGAAAAAAACTTTAGCTGGATTCATTGGGGAGTAAAACGAATCGGAACTAATAGGGGGCAGGTATTTGCAATAAAGTAGTGTATGGACGAAGTAATTATCACCGCCATCGTTGCGGCAGTGACGGGGTTTTTAGGATGGGTATTCAGTAAGCTGCAAACCCGCCGCGAACGGAAAAAGGGTGATTTGCAAATGATCAGCGACGCCATTAGCCCACTTGTCACCTCTATTGGAGATTTAACCAAGCAGAACAAAGAAATCGTTGGCGATCTGCTTATTGAACAAGACAAAGTATTGCAGCTTATGACCGAAAAAGCAGCTCTAATACGCGAAAAGGGCGAGCTAGCTGAAAAGGTCGAGCGATTGGAAAAGCAAGTTAGCTGCTTAAATAAACGAATAAATGACTTTATTAAAAACAATAAAAATGAAAACTAAGTTATTGGCATTGCTTGTATTTGGACTTGTATTTGCTGGCTGCCGAACAATGAAGCCGGTTTCCGAAGTCCCGATTAAAACTGAAACAAAGGTCATCGAACGCCTTGTACCTATTCAAATACCGCCCGATTCGGCGTATTTGTTTGCTCTTTTTGAATGTGACAGTAACTACAACGTGCTTTTAAAAGCTTTTACCGAAAGCAAAACCAAGCGCATGGAAACTAATTTGACTTTTGACAATGGCAAACTCGGATATCGTGCCAACACCAATATGGATACAGTTTACATCAAGGGTAAAGACAGTATTATCTACAGGGAGGTTCCGATAAATATCCCGGTTCCTGTAGAAGTCTTCAAACTAACCCGATGGGAAATGATCATACAATTCTTTGGATACGTATTTATGATTTGCTTGGCTATAATCGGAATAATAGCTTTACTGAAATGGAAATTCGGGCGTTAGAAGGCCAATCCTTACTCGACATTGCGTTGATCGTTTACGGCGCAACGGAAGGTGCTTGGAATTTAGCGCTGGATAACGATTTAAGTTTAACGGATAACTTGATACCAGGGCAAATAGTAGCCTACTACCCGGAAAAAATCATTAATAAACAAATTGTGGAGTATTACCGAACAAACGGAATTAAGCCCGCAACCGCACTTACACAAGCTCCTGAAAAACACAGAATATTCGACCGGCATTTTGTTAGACAATTTGAATAGTAGAAATGGAAACCAATATCATATACAACGAGGATAATCACGAAGGAATGAAACGCATTCCCGATAGATCGGTAAATGTAATACTAACAGACCCTCCGTATTTGTATTTGAAAAATCAAAAGCTAGACCGCCCTTTTGACGAGCAATTTTTCTTTTCAGAATGCAAGCGGGTTTTGAAAGACGACGGCTTTATTGTCCTTTTTGGACGTGGCGAAAGTTTTTACCGTTGGAATACAAGACTGTCAGATTTAGGATTCAAGTTCAAAGAGGAGGTTATTTGGGATAAAAGACGGATAACATCTCCTGTCATAGCTATTGGGAGGAGACATGAAACAATATCTATCCACACCAAGAGGGGGGGGGTAATTAATAATGTTAAGGTAAATTTTTTCGAAAAACACAAATTTGAACCTGAGAAAATAGCACGAACCGTCGAAAGATTGGCGACAACTTTTGGGAATAGAAAAACTTTTGATTTGTTAAAAAATTACTATGAATCTGGAGCTAAAGAATACCAAAAATCCGTTGATAGTAAATTTAATGTAACAAGAAGTAAAGATTCGAATGTTAATATGAATAGAACCATCGTATTTGCTGTTGGACTTGAGGATAGGGTGAAAGAACAAACCATTATCCAGGCAGCATCCGATCACTACAATACAATACATCCAACGCAAAAACCAACGAATTTATTAGAACGCCTGTTGGCGCTCGTAAGCAAGGAGGGTGATATTATATTAGACCCTTTCAGCGGGTCGGCAAGCACCGCAGTTGCCTGCATTAATACAAATCGGCAATTCATAGGTTTTGAAATTGATAAAGAGTATTACGACTTGTCAATCAAACGCCTAAACGAAATACAGCCCAGTTTATTTAATTCTAAGAAAGTAAGCTAACAATGGCAAGCATTGCAGAAATAAAAAAAGAATTAACCAATGCTTTTATTTCCGATCCGGAAGTAAAAACAAAGTACGGGCTTGTTGAAGGCAAAACCTTTGAAGATCAATTTTCAAAGGTTAGCCTTGAAAGTATTTTCTTTTACGCCTTTGCTGTTTGCGTATGGACATTGCGGATGCTTTTTGATAAACATAAGTCCGATGTAGAAACTGAATTGGATAACCGGTTAACGGGTCGGCCAAACTGGTACCGGGATAAAGTATTGAAATTTCAATACCCAAACCGAAATGTAATTTATGACACAGATCGATACGATAACACCGGGCTTTCAGATGCTGATATCGAAGCCTTGCAAGTGGTGAAGTATTGTGTCACGGAGCCTAAAGCAGCACGCTTATTAATTAAAGTTGCCAAAGGAGCACCGGGTAACCGTCAAGTGCTGGCCGATGATGAATTGTTAGGATTGATGGCGTACATGGAAAACCATGTAAACTATGCCGGCGTTGCGCTTTCGTTTGTAAACCAACAAGCGGATCGCTTTTTCTGCAAAGTGATCTGTTATTACAATCCGATGCTTTTGAACCCGGCGGATAAGCCGGTTGAAAAGGCGATTAAATCGTACGTCAGCAATTTGGAGTTCAACAGCGAATACTCCAATATGGCGCTTACGGATTACCTGCAGGCGATTCCCGGCGTTAAAATACCCCACCTTTCGGAAGTGAAGACGCAGCGGGCTGACAACACCCCGGAAGCGTGTGTAATTCGCACCTTTCCGGAATCCGGTTATTTCAAAGTAGAAAAAGACAGCGATGTCCAAGTAACCTACATTCCGACAAACGATACAAGCGCCATTGTTCAGCAAGTGACCGAATACGGCGTTATCAACGACACCAATACACAAAGCGATGGCTGATAAAATTTTCCAGGTCGATTTTAAAAAATTGTTACGGCTCAATCTTTTGACGTCCTTACAGTATATCAAATTGCCTATGCTGGATGCCGCTCTTAAGACATTGACAGTGATGCACTTAGAACTATTAGGCTTCCGGTCGACCATAAAAAACCGGATGAGCTATAACGGGCAGGTTTTCAGCCTCCGGAAAATGCTGAATGATAAATTCGACAATATCCAGCGCCGCATTACAATCGGAAAAGCCGAGGTGCGAACTCATTTGATGTTGTATCGTCGCGCCGAAAACAAGCCCGTAATGCTTGGCATGCAAATGCTAAACCGTCGTGATTCCGTGGAGTATCAAAACGAATTTATCGTTAACCTGCCCATTTCATTAAAAAGGAAAGAAATTGAAATTAAAGCCTGGCTGGATTACTACAAGCTGGCTACAAAAACATACACAATAAAGTATTTCTAATGAAACAAATAATATTACTTACAAAGGAAAAAGACTTTCCATTAGACACGGACGTGTTGCGAAGCATGCAAGATACGTACCAATTTATTGAAAAGTCATTGACCGCCGTATTGGGAATCAATAACGCCATTCTTTCGGGCGTTGAGATGCAAGACGACGGCAAATATAGCGCCGGCATTGTGTGTATTGCCGGCGAAATCATGCCGTTTCAAGAATCAGCCGGCGAAAATTTAAAAATCATTGTAGTTGTCGAACAAACCACCACCGCAACCGGTGAAAAATACGACATCCAAAAAGCGCAATATGCACAAGCCACCACTGTTACGACCATGTATCCGGTCAACACGTTTGTACGATACACTTTGGCGGACGTTTACCTTAAAATGACGGATACAAGAGAGTACATAAAGCAACTAGAAGAACAATTCGATCAATATGTAAAAAAAACAACGGAACCCGTTCAGATCAGGTACGTTGAAGTAAAAAACAAATACACTGAGATCAAGCAAAAAGAAATGATTGCATACTGTAATGACCTTCGAATTGCAAGTTTGAGAGGCGCTTTGCATTTTGCTGACACGGGTAATCCCCTCGTTGTAATCAACCCAAGCGGCGAAAAATGGTTCAAGCTGTTTGGATTGGGCGAAGCGCTGATTTTCAATAGCGGTTTGCAACCGGTGGCGCCAGAAGGTGCTGCAATTTATTTTGAAGGAATCCGGCCTACAACCCGCGAAACTTTCACATTTCGCCTAAAAAGCAATGGCGATTTTGAAGTATGGGTTCACCGGGATTCTTTATTTAATAAAAATACCGACACCCATATTTCGGACGGAATATTTATCAACATGATTTATCACAACCCAATTCCAGAACAATAGCCATGCCAACAATACATGAGAAAATAGAACAAATACGCGCCGAAACAATAGAAGGGGCTAACACATGCGAACGTGTTGCCGATGTTTTGGATGATTTATTGAACCTGGCAGAATCTGGCATTGCTTCCATTGATGTTCATTCGGTTGTCACCGGTTTGCCTGGTTCTGCTGCAAAAGTGGAAAACAAAGGCACAAGCAAGGATGTACTCTTAAAATTTACGATTCCGGCCGGTGCTACCGGCGATCGCGGCACTTCCGCAACCGTGCAAATAGATGAAGTAATTACCGGGGAACCTAACACCCCCGCCTTGGTTGAAAATGTTGGAACGGAAACCAATGTGCGATTAAAAATTACCATACCTCGCGGTAAAGATGGAACAACAGGTGGTGGAACTTCGGGCGGGTTTGTACTGCCGGCGTTAAACGTGTCGCTGATCGACGATACCCCATTTCCACCGCCCGAAGAAATACCCGGCAGGCTGGAACGGCAGTACGTAAATATCACTATTGGCGCCATAGACTTCACCCCTCCGGAAGGATGGGATGTTAGCATTGTTCTTTTGCGACGTGGCTGTAAAAAGCTGCCCACTGGACGTAAATTAGAAACAAAACCAGTAATACGTACGGGCGATCTAAAAGCAAGGGGGTGGTCTATTCCGGCAGATGGGCAGATGTACTACCCGACCCGGCGGACGATCCGCAGCATCTTTAAGTTTCAAGATGGAATGTTGGTTCACCGCGCCACGGGCGATTCATTTTTTGCCGAGGAATTTTTAAAGGATTGGACGTTTAATTCTCAAATTTGGCGAAAAGGCCAAGGCGGGTTTGAAATTGAGCCTACCGAAGCATACCAACGGGCTGAGGCTCGTTTTGGCCTGGCAGTCGCTGCCAAAAAGAACGAAAAAGTAATAATAGGGCCAATTTCTCAGTTTTCCATCCGCCTGACCAGGGAGGCTATCGACGGCACCGGTTGGCGCACTTTTACACGGATGCTCCTTAAATAAAAAAACGCAACCTCAAGGGTCGCGTGAAAGGCAATCCCTCAAGGGGATACCACCATTCTTACCTCAAGGGTGAGAACAATGCAAAGATACGAAAAAAAGGCGCGACATAGCATAAATGCGAAAAAACCAACGAAATAATTTAAAAACTTCAAAATGGCGTCGGGAAAATCAAAAATAGAACTCATCATTGAAATTAAAAACAAGGTGAAATCGGGTTTATCGGAGGCAAAAGCAAGGATAAATTCCGATGTTGGCGCCATGAAGTCAAAAATCGCTGAGTTGAAAAATTCTTTCACCAGCAGTTTTAAATCCTTGGCAAACAGCCCTGCATTAAAATTGCTGTTAAACCCTATTACATTAGCTAGTGCCGGGGTGGTTGGTTTATTTAAGGCGTTTGACCGGGCAGCGGAAAAAGCGGCCGATTTTAACACTTCGTTTCGATCGCTGGCCAACCTTAATTTGGATAAAAGCCGGCAACAAATAACCGCTTTAAAGAAAAGTGTTTTAGATACAGCGTTTACGAAAGGATTCGACACCGATAAAACCATTTCGGCGTTTTTCGATGTACAAAGCACTACCGGAAAATACGGTGCGGAAGTCCGGAAAATCGTCGAAAAACAAGGGGAATTTGCCAACCTGATGCAAGCCGATTTTAACAACTACATTGCCGGAACCAGTAAAGCAATGGCAAATTTCGGTTTTGGGGCTGAAAAGCTGGACGACTTTAACCGGTCGGCTTATGCAACCGTAAAAGTAGGCGTAACCACATTTGACCAGTTGGCAAACGTTCAATCGGTGTATGCCGGCGCGGCAGCATCGGCCAAGCAAACCTTTGATACAGCTAATAAAATATTTGCCCTGTTTACGGTAAAAACAAAATCGGTTGATGAGGCGGCCACGTTGACAAAGTCCATGTTCAACGACTTAACCAAGCAAACAACCATCGAAGCATTTAAAAAAGTCGGAATTAACGTATACGACAACAACAAACAGCTAAAACAGGCGGATACGCTGTTAGTTGAGTTGAACAATAAATTCCGGAACCTGGATAGCGACAAAAAGGTCGTTGCTTTAAAAAATCAATTTTCAGGCAGCGAGGGGCTGATTGCATTAATTCAAGCCGCTACCGATAAATCCGGCCAACTACAAAACACATTGAGCGGCTTCGATCAAGCCCGGTTTGGGTTAAACGATGCCTTGGAACTAGCTAAAAACGATTTAAACTACATTAACGACCAGCTTAAAAACAAAACCAATGCCGCCCTCATCGAACTGGGCGAAAAACTTTTACCTCTAAAAAACTGGTGGGCTGAAACAAAGCTTGACATCGTAAACCGGGGCGCGTGGCTTTTAAATGGCCGTGAAGGAAATAAAAAGGATACGTATAATGAGGGCTGGACGCGTCAAAATGAAATCTATGGCGGGTTGATGCAGCAACTACCTCAATTAAGCAAGGAGCAATACGAGGCAAAACAACGAGAAGTTATAGAGGCGATGAATGCCTACAAAAAATCGTATTGGGATGCTTCAAAAAAAATCAATGAAACACAATTGCCCTGGGGTGTCGGTTGGACTATGCCGAAGGAGTTAAAAAAAGAATACCGGGAAGCAAAAAACCTTTATTCCGATCAATATCTCAAAGGGCAGTACGATTACTTGCATTCCTTGGCTCAAAAATTGCCCGACGCATGGGGAAAGGCCACCAATTACGGGTTGAATATACATCCGGAAGCATCACCTTTGAAAGATGCTGATCAAGCAACAAGCGGTGGCGGTAGTTCAAATTTAGGCAGCAGCGTATCATCTGTTACCGGATCAGCCAAGCAAGTCCGCAACATTACCGTAAACATCGATGCTTTTAACAAAGGCGGAATCAATACGCAAAACACCAACTTGAAAAACATGGATGAAAAGGAAATTGAAAGCTGGTTTACAGACATGTGTTTGCGCGCGGTTCGCAACCTTGAACTATCGTACTAATAGAAAATGGCAACAGAAACAGATAAAATAAGCGCCCTTTTTAATCGAATAAATGTGGTCGTGAATGCTATGCCCCAACGCATAGCTGCACTGGCTGTTAATTTCAGTAAGGAACGGTTTATAAAAAAGAATTGGCATGATACAACCCCCGTTCCTTGGAAAAAGACAAAAAAGCGCACTGGCTCAACGCTTGTTGCTTCCGGACGGCTCAAACAATCCATTCGAAAAATAAGAGTTACGCCTACTTATGTGTCCATTGGTACTAATGTTCCATACGCCAAAATTCACAACACCGGTGGCGAAATATCGGGAATCGAAACCGTAAAAACACACAACCGCAAAGAGTATCGCCGGAAACCACACAGTCGCAACGGCAAGCGGGTGCGCCAACAGTTTGTGAAGGCGCACCAGGTAAAATCATTCAGCCGGAAATACCGTCGAAAATTTGAAAAAAGGCAATATATTGGACAATCCCAGGAACTGACAACCCGGATTGAAGATTTAATTAGGGATGAGTTAGGTAATATTATTAACGAATAAACACCATTTAAGCCCCGGTTAAACGCTGTTTATAGCATATAAAAAAGTCAAAAAACACCCTAAGTTAATAACAAAATTAAATCAGCTACGACATACTTCAAAACATAGTAAATTTGTCGGCGGTCAAAATTTATACGATTTGATTATTTTTCTTACACGATTTATTTTGCCGATTATAGAAAATATTTCCGGATGTGGCCTGTAAGACAACATTCTGCCAATGAAAAAACACGATTCCTCCCACAGGGAAATTATTCTTCCAACGATTGTCCGTAAGACAACCACATTAATAGAAAATAGTTCACGACAATCATTTGCCCGTAGGGCATCAACAAGACCATCCCAATTTCTCCGAAATATCATCGCATTCTTTTTTCAAATGTAACCGATGCATTCGGTATTTTTATCCGGAATTTTAAAGAAATTTGCAACTTCAAATTCGCCGGGATGAATTATCGTTATTTCATAAAACTTGCCTACAACGGAAATCCGTTCAGCGGCTGGCAAAGGCAACCCAATGCCCTCACCGTGCAGGAAGTTTTGGAAAAAGCATTGCAACTTCAGGTAAAAGACAGTTCTTCCTTAACAGGCTGCGGACGAACCGATACAGGCGTTCATGCCCATGAATTTTTTGCGCATTTTGATTGCGGCCGGGCTTTCCATGCATCCGAACGGGAGCAATTGGCCTATCAACTGAACAAAATGCTGCCACCCGAAATTGCCCTCGACCGGATAATGCCCGTTTACGGGGATGCACACGCCCGCTTCAGCGCTCTTTCGCGGACTTATGAATACCATGTTTTGCGAAAAAAAGATCCTTTCTTGTTTCCGAATGCGTTGTATTACAATTTACCCCTGGATTTGGACAAAATGAATGCGGCCTGCCGGATTTTGCTCCGGACGACCGACTTCGAATGTTTCAGCAAGGTGCATACGGATGTCAACCATTTTCATTGCCGCCTGGAACGTTGTTTCTGGAAAGAAGAAAACAACCTTTTGATTTTCACGGTCGAAGCCGACCGTTTTTTGCGCAATATGGTGCGGGCGATGGTGGGGACGCTGATCGATATCGGCCGCGGAAAGACGAGTTTGGAAGAACTGGAGCGCATCCTGAAAAGCCGCGACCGCTGCCGGGCCGGAACCTCGGTATTTGCCGGCGGATTGTTCCTGGTAAAAATAAGCTATCCGGACACGATTTGGAGTCCGGTTCCGGTTTTAAAAAGCGAATTCTAAAAAACACCTTTTGGTACAGATTCGCTCAAAAACAAGGTTCCTTTCAAAATTTTCGTATCTTTGCCCCTCACTTGAGGCATACTCCTATGAGAATTTTCAATTAATAGTACCGTTTCCTATAGGAAGCGGATTCCGAAAAATTCCGGTTTAACCGCCTTTCCAGGCATCTATTAATTGTATCATTATGAGTATTGTTGTTCGCGATTTATCGTATTCCCATTCCAATCATCAACCCTTATTTACCCATTTGAATTTTTCGGTCGAAAACCGGCAAAAGGTTTCCCTGGTCGGCAACAACGGCATTGGAAAATCGACTTTGCTGCAAGTGCTTGCCGGACAATTGCAGCCTGCTTCGGGTGATGTCCGTTGTTCTTCCAAACCTTACTACGTTCCGCAGCATAGCGGTTTACTCGGCAAAACGGTGGCCGAAGTGTTGGAAGCAGACCGGAAACTGAACGCTTTGCAGGCGATTCTGCAAGGAAGTGTGGATCCGTCGAACTACGATATCCTGTCCGACGATTGGGAAATCGAAACCAAATGCGCTTCGGCCCTCTCCTACTGGCATTTGCAACATGTAAACCCCGACAGCCCCATGGACGATTTGAGCGGAGGAGAAAAAACCAAAGTGTACCTGGCCGGCTTGCTGATCCACGAGCCGCAACTGGTGTTACTCGACGAACCTACCAACCACCTGGACCAAACAAGTCGCCAATTGTTGTACCAATACCTGGAGCAAAGCAAGGCAACCTGTGTTGTGGTGAGCCACGACGTCACCCTGTTGAATTTGCTGACCGCCACCTACGAATTGTCGGAATTCGGGCTGAAGCTGTACGGCGGGAATTATTCGTTTTACAAAGAGCAAAAGGAGATCGAGCAGCAGGCATTGGTTGAGAGCATCCACAGCGAGGAAAAATCGCTCCGGACGGCCCGGAAAAAAGCGCAAGAGGTAAAGCAACGGCAGGAAAGGCGCTCCAACCAAGGTGAAAAGAACCGGCTCAAAAAAGGAGGCGCCCGTATTTTAATCAATGCATTGGGTAATTCGGCCGAGAATACGGCCTCGAAACTAAACGAAAAGCATGCGGAAATCCTCGCTCAAAGCCAGGAAAAAATAGCCGGATTAAAAGAAAAGAAGGAGCGCCTGAAGGAACTGAAAATCGATTTTGACCATGCCCGGCTTCACGGCGGGAAATTGCTGATCGAAGCTTCGCAAATCAATTTTGCTTATCCCGGAAGCAAATTTTTGTGGAAAACACCCCTTGATTTCAAGCTATACAGCAACGACCGGATCCGGATCCTGGGCGATAACGGCGCCGGGAAAACCACGTTTGTCAACCTGCTGACCGACACGCTGGCTCCCACAAAAGGAACCATAAACCGTGCGGCGTTCCGTTGGGTTTATCTGGATCAAAACTACACGGCCGTCGACCGAGATTGTACGGTTGAAGAGCTGGCCGCAATGCATAATTTGCAGCATCTGGAGGAGCACGAAGTAAAATTGCGGCTCAACCGGTTTTTGTTTCCGGAAAATACCTGGGATAAAAACTGCCAATCCCTGAGCGGCGGGGAAAAAATGCGGCTATCCCTTTGCTGCCTGATGCTGAGCAACCAAACACCCGACTTGATTGTCCTGGACGAACCGACAAACAATTTGGATATTTCAAGCCTGGAAATCTTGACCCAAACAATCAAGCACTACCGGGGAAGTTTGCTGGTAATTTCGCACGACCGGCATTTTATCGAAGAAATCGGGATAACAGGCCACATTGAACTTTGTTGAAAAGAGTCTTTTAATCGGTCGAGTGCGTTAGTGCTTGATTTTTAAAATTTTATTTGGGTAAATCCTTATTTATTCCATTTGTTACCCTACGATGGAATTCCTCAGTAGGTTATCAATGACAAAAAAACACGTAACTCACTGAAAATAACGAGCTAAAAGGCATAAATAGATTCCTCCATTTCGCCCGTTCCTCGCTCCAGTCGGAATGACGTGCTACGATAAAAAATGGAAGGGAGGATTTGTGGCGGCTTCGCCGCCACAAATCCTTCTCCATAAAAAATATGTCACATCATTCCGGGCGAAACTAGAGAGGAACGAACGAGTGTAGCCGAGGAATCTGTTTAATGATCCAAACTAAATATTGTTGAATTCCATTTGTTATCCGCTGGATTTATCCAGCGGCTATGGGTTTTCTTAAAAATCATCCAACTCGAGCGCCGGATTCCAAAACACCCGCTCAAAGTCCAGGATCTGATCGCCGTCCACAACAATTCCTTCGCTTTCGAGTAATTGGCGCATCATCGAGTTATCGCCGAAATGATGTTTTCCGGTCAGCACACCGCTCCGGTTTACCACGCGGTGGGCCGGAATTTGATTCAATTGGCTGTTCGAAGCATTCATGGCCCAACCGACCATCCGCGCCGATCCTTTGGATCCCAGATAGGCGGCAATGGCTCCGTAAGAAGTCACCCGTCCATGGGGAATCAACTTGACCACTTCGTAAACTTGTTCAAAAAACGACAACTCGGCAACAGGCATGGTTCAGGGGATTCTAAAGGGAGGATCTATTTTACTCGGTTTGACGGGGAATAAAACGCAGATATTTGATTTTTTTCCCTTGCTCGAGCCACATTTGTTCGTAAAACGTTTGAACCATCACCACATCGGCCACTTCGGGCAACGCCGGATCGGCATACAAATCCTCGGTTGCAAAAAGCAATTGGTGCCCGCCGTTGCGAACGCTTTCCAACGAGTAATTCCAAAAGAAATCGTCATCCGTTTTCAAGTGGACGATTCCGTCCGGTTTCAATATTTTCCGGTAACGCTCGATGTATTCGGGCGAAGTAAAACGTTTTTTGGTTTTGGGACTCCGGGGTTGCGGTTCGGGAAAGGTAATCCAGATTTCGGAGATTTCATGTTCGCCGAAAAGCAACGGCAAATGTTCGCCAAACGAACGTAAAAAGGCAACATTCGGAAGCTTGTTTTCGAAACTGGTTTTGGCACCACGCCACAAGCGAGCGCCTTTTTTATCCATCCCGATGTAGTTTTGATGCGGGTATTTGCCGGCCAAACCGACGGTATACTCTCCTTTCCCGCAGCCTAACTCGACAATAATCGGGTTTGGGTTTTTAAAAAACTTCTCATTCCAGTTGTTTTGAAGCGGAAAGCCCGCCATCAAGTCATTCCAGGTCGGTTGAAAAAAATGCGGAAACGTTTTGTTCTCAGCAAAACGTTCTAATTTTCGTTTAGCCAATTTAATTGCGTTTTTTGTTCTTAAAAAAAATTGCCGCTGAAAAGCGGCAACACAAAAGTAATTCTTTTTTGAAAATCAAAACGATTTTTTATGGATCCAAGCTTTGGGAAGTCCCTTGTGGATGGAATCCAAAAATGTAGTGGCAGCGTTCCGGTCGGGCGTACTGAAAATACTGACCAGATAAAGCCCGCTTTGGTTTCGCTCCACAATTTCAGCACTTAATCCCCGGGTCTTCAAAAATATGACCAAATTTTCCGCATTCTTGTAATCCCGGAAAGAACCGCCGATAACGTGGAAATTTCCAAGCTGCACATGGGGGAACACGCTTTGCTGCGGTTTGCCCGGAGTGGTATCCAATGCATACGCATGGATGGCGCCATAAGCAATTCGTGCCACATCGATTTTCGAACGGGCGAATGTGGTGTCGCGGTGTTCGAGCGGATACACGTTTGCCGAAGGCGTTTGTGCCGGATCGGGATAAGCCCACGAAATAATACTCGAATAGCTGGTAATTACCTGGTTTATTTTTTTCGAATTGATATTTCCCCAGATCACCAAAGCTGCAAACGGAATCAAAACAGCGGCCCACTTTACCGTTTCCTTGTTTAGGAAACGGAAAGGGCGGCGCTCTTTTTTTACTTTAAAAACAACCTTTTCTTTGGGCGCTTTTTTAATTTTCTCCTTAACCGGTTTTTCTACTTTCTCTTTAACCGGCTTTTTAACTTTGACCTCAACCGGTTGTTCAACGACCGGCTGTTCTTCTTCCATTTCTTCATCCAGTACGGGCAAAGCCGAAATGTATTTTTTGGGAATGAAGACCGGCAACCCGAAGGAAGAATCCAGAAAATTGGATTCCGGATCGGCAACAAATTGTAAATTCCCTTCCGAATTCAGGGTAAAATCGCCCACCTGGCTTATCCGAACCATTTCGCCGGCATCCAGTTTTTTTTGGCAGCCGTCAACCCAACTTTTCAGGCGGCTTAAGGCTTCGTTGTACGAAATATTTTCGGATTGAGAGATGTGGTGCGCCATAAGTCCATCGTTCTCAGACAAGATGGAGTTAAAGACCACATTTTTTGAAGGAGGAAAAAACTGGCGGGTATCTTGATGAATGCGGGCATGCGCTTGTGTCGTGAGAAAACCGCCAAAATTGGGGATCACGACACACTCATGTTTCCGGAGTAATTCAACAATATACTTTTCCAATTCGTTAATTTTTATGCGAATTTACGATTGAACGATTCTCCCTGCTGCATATTTGTTGATAACTACAGTTATTGTTAATAACTAAGCCCGCTATTATCCAGTTTTTCAAGGTCATCGGGTGTGTCAATGGCTATTGTCTCTAAGGATGTCTCGACAGCATAAATTGAAAATCCGTTTTCCAACCAGCGAAGCTGCTCCAGCGATTCGGCTTTTTCAAGAGGCGTCGGTTGTAATTCCACAAGGACAGGAAGCACATCGGCACGGTAAGCGTACAACCCGACATGTTTGTAATACGCATGTGCGTGTACCCAATCTTCTTTTTCCGCATCCCGGCAAAACGGCACGGCATTCCTGCTGAAATACAACACCTTATTATCTGCAGCCAATACGGCCTTGACAACATTCGGATTCATCAAATCGGCCGATGCGTCGATTCTTTTCACCAAGGTCGCAATTTGCACCCTTTCGTTTTTAAAACACGAAACCACTTTTCCGATTTGTTCCGGGTTGATAAAGGGTTCATCTCCCTGAATATTCACCACATAGTTCAGTTCCTTTTCCGGAAAATCCCTTTGATAGTGTGCAAGCACTTCTCCGATCCGCGATGTCCCGTTTTGATGCTGATTGGAAGTCATCAGCACCCGGCCGCCAAAATCCCTTACGTGCGTAAAAATCCGCTCGTCGTCCGTAGCCACCACCAATTCCGTTAACACACAGCTTTTCAACGATTGTTCATAAACTCGTTGGATCATCGTTTTCCCGTTTATCCGGCAAAGCGGTTTGCCTGGAAAACGCGATGATGCATACCGCGCCGGAATTACGCCCAATACGTTCATTCGTCTTTTTTTGAATTGGCAAAGGTAATTTAAACTAAAAAACGAACCGAATTCCGGGAGGGTTTCTCCCCAAGAAACTTTTCAACAATTTTTTTTTAATTATTTTTTATCCTACCTGAAAACATTCCACTACATTTGTGCCTGAAACACCCCTTATTTATGAAAAGATTTGTATTTGTTGGCTTGGTTTTATCGGCAATAGTTGCTTTTTTCATCTCATGTTCAACGGATTTTGATATCAATGCCCCCTATAAAGATACCACGGTTATTTACAGCCTTCTGAATAAGGACAGCAGCGTCCACTACTTCCGGATCAGCAAGGCTTTTTTGGGTGAAGGCAGCGCTTTTGATTATGCCAAAATTCCCGACTCTTGCCTTTATCCGGTCGGCGATATCGAGGTGAAACTGATTGAAAAAACGCCTTCTAGTGTCGAAACGGAATATCTTTGCCGCGATACCATCCTCCGGGATGTAAAAGATACCGGAATTTTTTACGCCCCCGATCAACAAGTTTATTATTTGAAAAAAGCTTTAAATCCGGATAACAAGTATAAGATTTCTGTTAAGAAGTTGAAATCGGGTGAAGTAACCTTTTCCGAAATAAACGTGGTCAATAGTTTCGGAATTGTAAAACCCTATTCGCCTAACAATATTATCGAATTCGTGTCTACAGGTGAATCAAAAATCGAGTGGCTTTCGGCGAAATACGGAAAACGCTACCAACCTCAATTTAAATTTTATTATACCGAAGCCCGTTATTCGAACGACACGGTTACCCGGGTGGTAACATGGGACTTCGGGTCTTTGAAATCGACTACGACAACCGGGGGGCAAACCATGTCTTTGGGATATTTGTCGGATGGTTTCTACTCCGCTTGTTTGACCCAAATTCCCTATCAGAATCCGGAACAAGAGGCGAATGTCCGGAGCCGGAAAGCCTTGAAAGTAGAACTGAATATTTATGCCATCGGCCAGGATTTAAGCACCTTCTTTGATGTCCGGAGCAGTGGCAGCATTGCCTCCGTTGCTTTGTACAGTAACATCGAAGAAGGGATAGGGCTTTTCTCTTCCAAAGCAACGGTTCAGCGTTTCTTCGATTTGGGAACCCTGACACAGCGGAATCTCAATGAAAATCCGAAATACCAAGACATGAAGTTTGTAGCAATTCCGCTTCAGGGGAAATAGGAAATTGTTTCCGGAATGTAATCGATAAGGTGTGCGGAGAAAGACCGCTACATTTTGATTTCGTCCATGTTCTTGTTGAAGAACCGGTATTCCAGTAAATGATAAGAACTTACCGGCGTGAGACGAATCCATTTTTTGTATTTAAAATACCATTTCCACTGCAAAGAACGGAACAATCCGCCTGATTTTACGAATGCATTGACAAATGGGTGAACTCCCACATTCAGATAGGTTTCGTTCTGGTCTTGCAGTAAATAACGAATGTTGTTTTCGATTTCATCCGTCAGCAGCGAGCTGGGCTTCACTTCTCCCGTCCCCCCGCAGGTTGGGCATTTTTCGAGAATTTCGATCTCCATTTCGGGACGTACCCGCTGGCGCGTAATTTGAACCAAACCGAATTTGCTGGGTGGCAAAATGGTGTGTTTGGCGTGCCCCCTGTCCATTTCACTTTTCAGCTTTTCATAGAGTTTACGCCGGTTCTGCCCTTCGTGCATGTCGATAAAGTCCACCACGATGATTCCACCCATATCGCGCAAACGCAATTGGCGGGCAACTTCCGTAGCCGCTTCCAGATTGGTGGCCAACGCATTTTCTTCCTGGCTGATTTCAGGATTGACTTTGTGGCCGCTGTTCACATCGATGACGTGCATGGCTTCGGTATGCTCGATAATCAGGTAAACACCGCTTTTGATGGTTACGATTTTCCCGAACGAACCTTTTATTTGTTTGTCAACGCCGAAAAATTCGAAAATCGACGCTTTCCCTTTGTACAGTTTTACAATATCGACTTTGTCGGGGGCAATGGTACGCAAATAGCCTTTTA
Source organism: Lentimicrobiaceae bacterium (assembly GCA_031550085.1). Classification (GTDB taxonomy): domain Bacteria; phylum Bacteroidota; class Bacteroidia; order Bacteroidales; family UBA4417; genus UBA4417. The sequence goes on from JAVBOY010000011.1 coordinate 16,657, forward strand.
CCTCCTCAAAAACAACAGGATCGTCAATGTGGATGTTGTTAAAGGAATCGTTTAAAATGTCACGTAAAATAACCGCCGTCCGGTCCAATTCGCTTAAAATCTTTTGGGGGGCCTTCACGATTCCTCCGATTTTCGAAGCGACCGATTCCCATTTTTGAACCAAACTGTGCAGGTCGGCATCCAGATCGGCTACCTTTTTGTTTTCGGCAACCGTACGGATAATGACCCCGAAGTTTTGGGGTTTGATGCTTGTAATCAGCCGTTTCAGGCGGCTTCGTTCCTCAACGCTCTTTATTTTTGAGGAAATGGAAATCCGGTTGCTAAAAGGGACCAAGACCAAATAACGGCCTGCAAACGAAATCTCGGATGTAATACGGGGGCCTTTGGATGAAATCGGCTCCTTTGCAATTTGAACCAAAATTTGCTGTCCCGAAGAAATGATTCCGGATATTTTTCCGGTTTTTTCAATGTCGGCTTCCAGTGAAAATCCCCCCATATTTAGTTGGGACGTTTTTCCTTGCATGGCCATTTTGGTGAATTTCATCAAGGAATTCACCTGAGGACCTAAATCCAAGTAATGAAGGAATGCGTCTTTTTCGTAACCCACATCCACAAAAGCGGCATTCAGGCCGGGCATTATTTTTTTTACACGGCCTAAATAGACATCTCCAACGGCAAACTCGTTGTTGGTCTTTTCTTTGTTAATTTCCACCAACGCCTTGTCTTCCAGTAATGCAATGGCTACTTCCGACGGGTTCGCACTAATTATAAGTTCCTTTTGTTCCACACTGAACCGGAATATTTTTAAATGGAGAATAGGGCCTTAGGAGGTCGCCTTCTTCCACAAGATATTTTTTTATATGATATCAAAAAAATTCATCACATGACAAAATCGTATCGATTGCGCTCATGTGATGAATGTTCAATGAAAAGAAATATTATTTCTTTTTATGCCTGTTCTTGCGCAAACGTTTTTTCCGTTTGTGCGTAGACATTTTATGACGTTTTCTTTTTTTTCCGCTTGGCATAATAAGGTCGTTTTTGATTATTTCACTTTAGTTTTCACTTCATTTACAAAGACCTTAGCAGGCTTAAAGGAAGGGATATTGTGTGCAGGAATAATTACTGTCGTGTTTTTAGAAATGTTACGACCGGTTTTTTCAGCTCTTCTTTTAACAACAAAGCTACCAAATCCCCTTAGGTAAACATTTTCGCCTTTTGCCATGGCGTCTTTAACAGCATCCATAAATGCTTCAACAGTTTGTTGAACTACAACTTTCTCAATATTGGTTTTGCTGGCAATTCCCGCTACGATTTCTGCTTTTGTCATCGCAATTGATTTTTTTAATAAATTGATATTAAGTTTCTTAAAGAGGTGCAAAAGTATATGTTTTTTTCAGAACAGAAAATTTTTTTTTACTTTTTTTTCAGGAAAATCGTATTATTCAGATTAACTATTTGATTATCAAGTGTAAATTTTTATCACCAAGTTTCATTTCTATCCGTGAACCGGTTGAAAGGTTCCGGCAAGATTCCGGTTCTTTTCTTTGGCCGGATCTTTTTACGCCCAACGTATCGAATCCCTACTTTCGGCCCAATTGGTGAATGGCAAAGGCATAAGCCCCCACACTGACCGCTGTGGAGGTTCCCAGGGTGGTTATACCCACAGCCGTGCGCGGCAAAGAATCGTAAGCGATTTCTCCAGCCGGCGCCTGGATCGTTTTAATGTTTCCTTTTAAAAATTGCTTGCGCTGGCTTTCGTCTTCCCAGTTAAATACTTGCAATGCCGTATGACAAAGCGGTTCACCCGTAATTTTGTTTAACGGGGCGTTCATTTCTTCTACCGTTTTTTGCAAAAACAGATCATGCGCGCCGGACAAGCCTCCGCCAACTACGATTAGAGCATCGGTTAGCGTGATGGCATTCGCCAACGCATCGCCCAAACATTCGGCTAGTTCATACCAGGATCCCAAAGCTGCCTTTTGGTTTCCTTCCTGATTTCCCAATGCAATCTCTTTGATAACATAAGGCTCGGGAACATTTTCAAGGGCAATTCCCGATTTTTCAGCATACACCCGCCGGACGGCGCGAATGGAAATGCTTTCCTCGGCAATACAATCCGGATATTTTTTGTTGCGGGTACACCAAATTTCCATTCCGTTGGAATTGTCCCCGATAAAAAGGTGGTTGTCGATAACCAGACCGGCGCCGAATCCGGTTCCCAGGGTAACTCCGAACAGGTTTTTAAAACGCTTGGGGCTGCCCGCTTTTTCCAATTCCCGGTTTACCTTGGGCAATAATCCGGCGATGGCTTCGCCGTAAACAAACAAATTGCCGTCGTTATTAATAAATGTGGGAATTTTAAATTCCTCTTCCAATAGTTGCGCTAAGGGAACGCCTCCACGGAACGTAGGCATGTTTTGCAAATCGCCGATAATACCCATGGAATAATCGGATGGCCCCGGAAAGGCAAAACTGATGGCTACCGGAGCTTCGGGCAATTGTTTTTTTACTTCGTGAAAACCGGTTTTAATTTTCTCCAGGCTTTCTCCCAAAGTAGCTGATTTTGCTTTGATGTTTACTTTTTCAACAATTTCCCTGCCGCCTTGTACCGCCGAAAAATCCAGGTTGTTTCCGCCGGCATCCAACGTCATCACAATGCGTTTGTCGTTGCTGATACTCATGGTTTGGTTCGTTTTATTTATGATTTTAAACTGTTCAAATATTCTTTCGCATGTTCCAATGCCTCAGGGAACACCGGTTTGATATTGGCTTTCCCAACCATAAAGGTAACCCGCGAATGATTCAAATCCTCCAGTATTTTCTCGCTGCTCACTCCAGATAAAATAACCTTTACGCCCTGGCGTTGCATATCGCCCAACACATCTTTTAACGTTCTGAGGCCGGTTGCATCCATGTAAGGAACTTTCCGCATACGCAATATCAGCACTTTCGGTTTCTTTTCAATTTCACGGATGGAATCCCGGAACTTATAAGCAGCGCCAAAGAACAGGGGGCCGTTAATTTCATATACTTCCACGCCTTTGGGTATTTCGAATCTGGAAACAGCCAATTCGTCGTCTGCTTCGTCTTGTCCGGCATTGCTGAACTGGTTTTTAATGGAATCAACCGAGCTGTTGTCGCCGATATCGCGAATAAACAAGAAAGCGGCCAATACCATACCGATTTCAATTGCTACGGTCAAATCGATAAAAACGGTCAGCAAAAAAGTCGTCAAAAGAACAATCACATCCGTACGGCCGTCACGCAAAAGGTTGGTCACACTTTTTAAATTACTCAATTTAATCGCGGGCATGCCCCGTTCTCTCCTGTTTCCGCGGGCAATGGCCAGGAAGTTTTTCCACTCGCTCATGTTGTAAGCAACCACCACCAAAATACCGGCCAGCGTAGCCATGGGAATGAGGCTTGCCCATTTGGCCACAAAAATCATGATGATTAATAAAACCAAAGCATGTACGATCCCGGCAACGGGCGTACGTCCGCCGTTTTTGACATTGGTAGCCGTGCGGGCAATGGCTCCGGTAGCCGGAATGCCGCCAAAGATGGACGAAGCCATATTGGCCGCTCCCTGCGCCACCAATTCCATGTTGGAACGGTGGTTTCCACCGATCATCCCGTCGGCGACCACCGCGCTGAGCAATGACTCAATTCCTCCCAAAAGCGCAATGGCAAAAGCCGGCGCAATCAACGATTTAAAGGTATCCCAATCGATATGCGGCACCACCGGAGTGGGAATGGACGATGCAATGTTTCCGAACTTCGATCCGATGGTTTCAACCGGAAGCTTGAACCAATACACGATAACGGTAGTTAGTAAAATGGCAATCAACGAGCCGGGTATTTTGCGCGAGATGCGTGTGGAATACACGCTCACCAGTACGGTTCCAACGGCCAGCACCACGGCATACCAATTGACGGTCAGGATGTTTTGAAAATAGGCAATCCATTTTTCGGAAAAATCGGCCGGAACGGCTCCCATCTGCAAGCCCAGGAAATCTTTGATTTGCGAAGAGAAAATAATCAAGGCAATGCCGGTGGTAAAGCCCACAATCAGCGGATAAGGGATAAATTTGATGATGTTGCCCAGTTTGGCAAATCCCATCAGCAACAACATGATTCCGGCAATAAAAGTGGCCACAATCAAGGCATCGACGCCTTTGGATTGTACAATTCCGTAAACAATCACAATAAACGCCCCGGTCGGCCCGCCAATTTGTACGCGGCTTCCGCCCAATACCGAAATCAAGAAACCGGCAATGACAGCCGTGATCAGTCCCTTCTCGGGCGTAACGCCCGAAGCAATACCAAAAGCGATGGCTAAAGGCAAAGCGACAATACCTACGATCAATCCGGCTTGTAAATCTTTGAAAAACTGCTCTTTTTTATAGTTCTTCAGGGTATCGAACAGCTTGGGGGTAAATTCTTTGCTCAACATACGATGTGGTTACCGATTGTATTCTGTTTCAAATTTTTCTGCAAAAGTACATTGGATTTCCGGATGAAACGCATTTTGGCTTGTTTTTCCAAATTTGATTGTACTTTTGCGCCAACCAAACTCAAAAAATCATGTCATCCATTCAGAAGGTTGTTTTGCTGGGAGCCGGTTCGTTAGGCACTTCTTTGGGCAATCAATTGGCGGTTCGCAGCGATTTACAGGTCTGCATTTTATCCATTGAAAACGACGTAGTTGCCGAAATCGAAAACCAGCATGTCAATCAGAAGTATTTCCCGAATATCAACTTAAACCGTTCGTTATCGGCGACATGCGACCCCAAAGTTCTCGAATCGGCCGATGCTGTTTTTATTTGCCTGCCATCCAGCGTTATTGTCGACTATATCCGAAGCCTGAAACCGTACATTCCTTCTGCGGCGGTTGTGGCGAACTTGTCAAAAGGGTTTGGCGGAAATCACCGGGTGATCAGCGAGTGTTTGGAAGAATTGCTTCCCGATAACCGGATTTGTGCGTTGAAAGGGCCTTCTTTTGCCCGCGAAATCATCAACAACATGCCCACGGCTTTCACGCTGGCATCCAAAGACGATTCGGTGTTCGAAACCTTGCAAGCTGTTTTCGAAGGGACCTCTATTTTTATCGATATGTCAACGGATGTGCGGGGTGTGGAAATCATCAGCATTTTAAAAAACACCTACGCCATCGTTATTGGAATTTTGGATGCTCATTTGAATTCATCGAATCTCCGTTTTTTGATTTTTACCAAGGCTTTCAACGAAATGCGCGAATTGCTGCTCCATTTCGGGGGACGAAGCGAAACCATGTTTAACTATTGCGGCATCGGCGACTACGGGCTTACGGCCTTGAACGACATGAGCCGCAACCGTACTTTGGGTTTGCTGATCGGCAAAGGATTCTTCACCGACAACATTTCCGAAAAAGTCGTTTTGGAAGGGAAAGTGGCCATGACCAGCATTTTAAGTTTGTTGGAACAAGAGAATTTCCCAAAAGAAAAATATACCATCATGGCAGAACTGGATTTGGTATTCAAAGGGAATTATGATATTTCCAGTTTCGAAAACAACCTGCTGAAGCACTTTTAAACAGTAAGCATCCGCTTATATTTCATCATTTTACGCTTTTTTCAAAGAGCTTTGTTTCGGTTTACAGGGGCAAATAGTACCTTTGTGTGTTTTTAGAAAAAAAATAGGAATTTTGAATTATGGCTAAAAAAGAAGATACTTGTTCCTTTTGTGGACGGCCGAGTAGCAAAGCTACGTTATTGCTCGACGGCATCGACGGGCATATTTGCGATGCCTGCATCACGCAAGCGTATGAAATTATCCAGCAAGAGTTTAAACCTCAAAAAATAAAGGATAAAACCATCTTAACGCCACCCAAACCGGCGGAAATAAAGGAGTACCTGGATCAATACGTGATCGGGCAGGATGATGCCAAACGCATTTTGTCGGTAGCTGTTTACAACCACTACAAGCGGATCAACCATGTCAACACCAAAAGCAAAGAGGATATCGAAATCGACAAATCCAACATTATTTTGGTGGGTGAAACCGGAACGGGAAAAACCTTGCTGGCGCGCACCATTGCCAACATGCTTCAGGTGCCGTTTTGCATTGCCGACGCCACCGTGCTTACCGAGGCCGGTTATGTGGGCGAAGACGTGGAAAACATCCTGACGCGCTTGCTGCAAGCGGCCGATTACAACGTGGCTGCAGCTGAACGGGGCATTGTGTTTATTGACGAAATCGATAAAATTGCCCGCAAAAGCGACAATCCGTCGATTACCCGCGATGTTTCGGGCGAAGGCGTCCAGCAGGCATTGCTCAAACTGTTGGAAGGAGCGGATGTGAACGTTCCCCCGCAAGGCGGGCGCAAACATCCGGAACAAAAAATGATTACCGTAAACACACGGAACATCCTGTTTATCAGCGGCGGCGCTTTCGACGGCATCGACAAGAAAATCGCCGCCCGCATGGACACCAACGTGATCGGCTACACCAAAAGGGATCACCATTTTACCATCGATAAAAACAACCTGCTACAATACGTGGCTCCGCCCGATTTAAAAGCCTACGGTTTGATTCCCGAGCTGGTAGGGCGTTTCCCGGTGGTTACCTATTTAAATCCGTTGGATGCGGAAAGCTTGTGCCGTATTTTAACAGAACCGAAAAATGCCTTGATAAAACAATTTGTACGCTTGTTCGAGATGGATGAAATCGCATTGGAGTTTACCAGCGACGCGCTGCAGTTTGTAGTGGAAAAAGCCATCGAATTTAAAACCGGCGCCCGCGGCTTGCGCTCCATTTTGGAAGCTATTTTGAGCGATGCCATGTTCGAAGCGCCCAGCAACAAGCAAAACGGGAAATTAACGGTAACGCGCGATTATGCGCTTGAAAAACTGGGAAAAACTTCGGTGGCGAGGCTGAAGGTGGCGTAAAAGTAGCAAATTAATGACGAATTGGGGTTTGGTGACGAGCTACAAGTAGACGAGGCTTAATGCAGAAAGGAGAAAGCAGAAGGCATTTCAATTGAAAATGGAAAATGGAGAATTGAAAGTGGACTTTTTTATGGCAAGTAAACGAACAACAATCTTTGCACCGTTCACCTTGAACCATTCACCCTTCACTGTTTACGCTTCACCAAATAAACAATTAAACAGCCATCTCATGTTTCCCGATATGCGATTAAAATAGAGTTTTATTAGATTAAATTATCGCAACTAACAAAATATACCAACCGTTTTCCCCAACTTCCCCGTTTTCCCCTATTTACCCGTTTCACCCATAAACAGTTCAACGATTCAACAGTTCAACAACTCAACACCCCATGAACTACGGACATTTTTCAAAAGACGGCAAAGAATACGAAATTACACGCCAAAATACGCCCAGCCCCTGGATCAACTATTTGTACAACGGACGTTATTTTTCATCCATATCGAACAACGGCGGCGGCATGAGCTATTACAAAAGCCCGCTCCACGGGCGCATTACACGCTACCGCATCAACGAAGTGCCGCACGACCGCCCGGGAAAATACATTTACATCAAAGACAATGAAACGGGTGAAGTTTGGTCATTGACCTGGCAACCGGTGGGAAAGCATTTGGAATGTTACAAAGTTTTCCACGGGTTCGGTTATACCCGCGCCGAAAGCTTGATCAACGGAATTGAAGCATCTACCCTGTTCTTTGTTCCCCAAGAGGACGATCAGGAAATCTGGAAAACGGTTTTAACCAACCAATCGGATCAAAAGCGCAATTTATCGGTTTATGGCTATGTGGAACTGGCTTTGGGGCATGCATTGGTGGATTTGATCAATCAGTGCGACGACCAGCATTTCAACCGGGCGCATTTTGAAAAAGATTTAAATGCCTTGTTTTCAACCAAAACCTATTGGGTTACCCAAACTAAAGGGACGCAGCAACAGGAAAACAAAGCCTGGGACCAATACACCTTTTTTACGGTAAACCGGCCGGTAGCAAGTTTCGAAACCGTCCGCGAACGTTTTATCGGTTTATACCGCAACGAAAACAATCCGGAAAGCATCGAGAAACCCAACCTTTCCAATCAGGAAACCGATTTCGGCAATGTGGTATCGGCTTTGAAAGTAGATATCGAATTGCAGCCGGGCGAAAGCGCCGACTTGATTTTCAGTTTGGGCGTGATTGAGAAAGTCCGCTTTGAAGAGCTGAAATCGCAACGGGTTCAAAAATACCATTCCGTTGAAAAGGTGGAAAAGGCCTTTGCGGATGTCAACCGGTCGTGGGAAAATTATTTTGCCCATACGTCGGTGCAAACGCCGGATGAGGATGTGAATATTTTCATGAAATACTGGATTCCGTATCAAGCCAAAGTAGCATTCGATGTCGGCCGTGTGGCAAGTTTCTACTATTGGGGAATCGGGCGCGGATTCGGATTCCGCGATACCTCGCAGGACACCATTGCCGTGACGATTTCGCAACCCGAAAAGGCCAAAGAACGCATTCAATTGTTGGCGCGCCAAATGCGGAAAGACGGAAAAGTATACCACCATTTCCACGGCGACGGGCAAGGCGAGTTCACTTACCATTGCGACGATCCGCTTTGGTTTCTGCTGGCTGTAACGGAATACCTGAAAGAAACCGGAGATTTTGCCTTGCTCGAGGATCACCAACCGTTTATCGACCATGAAGCCGGATCCATCCTGTCGCATATGTTCAGCGTCGTGAATTACGCCAAAAACAATCTGGGGAAACACGGCCTGCCCATTTTCGGACGGGGCGATTGGAACGACACCCTCGATTATATCGGCGGCGAAGAAGGCGGCGAAAGCGTTTGGGGCGCCATGTTTTACGTGGCCATGATCAACCGCTTGATCGAATTACTGGAACATTTGGAAAAACCCGATGACGAAGTGATTGCCGTACGCGACCGGCTCGTTGAAAATATTGAAAAATACTGCTGGGACGGCGAATGGTACATTCGCGCCTTCGGCGAAAAAGACCGCAAAGTCGGTTCCAGGGAGAATAAATACGGGAAAATATTTTTAAACACCCAGATTTGGCCGGTCATTGCACAGCTTCCCAATAAAGAGCATTTGATTACGGCAATGAATAGCGTGAAAAACTATTTGGATTCGCCCGAAGGGCCTAAAAAATGCACACCGGCCTGGCGTGAAATCGATCCCAACATCGGATTGGTTACCCGCTGCGTATGGGGAAAAAAAGAAAACGGCGCTGTTTTTTGCCATCCGACCACTTGGGTTATTCAAGCCGAAACCATGCTGGGACGTGCCAACCAGGCATTCGATTATTTCAAAAAAATGCTGCCCAACCGCATCGACAGCGACATATTTGTAGCAGAGCCTTACGTGTATTCGCAATACATTACGTCGAACGAGCATTCACAACCCGGGCGTGCCAGCCATTCGTGGCAAACGGGAACCGCAGCCTGGATGTACCGGGTCGGTTACGATTATTTGCTGGGTATTCGCCCTACCTACAACGGCTTATTGATGGATCCGTCCACACCCAATACCTGGAAAGAATTTACGGTAGAGCGGATTTATCGCGGGACACGCTACAAAATCCGGGTAACCAACCCGGAGGGCGTGGAAAAAGGCGTCCGGTCGATTACCGTAAACGGCAAACCGATTGAAGGAACAACGCTTCCCATTTCAACGGAAGCGGTTTGCGAAGTGGATGTGGTGATGGGAAATTAAGGTTGTTTACAATGATTTCGCGGTTACGCGATTAAAACCGGTTTGTAACGGCATTTTAACAGAAACAAAATAACCAAGCCACGTACTGGCAATATCTTTGTTGTAAAAGAGATACCACAACCAAGCCCGTAGTGGCAATATCTCACAATAAAAAGGTTTCTCCAGAACTTTTTACCGCTATATGTAGTTATCTTTGCAAACTTTTTTAGACATTCCTTATTGTTAATTGATTATCAGAAATAAAAAATGAAACGAGTTTTGGTTTTAACCGGAGGCGGCGATTGCCCGGGATTAAATGCCGTAATTAGAGCCATTGTAAAGCGTGCGTCCCAGGAAAAAGACTGGGAAGTCGTGGGATCCATCAAAGCATTTGACGGGATCTTAAACGAGCCTTCGGAATTGGTGGTGCTCGACGAACACAAAGTAGCAGGAATCCATTACCAGGGCGGTACCATTATCCAAACCACCAACAAAGGCGGCCCTTTTTCCTGGCCGGTCAAGAAACCGGACGGAACCTTCGAATATGTGGACCGTTCGGACGAAATGATCCGCAAAATCCAATACCTCGGAATCGATGCCGTGATCAGCATTGGCGGCGACGGCTCACAACGGATTTCGCAAAAATTGTACGAAAAAGGGCTGAACATCATCGGAGTTCCCAAAACGATTGATAACGACCTCTCGGCAACCGATTCGACTTTCGGTTTTCAAACCGCCATCGAAATTGCCACCGAAGCGGTCGACAAACTGGTTACCACAGCAGCCAGCCACAACCGGGTGTTTATTTTGGAAGTCATGGGACGCGACGCAGGCTGGATTGCCATGAATGCTGCCGTAGCCGGAGGAGCCGAAATATGCCTGATTCCTGAAATCCCTTATGATCTGGATATTGTGATGGAAAAGATCAATTCGCGTTTCCGTCGCGGACAAGGATTTGCTATCCTGGTTGTAGCGGAAGGCGCCCGTCCTAAAGACGGTACGGTGTTCGGACAAAAAGCGGATGAGGTCGGTTATGAAAATTTCCGTCTGGGCGGGTTCGGCTTTAAATTGCAGGACGACCTGAAACGCGCCGGATTAACCCACGATTCTCGGGTGACCATTCTGGGGCACTTGCAACGAGGCGGTATTCCCATCGCCTACGATCGCGTGCTGGCCACCCAGTTCGGCGTAAAAGCCATGGAAATGGCCATCGAAGGGGTTTTCGGACGCATGGTTTCATACCGCCATCCTTACATTACCAGTGTCACCTTGAAAGACGCCATCCAAAAACCAAACCTGGTTACATCGGATACGGCTTTAATTAAAACGGCGCGAGGAGTAGGTATTTGTTTCGGCGATAATGTCGCCAGCATCCCTGTTGTTCCTGAAAAGCCGGTGGAAATTCCGTAAAACACGAATCGTTCGTTGCAAACAAATCGGGCGTGAAACAAAGCAATGAAATACTAAAATTGCTTGTGCGACGTTTTTTTGTCAGTCAAAACCAAATTATCCTTTGAAATCGGTCCGTATATTTTTAGTATTCAGTTTATTCGTCGGTGGAGCATCTTTGTTTGCGCAACGTACGCACAAGGTGCAGAATGATCCTTTGTATGATGAGCGCCCCTATCATTTTGGTTTTCAACTGGGAATCAACCAATTTTTCTTTAAAATTAATTCCATACCGGGATTTCAAAAGCAAATTCATTACAATACCTCGACATTTCGCGAAATGCCTGACTTAAATCTGAATGAAGCTTATTTGTACAGCATCGAATCCACTTCTTATTCGGGCTTTGTGATTGAAGTTGTGACGAATTTGCGCATGGGCAAGTATTTTGACTTGCGGTTTACGCCCGGCCTTTCGTTCGGCGAAAGAGCGTTGAATTACACTATTCTGGGGTTCTCCGATACGGATACTTCTTTAATACGTGTAGACAAGCATATTCAATCGACGTTTGTCGAGTTTCCCCTAACCCTTAAATTTAAAGGAAACCGGATTCACAACGCACGGCCGTACCTTTTGGGTGGTGTAAAATACAGCATCGATTTGTCGTCGGATGCGAAAAAGAAAGACAATGCCACGGCAGCCCAGGTGTTTGTCAATTCCCACGATGTGTATGCCGAATTAGGCGCCGGATTCGATTTTTACACGACTTATTTCAAATTCGGCGTGGAGTTGCGCATGTCGTACGGATTGCGCGATGTTTTGAAGCACGATGACTACATTTATACGACCTCCATCAATTCGCTTCATTCCAAAATGTTCCAACTGGTTTTTACTTTCGAATAAGAAACGTGCAGAAGGAAATCGAGATATGGCTTACGCCCCGACAGGCCGGCAACACGAACCTTTTCAAAAGCGAAATCGCCAACAAATTACGCATTTCACCCCAACGCATCCGGCACATGGATTTGCTGCAACGTTCCATCGATGCCCGCAAACAATCCATCAAAATCCGGTTAAAATTTCAAGTCTTTATTGACGAGCCGCAACCGGCTTCTCCGGGTACTCCTTCTAAAACCTATCCGGATGTTTCAACAAAGCCGTCGGTTGTGGTTGTCGGAATGGGCCCTGCCGGGTTGTTTTCGGCTTTGGCCTTGATTGAATCGGGTTTTAAACCCATTCTGGTGGAACGGGGTTGCGATGTCAAAACACGCAAACTGGATATTGCCCGGCTTTCGCGGGAACACGAGGTCCATCCGGATTCCAATTATTGTTTCGGCGAAGGCGGCGCCGGGACATTCAGCGACGGAAAGCTATATACCCGTTCCACCAAGCGGGGGAATGTCCGCGAGGTGCTCGAAATACTGGTTGCCCACGGAGCATCCCCGGATATCCTGGTCGATGCACATCCGCACATCGGATCGGACAAACTACCGGCCATCATTACAAACATCCGCAACACAATTCTGGAATCGGGCGGCGAAGTCCATTTCAACCAACGGGTCACCGATCTTTTAATTTCGAAAAACAAGGCCCGGGGAGTGGTAACTCATACGGACGCTTCTTTTGAAGGAGTTGCCGTCATTTTGGCCACCGGACATTCGGCGCGCGATGTGTACGAACTGTTACATCAAAAAAACATTGCCCTCGAAAAGAAAGAGTTTGCCCTGGGCGTACGAGTTGAGCATCCGCAACGCCTGATCGACGAAATCCAGTATCACCGGTCGCCTCAAATGGAATTTTTACCGGCAGCTTCCTACAGACTGGTAAAGCAAGTGGATGGGCGCGGCGTGTTTTCGTTTTGCATGTGCCCGGGCGGAACGATTGTTCCGGCCGCAACCGGACAAAACCAGTTGGTTGTGAACGGCATGAGCAACAGCCGGCGGAATTCGCCGTATGCCAACTCAGGAATCGTGGTTCAGGTGGAAGCAGCTGATTGGGCGCCTTTTGATTCGTCCGGCGAATTGGCAGGAATAGCTTTTCAAAATCAAGTAGAAACGGACTGCTGGATAGCCGGCGGAAAACGTCAAACGGCTCCGGCGCAACGGCTGGCCGATTTTGTAAATGGAAAGTTATCGGCGCAACTTCCGGAATGCTCCTACCATCCGGGCCTCGCTTCGGCTCCGCTTCACGAACTATTGCCCCTAGCCATTTCCAAACGCTTGCAGGAAGGGTTCAAGTTGTTCGACCGGCAAATGCAAGGGTACCTGACCAACGAAGCCGTAGTACTGGGCACCGAATCGCGTACCTCCTCCCCTGTCCGCATTCCGCGCCATGAAACCTCATTGGAACATATTCAAGTCGAAGGCTTGTATCCTTGCGGCGAAGGGGCCGGATATGCCGGCGGCATTGTGTCATCGGCCATCGACGGTATCCGATGCGCAAACAGCCTGGCGGCAAAACAGAAAGAGGGTTTTGCGTAAAAAAAGCTATTCAAAAAGTCAAAAAAACTTCACCACAAGGGCACAAAGAATCTTGCCAAAAGGACACAATGGCATAAAAATGGAATCATTAACTTTGTGTTCTTTGTATAAACTTCGCGTCTTTGTGGTGAAAAAACTCTTTCGAACAGCCTCTTGAATTTCAAATATCCTTTCTTACCGCTCCTTTTTGGTGTACTCCGAAAAATCGCATCCGAAGGTTTCCACCAGGTAGTTATCCAGGTAATCAGTTTTGTTGGCCAGATCGATGATGTTTTGCTTGATAGTTTCACCTTCTCCTGAAAATACATCGGACAGATGCACCCGGTAAGAAACGTAAATTTCATTGTTTTGAATGCCGAAATTGTACGGTTTGACTTCTGCCGACAATAAATACCGCAACAAAGGTTCGAGGTTTTGCGTAGGCAACAGGTTGATGGGCGAGGTTACAAACAGGTAGTCCTGATTGTAGACGAACATGCGTATTTCGGAACTTCCCTTATGAAAAATCCACGATTCGTATCCCCTGCGCGCCAATACCGGATTGATTCCCATTCCCAGAATGGCTTCTTCGCAAAAAACTGCCAAATCGGTCAGTTTGTTCTTGTTGAATAGCTTTTCATCGATTTTATTCCCGCACGAAGGGCAGTATTGGGTTTTGTCCGTAATCAACCGGTGGCAGGTGCTGCATTCGATGGCAAATTTTGCACGGTCAATCGAATCGACAACCGCCAGCATTTTCACCAAACGCTCCACAGGGATGCCGAATCCCATGTTGTCGGCATTTTCGAATTTGGCTACCGTTACCCCAACCACTTTGCTATTTTGGTCATACATGGGGCCACCGCTGTTTCCGGGATTCACCGCCGCATCGGTCTGAATGTAGGTTTTGCCGTCCATCAGTTGTCTGGGCGATGAAACGGTTCCGTCCGTGACGGTATAAGGCATTCCGAACGGGTAGCCGGCCACACGGATCCGTTCTCCGATTCTCAATTCCGTTTCGTCGTTAAGTTCCAATTCGGGCAAATGGGCAAAGTCTTCTTCCGCGGCCAGAAATGCCAAATCGGCCATGGGGTTGATCAATACCACCTTCGCCAAAAAACGGTCTTTCAAGGCATTTTCGATGGAAACTTCCTGAAACCCTTCCACTACGTGAAAATTGGTCACAAAAAGGTTGTATTTCTTCAAATAGAAACAAGTGCCCGACCCGCCGGCATGGTTTACTTTGAATACGACTTCCGAAATAATATCTTGCATGGGATTTCTCAATTTTTTACCGATTAATTTTTACCGAACAAACGTGAAAGAAGGCCTTTCTTCGCTTCTGTGATATCTCCGGACATGATTTTATCCAAAGCGCCGTTTAATGTTTTTGCACCTTCTTCCCAGCTTTTCCCCGAGGCGCTTTCCATGGCTCCGGACACCAGCCGGCTGATGTTTTCCTGTACATTGTTGTGATAGTACATGTTGTAAAAGTTAAATAAAATGTCCAGCACCACCCCGATGTAGTTGCCGCTGCCCAGGGCTTCCTTGACCCGTTTATGTACTTCCGAGAGGTTCTCCTGAATGTTTTGCAATTCCGACCTTCTTTTGCCGGGAATAAAGGTTTCTACATCATACAGGTTTTCGATCAACTTGTCTTTATCCATTTCCTGCAAGCCCTGCAAAAACGTTTTGGCATCCGTTACCAATTCGGATAAGGAAGGGTTTTTCGCATGCATATCCGAAACAGCTTTTTCCAGGTCGTTTTTCAATTGGCCTTGGGGATGCACGTAATAGTCGATTTGCCGCAGGACAATGGCTGCCATATCCCAGGCAAACGAAAACCAACGTTTTGACTCGAAATACTGAATGTATTCCAATGCGTCCTTGATACACTTTTGAATGCTATGATAAGCCGTTTCCCTTTTGGGGGGATCAAAGGGCTTGATAATGGGTTGGTACAGCCGTTTAGCCCCGAACTTGGTCACATACTCGTCGTCGTAACGGTCGCCGGTGGCGCAGATTTCTTTAAAAATATAATAAATCTTATAGGGGTTGAGTTCGTTGATTTTACAATTGTACTCAAAGTTCAATTGATTGCCGTTCAAATAAATTTGTGCCAGATCCATGTTGTTGAAATTCAAGGAGCATACCTGGCGCAACGTGGGGATGGCCGAATCGGGGTTTACTTCCAGAAAAGGAGCAAACACATGGAATTTTCCATCCTGAAGGGTTACCGTAACCACAATGGATCCGTGGGGAATTTTATAAACCGTGCGGTCGGCATTGGCATATTTCGGGGTGAGTTCGGGATTGATGTAATCCATCAACAAATAAAAGCTATCCAAATATCGTTTGGCGTCAAAAGCCTCCAAGCATTTATCCCAGCTATTTACATTAATCTTGCTCGCCGTAGAGGCAAAAAGTGATTTGTAAAAAATCGGACAACTATTCATAGGGGTTCAGGTAGTTTATTAAAAATAATTATGTATTCAACGATGGGGCTCCCAAAAGGATAAAATAAAAAAGAAGCGGACTTATTTTTGTTACATCATTTATATCGATCGATCGAATCCAAAACGTTTTTCCGTTCATTTTCGTATTTCTTAAAACAAAATATATGCCGAAGAATTTTCCACTCCTTGTTTTTCGTTCTAAAAACAAGCACTTTTCATCATTTTTTCGAAATGGATGCAAATGTAATGGTTTTACATTCTCCCAAGCAAACAAAAAGGACGCTTTTTCAGCGCCCTTCCGTTATGTAATTTAAGTAGCTAATTATCTGCTATTTTGATGTTGGTTTTTTTGTAAACAAACTGATCAGGAACAGCAAAACCCAGGCTCCGAGCACCGAAATGATGATGCGCCACACCAAACTGGCCCCTCCGATTCCCAAATAACCGGCAATCCAGCCGCCAATGATTCCGCCGACGATTCCGACAATGATGTTGCCCAGCAACCCAAAGCCCGAACCTTTAAACAACTGCCCCGCCAACCATCCGGAAAGCGCTCCGATAAGCAAGAAATATAAGAATTCCATTTTCGTCGTTTTTAGTGAAACAAAAGAAATTTCTATTCTATATAACCTCTTTTTTTGGGGTTTGTTTTTAGGATGTTCCGATTCTTTTTTTGGAATCTTGTCTTTCCGTCAAAAGGTTAAAGCCCTGACAGGCTATCTGATTCTTTGTTATTGCTTTTATGGAGATTTTTTCCCTACGGGAAATATGCATCGGGCGGTAAAGGACGAACAGGTTAAAGCCCTGACGGGCTACCATTTCTTTGTTATTGCTTTTTATGGATATTATTTCCCTACGGGAAATATCAATAGGCCGTAGGCCTTACATATCCATAACACGCAAGAAAATATTCCTTTTTTGCCTGTAAGGCATTAACAAATGTATTTCAGGCTATACCAATATTGTTTCCCTACGGAAAATATACATCGGGCGGCAAAGGA
>JAVBOY010000001.1:0-138457 GCA_031550085.1 Lentimicrobiaceae bacterium
TATTCAAAAATCCTGCATGGCAAAAAACTGTTTTATCTGTTAATGTATGGGATTTTAGAAAATGATAGACTCAGCCAACGCAGCCTTGAAGATACATTTAACGACCCTGTATTCAAGATGCTTTTCAATCTCCATCCTAACGAAAGCATCAGGCGAAGCTCAATTTCAGAAAGACTTTCTAAAATTGATACCGATTTTTTCAAGCAGATTTATGAATGTATTTATGAGCAGTTTTCAAACACATACTTATATGCCGAACAATTGAAGTATAATCTTATTCGCGTTGATAGTAGCCTTGTTCACGAGACATCAACTAAATTAGCGGAAGGATTTTATTCAAACCAACAAGACAGAAAAGCAGTAAAATATACAGTGGCTTTTGATGGCATCTTGCCTTGCTTGGCTGAGATATTTACCGCACCAACCTATTCGAGTGAGGATATTGCCTTACCTGAAGCGATACGCAGTCATATTAAACAAGACGCTGTACATCAGAATATCTATCTACTTGACAGAGGTTTGCAGTCCACCAGGAATATGCAATCTTTCAGCAAAGAACAAATCGTATTTATTGCTCGTGCCAAAGAGAATAGAAAATACGTGGAATTAGAATCGCTTATTACCAACAGTACACCAACTGATATTGGAAGTCTCGTCTTGCTCAAAGACAGTATTGTGCATTTGTACACAGGCAAGGCTATCAATAACAAAAGAGGTAATGTCCATTTTCGGGAAGAGTTAATAGAAGAACCCTTTCGATTGATTGTCGCCAAAAGCAAAGAAGATGAGGCCAATGAATATTGGTTTATAACCAACAATTTTGAGTTGTCAGCCCACGAAATAACGGATGCTTACAAGCGCAGGTGGGATATTGAAGTGTTCTTTCGCTTTATTAAGCAGGAGCTCAATGTTAGCCATCTAGTTTCGCTAAATAAAAATGGAATTGAGGTAATGTTATATATGACATTGATTGTAGCAATGCTAATATTGATCTATAAACATGCAAATAAAATTGGCTATAAAACGGCTAAACGAAGATTTTCAATGGAAATGAGAGACCTTATTATCTCTATGATTGTGGTGGAATGTGGAGGGGATCCTTCTATATTTTTTAAAACATAAAAGTGGCCGGAATGTCTTCCGACCACTCCTGCCTTTCGGGGTTTTTTTATTTTTTTAGGGTTTCTTTTTCAATTTCCGCAGAATATCAATGTTTTGCTTTGCTTCTTCATCCGTAGGCCTCAGCACCAATACTTTCTCGTAGAACATAATTGCCTCGTCGACGTTTTTTTCATAGTGGACCGATTGGTTCGCCATATATTTATAGGCTTCGATCAGTTGAATCCTGTATTTCACGGTATCGGTTTCGCCCAATTCGATAACTTTCTCGTAATCCGCCTTAGCGAGCCCCTTTTCGCCCGTTACATCGTAGTTATTCAACACCCGGGCATGCTGGAAGTAAGCCGGTAAAAAGGTGGGCGACATCCGGATTAAACGCGAATAGGCGGTATCCGCTTTCGCATAAGAACTATCAGCATAAGCAGCCCAGCCATATCGTTGGTAATCAGCGGGTGTCAGTTCGCCCCCATGTTCAAATATTTTGTCAAATGCCGTAATGGCTGCCTTATAGCGTTTATCTGCATAATTGTTCCTGCCGATTTCTGAAAATAAATCCAATGCGTTTTCCGCATTCCGCTTGTGAGCCTCACTAATGTAAAAATAGGCAAGCGAATCTTTTTTCTCAGCCACCAGGATTTTGGCCATATAATAATAATCTGAAGCATAAATCCGGCTGGTATCCACTTGTTTTTGAAAAAACGATTCCATTGCTTGTTGGGCCTCGGTCATCTTTCCAATTTCAAAGGCGCTATACCCAAGCAAGCGGTACATCACCGGTTTTACATCACAGGTCTGCATCAGTTTTTTGATCACTTCATAAGCATCCTTGTATTCATGCGCTAAAAACAAGAATTGCGAATACCGTGTATTGGTCCCGCAGGAAGAGCCGACAATCGGCAGGTACTTGTTTTTATAGATATCCACCGCTTTTTGGTATTGCCCCGATTCGGAATACAATTCCGCCAACTCCCGGTAAGCCGGTGCGTAAGAAGGATCAATTTTTATGGCTTCTTCAAGCGGCTCGACGGCTGCACCAATATTTTGTGCATTTCGATAAATCTCGGCCCGTGCGACATAAGCGCTTAAATAATTTTTATCATAATCCAAGGCCCGGTTAAAGTTTGCCATCGCGCTGTTTGCATCCCGCTTTAGCAAATAAATGCTTCCGAACGTCACATACACCCGGGCTACCTTAGACCCGAATTTTTTGGCCGACTCTTCGTAATTCAAGGCTTTTTCAACGGCAACTAGATCTTTGGTTTCTTTTGCATACAAATAATACGCGCGTGCAATTTCGAGATAAGGCCTGTAATCCTTTGTTTTTCCCAACTTTGTGATAGCCTGATCAAAGGTAGCATCTGCTTGGGCCGTTTTCCCATTTAAAAGGTCAATTTTACCTCTTCCCACATAATTCAAAACAAAGGAAGGGTCTATTTTGATCCCTTCTTCAAAATAATAACTGGCAGAATCCAATTCATTGGTTTGTACATAAACATCACCCAAATGATACAAAGCCTCTGCCCGTTGGTCAAGCATTTTGGGATCGGCTCCCCCTTTGGTTAAAGGTAGTAAGATACTTACCGCCAAATCATACCTTTCCTGATCAATCGCTTTTAATGCGTCCGGCAACGACCTTTGAGCATTCACGCTAAGGAGTCCGCCCAAAATCGACACCGCAAGTAGAATTACTTTTTTCATTTTCATTGTATATATCTATTTATTATTTATATTCACCAGTCGGGTAGGCATGGTAGCCGGCAACAATCCGGACTTCAAAACAATGCGCTGCCCTTTGTCTCCCATAATAAAAGCTGAAAAACCGGTACCCAGGCCCATCCGTGCTTCCCGGTTCAAAATATATAAATCCCTCACCAATGGGTATGTCCCCTCCTTAATATATGCCTGGTAAGGCTTCCTGTATTCCCCGGCTCCGGGTTCGGTTCTGTCGGGCGCTACAGCCATTACCTTTATTTCTTTCAAAAATAGTTGTGTTTGCTGATCATCAAAATCGCTAATCCAGTTGACACCAATAATCCCTATGGCATTTTTATGCTTGGACACATAATTGATGACATCCTTATTGGTCTGCATGGCATAAAAGTTTGAAGAGGATGAAAACTTGTTATACCCGGCAATTTCCGCCATATACCGCACGGTGCTTGATTTGGGATTGTCAAAAACAATGATGATGGAATCGGACGGGCTCCCTTTTTTCAAATCGCTCCACAAAGGTATTTTCCCTGCAAACAACTCACGCACTTGCGGCATTGAAATCGTCGTATCCTTGTTTTCAGGATTTACAATCAATGCAATTGCATCGATCGCGAATCGCTTTTTTATAACGGTCAGGTTTATTTGATCAAACGTTTTTCGTTCCTGTTCGGTCAGGTCGCGGGTCACAATGGCAATTCGCGCCGAGTCGTTGATTAAATCAAGAATGACTTCGCCTTCCGGCTTAAAATTAGCGGTTACGTTTGCATCCGGATACAAGTGATGAAAAACATCCAGTTCCTCCTGAATAATCGGAGCAAACGTTTCGTCAACGGCAATCGAAACCGAGCCTGAAGTTGCCGTGTCACTATGTTTTTTACCTTGGGGTTGATTGCATGCTGCAAGTACAAACAGCAAGGCAAATGCGCTAATAAAAACTTGGCTTTTCATTGTATTCTTGTTTTAAATTTCCTCTTCATCAACCGATTTGTATTGAACCCAATTCCGATAGGATCGGAAGATCCCGTAAACCACAAATGCAGCACCAAAAAGAACCCGTTGCCATTTCGTCATGGCCGGAAAGATGGCTGTCCAAAACAGGATCATGCAACCAATCACGACATAGGCAAGCGCTATGGCATTCTTTAAAAGCAGCAAAAATCGCTTTTGGGGCGATTTTTGCCAATGATGCTGTTGCTCATTCATTTTTTAAACGTTACTGTAACGTAAACTTAATCGGTAAAATAAACCACACACGAACAGCTTTCCCGTTCTGCTTTCCTGCACGCCATTTTCCGGCAGCCTTTACCAACCGTGCAGCTTCTTCATCACATCCCGAACCAATTCCACGCATAACTTGCACTTCGCCGATTGATCCGTCTTTTTCTACCACAAACTTTAGAGTTACGGTTCCTTGTACACCGGCTTCCTTAGCCATGGTCGGGTACACCACATTTTTACTGATGTATGAATACAATTGTCCTGCGCCTCCGGGATATTCCGGTTGTTCTTCAACAAAAGTGTAAATCTTTTCGGGTTCGTGTTCTACAATTTTTTCTCCCGTACCGGTACCGGTTTCAATACCCGGGTCTTCAATGGGAGGAGGCCCCTCACGAGTACCTTCCTGTGTTTTGGTGCTAACTTGTGCCGTTATTCCTTCTTGTGGAGGAGGAACCTCATCATCAGGCACTTCGTCATCCTTTTTAATTACCGGGGGGGTAAATTTAATTTGCTCCACAGTTGGCGGTGGTAATTCTACTTTGGGCGGTGGAGGTGTGTTTTCCTCATCAACCGGTGGCGGAGGCGCCAAATCGACAGTCACTGTGTTATCTATCTTCTTTGGTTCCGGGCCGACACTTCTTAGCACTTTGGCTATCAAAGGGGATGCTACGGCCAACGAGAAAAACAAGATCCCCAAGATAACGCTCAATTTTAAGTTTCTCGAATATCTTTTTCTCAAATCGTATGCGCCGTAGTCCTTTTGGCGTTTTTCAAACACCATATCGCACCATTTGCTATTTTCTAAATCAATTTTTCCCATTTCGCAAAAATATTTTACCTACTTTTTTATGTATTGATTCTTTGCTAACATTTGTAGATCTTCGGGCGTAATGTCAACAATGGCATATTGTCCAATGTTGGTAATAGTCATTTCGTCCAAAATATCTACCAGGTTTTTATACCGAGCTTTGTTGTCGTACATAATACGCACAAATACGTTTTTCTTATCCGATTTCAAACGTAATGAATGTGCTTTGTACGCCTCTTCGGTTATTCGGTTCAGTGATGCTTCTCGTTTGTAATATTTCAATGAGTCAAGGCGAGGATTTATTTCTCTACTTTTTTCCATCAATGCTGCACGAATTCCTTTTGCACCAAAAGTTGTTACATTAGCTTCCCCTATCAGATCTCCAAAGCCAAAATAATACATAATTTGGTCATGCCCCGTAAGCATAATGGTCATTGCCTGTGATTCTTTAATTTTGGTTTGTCCATCTACTGGAATATTATCATCCTTAAAGGGCATATTAATTTCCATTGTGGATGGTTTGTTCATAGAGGTGGTTAACATAAAGAAAGTGATCAACAAAAAGCCCAAGTCAACCATGGGTGTAAAATCGACCCGTGTCGACAATTTTTTACCCCGGACTTTTTTGCCCTTCTTTTTACCACCACCACTGGTATCTATATCTGCCATTTTTTTGCTTTTTTTAAAATTAAACCTGTTTTATTCGGGCGCTTTTTCCAATGTAGTGATGAAATTGAAACGATCGGCTCTTTGTTTTTGCAACGTATTAATAACATCCTTTATAACAGGCATTTGTACATTATTATCACCTTTAATGGCAATAATCGCTTGGTTTTGATAAGCTTTGCGTGCTTCAATCACCCACACCGACAATTCATTTTTTACAGAAATAATTGAATCGCAGGGAATGCCTTTAGTAGTTTCATTGTATTTTTTACGTTGATCACCATCCATTGCTAGATATTGCTTCAATTCTGAAATGGGTACTCCAAAAGATTCTACCAAAGAAAAATTTTCGTAGTCTTTTTCGGAAAATGATAAGTTCCTCAGCGAGGCAATACGTTTTAGAAGTGTTCTTCTTTCATTTTTTCCCTGCATCCCGAAAAATATCCGCCCATTATGGTCAATGGTGATTTGAATGATTTTATTTTCAGGAAGCTGAATGTTTGAAGTGGAAGAAGGAGTGTCTACGATAACCGCTTCTTCGGGTCTAAATTGTGTTGCCAGCATGAAGAACGTCAAAAGCAGGAAGGCCACGTCGGTCATTGCCGTCATGTCAACCCAGGTACTTTTTCTCGATGTTTTTACTTTTGCCATCTTATTTTAACGTTTTCTACTGCTAATTAACAATTAAATCTAACTAAATAAAATCTATCTGTGTTTTTCGGCATAAGTTTGAACGATGCTGTATCCGGCTTCGTCAATGGCATAGGTCATTCCATCAATTTTTGATGTATAAGTGGCATACATGATTGCCGAAATAGCTGAGTTACCGATACCCAATGCGGTATTGATAAGTGCTTCGGAAATACCCACAGCCAATGCAGCCGAATCGGGAGCTCCGCCTGTGCCCAAAGCAGCAAATGCACGGATCATACCAAGTACAGTTCCTAACAAAGCTACCAAAGTTGATACTGAGGATAAAGTAGCTAAAATAATTAAGTTCTTTTCTAGCATTGGTAATTCAAGAGAAGTTGCTTCTTCCACTTCTTTTTGAAGTGCTAGCATTTTTTTCTCAAGATCCATGGTATTGTCCTGTTCAAGTTTTTGATATGCGATCATCACTTGTTTTACAACATTAGCAACCGAACCTTTTTGTTTGTCGCAGGCAGCAATCGCACCGTTTGTGTCATTATTAGCCAAAAATCCTCTGATTTTCGAAATAAATACTTGGGCCGATTCTTTTCCCGAAGCTCTGCGAAGCGTGATGTAACGTTCAATTGAAACAGAAATGTTAATCAATATAAAAGATAACAAAACGGGAACAACCCATCCCCCTTTATGTATCAAGCCTAAAATACTGCCAGCTCCTTCTTTTACCGGATGGTTTGCTGGATCCCCACCTTCAAAGTTTGAGGGATTCCCCATTACAAAAATGTAGATCAAAAAACCTACAAGCAAACAAATTGGAATCAAGAACGCTGCAAAAGCAGAGCTGAATTTTCCATTCTTTTTTTCATCTTTTTTTACTGTTTTTTGTGCAGTTGCCATGTTTTTGAGTTTTAAATTTAATTTATGGATCTTTACGTTTATTTTATTTTTTGAGAACCACAAAATTAAAAGTTAATGTGAAAGCGGCAAATTTTTTAAAAAAAAAAGCGTTGAAGATATCGCATTCGTTCATTTTTTAATTTTTAATTTGCTATTATTCAATTACTTAATTTTGGTTGAAATATGATTAAATTGTGGTTAATTTCTCTGGAAGGTTAACAGGACTGCAAAACAGGATTTCTGTTGATCGGATAACGCTTACCGGAACGAAAAAGTATGCAAAGTCAATCTTTTTTTTAGTTTCCTTAAGATTTTTTCTTCATCCTTAAAAATAACTACTTTTGGTGTCAAATTTTGGTAATGTCTTCCAAGTTAGAGCAAATTAAAGCGCCCATTTCTTCTCATATCGAAAAGTTCGAAACCTATTTTCGAAGTTCGATGAAAAGCCAGGTTCCTCTTTTGGATATTATAACCCGTTATATCCTGAAGCGAAAAGGGAAACAAATGCGCCCCATGTTTGTGTTTTTGTCGGCTCAAGTATGCGGCGAAATTTCCCAATCAACCTATCATGCTGCGGCGCTCATCGAATTATTGCATACGGCAACCATCATTCACGATGACGTGGTGGATGATTCGAACGAACGGCGCGGTTTTTTTTCCTTGAATGCGCTTTGGAAAAATAAAATTTCCGTGTTGGTCGGCGATTACCTGCTTTCAAAAGGCATGCTGCTTTCGCTCGAAAATAATGAATACCAATTGCTGAAAATTGTTTCGAACGCCACCCGCGAAATGAGCGAAGGGGAATTGCTGCAAATGGATAAAGCGCGGAAACTCGACATCAAAGAATCCGTTTACTTCGAAATTATCCGTAAAAAAACGGCTTCCCTGCTTGCCTCATGTTGCTCAGCGGGAGCCGAATCGGCAAAAGCGCCCGAAGAAACGGTAAAAAAGATGCATCAATTCGGCGAATTTGTCGGAATCGCTTTTCAAATCAAAGATGACTTGTTTGATTACGAAAAAAACAAAAATACCGGAAAACCACAGGGAATCGACATCAAGGAAAAAAAGATGACACTCCCGCTCATCTACACCATGGAAAAGGCATCTTGGAGTGAAAAACGAAAATTGATGAATACCATCCGCTACCACAACGAAGATCCTTCCCGTGTGTCGGATTTAATCGATTTTGTGCACCAAAACGGAGGAGTCGATTATGCTGTTTCAAAAATGATCGAATACCAGAACAAGGCGCTCGAAATTTTGGCTTCATTTCCTGAAAGTGTTTCGCGCGAAGCGTTACACCAATTGGTATTGTATTCAACCGAACGGAACCATTGATCTTTAATTCCTTTTTACAAAATTATTAATAATGAATCCATTAAAATTTAACCCGAACGACATGATCACCAAACTGTTGTTATGCTTATGTTTTACAATTCCCGTATCTTGTCTGGAAGCACAGGTTGTTACGGAAAACTATCCGAACGGAAAGAAAAAAGCGGAAGGTCCGATGATTGCCGGTAAGAGAGATGGCGTTTGGCTTGAATTTACGGAAAAGGGAATCAAGGTATCCGAAATCACTTATAAAAGCGGGATAAAAGAAGGGATTGTCAAGGAATGGCATGAAAACGGGAAGAAAAAATTCGAAGGCAGTAATAAAAACGGGCAGTTGGAAGGAAGCGTAATCTGGTGGTATAACAACGGAAAAACTGAAATGGAGGGTTTTGTAAAAAGCGGATTGCAAGACAGTGTCTGGAAATTTTATTACAGATCAGGGACAGCAGGCAGTACGGGTCTCTTCATCAATGGCAAGCAGAACGGCGTTTGGCAGTATTTTTACGATTCAATCGGAACCCAATGGAAAACCGGTTCTTATGCAGATGGGAATCGTTCCGGGAAATGGATCTATTATTATAAAACACAAGAAATTCATCATACCGTAGCTTATGAAAACGACAAAGAAAACGGGCTTTTCCAAAGTTGGTTTGAAAACGGGCAATTGAAAGACTCAGGGTATTATTCAAACGGAAAAACGGTTGGAACCTGGGTTGGCCGGTTCCCTTCGGGTAAAATAGAATCAAGAGTGAGTTACACCGATAATGGCTTGGAAACCGGAGAGAAGGCCTTGTGGTTTTACAGCGGACAGCTACAACTTAAGGATACTTATGCGGAAGGGGCATTGGAGGGCGACCATATCGAATACTTTCCCAATGGCAACGTAAAAGAAAAAGGAGGCTATAAAGAGGGAAAGAAGAACGGCGACTGGGTCTATTTTTATGAAAACGGGCAAAAGCTCCGGCAGGAGTCTTTCACCAACGGAGCGCCTGACCGGAATTGGAAATCCTGGTTCGAAAACGGGAAACAGCAAGGGGAAGGTCAATATAAAAATCAGTTGAAAGACGGCATCTGGAGTTATTGGGACAATAAAGGCCGGTTGGTTTACCAAGGGAAATTTGACAATGGCCAGAAACTGGAACAAAAGTTTTTTGATGACCCGAAAAAATAAAAGCCGATCGAAAAATCCAGCTCAAATTATTCATTTAGAAAAACTTAATTATTAGTATGAAACACGTCCTGATTTGCATTGCCTTGATCTTTAGTTTTTCTATTTTAAAAACGAATGCCCAAAAATTCGGCGGCGGATTTGTGGCGGGATTTGTAACCAGCCAGGTGGAAGGTGATACCTATGGAGGTTTCCACAAAGCCGGACTTTTAGGAGGTATGTGGATCAATTATGACTTCGCACAAAAAAGCGCTTTGCAAATGGAGCTGACCTATATTCAGAAAGGCAGCCGGAAAAGCGCCAATCCTGACCAGGGAGATTACGACACCTACCTTTTGCGTTTAGGTTATGTTGAGTTGGGGCTAATTTATCAATACACGTTTGCCAAGAAATTCTTTATAGAAGCAGGCCCCTCTTTTTCCGTACTGCTGCATTCGTACGAAGAAGATGTGACCGGAATGCAAAAGGAATCCGATAACTTTAAAGTGGGCACGTTTAATGTTTGCATCGGAGCCGGGTACAATATCTCGGAAAAATGGAACGTCCATCTGCGTACCGAAAACTCGATTACCAGCATCCGGAACGATGTCCAAACCGGCTATGTGGCCCGGTTTGGGAAATACGGGCAGTATATCGATTGTCTGACGCTAAGTTTGTATTATAAACTACGATAATTTTTCTCATGGCCAAACAAAAACGAAACCTGATCGTCGGGGTTACGGGAGCCAGCGGAGCCATTTATGCCAAAATCCTTTTTGAGCAGTTGGTGCAACTTTCGGATCAACTGCAACAGGTAGGAGTTATTTTTTCCGATCAGGCAAAAAACGTTTGGAGCCATGAATTGCAAAATAATGATTTTACAAAATTACCTTTCAAATTATACGATACCCACGATTTTTATGCGCCGTTTGCTTCCGGCTCATCCGGTTATGACACTTTGATTATTTGCCCGTGCAGTACGGGAACCTTAGGGCGCATTGCGGCAGGCATATCCACCGATTTGATGACACGGGCTGCAGACGTCATGCTGAAAGAGCGGCGAAAACTTTTATTGGTGCTTCGCGAAACGCCTCTCAGCTTGATCCATATCAACAACATGAAAACCATTACCGAAGCCGGGGGAATCTTGGTTCCGGCCATACCGTCATTTTACAGCCGGCCTCAAACCTTGGAAGAAGCTGTAAAAACAGTTATCGATAAAGTTCTTTCGCTTGCCGGATTCGAAATAGATGCATTCCAATGGGGAAATCCGGGAAGCAAATAAAAAAAACAAAATCTCGTTATAAACTTTCGGGCACTCCATTTCGTTACTAGTAAAGCACCTGCTTTCGTATTCTTAACACCCGGTTTGGCAAATGGCATAGTTATTGAACTAGGATGAAAAAAAAATTAATGACACGATTCCTTTCAACTGTAAGTTTTTTGTTAATTTGCCTGGCTTCCAATTCGCAAACACCGGGGATATTAAACCCGCGCGATTCGCTGGGCCGCTACATTTGCCCTTTTGAAGTGATTGGAAACGACACCCTGCCTATTTTTTACCTTTCGGATGCTTATGCCTGGGGTTCGTACTACACGCGTCCCGAGGATATCGCCCAATGGGACAAACTGGTTCGAAACGTAAAAAAAGTATGGCCTTATGCAGAATTGGCTGGAATTAAATTTAAGGAATACGAAGCCTTGGTCATAAATGCCAAAAGCGACAAAGAGCGAAAAGAGTTAATGAAGCAAGCGGAAAAAGAATTGGAACTCAAGTTCGGAAAAGAACTGCGGAACCTGACTTTTTCGCAGGGAAAAATATTAATCAAATTGATCGACCGTCAATGCGGAAACTCTTCTTATGAAGTAGTCAAAGATTTCCGGGGTGGTTTCCGTGCTTTCTTCTGGCAATCGCTGGGGCGGCTTTTCGGATACAACCTCAAAGTGAAATATGATCCCATCGGAGAAGATGTCAACATTGAACGGATTGTCCGGCTGATTGAGAAAGGCGCGTTGTAATTTTCCGAACATCGGTTTCCCAAAATTCTTGTGGACGAAATAAAAAAGTAAGGCTGTCTATTCATTCAGACAGCCTTATTTTCAGGGTGATATAAAATAATTTTATATCAAAAAAGATCAATATAAAATATCTTATTGAACCTGATCAAAACATTTTTTGATCCGTAGCCAGGTACGTTCCATATCATGGTCCAAACCGACACTGTAACGAACCAGGCCTTCACTCATGCCCATTTCTTTTTGAACTTCTTCCGGAACTTCGCTCGAAGTGGATTTTCCGGAATTGCTGAACAAGGTCTTGAAATAGCCTAAACTAACGGCCAAATAACCTACATCGGCCAGTTCCATCAACTCCATGAATTTTGCAGCACGCTCGGCCGTTCCCAAATCAATCGCAATCATTCCGCCAAAACCGAAATCGGGATTCATCATTTCTTTCATGGTCTCGTGTCCCGGATGTTCGGGTAAACCCGGATAGCAAGTTTTGATGCCGATTTCTTTAAACTTATGGGCCAAAAACATCGCATTTTTCGAATGTTGCTGCATCCGGATGTGAAGCGTGTGCAAGTTTTTCAAAATCGAAGACGAACGCAACGGATCCAGTACCGGCCCCAAAAGCATGGCCGTACCGTTGTTCACATCGATCAATGAATTGATGTATTCTGCCGATCCGCAAATGGCTCCGGCCACACAATCATTTTTCCCGTTTACAAATTTTGTCATGCTGTAAACGACCACATCTGCGCCCAAACGTGCCGGTTGCAGGATTAAAGGCGTAAACGTATTGTCTACAATCAACTTTGCGCCGCACTTTTTCGAAATTTTCGCCAACCCGGGAATATCCGAAATTTGCAACATCGGATTGGTCATCGACTCGGTATAAATTACCTTGGTATTCGGACGAACGGCAGCCGCTACCTCCGCCAAATTATTGATATCTACAAACGTTACGTCAATCTTGAATTTCGGCAAATAATTTTGCAAAAAAGCAAAAGTGCCGCCATACGTCGTACGACTGGACACAATGTGATCGCCGGAACCCACGCATTGAAGAATGGCACAGGTAATAGCTCCCATTCCGGATCCTGTCACCCAACCCATTTCGGTTCCTTCCATCGCCGCCAAAGCATCAGACAAATATTTGTTCATCGGGTTCCAGTGGCGCGAGTATAAAAAGCAGCCTGTTTCATCGCCGCTAAAAACATCACTCATGGTTTTAGCCTGCATAAAAGTAAATGTAGCGCTATCTGTAATGGAGGGGTTTACATCGCCGAATTCGCCGAATTGTTTCAGGTCAAAAAGTGCTGCCGTAGGATCAAATTTCATAATGCCAAAGGGTCTTTAATAGTTATTGTATTCTTTTATGGATTGCAAAAATATGATTTTTGCATCACCTAAGGAAGCAATTGGATAAATTGTTGCTAAAATTCCGGACGTTTAAAGTTCGCGATATCCAAGGATAAATATTCATTATTTCGTACTTTTGAGCTCTTTTTTTGGGAACGGAAAACGTACCGCCCGTTTTTTACGAACATTATTTGTTATTACTACACATGCTTCTTCGAACCGAAAATATCGTTAAAAAATACCGCCAGCGCACCGTGGTCGACCATGTTTCCATCCAAGTCAAGCAGGGTGAGATCGTGGGCCTGCTTGGTCCGAACGGAGCCGGAAAAACTACTTCGTTCTATATTATGGTTGGTTTGATCAAGCCTTTTGCGGGTGATGTTTATTTGGATGATAAAAACATTACGACTGAACCCATGTATCGCCGTGCACAAATGGGTGTGGGTTATTTGGCGCAAGAAGCTTCGGTTTTCCGCCGTTTGAGCGTGGAAGATAACATCCGGGCCGTTTTGGAATTTACCAAACTTACCAAAGCCGAGCAACGTGAGAAGCTGGAATCACTGCTGAATGAGTTTTCCCTGCAGCATGTCCGGAAAAGTTTGGGAATCCAGCTTTCGGGAGGTGAGCGCCGCAGAACAGA
This sequence comes from Lentimicrobiaceae bacterium, assembly GCA_031550085.1. Taxonomy (GTDB): domain Bacteria; phylum Bacteroidota; class Bacteroidia; order Bacteroidales; family UBA4417; genus UBA4417. Next base: position 13,558 of record JAVBOY010000001.1, read on the forward strand.
GATTGCCCGCTGTTTGGCATCCGATCCGAAGTTTATTTTGCTGGATGAACCGTTTGCCGGAGTCGACCCCATTGCGGTAGAAGATATTCAAACCATTGTTTCCCAATTAAAAAATAAAAACATCGGTATTTTGATTACCGACCACAACGTGCACGAAACGTTATCAATTACCGATCGCGCCTATTTGCTTTTTGAGGGGAAAGTCTTAAAAGCTGGATCGGCAAAGGAACTTGCTGATGACGAACAGGTCCGGAGGGTTTATTTGGGTAAAAATTTCGAATTAAGGCAATAAACCGGGGTTATCAAGACATTTACCCTTTCGTTATTTTGCCTGAAAATAACTTCCTTTTTGAGTTAGCAAGCTAAAGATAATCAGCATACTACATCTCCTATTAACATTAATAAAACGAAAAAGATTGACAACACATGTAAAAAATGGTAGTTTTGCACTCTGAATAACATTATTACTAACCGTTATACTATGCCCATTCTCGGATCAATAATCAAAGGCGCATTGGATCTCCGAAGCAAACTGCCGGTTGATGCACTGAAGACACGTGACCCTCATAAGCAGCAATTGCAAACGCTGAAAAAACTTCTTCGCAAAGCTGAAATAACGTCTTTCGGAGAATATTACAATTTTACCGAGATTTTACACAGCAACAATCCACTAAAGGCCTTTCAAGCAAAGGTTCCGTTATTCGATTATAATCTCATTCACAAAAAATGGTGGCACCGTACGTTAAACGGGGAAGCTTTTGTTTGCTGGCCCGGCCAGGTAAAATATTTTGCCCTGAGTTCCGGCACATCGGAGGCTTCCTCCAAATACATTCCGGTAACGCCGGATATGCTGAAAGCCATCCAGAAAACAAGCATAAAACAAATTTTATCGTTACCCAAATACAACCTTCCTCCCGAATTTTTTCAAAAAGGAATGCTCGGATTGGGCGGAAGTACCGATTTGCAATTTAACGGAACGTACTTTGAAGGCGACCTTTCGGGTATTACAACCGGAACCATTCCTTTTTGGTTTCAGCATTTTTACAAGCCCGGCCGCCGGATTAGCAAAGAACGCAACTGGACGTCGAAACTCGACGAAATCGTAAAAGCGGCTCCCAAGTGGGATATCGGTGTTATTTGCGGCGTCCCGGCCTGGTTGCAGGTGTTGATGGAACGGATAATAAGTGAGTATAACCTTCAAACCATTCACGACATTTGGCCGAATTTGTCGGTTTACGTGCATGGAGGGGTTTCGTTTGCACCTTATCAGAAACGGTTTGAGAAATTGTTTGCCAAACCTCTGGTTTATATGGAAACCTATTTGGCAAGCGAAGGCTTTATCGCCTATCAAAGCCGCCCCAACGCCGAAGGGATGGAATTGATTTTGGACAATGGTATTTTCTTTGAATTCGTGCCTTTCAACAACGATAATTTTGATGACAACAACAATTTGGCACCTCATGCCCAAGTACTTACCATCGACCAGGTCGAAACCGGCAAGGACTATGCCTTGCTGTTGTCGTCCTGCGCCGGAGCCTGGCGCTATCTGATCGGCGATACGATTCGCTTTACCTCTACGGAGCGTTGTGAAATCGTCATAACGGGACGGACCAAACATTTTATGAGCTTGTGCGGCGAGCATTTATCGCAAGAGAACATGAACAAGGCAATTGAAATGACGGCCGAACAGCTCAATGTTTCGATACCCGAATTTACGGTGGCCGGAATTCCTTTGGATACCATGTTTGCACACCGCTGGTATTTGGGAACCGATGATACCATCGACATTGAACTTGCCAAGCAAAAAATCGACGAAAACCTGAAACTGCTCAACGACGATTACCGGGTGGAACGGCTTCATGCCATCCGCGAACTTCAAATGGAAGTGTATCCGGTACAGGTTTTCTATGATTGGATGCGGCAGCAGGGTAAAGAAGGAGCTCAAAATAAATTTCCACGGGTTTTGAAAGGAACAAAACTTGAAGGTTGGCAATCGTATTTGGAATCCATTAAAAAATAGGCATACCAAATTTTTTAAACAAGCGTAACTAATTTAGTGTAAAATATTATTCTTCGATGCACCCACTTTTTCAAGGAATACTCTTAGGATTAGGTCTTTCCATTATGGTCGGCCCCGGGATGTTTACCTTGATTCAAACCAGCATTCACCGGGGAATTAATGCTGCTTTCTGGCTGGCCGTGGGCATCTTGTTAAGTGATGCAAGCGCTGTCATCTGTTGTTTTCTGGGTGCACAACAACTGTTCAACAATCCGCAAAGCTATACTTATGTCGGCATCATCGGCGGCTTAATCCTGACGGGGATTGGGATTTACACTTTCCGCCACAAAGTGCATTTCGACGAAAACAATCAATTGATCCAGGTGCGTGTGGCGGGTCCTCCCATGTATGTCTTGAAAGGTTTTATCCTGAATTTCGTCAATCCGTTTATGTGGATTTTCTGGTTTGCAACCCTGGCACTTGTGACGACAAACTTTTCGGAGAAACACGATACGCTTGTTTTTTTGATCGGTACATTGACTGCGGTTTTCAGCAGCGATTTGTGTAAAGTTTTCATTGCCGGAAAGCTAAAAAAATATTTAACCCCCAAAATTTTAATGCGGGTCAACCACTTGATCGGCCTCACTTTAATTGCCTGTGGTATTATCCTGATAGTCAGGGTTTTTATTCGATTCTAGAATGAGTTCCTCTTAGAAATTCGATTTTTTTATATTCTAAAAATCGTATCTATTTGCAAAACAAGTTTCATCCTTTATATTTGCAAAAAAATAATTACCATGACTGAAGAAGGAAATCTCATACTCGAAATGATGAAAGATCAAATGGAACATGCAATTATCCATTTGGAAAAAGAGCTTCATAAATTTCGCACCGGAAAAGCAAGTCCTCAAATGCTTGAAGGCGTGAAGGTTGATTATTACGGCACATTAACGGCATTGGATCAGGTGGCAAACATCAACACGCCCGATGCCCGCTCCATTGTAGTGCAACCTTGGGAAAAAAGCATGCTGGGGGTTATCTCAAAAGCCATTATTGACGCCAATTTGGGATTGAACCCGCAAAACAACGGCGAATTATTGCGCATGCAGGTTCCGCCGCTTACGGAAGAACGCCGCAAAGAATTGGTAAAGAAAGCCAAGGAAGAAGCTGAAAACGCCAAGGTGTCCGTTCGCAATGCCCGCCGCGCTTCGGTGGAAGAGGCAAAAAAGCTTACCAAACAAGGGATTTCCGAAGATGACGTCAAATCGTTGGAAAAAGAAATTCAAACTGTTACCGACTCTTACATTGTAAAGATTGATAAAGTGGTGGACGTAAAGGAAAAGGACATCATGACAGTATAAAAGTCCGTCGTATTTCTATTTCACACAACAGCAATCCGCTATCCGGGTTGCTTTTTTTGTTTTTAAAAGACCAGCGTGAAATGACTTTTTAAGATTTTAAAGCGTGAAGGTAATTTCCTTTGAGGCAAAAAATCCGCTAATTAATGTAAAATATTCGGGCAAAATGCCCTCGCGATTCCATTTTAGTTCGATATTCAACAATTCGGCAGAAGTTTTGGCTATATCAAAACCGAAGGCTTCAAGCGACGGACGAATCCGATCGGGAGCAATGCACGATTTTCCTGCTATCCGGGCGCATTTTTCAGCCGGGCATATCTGGCAGGTTCCGGCAAAAAAGGCTTTGCTTCCGGGATATTGTTTTTCCAGGTCCAACAGTTTCCCGTCCAATTCCAAACGAACTTCCTCCATGATCCGGTAACTTATTTCCGTAGATTGCTCCCATCCTTTATTTTCAAGGATTAGCCCAGGATCTAAAAGAATCTTCGTCCCGATGATATAAACAATTTCATAAGAGGAGATATATGCTTCGACATCAAAATCAAACGGCGGACACGACCAGCAAGCTTGATACCGGTTACACTCCTTGCAATAGGATATGAATTTTGCCACGTCCCGGTAATTCGCGACGTAGTCTTCGGATTTTATCTTTGCGATGAAATGAGAAACCTGGTACATCCGCCCATCTTTTTATCGTTTATAAAACCGCTCCGTTATATCTACCATTGTTCCGCCTTCCATGCGGTAGAACCGCTGGTTGGTCGATACAGACTCCAATCCACCGAAGCGCTCGATATAAGGGCCTAATTTGATATAATCAAAATGCTGCAAGGAAAAATCTTCGGGCAAAACTTGTTTCCCGGAATACCAGGCCGTTTTGGTGCGATGGGCTGTTGCTTCGTGCAAGAAAACAGATAAACGTTCCACTTCCTGGGGCGCAATATCTCCTCCCATAAAACAAACGCAGGTGATTGCATTTCCGTATTTTTCAAGCAAACCTGCCAACACATTTTCATCCAATACTTCTCCCCTGTCTTCCATCAAATACGGACTGTGACATCCTTTGCAACGGTTGGGACAGTTGGAAATATTGATGGCCAGCGTCACTTCATCGGGAACTTCCTGAAAAACGATATCATAGCCTACAAACTTCATTTTCAATTACAAGATTTTAGTCAATTATGATTCTTCAATTACGAATTACGGGGTTGGGTCCGTAATTTTTAATTCTTCATTTTTAATTCTTCATTAACATATAATGACGTCGTTCGGCCTCCTGTTGCCGGGATTGCGAAAAATTACCAACCCGTTTCATATAGCCGATGATGCGGGTCAGGTAGTCCAAGTTTTGGCTTTTGCATGACGGACATACGTTCAAACTGCGCTTGTCGATGTATCCACAATCGTTGCAAACCGTATTGGGAATGTTGAACGTAAAATAGTTGCAACCTTCCTGTGTGGCCACCCGCAACAATTGTTTGTATTGCACTTTGCTCAAATGTTCTTTCAAATTCAAATGCAGAGCCGAACCGCCCGTCAGGTGTTCGATGTATCTCCATCCGTGCAAACGGAATTTGTCGATGATGTTCAGCGAATCGTCTTCTACAATGTAAAAATAACTGTTGTAGCAATCGCGTTTGACGAGGTATCCGTCGCGTTTATCCCATTTGGCATGCTTCACGCCTACGTTTTCTGCGGGAATCATTTCGCAATTGAACAGTACCTCTTTGGTTCGGTATTTTTTATTGTAGCGTTCGATCAACCTGAGTACTTGCTGTACAAATCCTTCGTATTTCGGATTGTCGTTTATTTCAATTCCCAGGAATTCTGCGGCTTCTACCATGCCATTAACGCCAATGGTCAGGTATTGGCGGCTGAGGTCGATGTATCCCGCGTCGAACAAAGGTAACATCCCCTTTTCCTGCATGTATTTCAGGTTTTCGTTATAAGCCAACTGTACTTTATGCACCAAATCGACAATTTCTTTCAAAAAAAGCTGAAAAGGAATTCCATTATTGACGGCATGTTGAATGCAGCGGTTCAGGTTGATGGTCAATACGCTTTTCGAACCGGTAGAAACCCCGCCAGCACCCAACGTATAGCTGAATCCGTTATCCTGAATCTCGTTGCGAAGACGGCAGCAACTGCTTAACGAATCGGCATTGTCGCTCATGTAGGTAAAAAAGGAATGCCCTTCCGCATACATTTCAGCGGTAAAGTCGCCGTATTCCTTGTCCTTCGGTTCGCCATTTCCGGTCAGCAAGGCCATGGTTTCCACAGGAAAAGTAAGTACTGCGCGGGTGCGTTCCCGGTTAAACCACTTCATGAAACGTTTTTGCAGCCAGCTAAGCGATTCCCAGTCGGGCTTGCTTCCGTCGGGAAAAACGAAATTTTCAAACAAACTTTCGAAGTAGTAGCGGTCGTAATAGGAAATATTCCAAAAGACCGCCTGGAAGTTTCTTGCTCCCGTGGGTTGGTTGATGGAATAAACGATTTGCTCGAAATGGTCAGTAATTACTTTGTCCAAGGCACGTTGCTTTTTTGACAAATCCACAACCTTATCCGCATTCAAATAATAATCCTGCCCATATTCCAACCCGATGAAATAGTTCATGTACATCAGAAATTCCGGTGTGGCACAGGCTCCGCTTAACATGCTGGAAACCATAAAAACCATATTCACAAATCCGCCGCAGAACGACCGGAGATTGGTCGGAGCTTTGGAATTTCCACCAATGGAAGCGGTCCCAGCAATCAGCCAAGGATACATGGTAATGCTGGCGCAATAATTTGCCAGGCTGGTTTCATCGTTTTTATAAATGTAGTGGTTGTTCAGCAAGTCGATGTATTTGTCGGCCACTTCTTTTCCATACATCTCTTTCAGGCGGTCGGTCAACATGCGCCGGTTAAGCCGGATAAAGTTGGATTTGGGTAATTCGCCGATAAGCGTCGCCATGTTCTTGTTCTCCACATTGGCGTTGGCATCGAACTTGCTGCCCGAAGCGGCATTTGAGGCGTTGCAATAATCCATCAGGAATTTGAGCTTGTCGCGTACTTCCCGGTCTTCAAAATGCTTCTGCCGGTAAAGCATGTAGGCTTTGGCCACGGCATAATATCGTTCGGCCATCAGCGCCACTTCTACCTGATTTTGTATTTCCTCTACCGTGATACCGTTGGTGATCGTTACCCGGCATAAAATATTGCAGATCGCTTCCTGCGTGGCAAAACTGCCTACTGACAAGAACGCCTTTGCTATGGCACTCTTGATTTTCTCCATGGAAAAAACTTCTTTTTCCCCATTTCTTTTGACAATAAATAATTCCATCGTACAACCTGTTAAATGATTTTATCAAAACAGGACATAACAGGATAAGAAAGATAGAGCGGTTGCGCTTCAAAAATACGATTGTCAGAATAGTTGAAACCCATCCTGTGCCGCCTTTCACCCGAAAGCCCCAGTATACAACATCAGGCAGGTCTTCTGACTTGTTTCGGGTAGTGCGCCTTCCCAAATAAGTGGAAAATGGAAAATTGAAAGTGGAAAATGATTTTTTTGAACGTTTCATTTTCAATTTTCAATTCTCAACTCTCCATTCTTCAGTGGCGTAAGGATGCACTCCTTTTTGTGAAACTTACAGCTACGGGGATAGTTCCTGACTTTCACAGGATTCCCTTTTCATCTCAATTGCCTTTGATGGCAACTACGAGAACCGAATGTTGATTGCAAAAGTAGGCCTTTCTTCGGATTGACTCCTTCTCCTGGATCTGAAGTTATAAAAATGTTATGAACAGGGAAAAGTTGCTTTTGACATTACCAGTAATAAATGCAATCGATACGATTTTAGTCTGCATGAATTTTTTGAAAGCCTTTAAAGACAGTGAAAAAATAATCCAGAGCTCACGGAATCAGGATGAAGAAGGTATCTCCGTCCGGACTGGTAAATACATAAAAGGTAAACGCATAAAACAGAAGCAATTAAAAATTTCCTGTAAAACCATTTTTATTCAACTATTTCAGAAATATAAAATTCAATATTTTTAATCTTTAAGATTAGAAATATCTTTTCAAAATTTTTCTATAAAATAATTAAACATTTTGGACAAAAATTTTGTTTATTGTTGTGAAAAAGTTACAACAGACTCATTTCTGCGCGTTTATTATCATTTTAAAACCCTCAAATACTGATCTATATGAAAAAAATCATCTACTATGCCCTGCTGTGTGTGATTGTCACATCTGTCGATGCTTGTAAAAGCACAACGAAAAACAAAGGGCAAGCAAAAGCCGAAAATTTGACAATGGATACATTAGATCCGATAATTATTGTAAGCGAAGAAGCCATTTATGATGTCCCGGTGCCTAAAACGACAGAAAAAGAAGTGGTAAAGCCGGAAAAAAATACAACTCATAAAACTTCGGATACACATAAAGCTCCGGAAAAGAAAAGTTCCGGAAAACTACCAACAGCTAAAGTCAGCCATAAAGCGCTGAAACATGAATTGGCGAAGACCAACATAACACCCGCAAAAACTGTGGATACCGCCTTTTTTAGTTTCTCGGCAGAACGGGTAAACGAGGTGCAAACCTTAACTTCTTATGAAAAAAATGGTACGGAAATATTGACCATTGTGAGCGCACCTACCGATCCCGATGAGATTGATTACATTGTATTTACGGACAAAAAGAACAACACGGATGTATATGGCGTCAAAGCCGGTTTGACAGCCAAAGAAGTCAAAAATCTCCGGAAAGACTTGAAGCATTTTGTAAAAAAAGGAAAAATATTCTTGTATACCGATGATTCGAACATCCTGTACGAGTTAGATGGGGTTACTTCGGACGGAAAACCTGTAACAGAGGATCACATTGATGACTTGGAAGTCTCTTCCATCATCTGGAAGGATAAAGCCGGGAAAGCGATGGAAGAGTAAATGTAATTTTTGTTTTTTACATCCAATTGATAAGCGACCTTTCAAGGTTTTGAGTATGCAAACTCAAGCTTTGAAAGGTTTTGTTTTTTGCCATTCGATTTTACCGGATATTTTGTATTTTACTGTTTTTCTGCTACTTACACCTTATCTTTTTCTTTCAAGCCCGATTCAGTACTTTTGCAAAAAAATAGTACAAAACAATGTCGATTCTTACCGATCATTACCGGCAAGTCCTGCAAACCATTCCGGCCGGAGTAAAACTGGTAGCCGTATCCAAATTTAAACCGGCCAGCCAGATCGAGGAGCTTTACCATGCCGGCCACCGGTTCTTCGGCGAAAACCGCGCTCCCGAACTGGCTGAGAAACAAGTCCTGTTGCCTCCGGATATCGAATGGCATTTTATCGGACATTTGCAAACCAACAAAGTCAAACTGATTGCGCCCTTTGTCAGCCTGATCCAAAGCGTCGACAGCATCAATCTTTTACAAGAGATTAATAAACAAGCGATTAAAAACAACCGTGTCATCGATTGTTTGCTGCAATTCCATATTGCAACTGAAGAAAGCAAATTCGGTTTTGCATTGGATGAAGTGAACCAATTTCTAAATTCGAATGTGATGGCCGATTTGAACGCAATCCGATTGTGCGGCGTCATGGGAATGGCTACTTTTACCGACGACCTGACTTTGGTACGAAGCGAATTTAAAGCGTTACGGTCTTATTTTGACGCATTGAAAAAAGGCTATTTTGCAATGGATTCCCATTTCTGTGAAGTCTCGATGGGGATGTCGGGCGATTATCGTATTGCCATCGACGAAGGAAGCACCCTTGTGAGGATTGGCTCAAATATTTTTGGAACACGATAAAATCTATTTTTACAAAGGCATTTTTTATTCTATAAAGTAAAACAGATAAAGATTTCTTTTTTTACAGGATTAACAAGATCAACAAGAAAAAAACATGTAAATCCTGAAAAGCCTGTAATCCCGTTTACTATTAAATCAAAAATTCAGATAAAACAATTTCTTAAAATGGATATAGAAGAAAATGCTCCCAAAAAACACAAACGCAAGATCATTGTGTTATTGGCAATCGGCCTGTTGCTTTTTGTTGTATTGTCTGCGGGAGTAAAAGCTTACGAAATTTTATACAAGCCCAATGTGCACTTAACGGGCAGCAAGCCGTTTTCGCTTGAAATAAAAACGGCCTCCACCTGGCAAGATGTGCAAAAACAGTTCCGCGAAAATCACCTGCTTCGCAATACGGGAAACTTTTTCCGGGCAGCCAAATTGATGAAATACCCCGAAAGCATCAAGCCGGGGCGTTATTTCATCAAAGCGGGAATGAATAACCTGGAAATCATCCGGAAATTGCGCTCCGGAAATCAGGATCCTGTGAGGTTGACGTTTAACAATGCACGCACCAAAGAGGATTTGGCAGGAAAAATTGCCAAGCAGTTGGAATTCGATTCGGTTTCCTTGCTGAACCAGATGAACGATCCGGCGGCGCTTGCCCCGTATGATGTAACGCCAAACGCTGTGTTGACGCTCTTTATCCCGAATACGTATGAACTTTTTTGGAATACGACGCCCAAAAAATTTCTGGATCGAATGTACAGGGAATCGCAAGACTTTTGGAACGAAAAACGGGAGGAAAAACGCCGCGAACTGGGGTTTTCGCGTTTGGAAGTGATTACCTTGGCTTCCATTGTAGAGAAAGAAACCAACAAAAATGATGAAAAGCAGGATATGGCAGGCGTTTACATCAACCGGCTACAAAAAGGAATGTTGCTTCAAGCAGACCCGACCCTGGTTTTCGCTTCGGGCGACTTCGGCCTGAAACGGGTTCTGAATGTTCACAAAAAAATCGATTCGCCTTACAATACCTACATGTACAAAGGGCTTCCGCCCGGGCCCATTTACCTGCCGAGTATTTCCTCCATCGATGCGGTACTGAATTATCACAAACACAATTATTTGTTTTTCTGTGCCCGCGAAGATTTTTCAGGGTACCACAATTTTGCCGCGACCCTCGCCGAACATTCTAGAAACAGGGATCTTTACATAAAAGCGCTCAACGAACGGGGAATCAAATAAACGCATGGGACGGTTTTTGCTGATTTTTACGGGTTCGGTTTCAATGGTTTTGGGAATTATCGGCATTTTTGTGCCCTTGCTTCCCACCACGCCTTTTTTGCTGTTGTCGGCAGCCTGTTATGCGCGTAGTTCGCAACGGCTTTATGAATGGCTGCTTTCGCAAAAACATCTGGGAACGTACATCCGGAATTTTCAAGAGAAAAAAGTGATTCCGCTTAAGGTAAAGGTCTTTTCACTTTTGTGGCTTTGGCTTGCCATGGCCGTCAATATTTTTTTTATTGTAAAAAACGTTTACTGGCAAGTAGGCTTAGGCGTATTGGCCCTTGCGATCAGCATTCATATTTTGTCGTACAAAAACGCTCCGAATAAATCGGCCGGCAAATGATGTTGCCGCTTGATGATGCTTCTCGGATGTGCTATCTTTGCTAAAAATTTTCTACGTGGAACTGATTCGGAAATATTTTGATTTGAGTACCGGGCAGCAACGGCAGTTTGAGCAATTGCATCCGCTTTACGAGTTATGGAATGCTCAAATCAACGTGATTTCGCGGAAGGACATGGATAATTTTTACGAACGCCACGTGTTGCATTCGCTGGCCATTGCCAAAGTGCTTCAATTTGTTCCCCAAACCAAAATACTGGATGTCGGAACGGGAGGCGGTTTTCCCGGAATTCCCCTGGCCATTATGTTTCCCGAAACACAATTTTTATTGGTAGATTCCATTGGAAAAAAGATCAAAGTGGTGAATGAGGTGGCGAAAGTGCTGAAATTAAAAAATGTATCGGTCCGGCAAACCCGCGCCGAATCAGTACCCGGTTCTTTTGATTTTGTGGTAAGCCGTGCCGTGACAGCCATGCCCGATTTTGTAGATTGGGTTTCGGGTAAAATCAGCAAACAAGATAAAAATTCGCTTCAAAACGGAATCCTGGCTTTGAAAGGCGGGGCTTTGTGCGACGAGCTGCGCCCCATCAACGGGAGCATCCGCATTTTTGAGATCGAATCTTTTTTTGAGGAGCCTTTTTTTGAAACCAAAAAAGTGGTACACGTTTCTAATTGGTAGCCTTTTCCGCAATTTTTCCGGCCAGGGCTTTCACATCGATTCCGTCGTAATTGCCGGAACTCATCATCAGCAAGTTTGCATTCGCCCATTGATTTGAAAGTAGTTCTTTTTCCAGTGCTTGCGAATCGGTAAAAACGTATAAATCTTGTTTTTCGAAAGCCGCAGCCACTTTTTGGGCATCCAACATGGGTAATTTTTTGAGTTCCAACGCATGAGGCGAAAAATAGACAATGGCTACATCGGCCTCGTCCATGCAGTGGGCGTATTGGTGCAAAAAGGCTTCGTTCAAACTACTGTAAGTATGTAATTCGAAACAGGCGACCAACAAACGGTTGGGGAATTGTTCCTTTACCGCATTAATGGTGGCTTTTAATTTGGAAGGGGCATGGGCAAAATCGCGAAAAACGGTTGTTGAGCCGGTTTCAGCCAATTTCTCCAGGCGGTTGTTTGCTCCCTTGTAAGTGCTGATGGCTTTGTAAAAATTGGAATCACTCACATTCAAGCGGTTGCAAACATTACGGGCTGCCTCCACATTCATTAAATTGTGTTTCCCAAATATTTGCAAGGGCACTTCCGACTCTCCGGTTTCCAGATAGGTAATTCCATCCACAACCGAATGGGGCGGAATTCCGTAGGGAATTTTCAGTTCAGTTGCTTTTACGTTTTCCGCAAGCTTCACGACTTCGGCATCTTCGCTGCAATAAATGAGCGATCCGTCCGGGGGAAGCAATTCGGCAAAAATCCGGAATTGTTCTACATAATTTTCGAAGGTCGGAAATACGTTCATATGGTCCCAGGCAATGCCGCTGATCACGGCAATATCGGGTTTATAAACGTGAAATTTGGGGCGCAAATCCAAGGCCGACGTCAGGTATTCATCGCCTTCAATAATCATGACCGGCGCCGTTTCGGTCAATTCCACCATGACGTCAAAACCATCCAACTGGGCTCCGACCATGTAATCGTATTCGACTCCCTGCTCTTTCAGGACATGCAAAATCATGGCCGTAATACTGGTTTTTCCATGGCTTCCGCCGATGACGACCCGCAGCTTGTTTTTACTTTGTTCGTAAAGAAATTCGGGATAGGAATAAATTTTCAGTCCTAATTCCACAGCGCGTTGCAATTCGGGATTGTCCTTTCGGGCATGCATTCCCAACACCACCGCATCCAGTTGACAGGTGATGTTTTCGGGAAACCAGCCTTCTGCCGGAGGCAACAAACCTTCTTTTTCCAAGCGGGATTTGGCCGGATTAAAAATTTCATCGTCCGATCCGGTAACCCGGTATCCTTTTCTATGCAAAGCGATGGCCAAATTGTGCATGGCGCTCCCGCCAATGGCTATAAAGTGGATGTTCATTTCTTGTTGAATCGTTGAGTTGTTTATTTGTGAAGCGTGAACAGTGAAGCGTGAAAAGGTTCAAGGTTAACGGTGCAGGGTAAAAGGTGGATGATAGTTGTATTTGGAGTGAATATGATAATTTAATCTACTATTATTCTATTTTAATCGCACAATGTGAAGCGTGAACGGTTAATGGTGCAGGAATTGTTGTTCGTTGTTTGTTTACTCGTTCTGCCTTCTGCTTTTTCCCTTCTGCCAAAAAGGTTCATCATTCAGCATTCATAGTTCATCATTAAAAAGTTCACTTTCAATTCTCATTTTTCAACTTTCCACTAATTAAGCGTACTGACTCAGATATTCGAAAAACAGCTTCATCCCCTTTTGTTTTTCGGCATTGAGGGGATAGCTGATGCAATGGTTCAAATAAAAAAGCAATTCCTCATCGGGAATGATCGGATCTTTCACCAGTTGTATGGATTCGTTGCGGTGTTCTACGCCCCAAGCCAAGGCTTGATTGAATGTTTGTAAAAAATCCGCCGGCAGTTCGTGGGTGGTCACCCAGGCTGCAAATACAAAGGGTAATCCGGTCATTTTCATCCATTCTTCCGAAAGGTCGTAGCCAAATGCGAAACGATCGGATACCGGGAAAGTCTTGTCGCCGATCAAAACCACGCCTTCGTCATCACTCAAGCTCAACGGGTCTTTGCCATTCAGCGGTTTCCACTCCAAACTTTGTTTCCAGTGACGGTCGGCCAAAACGCGTACCAGCATCACTGACGTACGGGACTCGGGATCGAGATAAATGGTCTGTAATTGATCGACCGGTTTTTGTGAAAACAAACAAACGGTTTTTACTTTTCCCTCGCCTCCAATGCAAAAGTCGCCGACGATGGAATAGTTTTCCAATTTTGCAATGGCAGCCACGGGAACCAGTCCGATATCAATCTGGTCTTCAAGTAAGCGGGAGGCTGTCCGGGCAGGGACTTCAAGCGAAAGTTCTACTTCGGGCAATAGGTTCGACCGGGTGATCCCGTACACAAAGGGTAAGGTATTGTGATAGGAAACGGCCGAAAGTTTTATTTTTTCCATTCTGAATGATTTGGATCCATTACCGGAACGTTCAAACATCCGCCCCTAAAAGTCGGCGGTTTGTCATCTTATTCCGTTTAAACGTTGTTTATTGTTTGTTGTATTGGAGGACCTCCTGATTTACATAATCCAACTGAATGCCTGCCTCAACAAACATGGCTTCGGATTCTTGTCCTGCGTGGTATTTGTATTCACAAACCACCCGCTTGATCCCGCAATTGATAATCAACATGGCGCAGGTACGGCAAGGGGTCATGCGGCAATAAAGGGTCGAATTTTCCAGACTGATTCCCAGGCGTGCAGCTTGGCAAATGGCATTTTGTTCGGCATGAACGGTGCGAACACAATGGTGGGTTATTTTTCCGTCTTCGTGCGTCATTTGCTTGAAAAGGTGTCCTACGTCGTCGCAATGGGGCAATCCGATGGGCGAGCCCACGTATCCGGTAACCAAAATCTGTTTGTTTCGCGCAATGACACAACCGCTTCGCCCCCGGTCACAGGTAGCCCGTTTGGCAATGGTTTGCGCCACTTCCATAAAATATTCATCCCAGGTGGGACGCACATATTTTTCTGCAGCATCCATATAATTTTCTTGTTATTCTGTTAAAAATCAATCAGTTTATTCTTCAAAAGGCGGTTTTAGGGTAACTCCGTCATAACTAAGTTCGGTTCCGTTCCGGTAGTTAATGACCAGTTGCAGTGTACCGTCTTCATTAAACAGTTGCCACTCCCCGTCCCTGTTTCCGTTCACATAACGCCCGGCATCTTTTTTCTTGCCGTTCGGCCAGTACCAAATGCACTGGCTATTCAAATTATCGTCCACATAGCTTCCTTCAAAACGGAGCGTACCGTCGGAATAATAGGATTTCCACTTCCCGTTTCGGACACCGGCTTTGTAAGTACCTGTTTCTTTGAAAGCTCCGAAATCGTACGTCCACTCCCCTTCTTCCAGGCCTTCGGCATACTGGCCTTTCACGATCAGGTTGCCTTTTTCGTCGTATTCCTTGTAGTCGCTGTCTTCCAAATCATCGATGTAGGTTTGCTCGCGGCGTAAGGTGCCGTCGTCGTAATACCACAACCAGGTGCCATCCAAATGTCCTTTCTTGTTGTAGCGGCCTTCTTGTTCAACGTTCCCGTTTTCGTGGTAAAATTTCCAGTCGCCGATCCGCAATCCTTTGTCGTAATTCCCGACAGCGCGTAACGTACCGTCGGCATAATATTCTTTCCAGGGGCCGTTCCGGACGCCTTCTTCATCAATAATGCCTTCGCCCACAATGGCTCCGGACTTAAAAATATAGCTGCCGGTGATTTTTCCGTCTTCACTGTATTCGCGACGGACTCCTTCGGGCACATCGCCGTTGTAGCTGGCCACGGTCTTAACTTTTCCACTGGGGTAATAATCGGTTTTAATCGAAAGACTGGTCAACTCGGGGGCTTCTTTTACTTCCTGGTCGTTTTCGAATTTTTTCACGGTGAGCAGCAGCCCTTCTTCATCGTATTCTTTGAAATATCCGTTCCGCAGGTCGTCCTTGTAAGTTCCGTCGAGTTTGACCAATCCATTGTCCCAGAAATATTTCCAGCGGCCTTGTTTTTTGCCGTTTTTATCGGTGCGGTTGATCCGCTCGCGGCTCACCAGAAAGCCTTTCTTGTATTCCATAAAGGTGATGATTTCCCCCTGTTCATCATACTCCCGGGCAAATCCTTGTTCCAGACCGTCGACAAAAGGGACTTCCATTTTGAGTTTGCCGCCCGGATAATAAAATTTGGTGGGGCCTTGCTTCACATCCATTTCGAAATTTTCAACCATGGTTTCGCCTTCGCGGTAAGTGGTTCGCAATCCGTTTTTCTTCCCCTGCAAATAGTTTATAGACAGAATCAAGTGGGTACTGTCGTCGTAAAATTTCCAAAGGCTGTCCAATTCGTAATTTTTCCGGTTTCCTTCGGATTTCAGCTTGCCGTCTTCATAATAGGTTTTCCAGTATCCGTCGGGTTTGCCGTCGCGGAACATTCCCTCGCTGGACTTTACGCCATTGGTATAATAAAAAACATTGTATCCGTTCGGGTTTACGGGGTTTTCGCTTCCTTGGGCTTGCACCCAATTTTTGGATAACAATATAAAAATAAGGAATATAAAATATTTTGACTTCATGTTCGACTCTTCCTATTGAATGGTTACGGATTGGGAGGTGGATTTTCCGGCATTTGCCGTTATACCGATCTTAAAATTCTATTTCGTAACGCTGTATACTATAACATCGTTTTTACCTGGAAAGTTCCAACATTTTTAAAATCGGCCGCTTGGCGCGTTCAATCACTTCTTGCGGCAGCGTGATTTCCGGCCGTTCATTTTTCATACAAAGATATAATTTTTCTAACGTATTCAGTTTCATATAGGGACAATCATTGCAGGCACAGGTTTCATCGGCGGGTACGATTAAAAATTCTTTATCGGGCGACAGTCTCTGCATTTGATGGACAATTCCCGTTTCGGTGGCTACGATAAACTTCCGGCTGGCATCCGTATGGGTGTAATTCAGCAAGGCCGTGGTAGAGCCGATGTAATCCGCCAAAAGCAAAACGGGGGCTTTGCATTCGGGATGCGCAATGAGCTTGGCATCAGGATTTTCCCGTTTCAAATCGACAATGCGTTCCGCCGAAATAAGTTCATGGACTTCGCAGGCGCCGTCCCACAGCAGCATATTCCGCCCGGTTTTGGCGTTGATGTAAGCGCCTAGATTTTTATCGGGGGCAAAAATCAGTTTTTGGTCTTTGGGAAAGGATTCCACAATTTTCACGGCGTTACTGGATGTAACGATCACATCGCTGTACATTTTCACGGCTGCCGTGCAATTGATATAAGAAACCACTTTGTGGTCGGGGTGTTGGGCAACAAAATCGGCAAAGCGGTCGGCAGGCGCCGAGGCTGCCAACGAACAGCCAGCTTCCAGATCGGGCAAAACTACTTTCTTGCCGGGATTCAATATTTTTGCCGTTTCGGCCATAAAATGCACGCCGGCAAATACAATCATCTGGGCATCGGTTTCGGCCGCCTTTTGCGCCAGCAGCAAAGAATCTCCCAAAAAATCGGCAATGTCCTGAATTTCAGGCACGGTGTAATAATGCGCCAGAATAACGGCATTTTTTTCTTTCCGCAATTGGTTGATTTTTTCAACGAGTTCCGTATTTGAAAGCTTTGAAATCATGTTTTGAAGAGTTGTTAGATTTTTTATTGGGCAATACTACAAAATTACTTCACTTATTCCGAGTTTCATCCAACAATTCTTTTAAAAAATGTTTTTTCTCGGAATTGTCGTAATTTTGTTACCCGGCCGTTTAGGGCTTTTATTTTCTAAATAATACAAAAATCAAAATGTTCGACAAATCGAAAATACTTCCCATCTCCAGCGATCATGCGGGGTTTGAAATGAAAGAGTTTTTAAAACAAAAACTGACTGAAGCGGGTTACCAGATTCAGGATTTCGGCACGTATTCCACGGCCAGCGTGGATTATCCGGATTTTGCGCATCCGGTGGCTTCGGCGGTTAATTCGGGCGAATTTGCCATGGGGATTATTATTTGCGGAAGTGGAAACGGGGTGAATATGGTGGCTAACAAATATCCGAATGTCCGCTCGGCTTTATGCTGGACTCCGGAAATTGTGCGTTTGGCACGGCTTCACAACGATGCGAATATTCTTTGCCTTCCGGGCCGTTTTGTGGAACTGGAATCGGGATGGGAAATGGCTCGTACGTTTCTTGAAACGGATTTTGAAGGAGGACGCCACGCTGCACGGGTGGCTAAGATTGCGGTGAAAGGTGAAGAGTAAAAGGGGGAAATAGGGGAAATTGTCAACGCATCTGGTTTTACCAGTTACGATAATTTAATCTAATAATATTCTATTTTAATCGCACAACATAAAGAGTGAACAGTGAAGGGTGTTTCGTTTGTTGAACTGTTGAATTGTGTATTGATGAAATTCAATTTTTCATTTTTAATTCTTCATTCTTAACTTAAGGGAGAAAGGGATTTCTCCATTTCGCTTCGCTCCAGTCGAAATGACCTAGGGTTCATCGTTACTTGTTGAACTGTTGAATCGTTGAGTTGTTTAATTGTTTATTGGTACAGGATATAGGGTAAAAGGTGAATGGTAAACTTGTTACCCGTAGACCTGTTAATGAATCATTTTCAATATTCCATTTTCAATTAAAAAGCTTTTTCCTTTTCTGCTTAAAAAACTCGTTCACTTGTCTACTCGTCAACTTGTTTCCTAAAATATTTTCAGTTCTCCACTTTCAATTCTCCATTGAATTACGTTTTCTGTTTTTTCTTTTTGGCGGCAGGGAACAATACATTGTTCAAAATCAGGCGGTAACCCGGGGAGTTGGGGAACAGGTTTAAATCGGTGGGCGGATCGCCGATGCGATGTTCGTAGTCTTCGGGATCGTGGCCTCCGTAAAACGTCCAGGTGCCTTTGCCGTAGTCACCGTGGATGTAACGGGCTTCGTTCAGCGATTTGGCTTCTCCCATAATTACAACGGTGCTTTTAATGAAATGTTCGTCAAAAGCGGTTGTTTGTCCGCGGAATCCGCGGATGATTTGCTCGTGGTTCTGGCAAAGCATGCTGGGTACGGGATCCCACTTGGCCGAAAAATCGAATAACGTAAAGAAATCGTTGGCTTTGGTGACTTTTCGTACTTCGGATACATCGATATTGGATTTCCGGTATTCGTACGGATTGATGGAAAGTTTGAAATCCTTGAATGCGAAGCAATTGTCATAATTCAGCTTTTGTTGGGCATTGGGATCGGCCGGATCGCCGTCGAACATCTGGTCACAAATATCAATGCCATCGGCGGCCAGCGCAATATCGTAACTATCCGGAGCTGAGCACATGGAGAACAGGTATCCTCCGCCCACCACAAAATCCCTGATTTTTTTGGCGGTAGCCAACTTCATTTCCGATACTTTGGCAAATCCCAGCCGCTTCGCCGTTTCTTCATTAATCCGCACATCGTCGCGGTACCAGGCGGCATTGCGGTAAGCCATCCAGAATTTTCCGTATTGGCCGGTAAAATCTTCGTGGTGCAAATGGAGCCAATCATACATCGGAAGCATTCCGTTTGTAATTTCTTCGTCGTAAATGACATCGTAGGGAATTTCGGCGTAGGTAAGCACCAGGGTAACGGCATCGTCCCAGGGGAGTTTGTTTTTGGGCGAATAAACGGCAATTTTAGGGGCTTTATTCAGCTTCACTGCATCCATGTTTACCTGAGGGTCGGCGATTTCGGTAAGGATTGCCGTGGATTGGGCGTCGGCAATGATCTCATAACTGACTCCCCGGATGATGCATTCATCTTCCAACTGTTTGTAATATTTGCACATAAAACTCCCGCCACGGTAATTTAACAGCCAGTCCACTTCGATATCCTGTTTCAAGACCCAATAAGCAATTCCATAGGATTTTAAATGGTTTTTCTGGGTTTTATCCATCGGAATCAATATGTAGGCGGCTTGCGATACGGACAGGCTTACGATGAATGCTATAATGAAAAGTACTTTTTTCATTTCTATAAAAATGTATTCTAAGATTCGAGAAACGATTGCTATTTACTAACGAGTAAAAGTCAAAATTGTTATGATCCCTTTTGTGTGGAAGCAAATTTCAGGCATAGCCCCAGAAAAAACTTTTTGGATTAAAAACTCGGATCGCCGGGTAAATTCGGGTCGTAATCGTCGGTATTCATTTTCGAAGACACCGTGATAAAACTTTCGCCTTGCTCAAAATCTTTGTTCGGCTGAATGAGGTTGTCCGAATTGGAAAAATCGCCGAAAGCGGTGGATTCCAAATTTTCGAAGCGGGCAAATTGGCGGCGAAACGCAAGCCACACATCGTCTGTCGCTCCGTTACGGTGCTTTGCAATGATAATCATGGCTTTGCCTTCAGTGGAATTGCCCAGTTCATCTTCCAAGATCTGGTAGTATTCGGGACGGTAGATAAATCCGACCAAATCGGCATCTTGCTCGATGGCACCCGATTCGCGCAAGTCGGATAGCATGGGTTTTTTATTGTTGCCGGGGCGCGTTTCGACCGAACGGTTTAATTGCGAAAGGGCAATCACGGGAACATCCAGTTCTTTTGCCAAGGCTTTCAGCGAACGCGAAATGGTAGAAATTTCCTGTTCGCGGTTCCCGATTTTATTTTCCCCGCCTACCGTCATCAACTGGATGTAGTCGATAATCACGCATTGGATATCGAATTGTGATTTTAAACGGCGGCAACGGGCGCGCAATTCAAATACGGATAGCGAAGGGGTATCGTCAATGTAAAGCGGCGCTTTGCTCAACAGGTCGGTTTTCGACAACAATTGTTGCCATTCATGGTCTTGCAGGTCGCCTTTGCGGAGTTTGTCGGCTGAAATTTCGGCTTCGCCGGAAATAAGCCGCGTCACCAATTGGGTCGAGGTCATTTCAAGCGAGAAAACAGCTACGGCCTTTTTAAAATCGATGGCCATGTTCCGCGCCATGGATAAAACAAAGGCTGTTTTCCCCATACCGGGACGGGCGGCCACCACAATTAAATCGGAAGGTTGCCATCCGCCGGTAATACGGTCTAAAGCGGTAAATCCGGTGGGAACACCGGTAAACGCTCCTTCCTTTTTACGGGCAGTATCGATTTGCAACAGGGCTGCGCGCATAATATCCGGCATCTGCTGTGTGCCTTTGCGGATGTTGCTTTGGCTGATTTCAAACAGGTTTCGTTCGGCTGCATCCAGCAAATCGAACACATCCATCGAATCTTCAAAGGCATCGGTTACCGTTTGGGTGGAAATGCGGATGAGTTCGCGTTGCAAATGTTTTTGAATCAAAATACTGGCATGAAACTCAATGTTTGCCGAGGAAGCAATCCGGGCCGTCAGTTGGGAAATATAAAAAGCCCCCCCGACTTCATCCAGTTTTCCGTTCTTTTTCAGCTGGGTGGTAACCGTAAGAATATCAATGGCCTGATTGGTCTCAAACAGTTGCTTGATGGCCTTAAAAATTTCTTTGTGGGCTTCTTTGTAAAATACTTCGGGATGTAGTTTTTCGTATACGGCCGTAAATGCGTCTTTTCCGAGCATCATGGAGCCCAAAACCACCGCCTCGATATCCAACGCCTGGGGAGGAATTTTTCCGTACTCCTTAAATGCTTCTTGCTGCGTCAAACTTTTTTTGACCCGCTTGCGTCCTTCTTTTTGTCCGGATTCAACATTTTCCATAAACGGCAAAGGTACGTGATTTTTGTCGGCATCCCGAAATTATGATGCGACTATTGAGCCCATTGTTTATAACTTGATACGGTTTTCGGATCCAAAATTTCCAAATCAAAATCTTACCGGTTGCTTCCGCTTACTTCCGGATCAGGGCACCCAATTCGCGCTCGAAAGTTGCGGCAAGCTTTTGCATCAGCTTATCGATTTCCGGATCGGTCAGGGTTTTGTTGCTGTCCTGAAGGATAAAACTTACAGCGTAGGATTTTTTGTTTTCGTCAATTTTATCTCCTTCGTACACGTCAAACAAACTGACGGATCGTAAGATGTCTTTGCCCGAACGGTAAGCCAGGGCTTCAATATCCGAGAATTTTACTTCTTTATCGACAACCAGAGCCAAGTCGCGCCGGACTTCGGGATAATGAGGGATTTCCTTGAAATGAATGGGTTCCTTGTTAAGGATCGGGAGAAGTCCTTGCCAATCCAATTCGGCATAAAATACTTCTTGTTTCAGGTCAAATTGCTTGATCAGCGAAGCGTGAATCCTTCCAAGGCTGCACACCGGCTGGTTATTGAGCAGGAGGGTTTCGCCTTCGGCAAAAATACTGGGGTCGGCAATTGTTGTTTTTGCTTGCCAGTAAGGAATTCCCAACTTTCTGAAAATGGCAAAAACCTGGGATTTTAAATAATAAAAATCCACTTTCTTAGCATCGGTATACCAGCTTTCGGGTGCGATACGTCCGGTTGCGAAAATAGCCAGCATCCTCCGTTCCCGGTATCTCTTGCGGACATCCGCCGCTTCTGCTTTTCCGGGATTCAGTTTGTATGTGGTTCCGAATTCGTAGAGTTTCAGGTTGTTCATTTTGCGGTTCCGGTTGTAGGCAACCACTTCCAATCCGCTGAACAAAAGCGTTTGGCGCATCACCGACAGGTCACGGCTCAAGGGGTTCAGAATTTTTACGCTTTCTTCTTCCGGAAAAGCATCTGATTTCTCATAATACAAACTGCTTGTCAACGAGTTTGTCAGGATTTCGTTGAATCCGTTGTCACTCAAATAATCCGATACTTTGTTGATCAAAAGTTCGGTATCCGGTTTGGGTGTATAGGCCAGGGTAGAGCGTACCGAATCGCCAAAATCAATACGGTTGTAGCCGTAAATCCGCAGGATTTCTTCAATCACATCCACATCCCGGTACACATCGGATTTAAACGGCGGGATGGCCAATGTCAGCGTATCTGCCGATTCCGAACGTATTTCGATTTCCAAGGAGGTTAAAATGCTTTTGATTACAGCCGGTTCGATGGTTTTCCCGATGAGGGTATTTACCTTTTCATAGGAAAGTTCCACCGTCTTGGGCTGTATTTTGGTGGGATATACATCCACAATTTCGGACGAAATTTTTCCTCCGGCAATTTCTTTCATCATAAGGGCCGCGCGTTTCAGGGCATAAAGGGTAATATCCGGATCGGCGCCTCTTTCGTAGCGGAAGGAAGCATCGGTTTTCAGCCCGTGGTGTTTGGAGGTTTTGCGGATATGAACGGAATCGAAATAGGCGCTTTCCAAAAAGATGTTTTTTGTTTGGGACGTAATTCCCGATTTGATTCCGCCGAAAACGCCGGCAATACACATGGGTTCTTCGGCATTGCAAATCATCAGGTCGGACGAGGTTAATTTTCGTTCCACCTGATCCAGGGTAACAAAGGGAGTTCCTTCGGCAGTTTTCCGCACAATCACCTTGTTTCCGGTAATACAGGATGCATCAAAAGCGTGTAACGGTTGTCCGGTTTCCATCAATACATAATTGGTAATGTCCACCAGGTTGTTGATGGGACGAATACCCACGGCTTTCAGGCGGTTTTGCAGCCATTCTGGCGAATCGGCAATCGTAATTCCCGAAACGGTAATTCCCGAATAGCGGGGACAAGCTTCCGGGTCCAGCACGTCTACCGAAACCGGTAAATCGTGGTTGTCGACTTTAAAATCATCGACCGGAACGCGTTGGTATTTGATTGCGGCATCGGGGTTTTCGGAATGTTTGATAACAGCCGCCAAATCGCGGGCAACACCTAAATGCGATGCCGCATCGCCCCGGTTGGGCGTAATGGCAATTTCCAAAACGGTATCGTTGGTTACGTTGAAATAGTTGGAAGCCGGCATTCCCACTTTGGCGGCAGCATCCAGCACCATAATTCCGGCATGCGAATCGCCCAACCCAACTTCGTCTTCGGCACAAATCATGCCTTCGCTCGGCTCGCCCCTGAGCTTTGCGGATTTGATCACAAAGGATTCCTCGCCTTTGTAAAGGGTCGTTCCTACGGTTGCCACCAGCACTTTTTGGTCTTTGGCTACATTGGGCGCACCGCAAACAATATCCAGCAAACGTTCGCCACCGACATCCACTTTGCAGCAGGTGAGTTTGTCGGCATTGGGGTGTTGGCGGGTTTCCACGACCTGGCCGATCACAATACCCCGCAAAGCGCCTTTGATGGTTTCAAATTCTTCAATCGCTTCAACCTCTAAGCCGCAATTAGTCAGCAAATGTGAAATTTCTTCCACCGAAAGCCCGGTGTTGATATAGTCTTTAAGCCAGTTACAGGAAATTTTCATCGGAACGGATTCTTTTTCTAGGATAAAAAGTGCAAAGGTAAAAAATTGAATCCTTATTTTCGCACGGCGTGAAGAGCCAAAGAATCCGAATTCTGTTTTTGCAGGCAAAGCCTGTTTGTGATAAAACGGCGGCGAAAACAATTCCCCTCCTTTAAAGGGGCAGGGGGAGGCTTCACCGCCGAGTTTTTATTGAGGCAATTCTATCGGATTACTCCAAATAATGTCCTTTTGCTGGTTAATTTTATTTCCCAACACCGTATCAAAATCATTTACATCGGATTCATCTTTTTTTATCCAAACGAAGCCCAGTTTTAGTTCAATTCGTTCCTGCAAAAGAGAAGAATCTGCTATCCAAATAGTTTCATTATAGCTTATTTTGCTTCCCGGTTCGAGCGACTGTAAATCAGGGAGGTTCGAATCGCAACGAACAAGAGATAAACAAAACCCGGAATGATTTGAAATCCAACTATCCTGCCACGAGCAGGACATGACCCAAAAATGCACGATGGAATCCGTATGATTTATCAAATCAATTTTAACGGAATAAGCAGTTTTGCCCGCTTCTTCCAATTTACCGGAATCAATTTTTTGGATTGAATGTACTTCCACATAGAAATCGGTTCGCGGAACCGGCTTATTGGATGCACATTGGCAAAAAATAAAAATCACACAAAGCAATGCAAGGTTTTTCATGATAAATGCGAATTAAGATAATGAGTTCCTTATTCAGCAGCAGGTTTTCCATGCGCTGTACGATTTAACCTGTTGCACCGATTCCTCCGATCTGTTTTCACAGGCAAAGCCTGTTTGTGATAAAACGACGGCGAAAACAATTCCCCTCCTTTGAAGGGGCAGGGAGAGACTTCACCGCCGAAGGTATTTTTACTGGGCAAAATAAATTTTTGTTCTGGGATTAAAATTAAAATAGATTTGGGTGGTATTATCGATATAAATTTCTTCCAGGCTTTGCAATTGCCGGTAAGAGGCCGGAACTTCCAGCATAATTCCGGATTTCGCAATATTAAGCATGCGTAAAGAATGCAAGTCGCCGATTTCTTGCGGAAGGTATTCCAGGTTGTTTTTGCCAATCGACAAATACTGTAAATTTTGCAACCGGCCTATTTCAGGAGAAATTACCCGGAAATTATTATAGCCCAAATTGAGTTCAATCAAATTTCTCAATGAAAAAAATTCAGCCGGCAACTCCTTCAAATTATTGTGAGTCAGTGTTACACGAACCAGCTTTTGCAACTGCCCGATCTCGGGAGGCAATTCTTTCAACGATCCTCCGGATATGACCAAGATTTCTAAATTCTTCAGTTGTCCTATTTCGGGAGGAAGTGTTTCAAGGTTTGTACGATAAATTTCAAGTTTTTTCAAATGAGTTAACGTACCGATTTCAGGCGGAAGGGTTTTTAAACTCTTGTCATTTTTTATTTTCAAAGAGGTGGTGCTTTGCGGATCCTTCAAAGCGGAATTTAACGGATTTTGCGTAACGCATCCGGTAAAAATCAGCAAAACAAGAACTGGAATGAGTAGTGAATGTAGTTTCATCGGTTTATTTTTTTTGATTTCTGTATTTTTGGTTCAATCAACGTTTCTGTTGAGAAATACAAATATAGGGATAAGGTTTTTGCGAAATTGGTTTATCCATCATTTTTTGATATTTCTGATTGATTTTTTTGCACTCCTCTTCTCCTTTGGAGAGGGAGGAGGATGCTTCACGCCGAGCTTATCCGTTTTTATTGCAATCGGTTCGGTACCGTATAACGGCTGTCGAAGCAGATTGGTAGCTTTTTTATAATCGCTTGAAAATCGTGTGTCGATTTTTATTTATCTTTGCAGACACGGAATCCCAAAGGTTATGAAATATCTCTGTTTGCTCCTGTTCGGTTTTGCCGCTTTGCTATCTCCCCTTAAAATTTCGGCTCAGACGGAAAATCCTGAGAAACGCACGATTGATGTGATTCAGGATGAAAAAATCACCCGCCTTGAAACGGAATACAAAAAAATAAATGCTCAAAATGCCTCGTTCGACGGATACCGCGTCCAGATTTTTTTTGATTCGGGGAACAACAGCAAACAGAGCGCCAACACCGTTTTGGCAAAGTTTACCGGCAAATATCCCAATTACAAAGGGTACGTTTCGTACAAGGAACCTTATTACCGGGTCCGGGTGGGAAATTTCCGGACGTTAAGCGAAGCCGTCAGCTTTCAAAAGAAAATTGCAGCCGATTACCCCAGCGCCTTTCCGGTGATGGATGAGTTGCGAATTGAAGATATAAACTATTAATTTTCAACAACTAATTATTTACGATTGCTGTTTTATCAGAAAATCCGAAGGGTTTATTAATAAAAAGGCTTCATTTTTAGTTCTTTTTTCGATAAAAAATTTGTAATTTAGCAAGACAAACCTCCTAATTTCAGCACTATTTATGAACACAATACTCGTTGCCATTGACTTTTCAGAATGTTCCCTCAATGCATTGGCAAATGCGGTGAGCATTGCGCAGGCAGGGAATTTAAATATCCGGATGATCTGGGTGAACAATCCGGGTACAACAAAAATGACGATTTATTCCGATTCGGCAAAAGATATGGTGGCCGAAATAACGAAAGAATTCGACCTCTTGATTGAAAAATACAGGCCCATGCTTGGGAACAACACCATCGAGTCGGTGATCCGTGAAGGCCGCGTGTACCGGGAAATATCCGACGAGGCAAAAGAGATGGGGTGTATTTGCATTATCATGGGCGCTCATGGAGTTTCGGGTTTCGAGCATCTTTGGATCGGAAGCAATGCCAATAAATTGATTGCCGTGGCTCCGTGTCCTGTTATTACTTTGCGCACAGGAGTTAATGCACAAAAAGCCTTGAAACGGATTCTCCTTCCGATTGACAGTACTCTCGATACACGCCAGAAAGTTCCTTTTACGATTTATTTGGCCAAATTGTTTGATGCCGAAATTGTACTGCTGTCAATTTACGCTTCGGTTGTGAAAGGAATCCGTAACAAAGTGAATATCTACTCGCAACAGGTGATTGATTACCTTGAAGAAGAAGGGGTGAAATACGAGCATCATACGCTGGAAACAACCAATGTTACCATTGATACGATTGCATTCGCATCCAAGCAGAACATCAATTTGATCAGCATCATGACCGAACAGGAAGTCAGTACGCGCAACATTTTGTTAGGCCCATATGCACAGCAAATGGTAAACACCTCTCCCATCGCCGTTTTAAGTATCAAGCCCAGGGATACGCTGGTTATGGATTCAAGATAGTTTTAAGCCGTAGTTTTTTACGATTTTCAATCCGTTAATAAAAAAAGCCGACCTGAAACGTTGGCTTTTTGTTTTCGCTGAATCTTTTCCGGAAAACACCTACCTTTGCAGCTTTATTTTTTAGTTCATTGCATTGTATGATCAGCAGACGGTTTCTTAGAGTCAAAGTATTGCAAACGCTCTACTCATTCTATCAAGAAGGCCCCGGCTCCGTTTCTACCGGGGAGAAACAACTTCTATCCAGCCTGGATAAACTTAACGAACTTTACATTCAGCAGCTTTCTCTTTTGGTTGAAGTCCGGGATTTTGCCGAACGACGCATCCACGAAAGAATGCAGAAGTATTTACCCACTCCCGAAGACCTCAATCCCAACCCTCAATTCGTCGAAAATCCGTTTATCGCCCAGATTGCCGAAAACAAAGAGTTTTTATCGCTGGTGAACCGTTACAAAATTTCGTGGGGGGACGAGTTGGATTTGGTCAAAAAGCTTTACGCACAGTTTGAGGAATTGGACGAATTTAAATCGTATATGAATTTGGAAAATCCGACTTATAAAGATCACAAGCAGATTTCGGAGGTTTTGTTTTTTGCCGTGTTTCTGAAGTCGGAGATTCTGGAGAGTTTTTTTGAAGAAAAGAATATTTACGGGGCGGATAATTTCGACCTTTCGTTTTTAATGCTTTCGAATACGATCAAAGCGTTCAAAGCAAGTTGGGATGCCAGCCAGCCTTTGCCCGCCCTTCACGATGACGCTACGGAAGAATCGGAAAGCATGAGTTTTTTGCTCGAGTTGTACCGCCAAACGATTTTGCATGATTCGGAATGGAGCGACCTGATTTCGCCCAAAACCAAAAACTGGGATTTTGACCGCATCGCCCTGATCGATATGATCCTGCTGAAAATGGCATTGACGGAATTGATTTATTTCCCCTCAATTCCGGTAAAGGTTACGATGAATGAATACATCGAATTGTCAAAGCATTTCAGCACGCCCCGCAGCAAATTATTTATCAATGGGGTGCTCGACAAATTGGTGGCGGAGCTCAGCGGGACAAAAATTAAAAAGACGGGCCGGGGGTTAATGGAATGAACATAAAAGATGTTAGGATCGCATTCCCTGTAATTAAATTTTCTACTTTTGCCTTAGATTTTTAACCAATGAAAAAGACGGTTTTTTACTTAGTGATGGGCATGGTTTTGTGCTTTTTTGTTTCATGCAATCAAAAAGGCAGTGATAAGATACCGGCCAGCGTGGTAACCAATACCAATTCGGCTGAAGGAAGTACCGATGCCGGGAAACTTCCCAAAATTGTTTTTGAAAAAGATTTTCATGATTTCGGCAAACTTATTGCGGGAGAAAAGGTTTCTTACTCATTTAAATTTAAAAATACGGGAAAATCCTTGTTGGTTATTTCAGCCGTCAATACTTCTTGTGGTTGCACGGTTTCGAATTATCCGAAACAACCTATCAAACCGGGTGAAACCAACTACATTGATGTCAGCTTCGACAGCAAAGGGACGCACGGGTTTCAGCATAAAACGGTTACCGTAACCAGCAATACGCAACCCATGAACACGACATTGCGCATCCAGGCCAATGTAGAGAACACGCTTGATATGTAATCGTATATTTATTCTTTAACTTAATTTTTTTATCATGAATTTTTCTTTCATTTCATTCTTACAAGCTGCTCCGGGTGGTGGGCAAGGTGGTAATATGTGGCAAACGGTTTTCTTTTTCGTTTTGTTGATCGGCGTATTTTACTTGTTTTTCATCCGGCCACAGATGAAACGTCAAAAAGAATCTCGTAAATACCGTGAAGGTCTTCAAAAGGGACAAAAAGTAATCACCATCGGCGGACTCCACGGAAAAATCGTTGAAATCCAAGAAACGACGGTTACTCTCGAGGTAGAAAACGGCGTTCGCATGCGTTTCGAAAAGTCAGCCATTGCTTCAAATTCGCAAGACCAGCTTCCGGAAAGCGGCCAGAATAACTAGGTTCAATACAAACCCATATCAGTTCCAATGTATTGAGAAATTACTTGGAACTGTTTTTTTTTAGAATATGAACGACGCAACATTGTCTGATGTTCAGGATAATATTCCCAAAGACTGGAGGAAAAAACTTCCTCTACGCAATCGTTTGGGAATATTCTTCATTTGCGTCCTCATCTCTGCGGTGATGTGGTTTTTTATTCAATTAACCAAAGATTATACCTGGGAATTGAACTATAAAATTGATTTCACAAACATTCCGGACGGGTTGGCACTGGTTCATAAAAGTGATACGCTGATGACCGTCAGTGTGACGGCTCAGGGCTTCGATCTGCTGATGGAACGTTTTATCAGCCGGCATCAGGTGCTAAGCATCGATTTGTCGGATGTCCGTTTCCGGCAGGGGAACGAAAAATACACGGCTTATCTGACTTCCCAACGAATCCGGGATTTGGTGAGCAATCAACTTAATTTTCAAAAAACCATTGTTTTCATCCATCCGGATACCATTTATTTCCGGTTTTCCGAGATCAGCAAAAAGCGGATTCCGGTTCGTTTGAATGTGCACTATACGTTGGCCAAGCAATTTTATTTATACGATTCCATCCTTGTTTCGCCGAAATTTATCAATGTTTCGAGCATTCAATCGGTTTTGGACACGCTGCAATACATCGAATCGCAGCCGGTCGAATTTAAAGGATTGGATACGACGCGAACATACGCCGTCCCTTTGCGGAAAACCATATCGGAAAAGCTGATTTCCTATTCGCCGGATACGGTTTCGGTCACCATTCCCGTGCAGAAATATGTGGAAGCCAAGTTTTTGCTGGATGTCCGTTTGGGTAATGATAGCACTTCATCTCACTTGAATCCAGATAAAGTCGAGTTGACCTGCCTGGTGCCGCAAAAAGAATTGTCCAAAATCGATGAAAGCCAATTTGTGGTTCAGGCCATCAAGCTATCGTCGAACAGCGGAAAGTCGACCCAAATGAAAGTGAATGTGGCAAAAATGCCCCCGCATGTTTATCTGGTTTCCGTCAAGCCGGAAAATGTCGAATATACACCCGGTAAAAAATGATCAAAGTAGGGCTTACAGGCGGTATTGGCAGCGGGAAAACCACCGTTGCCAAAGTGTTTGAGCAATTGAACATTCCGGTCTTTTATGCCGACGAAGAATCCAAAAAATTGCTGGATCGGGTGGAAGTTAAAGAAGCCCTTGCAGCCCAGTTCGGTCCGGACGTATTTGATTCGGACGGAACCGTCAGCCGGAAAGCCTTGGCCCAAAGGGTTTTTTCTCATGCGCAGGATCTGGCCGATTTAAACCAATTGCTCCATCCGCGTTTAAAAGAAACATTTAAAAAATGGGCCGAATTACAAACCGGGAATTATGTAATCATGGAAGCCGCTATTTTGTTTGAAAGTGGTTTCAACTGCTTGTTCGATAAAATTGTTGTGGTTTCGGCTCCCGAAACAATCTGTATTCAACGGGTCATGGCGCGCGACAAGGTGAACACGGAACAAGTCCGGGCGCGAATGGACGCCCAATGGCCGTTGGAAAAGAAATTGAAAAAAGCGGATTTTGTGATCACCAATGATGATACACGTTTTGTGATCCCTCAAATCATTGCTATTGACAAAGAATTAAAATCATTTTGTTCCATCAAAAAACAGTAAAGCTATGCCAGAAATTTTAGGAGTTGGTTCGCGGATTAAACATCCCCAGTTTGGAAAAGGAGTTGTGGTTCAAATCCGTTCCGATGCATACGAGATCGCTTTTATCGAAAGCGGTATGCGTCAGATTCAGCGCGATTTCGAAGGGTTTGAAATCATCGAACATATTGAAACGCCTTCCGACTTAGCCACCTATGAAAAAATCGAAAAGGGTTTGATCCGTGTTTTGCGTCGTTTCAGTGACGTATCGGAAATTACCGAAATGGGCATGCGCTGGAACCATGGAAAATTAATCCTGGTTCCGGGCGATGCGGATACTAAAGAGAAAGAAGTCCCGCTGGAAACTTTTTTCCATAAGATTGTGATGGTTCGCGACCGGTTGCGGGTGCTGGAACAAAAAGTAAATGCAAGTGCCCTTACCGACGAAGAAAAAGTCGATATTCAGCAATACATTACCCGTTGCTACGGAAGCTTGACGACTTTTAACGTGCTTTTCAAAAATAAGGAAGACCAATTCACCGGCTCCAAAGGCGAATAAATTGCTGTAACCGGTTATCCCTTATCCTCTTTTTTTTCGTACGCATTGATAATGCTGGTCACCAATTTGTGCCGGACAACGTCCCGTCCGTCCAGTTTGATCATGTCGATCCCCGGAATTTTATCCAGGATATCCATGGCACTTTTCAATCCGGAAGTTTGATTGCGCGGAAGGTCGATTTGGGTAATGTCACCGGTAATGACAAATTTTGAATTGTTTCCCAAACGGGTCAGGAACATTTTCAACTGCCCGTTTGTAGCGTTTTGCGCTTCGTCCAGAATAGCAAAAACATTTTCCAACGTACGCCCACGCATAAAGGCCAACGGTGCGATTTCGATGGTATTGTCTTCGAGGTAAGAAGCCAGCTTTTGACCGGGAATCATGTCGCGGAGCGCATCGTACAAAGGCTGCAAATAAGGGTCGAGTTTGTCTTTCAGGTCGCCGGGCAAAAACCCCAAATTCTCGCCGGCTTCCACAGCCGGACGGGTTAAGACAATACGTCTCACTTCCTTGTTTTTCAAAGCACGGACGGCCAAAGCGACGGCCGTATAAGTTTTCCCGGTTCCGGCTGGGCCAATGGCAAACAGCACGTCGTTGGTTTCCAAACTGGTAACCATTTTGCTTTGGTTGGGTGTCCGGGCACGGATCAACATGCCGTTACGACCGTGCACCAAGATATCGCGGTTGGTTTCCTGAAAAGTGTTGATCACTTCCGACGCATTGCCGTTGCCGGCCAATTTTTGGACATCTTCCGGGGTCAACTTGCTGTATGTATCGTAATACAAAAGCAGGGAAGTAAATACCTGCTCAAATTTCTCAATCTCGGCTTCGTCGCCTTGCACGCGGAGGGTTTCGCCCCGGGCAATGATTTTTAATTTCGGAAAGTGGTTGCGCAAGGTGTTGATGTTTACATCATTTACACCATAAATATCGGTCGGCAAATAGGATTCGATGGAAAATTCTTTTTCGGTCACGGGAAAGGGATTAGCTACAAATATTTTGAGAAGGGTTTCGTTGTGCAGGGATTTCCGGTCCTTTATCGGTTGCATTTGCACAAAAAACCTTTACAAAATTAGCAAATCCATTCACCCATTCCGCATTTCTTGTTAATTTTGGCTGAAAATTACAGCAAACCGCTTTCAAAGCAGCATGGCAATTATCACCTTAACAAGCAATTGGGGATTGAAGGATCATTATTTGGCATCCGTAAAGGGCGCTATTTTAAGCCGTTTGCCCCAAGCTGCCATTGTGGATATTACGCATGAAATTGAATCGTTTAGTATTGATAAAGCGGGGTTTATCCTGCGAAACGCTTATCCGTATTTTCCTCCGGGCAGCATTCACCTGATCGGACTGAACTCGATCGAGTCGGATGCGCATCCGCATGTGGTAGTGAAAGCGGACGGGCATTATTTTATCAGCGCCGACAACGGGATTTTCACGG
Source organism: Lentimicrobiaceae bacterium (assembly GCA_031550085.1). Lineage (GTDB taxonomy): Bacteria > Bacteroidota > Bacteroidia > Bacteroidales > UBA4417 > UBA4417. The sequence continues at coordinate 46,227 of JAVBOY010000001.1, forward strand.
TATTGTTCGATACGCCGCCTGAAGATTATATTTATTTGGAAATACCGCAGGAATCACAATATTTTACATTTCCCGAACGTGACCGGTTTGTGAAAGCAGCCTGCCATCTGGCCGAAGGGAAAAGTATGGACGAGTTGGGTACCCGCCCGCAGGCAAACCAATCGTTCATTTATACCATTTCCAAAGCAACCCTGACCGAAAACGGGCTTCGGGGATCCATCGTTTACATCGATCATTACGGAAACGTATACATCAATATTTCCGAAAAACAGTTCCGCGAAACGTTCGGATACAATAAATTCATCCTTAAAATGCCCCGTGAACGGCATAACATTTACCAACTGGCGAAAGCCTACGACGATGTGCGCCACGGGGAAGTCTGCGCATTGTTTGCTTCCAATGGGATGCTGCAGGTAGCGGTCAACGAAGGAAATGCGGAAGAGCTTCTGGGATTGAAGCTGTATTCGTCGGTGGATGTTGTTTTCGCTACCGATTTCTAAAAACGGCGATCCAAAAAAATTAAATGCAACTTATATTTCAAAATTATACCTAAAACCAAGTAACAAAAATGAAAAATCGATTCCACTTACTACTGCTTTGTATTGTTTTGTCGTTTGCACAACAACTGCGTGCCGATGAGGGAATGTGGCTTCCCATGTTTGTCGAGCGTTTGAATTACATCGACATGCAAAAACAAGGCTTGAAACTGACTCCCGAAGAACTATACAGCATCAACCATTCCAGTTTGAAAGATGCCATTGTCCATTTCGGCGGCGGATGTACCGGCGAAATTGTTTCGGCCGAAGGCCTGTTGTTTACGAACCACCACTGCGGTTACCCGAACATTCAAGCGCACAGCAGCATCGATCACGATTACCTGACCGAAGGTTTCTGGGCAAAAAGCAAAGCCGAGGAGCTTCCCAACCAAGGGTTAACCGTTAAATTTTTAGTCCGCATCGACGATGTGACGAAAACAATTTTGTCACAAGTCAACGAAAACATGACCGAGACGCAACGGAACGACAAAATCCGTGAGATCGCCAAGAAATTGGAATCCGACGCAGCCAAAGACAACAAATTCTATGATGCGCGGGTAGCTTCCTTTTTCAACGGAAACGAATACTACCTTTTTGTTTACGAAGTGTTTAAGGATGTTCGCCTGGTGGGCGCTCCCCCTTCATCCATCGGAAAATTCGGCGCCGACAGCGACAACTGGATGTGGCCGCGCCAAACGGGCGACTTTTCGGTGTTCCGGGTGTATGCCGATAAAAACAACAATCCGGCTGAATATTCCAAAGATAATGTTCCGTACAAACCCAAACACTTTTTGCCGATATCCATCAAGGGGTTAAAGCAAGATGATTTTACATTTATCATGGGCTATCCGGGAACCACCGACCGCTATGCAAGCTCGCATACCATCGAGTGGACAACCGACTACCAGGCTCCTGCCCTGGTGAAAGTCCGTACCCAAAAATTGAATATAATGTTGGCCGATATGCAGGCCAATCCGGATGTCCGCATTAAGTATGCTTCAAAATACGCTTCTTCGTCCAACTATTGGAAGTTCTTCCAGGGACAAACCAAAGGATTAAAAGCGTTACATGTTGAAGATCGCAAAGCCGAACTGGAAAATCAATTTGCATCCTGGATTTCAAAAGATGCGAACCGGAAAAACGAATACGGAAATGCCGTGCAATTGATTGACGATGCTTATAAAACCATTGATAAATACGAAATCGCCATCCGTTACACGAACGAAGCCATTTGGCGGGGAACCGAAATCATTGCGTTTGCACGTCAGTTCAGTAAGTTTTTTGAAAATCCGGCTGCAGTAACGGATAAGGGCCGCTACACCAAGGCGGTTTCCGACTATTTCAAGGATTACAATGCGCCTACCGATCAAAAAGTGTTTGCGGCCATGCTCGAAATGTTTTACACGGATGTGCCCAAAGATCAACAACCTCCAATTATGGAAGAGCTTTACAAGAAATACAAAGGAAACTGGACAGAACTGGCGAAAAAAGCGTTTGAGAAATCTATTTTTGCCGACCAACACAAAATGGAAGAGGCTGTGAATACAGGAAATAACAAAGGATTGGATAAAGATCCGGTTTGGCAACTGCAAAAGGCCTTTGCCGATCACGGACAAAAGTTGGGGGACTGGACAAAAGATGCTTACGATCAACTGGCAAAAGGGCGCCGCTTGTATGTGAAAGGCCTCCGCGAAATGCAACCCGACACCAAATTCTATCCGGATGCCAACAGCACCATGCGCTTGACTTACGGGTCGGTACAAGGGTACGATCCCGCCGACGGAATCCGCTATCGCTATTACACCACCTTGAAGGGCGTGATGGAAAAAGAAGACCCGAAGAATTGGGAATTTGTGGTTCCGGCTAAGTTGAAACAGCTTTATGAAACGAAAGATTACGGCCCTTACGGTGAAAACGGGGATATGCCGGTCGGATTTATCACGAACAACGACATTACCGGAGGAAATTCGGGAAGTCCTGTGATCAATGCCAACGGAGAATTGGTCGGATTGGCCTTTGACGGCAACTGGGAAGCCATGAGTTGCAACTACGCTTTCGAGCCCAATTTGCAACGTACGGTTTGCGTGGATGCGCGTTATGTGTTGTTTATCATCGATAAATACGCCGGCGCCACCAACCTGATCAAAGAATTGGATATCCGCAAATAAATGTTTTGTGAATCCTGGAAGGGAGAAACCTTTCAGGATTCACTTTTTTCATTGTTTTACCTTACGCCTTTTTACCATGCCCACCGAAATCGAACGTAAGTTTCTGATAGACAAAGACCGGTTACCGGATCTGCCTCAGGGGACATTAATCCGGCAAGGATACTTGCATCTCGGCGATTCGCATACGGTTCGTGTCCGCGTAAAAGGCAATCAAGGTTTTATCACCATCAAAGGAGCGACGGAATCTCTTTCGCGGAGTGAATTCGAATATGAAATTCCTCATGAGGATGCCTTATTCTTGCTGGAGGCTTATTGCAAAAATGCCGTTGTGAAGAGACGTTCGGTATACGAGTACAAAGGTCATTTCTGGGAAATTGATATTTTTGAGGGCTTAAATACAGGCTTGCTGATTGCGGAACTGGAACTGAAATCGGAAACGGAAGTTTTTGAAAAACCGGATTGGCTGGGAGAAGAGGTTTCTTTTGACGAAAGGTACCGGAATTCCAGTTTGAGTGTAACTCCTTTTACCGAATGGTCTGCAGATGCTTGAAAGAGCACTTGACAATTGCATGAAATCTTTACAAACACAAACATAAAAAACAATTCTTATGAAACATCGGATATTTTTAATCCTCGGCGTTGCCGTTCTTTTCTTCTCGTCCTGCGAAAAGTCCGAAACCAGCCAAGTGACCGTAGCGCGTGGCGCCAACTGCCTGATCAACACTTCGGATGCAAATCTTGCCATTTTCGGATTTAACACCACGGCACTGGGCGACTACGATGCTTATGTTGCCAAACTGTCGCAAGACGGAAGCGTGCAATGGACAAAAACATTCGGTACCCGCCAAACGGATGCCTTTTACAATGGGAAACAAGCTGCAGACGGAAATTTTGTGGCCTGCGGATATGCCATCCAGAACGATGGTGCCACTTCTCATGCTTTGGTGTACAAAATCAGCGAACATGGGGAGGCTATGTGGTCAAAAACCTTTCACGAAAGTGATCAAAACCAGTTTTATTGCATGGAAACGGTGGGAGACTCCGGGTATATCGCTTGCGGGTATAACAAGGCCAAAACTTCGGCCAACCGGAGATTGTATATTGTCCGAATGGATTTGGAGGGCAATGCGCTCTGGTCGAAAACCGTAAAAACGAAAGCAAGCATCGGAAATGATTTCGATGCTGCATATTGGGTGTTGACCGATACGGACGGGGGATTTCTTATCTGCGGCGCTTTGGCCGAACCGTCCAGCTCTCAATACGGCTTCTTAATGAAACTTTCGCCCCAAGGCGACAGCTTGTGGACCAAACGTTTCGAAGGGCTTGCGTTCAGTATCGACCGGGCTCCCGACGGCGGTCTTATCCTGGGAGGCCAAAAGAAAGTCAATAGCAACCAGAATTTGTACATGGCCAAATATTCCGCAACTTACGACATGGAATGGGAACACACATACGAATCAAGTTATTACGGTTACGGCACCAAAGTGGTTGCTTGTCAGGACGGGTCGTATGCGCTTACCGGAATTTGCCTGGCAAGTCAATCCCTCAATTACGATGCTCCGATCGTGCTGGTGGATGCAACGGGAACCCAAAAATGGTTTAAGGTATTCGGCGGCAGCAAAATGGACCAGTCATTCGGTATGGTTCAGTCGCCTGATGGAAACCTTTGCACTGCCGGAATGAGCCTTTCCAGCGGCAGCAGCACCATTCTGCTGGATAAAGTATCTCAATCCGACGGAAGTTTAATTTGGCAAAAAGAACTGAAATAAGTTTTTGCTTTTACTGAAAACGGCTGCCAATTCAAGTATGAATTGGGCAGCCGTTTTTTTCAACAATTTGAGAAAGTTGCTCTTATTCTTTGATCGAATCAAATTCCACGATATAATAAATTTTATTGGTTTCGGCGATGTCGTTCCATTCGCCGGCAATTCCCAGGGTTGCAGGATAATCAGCCGGCCATTTTGCCAATGCGATGGCGGCTGCATTTTGTCCGTTGGGGGAAACCTGCGGATCGGTAAAATTATCCGGTTCGTTGAATGTCCCCGTGGAGGTTCCGCCCCAATTAACATAAGCTCCTCCTACAGTGCCGCCTGTATTGCTGCCCAACCAAAACAAAGGGAAGGTCCCCGATTTGTTGGCTCCGTTCCAAATCCAAACGCCTTCGCCCGCGCGGTCGGTGGCGCCGATCCAAATATAGGCTGCGCCTCCCCCATCAGCCACGCTGACGTAAGTCTTGGATATTCCCGAATTTTGAATGCCTTTGTAAATGCTGTCTTGTTCGGCCTTGCTGCCAATCTCGACCAAATAACCGCCTTTGGCTACGGCATCGGCGGCCGCATCCACCCACGATTTCTTTTCTTTCACGATTAAATAGGAATGTCCGTTGCAGTAAAAATAAGAAGAAGCTGGGGGATCGTTGTCCTTATCGGAACAGGAAGTGCCCAGAATGGCTATTGACGCCATCAATACAAACAAGAATGATTTTAAAAGTGTTTTCATACGATATACGGTTTAGGGTTTAAAAATTTTTCGTGTATTTAGTTTACCAGATTTCATTGGGACGAACGCCTTTTTTCATTGCATTTTCTATCCGCCGGACTGATCCAATGAGTATGATAGAATCATTTTTTTCATTGGTGTCTGCTTTCGCCGACGTTAAAAATAAATTCGCAAAGGAAGGCCTTGCCCAAAACATTATTGTTGTTTCTCAGATACGCTGTGCTATCCCTTTCATTCGAGAATAGTATCCGGTATTAGCGTTTTCCGCTTTTTTCACCGGAATCGGATTCCCATTGGGCGTTGGCAATGTCGTAATACATGGTTTTGCCATCGGCCACAATCTTAATTTTTTGTGCCTCAAAAATGGTTGTGCCGGGGATGTTAAAATTCATCACATGGAAGACGGTTTCATCGGTGTAAGTAGTTTCCCAGGCGCCGCCATCAGCGACCTTAATACTTACCCCTCTGGCAGTTACTTTCCCGGCTTCAAAACTTTTGGTATCGGAAACAAGGTATACCGCCACTTTCATTTTTTCGAACGTTTTGCCTTCGGCGACTTTAAAAGCAATAAAATCGGGCGCATAAACATCCAACATCTCAAATGTGCCATTGCTTTGATTTGGATTGCTCTGTGCAAGGGCCTGATGGTTGCCGGCAATTGCCAAAACAACGAGGGTTATTAAAAAAACGATTCCTTTTTTCATTTTCTTTTTTATTTACGGTGAAATACGAATGTCATTTATCTTGTAAACTGGATTTTTGGGGCAGTTTGAAGAAGTACCGGAAGCCTTTTTTGTTGCTTTTTATGGAAATTGCTTTTCCCATGCAAGGATCCAAATGAAATCCCTGCAATTTATCGTACTTTATTCCATGTCATAATTTGGGGCGTGATTGTTTTTCCGCATTGCGCCTCAAATTTTTTGTCCAAATCGGTAAAATTGTTGGTGATTGCAGTCGTAAACTCCACTTCGGAATCCGGATATTCTTTCCCGATAATGGCATGACGAACATTTTTAGTAACCAGCGTATTTACTTCTCCCAAATATACCGCATCGCCTGCCGACACGGAAAAATGCCCCTCTATCCGGTCTTTAATGTCCACCCAAGTGGCCAATGAAGAGCCTTCTATAAAATCACCAAGCGTAAAACAGGTTAATGTATAGTCTCCCGGAGGAATCATAAACGATTGGACACCATCCACTTTTAAAATAACCTGTTCGTTTTGTTGATTTTTAAAAGTCATGTAACTATACACGGTTCGCCGGTCATTAACAGGAGGATGGTCGTTTTTGGCGCCCACCACAACATACGCCTTATGGCCCTGCGCATACGTTTTTTCTTTAAAAGCTACATTTATGTACGAAGAACAGGCCGATAGCGTCAGCAGCAAGCAAAACGTAACGAACATCTTTGTTCTCTTTTTCCGGTAAAGCAAATTTCTCATATGCTTCTTGGCTTTTTACCCTTTCCGGGCGGTTCATACTCTTGGCCTTGTTAGTAATGTTTAGTTTTTAGCAAACAAGATCGACAATCTCAGCGATCCTCAGTTTTTGATGTATTTCAATCGTATGCCGCCCGAATCAGGAATTTCCCAGTAAATATACTCGCCAATCCGTTCAAATTGCAATTTCCCCAAGTCATCGACATCAAACGTTATCATATCCGCCGAAGCCAAATAGGGAAACGTGTCGCTTGCCCTCTCGCCATTCACGCTCAGGGTAAAGGTTACCGCAAGGTTGCTTTTAAATACCAGCGACGACCATATGTCGAGCGAACCGCTCGATGTAGAAGCTTCCCAGGTTGTACCGGCTAATTGAGAATTATTTTTCTTGCTATCGTCGTCTTTTTTACATCCGTTAAAAAAGACGGAAGTTGAGACCAGGAGGATGAACGCCAAATAGTAAATTTTTTTCATGATTCTTGATTTTTAGTGGTGGTTACTTTTTTTGAAACGGGTTGTTTTTCTTATTTCTTTACTGAAAAGCGCCAGCAAAAAGTCAGATTTAACTGGTGAGCGGCAGGTTCCAATTCAACCATCTCCAGTGTAGTCCCGGAATTGCCTAAAAAACGGTATCCCAAACTGATAGACGACTGTTTGAATACATCGCGCATCAGGTTCAGGTTCAAAGCATACGTAAACGCGTTATCCGAAGCTGAAGGACTTTCAGGCAAGCCATCGATGTTGGAAGGCGAAAAACTGGTGGAAGCATTCAAATGGGTATTCCCGATCGATGCGCCGGTACGCAAATGAACGTTTTTGGACAAATTGAATTCATAATTCCAGGTCAGCATGATCGGCGTAAGCGTGTAATTGCGGTAAATCTTGCCGTCGGTATGCACTGTTGAAGAACCGTTCAGGGTGTACGAAAACCAGCCGATTTTCTCCCGGTGAAAATATACGCCCATGTCGTACGACAAGCGGTGGTGCGGCGTAACGTAGTAGCCCAGGCCCAGGGCAAATCCCAGGAAACTTTGTTCGGATTGTACAATCCCCGAGATCCCCCCCTCCAAGGCCCACTTTCGCAGATCGGTCGGAGTTTGAGGTTTTTCCGATTGTGCCCATAAAAACGGCGCAAGGCCGGCAAATAAGATAATCAGTAGTGTTTTTTTCATGTGGTTGGTTTTTAGTTGGTAAAATTTTTCCATTCTCCCTTTGTGGGGTGAAGCAAAAGTATCATCACCTCCCAACGTGAAATACCCCACTAGTAGGAGTTTTTTGCCCGAAGCAACGAAATCCTATTTGTGGGGTATTGCTTCAAAAAACAAGCAAAGTATTTTTGCACCAAAACAAATTGATACATTTGTTGCAGAAAACCACTCGATTATGAAAAAAAACGCTTTACTACTCGTATTTTTTGCCGCTTTATTTGCAGTTCCGTTGCAAGCGCAACATCCTGCCGACTCGTTAATCAATGTTTTGAATACAAAAAAACTGACTATATCGGAACAGCTTGAGACGTACAGGCAAATTTGTTACAAATACATATACGAAGACCCTAAAGTTTTAAAACAATATGCAACGCATGGGTTAGAACTTGCCCTGAAGACAACCGATAACGCAATGAAAGCCAGATTTACAGAGTACATTGGCAATAGTTATGTTTACTTGGCAAGTTATGATACAGCTTTCACATATTATCAAAAAGCGCTTGATTTTGCAAAAGAAGCAAAGCACAAAGCATTAGAAGCTGAAATATATGCAAACATGGCAGTAGCATATGCTGGGCAAGGAAAGAGGGAGATGGAATTGGAGTATTATTTAAAAGCCTTGCCTATTCATGAAAGCACAGGGAATACAGAAAACCAAATTACAACCTTACTCAATATCGCCTCTATTCATATGAACTATGACAGGGATTCACGTGCTATACAATATATAGAGCAAGCAAAAGCATTGGCTGAAAAAACAAACTATTCTGATGGTATAATAGCTACAAATAACAAGCTTGGTAGTTATTACCAAAATATTGGAAACTTTGAGAAAGCAAAAGAACATCTCCTAAAAGCTCTTGAAGTAAGCAAAACTGCAAACAATAAAATAGCCGAATTAAACTCTTATTACGGATTGGCAAATACTTACAGGAATGGATTTAAAGATTATGAAACAGCTGAAAAATACGCCGATAAGGCACTACAACTTGCTACAGAATTTAACTACCCGCCTGCACAATCAGCATCGTACGCATCATTGGCTTATATCTATTTGAGCCAAAAAAGATATAATGACTGTTTGGCTGCGGCCACTAACGCTTGGAACTTAGACTCTATTGATATCGCCACCGGAGACGACATTCTTCTTTTAATCGCTATATCTAACTTGCATTTAGGTAATGAAGAAAAAGCAAATATTTTCTTTAACAAACACTCTGACTTTATAAAACAAAAAAATGAAGAACGTTCCCAAAAGAATCTAATCGAAATGGAAAGCAAATACGAAACCGAAAAGAAAGAAATGCAAATCGCCTCTCTCAAAAAAGACAAAAAGCTTTACATCGGGTTTGGCATTTCCGGTATTGTCGTTTTGTTGCTGTTATCCGGATTTTTATTTGCACGCCACCGCTTAAATGTAAACAAACGCAAAATAGCCGAATTTCAGGTCAAGCAATTGGAGCAGGAAAAGCAACTGGTAGCCACCCAAGCTGTTTTAGAAGGAGAGACAGCCGAGCGTTCACGGCTTGCACGCGATCTGCATGATGGATTGGGCGGGATGTTGTCGGTGGTAAAATTAAATTTAAAGGATATGAAAAGCTATTCCATTATGGATAATCCCGATGTGGTTCGCTTCGGAAATGCCTTGGAAATGCTCGATCAATCCATCGGCGAACTCCGCCGGGTAGCCCACCATATGATGCCCGAATCGTTGATGCGGTACGGGCTGAAAGTATCGCTCGAAGATTTTTGCCGTGCCATCCCGGGGGTAAACTTCATCTATCTGGGTGAGGATCCGCGCCTGGATAGCCGCCTCGAAGTGCTCATTTATCGTAGCGCGTACGAATTGATTAATAACGCCCTGAAACATTCCCAAGCCACAAACATCAATGTACAGTTGATGATCGACAACGGCCTGGTATCGCTCACGGTGAGCGACAACGGCATCGGATTCGACCCGAAAACGGCGATACTTGGAAACGGATTGGAAAACATCCGCACCCGGCTCGCCCTGTATAACGGAAAAATGAATATCCACTCTTCACCGGGCAAAGGCAGTGAAATCAGCGTTGAAATAGAAGCTGCATGATACACGTACATATTACCGACGATCACAAAATGCTGGTGGAAGGGTTGACCCTTTCCATTAACGAATCGGGCATAGCCAAGGTTTGCGGCGCTTCCCATACGTTGGCCGAATGCCGCCATGCGTTAAAAACCCAGTTGCCGGATGTCCTTTTACTCGATTTAAATCTACCCGACGGCAGCGGGATTGATTTTTGTGCTGAAGTAAAAAAGAATTATCCCGGAGTGAAAATCCTGGTGCTGACCACCCATAACGAACATTCGGTGGCAAAACGGGTGTTGGATAACGGCGCATCGGGTTATATCCTTAAAAATTCGCTTTCGGAAGAAGTGATTATGGGAATAGAAACGGTGATGAGCGGCCGGCAGTTTCTTTGCGATGAAATGGATATCCTGATGAAAAAACAGGCTTCCCAATCCGTTTGGCTTACGGCCCGCGAACAGGAATTGCTGCGGCTGATTGTCGACGGCTATACCAATCAGGAAATGGCCGACAAACTTTTCCTCAGCATCGAAACGATTAAGACCTACCGGAAAAATCTTATTTTGAAACTAGGAGCCAAAAATTCCATGTTATTGGTTAAAATGGCGATTGAAAACAAATGGGTTTGATGCCACACAAAAGCGCTAATCCTTCACCCGGCTTTTGAATAACTCGTACAACTCTTTTTGACTGCGGACCGAGGGCTCTCCTTCCAAACGGAATTTGTATTCATTGTCATGCAAACCGTTTTGCAAGCGGGCCTTGGTGTTGTCGGACAACTGGATTTGCAACATTTTCATCAATTCTTTTTGAAGTTTTTCATCATAGATGGGGCAACTTACTTCGATGCGGTGGTCGAAATTGCGCACCATCCAGTCGGCTGAAGAAATATAGTACTTTTCATCCCCTCCATTGCAAAACACCAGCACGCGGGCATGTTCCAAAAAACGGTCGACAATACTCACGGCTTCTATATTTTCGCTGAGTTTTTCCTGCTGGGGGATCAACACGCACATGCCGCGGACAATCAATTGCACTTTCACGCCGGCTTTGCTCGCCTGATACAGTTTTTTGATAATCCGGTCGTCCACCAGGCTGTTCAGTTTCAAGATCATCCACGCTTCTTTGCCTTTTTTCGCATTTTCAATTTCCTTGTTGATCTGCTTTACAAAATAATTGCGCGTGCTGATGGGCGACAGGATCAAGTGTTTGGTTTTGGGCAGGATATATTTGTCGTCAAAAAAATGAAATACCTGATTTACCTCTTCCGTAATCTCTTTTTGGGTGGTAAACAGCGTGGTATCGGCATATACCTTGGCCGTGTTTTCATTAAAATTTCCGGTGCTGATCGCTGCATAGTATACGTTTTGTTCATTCTCCTCGCGGCGGCGGATCAGCAATAGCTTGGCATGCACTTTGAATCCCGGGATGGCTTGCAAAACTTTGATGCCGTCCTGCTGCATTTTTTCAGCCCAGTAAATATTGGCTTCCTCATCGAAACGTGCCTGCAACTCTAAAAATACGATCACTTCTTTCCCGTTGCGGGCAGCACTGATCAGGGCATTTACCACATTCGAATTAGATGCCAGCCGGTACAATGTCATTTTAATGGCCCGCACTTTGGGATCGAGCGAGGCCTCGCGCAACAAATCAATCATGGGTTGGAACGACTGGTAAGGATAATGCAGCAAAATATCGCCTTGTTTCATGCGGGACAAAATGCTGCTTTTTATCGAAAAGGCCGGATGCGGAAGCGGTCTTGCCGGCAGGTAGGCAAATTGCGGCAAGCCCAATCCGGGGAAATACATAAAATCCTTGAAATTATGATACTTCCCGCTGGGAACCAGCGTATCGAGCTTCGACATTTTGAGTTTGTGCAGCAATTCCTCGAGCAAAACGGGCTGGATGTGTTTGTCGTAAGTGAGGCGCACCGGCATGCCGACCTCGCGTTGTTTGAGGCTTTCGGAAATAATCTCCACAAAACTTTTCGAAACGTCGTTGTTGTCGATATCCAACTCCGAGTCGCGGGTGAACTTTACCGCATAAGCCTTAAACTGGTTGAAGCCGAACATCCCGAATATTTCGTCCAGACAATACCGGATCACATCGTCGAGCAGCATCAAATATTTCTTGCCGTCTTCTTCGGGCAAAATAACAAAACGCGAAAGCGCTCCCACAGGCACTTTAAGCAACGCATACTTTTCGCTGCCCGCCTTTCCCCTTTTCTTCAGCGAAACCGCCAGATACATCGACCGGTCGTTAAGCGCTGAAGTTTCCAGGTTGTTGAGCATAATGGGAAACACCCTTGACCGGACGTTTTCCTCGAAATACGTGCGTACAAATTCCCCCTGCCCGGGCGAAAGCTGGTTTTCATTCAGCAAAAAAATATGGTTATCGGCCAGCTCCTGAACGAGGCCGGTATAGATCCTCAAAAATATTTTTTGATGTTCCTGGTCAATCTTATTAATCTCTTTCAACACCTTGCGCGGGTTGAAATAGGTTTCACGGTACAGCCTTTTGTCCATGCCCTGCATACGGGTAATGGTAGCCACCCGGACACGGTAAAACTCGTCCAGGTTATTCGAATAAATGCCCAGGAACTTGATTCGCTCAAACAAAGGGACCGAAGCATCGGCAGCTTCCTGCAACACGCGGGCGTTGAAATGGAGCCACGATATTTCGCGGTTTAAGATGTTATTTTTAATCAACGACATGATTTTCAGTGGAAGATTGAAATTTTGAACGACACGTTATAAACCGGGAATGATGAATCTTCTTTTATCAAAAATTCACCATTTGTAACGCATCGTTAGCTAAACCTGTATACTCAAAACGTGCAAAACCCGAAAATGTTGGATAAATTATGTAATTGCCAAAAAAAGAAGATGAGGGATCTGTCCGGGAGGGAGGGTTGAGGTGTTGAACTGTTGAGTTGTTGAATCGTTGAACTGTTGAGTTGTTGAATTGTTGAATTGTTGAATTGTTTATTTGTGAACGGTGAAAGGATTGTTGTTCGTTTTTTGTTATTCGTTTACTTGCCATAAAAGAAGTCCACTTTCAATTTTATTCGACTTCGCCTCATGAGATCGCTTCGCTAAGTTCAATTCTCCATTTTCAATTGAAATGCCTGCTGCTTTTCCATTTCTGCATTAATAATAACTAGTTTACCCGTCTACTCGTCACTAGTCTACTTGTTAGGAGTTGTGTTTGGTTCGGATCGAATGAGATAATAAAATCTAATAATATTCAAATTTAATCGCATAGAGTGAGGGGTGCAGGGGAAAACGGGGAAAATTGTATCGACTGATAACAAGGTGATGTCTCGACTCAGCCTTCGGGTTCGCTCGACATGACAGAGCCGTAGCAGGGATTTGGTTTTTGGATTGCGGCGGTGAAAGCGCCGCAATCCAAAAACGCTACCCCTTATCATGCTCCTCCGTCATGTCGAGTAAGCGAGGCACGAGCGCATCGGGATATCTGCTGTAATCGTTGAGTTGTTGAATTGTTTATTGGGTGAAGGGTGAACAGTGAAGCGTGAACTGGTTCAAGGTGAAAGGTAAACTTGTTACCCGTAAACCTGTTAACTAAGAAATTACACTGAGAATCACTGAGAGTTCACTGAGTTCCGCTAAGGTTTTCTGTCAACTTATTTACTTTTATCTAAACCTGCTTTCAATTTTTCATTTTCAACTTTCAATTAAAAAAGTTCACCGTTTATCATTCATGGTTCATCATTAAAAAACTCATTTTCAATTTTCCACTTTCAATTTTCAATTAACCCGTAATTCACCTCCCGTCACTCGTTACTAAATAATTCTCTCGCTTCCCGGTCAAAGACCCTTTGACAATGTTATCAAATACCCCTTGGCTTACCGGTCAAAGACCTTTACAACTCCCGGCGTAAGACCTTTGCGAGCCTCGGCGCAAGACCTTTGCGAGTCTCGGCGTAAGACCTTTATGAGCCTCGGCGTAAGACCTTTGCGAGCCTCGGCGTAAGACCTCTGCGAGCCTCGGTGTAAGACCTCTGCGAGCCTCGGCGCAAGACCCTTGCGAGCCTCGGCGCAAGACCTTTGCGAGCCTCGGCGTAAGACCTCTGCGAGCCTCGGCGTAAGACCTTTACGATTTCCGATAAAAAAATGCCTTTTGGCCGATAAGCCAAAAGGCATTTCGATCCGGAATAAAATCCGGTCCGGTTTCCGGTTCTTTTTCTTTCCCTAAAACAACGTTATTTTTTATGGCTTACCTTTATGTCCACCCAATGTTAGAAACCTCACTTCGCCGGACTTACTTTTCTTTTAATATTTCAAACCAAAACACAAAGGGGTATGATTTTATGACACAGCCCTTATCCTCCAAAACAGTATATTCGTAAGCAGTTTTCCAGGATAGCTGCATTTTTGGTATAGCAAAGTGTTTTTCGGCTCAGGCGTTTTAAATGGGTACGAAGCGTTAAGTTGTGGCGTTCAATTTTATTGGTACAATATTGAAAAACCTGGTGCTTCGGTTTCGGAACCAACCCCGCATAAACATTCAATCCATCGGTATAAATACGTTTGGGTTTCATAGCCAAAATAGCAGCTGTTATTTGTTTGATATTTTCTTTTGTCCGTCTGCCGACACATAACGTTATGACTTTCCTATCACGTTTGTTAATGCCATACATCAGCCAACATTCGTTTTTCTTATTCCCGCAATAGGTACGCAATTCATCAAGTTCGTAACTTTGGTTGACTTCTTCATAAACTGGCAGCTTGATTTTTGAAGCGATGCGTTCAATTAAACGTTGCACGCTTAACTTGCTTATTTCTAACAACCTGCCAATATTGCTAATCCCACAACCTTCATTGTTCAATTTTAGCGTCCAATCATATTTTTCTTGTGGAATGTGGGGTTTGGTATAACTACTTTGCTGGTATTTTCTACAAGTTTTGCACTGATAACGCTGTATGTCCTTTATTTTTCCTTTCTTGATGCATTTTTTGGTACAGTATTTACACTTCATAAAAAGGGGATTCATGGTTACAATAACAAGTTGTTGGTAAACATTTCAGGTGCAAAATGGTACACTATGGGAAAAACGTATCTTGTTTGATGCAGTTTCTAGCGCTTAGAATGCAAAACAGGAGAGAACGGCCCTCCTGTTTTTGAAAAAAAATAGCATGTAAATAACTGAAAATAAGTTGATCCTGTTGTTGTAGAACCTGCAGGTGCAAGATGGTACACGACCCAACCGAACCCACCCTATCGTATCAATTTTTCATTTCCTTCAAAATACATTTTTTTATTGAATATCAATGTGGTGGAAACTATACCCGTTCTATTATATGAAATTGACAAGAAAGCTTTAGTTTTTTTTCTATGAAGGGACGTGTCATATTCCAATTGCCAGAATACATTATTATTGTATTTGTCTTTTAAAACTCTTTTTGTATAGGGTTTTGAATCAAAAATAATACATACGGAATTATTTTTTTTAAATCCATTTATGTAATCATTTTTTGCATATACCTTTTTTTTATACTTGATTGCAAAAATTCCCATTTCGTAATTCTTTAAATCGGGTAGAAGAAAACCATTATTTTCAATTATGGGTTTAATGATCGTTTTTCCAATCGAATCCTCCACAACAAAAAATATTTCAAAGTCATTATTCAGTGGAATTTCTCGCCCTTTTAGATAAAATTCTATCTCTATTTTTTCACCTGGGAAAAAAACTTTTGCTTTATACAAACTATCCTCAAGTTTAATTTGCTTAAAACGTGCTTCCCAAAGCTGTTGGAGGCTGTCTTGTGTTTGTCCATTTGAAATAAAACAAGCAAAAAACAAAAGACATATTAAAAATGGTTTTTTCATTGCAAAACTTGTTTGTTAGCGACCATTAAAAAAGACCATACTAGAAACATCGAAGTCTATTCTATCAATTTTCTTGTTGACATAAAATATTCCCTTTTATCATGTATCAAAGTGGTAGAAACGGTATGCATATAAGAAATTGATAAGAAGGCTTTTGTTTCTTTTTTCTGAAGGTCTTTGTCATTTTTTACATCAGGAAACACATCAATATTATACTTGTCTTTCAAAACCTTTTTTGTATAGGGTTTTGAATCAAAAATGATCTTTAAGGAATTGTTTTTCTGAAATATTTGCAAATATTCCGTTGTTGCGTAAACTTTTCCTTTGTATTTGATGGCAAAAATACCTGTTTCGTACTTTTTTAAATCAGGCAACAAAAATCCGGTGCACTCTATTCTGGGTTTTAGAATCGTTTTCCCAATTGAATCTTCTATTACAAAAAATATTTCAACATTTTTATCTAATGCAATTTGTCGTCCCTCGAAATAAAAGCAAACTTCTATTTTTTCACCAGGGTAAAAAACTTTTGCCCTGGTCAAACTATCCTCATATTTTATTTGCTTAAAACGTGCCTCCCAAAGTTGTTGGAGGCTGTCTTGTGTTTGTCCGTTTGAAACAAAACAAGTAAGAAGCAAGAATAAAATAACAACTTGTCTTTTCATTTATATCAAAAATTAAAATCTAAGAAACTGATCTAAAAGACCGTATAAGAAAGCCTATTCTATCAATTTTTGAGATTCCTTAAAATACCCATTAATGTTCTCAATGGATAACAAAGAATAAGTCCATTGTCGATTATAACGAATTTGCAAGTAGGCATTTACATTTTTTTCTTTTGATTTGTTCTGAATTCCACTAAATACATTATTGTTATATTGGTCTTTTAGTTCACCTTTAAAATAGGGCCTTGAATCAAAAACAATACGTATAGAATTATTAATAGAGAATTGCTTAAAAAAGCCATACGTTGCATATACCCTATTTCTATACTTAATAGCAAACCAGCCTTTTTTATCTCCTTCCAAATTAGGTAACAGAAAAGAATTCCTCCCTACTTTTGGTTTAATTATTTCTTTTCCAATAGAGTCAATAACAATAAAATATATTTCAAAATTATTATTCAGTTGTATTTGCTTCTTCTCCAAATAAAATTCTAACTCTATCTTTTCTCCTGGCAAAAAAACTTTCGCTTTATACAAACTATCCTCAAGTCTGATTTGCTTAAAACGTGCTTCCCAAAGTTGTTGGAGGCTGTCTTGTGTTTGTCCGCTTGATGTAAAACATGCAAGAAACAACGAATATATTAAAATTTGATTTTTCATTGCATCAAAATTTGTGGGTTAACGAACTGTTCTAAAAGATTTTATCGGGAAGGTTGCAATTGTGCCAGACCCATTGTAAATATAAACCGTTCCATTACCGGTTCCAAAAACATACGAATTGCCCGTTACAAACGATGAGCGTCTTGCTGCATTATCAAGATCTGCTTGAGAGGGGGTTTGTTCAAAAACCTTATCTATACCAGTTTTTCCAATTGTGTTAATATCTACCTTCCCATAAATAGTTCCGCTAGGGTGTGAATGGAACGTTCCATAAGCAGAACTTCCAAGAAGCCCTCTATCGTTTTCATTCGCAAAATCAAAAAGATCTATGGATGCGTCAGCTGGAGGAGTGGCTTTTTGCCCGGGGTTTGCCCAAAACACATGTTCTTCCCCTTGGTTGGTTAATCCAAAAACCCCGCCATATTCCCGAAACGAATTTTCTTTATCCATTTCAACCACTTTACTCATTTCGCTTCTTAATTCGAAACTCGGCAGCTCAACTTTAGAATTAACTTTATCTGCTGATGTTACCGTCTTTTCTTTATTTGCGTTTCTTATCGTTTTTGCTTCTTTTTTATTGGTTACTACATACACTTTTTTATCATCGACGCCATCTGTCCCTATATATTTTCCATCTATGTCATAATAATTTCCATAATTCTCCCCACTCGGATCCACATACTTCAGCGGATTATTCATACAGTATGAGTAACGATTATAGTTTTGGGTATTCTCAGGATTCTGCACATAGTTATCCGGCGAAAGCATCCTTGCCATTACCGGATCGTATAACCTTCCGTTCATATTGATCAGCCCTACGCCATCCAGATGCTCGTGTCCGGTATAGCCCCGGTCAAAAGTACAATTAGCCCCTCTCTAACTCTCCCCAAATGGGGAGAGAACTCAAATTCCCCTGTATTTACTTTTGTTTTTAATTAACGTACAGGCAATTGGCATACAACTTACTCTGTATCTTTTGACCATGCAGATGGTGTCTTAGTTAAAATCCATTCGTTTTTTTCACAGGAATAGGTGTAACCAAATACATACCCTTCTCCAACTCCCATGTGTAGAGTATTTCCTTTTTGAAAAACCCCTACCTCTGCAAAACAAATACGTAAATAATTTCCTTCCAACTTAAAGCCTGTAAATTGAATACCATTTATACCATTTTTCTTTTGTTCTTTAGTAAGCCCATAGATAGATACGCATTTTAACTTCATATCGATGATCTCTTGTGAAAACTCAAATCCTTCAGGAAGATGATCTACCCATATGCAACTAGTTTCAAAATAATTCTTTCGAAGAATTCCTTTTGCTATATATTCTTGGTCTTTTTTTAAAATAGCTAACAGTCCGTTGTTAATCATTTTTTCGGTTTGATCTTCCCCCGTTTGTGCAGACATTTTAATCGGGAGAATCGAAAACACAGTAAGAATCAGAACGGTTTTTATCAACGGTTTCATAGGTCTTTATTTAAAGGTTACAAAGTATTTCTGAGGGATTGTAGCTTGAACGCCTTGCGAATTATAGATATAAACAGTTCCATTCCCTCTTCCAAAAACATAATGTGTATTATTTCCTGCGTTATTAATGTCAGATTTGGATGGTGATTGATTCCAATGTTTTACAGTTGTAGTTCCTCCAATTACATTAATATTTCCTAAAGGAACATAAGTTCCACTTGCATGGCTATGAAAAGATGGGCTACCATGCAGTAAATCAATTGTTAATTCTGCAGATTCATTGTTTTTAAGTCTCCCCACATCTTTTGATCTTGTGGAAATTATATCCCCATTCAATATATTCCCTCCATATTCCATATTTTGACTGTCCTTAGTCCCTCCCCTTCCATTATCCTGGTTAACAACGTCTGCCATTCCTTGTCGTATATCGGCAGAGCCTTGTATTTCAGCACTATTCCTGTATGCAATGTCATTTCCTTCAAATGCTGCGGTGTTCCCGGAATTAGCCTGTATAAAAGCTACGGTTGCGTCGCGTTCGCTTGTTGAGATCGGGTCAAAAGTTGTACTCGGATTCTCAAATTTACTTGAATTTGGTGCTGTTTGTGTTGTTTTGATAACATAAACTTTATTATCATCTATACCATCTTCCCCAATGACAGCCCCATTTTCATTCACAAATTTTCCATAACGCATTCCCGTCGGATCTACATACTTCAGCGGATTATTCATACAATAGCTATAGCGGTTGTAATTTTGCGTATTCTCAGGATTCTGCACATAGTTATCCGGCGAAAGCATCCTTGCCATCACGGGGTCGTATAATCTTCCGTTCATATTGATCAGCCCTACGCCGTCCAAATGTTCGTGTCCGGTATAGCCCCGGTCAAAAGTACAAAAATTGTCGAATAATAAGGGCAGTTGGGTGCTTTGGGTGTAAGGCTGTCCGTCGGCGGGATTGCGGCGGCGTCCCCAGGCGTCGTAAGCATATTCCTGCATCAGATTGCCCGCTTCGTTCACAATATGGGTCATGCTGCCCTGGTGGTCGGTGAGCAGGTAGTAAAGCTGGCCGGGGCGGTCCATGCGTACATCGCCCGTAGATACATACAGCATCCGCGCTCCGCCCGGAGCCGAAATATAATGGAAGTTCCGGCGGTTGGCCGTGTTGTTGGGATCGGCGCCTTTGGTGTACTGCTCGAAATTGATGCCGTAAAATTTCGTGTATTGCAGCGCGAGGTTGTTGTTGGTGTTTTTGTAAACCTGCATCAGGCTGCGCTGGTTGTCGGGGGCATAGTGGAACACCGCTTCCATGTTCGCTCCGTTTATATATTCCTTGATGGCGCTCACACTGGAAAAGGAGGTGTAGGTAGCCGTCTGGGTCCTCAGCGAAATATCGTTGGGGCCGGTCACGGCCGTAAGGGCGTGTTTTTTGGTATTGTGATAGGTATAGGTTCCGGCATCGCTTTTAGTGGCGATGTTGCCGTTGGCTTCGTAAGTGATGCCCTGGTTTACGGCCGGAGAAGCAAAACTTAAGACCTCCGTCAGCCGGTCGAGGTTGTCGTAGAAAAACATTTCACTGAGGTTGCGGATGTGGTTGGTACGTACTTCCAGGTTGCCGTTCTGGCGACGGAAACTGTAAGACATGTTTTGCACATTGCCGCAACGGATGCTGCTGAGCATATCATAGGAATCGTAGGTGCGGGTGGGCTGCAGCCCGCTGTTGCCGGCCGTCCATTTTGTGACCTGCCCCAGGGCGTTTGTTTCCTCCAACAGCCAGATCGATGACAGCTCTCCTTCGGCATTGGGGATCCATTTGTACTTTTCAACCAGATATCCGAACCCGTAATCGTCGTACCGGTTGTGAATACCTAAATTCGTCGGGAAATAGGTTTCGGAGAGGTTTCCGTAGTCGTCATAGATGTAGGACGTTGTATACGGATACGCCAGTGCGGGTTCGGATTGGGTCACCCGGGTCTGGCGCCCCAGCTCGTCGTATTCGTATTCGAAATAAGCGCCCGAGGGGGCGGTTTCGCGTTGGAGCAGGGTCTTGGAAATGCCGGAGGTGTAGTATGTATAGTTGTAAGTTCCCTCGGTGGTGGTTTTAGAACTGAGGCGGCCGTCTGTAAGGTACCCCATTTGGGTGATATGCCCCCGGGCGTCGGTTTGCTTGATCAATTCGCCATAGTTGTTGTATTCGTAAGTGGTCGTTCCGGCATTGGGGTCGGTGAGTTTGGATTGTCGGTAGCCATATCCTGCGTATTCCATGGTGGTGGCCACGCCCGCCACCGTAATGGTATCGGGTTGGCCGCTGCCATGGTAAGAGTACGTGATGGTATTGCCGTTGTCATCGGTACAGCTCAGGGGTTGCCCCAGCGCATTGGTGGTTTTGCTCAGGCTGGTGCCGTCGGGACGGGTAATGACCACATGGCGGAAATGATTGTACCGGGTGGTGGTGGCCATGCCGTGGTCGTTGACCTCCACGGGCCTGCCGTAAATATCATAGGTGTAGGTAGTCCAGCGCTGGTCATCCGATTGGAAATAGGGGCGGCTTTGGCGGTAAAGCCGGCCTTGGGCATCGTATTCTTTGTCTACAAAGATTTCCCGTTTTTGGAAGTCGAGGGTCACGGAACGGAGTTCGCGCCCCAGCAAATCGTAGTACACCGTTACCGGGGGCCGGTTGTCGCCCTCGGTAACGGAAAAGTAAACGGTGTTTGCAGGCCCGCCGCCGTTGCTCCAGTACAGGGCGGTCCGGGTGGTGCCGACGGGAGTCGATGTCCAGGTCAAACGCCCGAAGCCGTCGTACCCGTAGCTGGTTTTATTGCCCCGGGGATCGACGGTTTGAAGGAGGTTTCCAAAAGGCCCGTAACTACTTTGCGTGGACAAGCCGTTCATATCGGTGATTTGGGTCACAAAACGGCCCCGGCCGTCGTAAGCAATGTCGCTGTAACGATTGGGAAGCCCAAGCGCGGTTTGGGTTACTTTGACCGGCAAACCCATGCCGTTGAGGACGTATCGGGTAGTGTCCCGGTGGTATCGTTTCTGGATTAGATTTCCCCGGGTGTCATAGGAATAGACGGTATCGTAATAGGCAACCATATCATGTCTGTCGTAGCTTTTGGATGTGACCTGCTGGGTCAGCTTGTTTTTGATACCGTAGTTCCCGTAGGATAAATAGGTGTTCCTGGTTTCGGTGGTAATGGTTTGCCTGCCGCCGGTTCCTGCGGACATCTGGTAAGTTACATTCCCGTTATCCGTGTCGTAAGCGTAGCCGGCGACCGAGTAGTCGGACGTAAGGTAATCGATAGCGTAAATCGTATCCGGGTAATGGAATTCCGCTTTGTTTCCAAATTTACGGGTACGATACCGGTAGGTTGTCAGCCTCAGCAGCTCGTCATTGTGACTGCACGTATCCCAGTCTTGACCCGGTAGTATTTCTTTTCCGCAACCGGGCGAATAATAGACCCGTAAATAAGCCGGATAAGGGCTGGTAACGGGGTAAGCATAACCGTCCAGGGTTTTTATCCGGGTAGACTGGTCGGTCGACCGGACTTCCTGGAAGCCTAAAAATCCGCCATACAGATGAGAGAGCAGCCCGTTCAGGTAGAGGACTGTTTTTTCATGAAAGCCGCCCAAGCCGTTGGAGGTTTTGAGGGATTTGGCCACGCAGGCGTTGGTTTGAAAGCTATATCCGAATCCGTAACTACGGTCGGCATCTTTGGTATTCCGGTAAATGTTATTTTGCGCCAGCATGCAATAGTCGAATTTCGCCATCCGCCCCATGCCGTCTTCCACCGAGGCCAGCAGGGGTTTTTTATCCAGCTGGAACGGGTTGAAATAGATGTAATCCGTCCCTCCGGTTACGGTTTTAATCTTGCAGAAAAATTCCATCAGCCCGTCGCCGTTGTAGTCTCCGGGGTTCAGGGCCTCCAATGATTGCATTGAAACGTGGGCATTTATTTGTTCATTGTGGTACAACTTTTTCCTGAAATTGTTCCCGTCGCTTAAAAAGGCTTGGACGGAAATCCAGTTGTCGCGAACATTCAACTGGATAAAATCGTCCATGCCGTCGGAATTGATATCCATAACATAAGAATAAGGGGCATTTTGTCCCGACAGGTCCGGCGCTGTAAACAACATGCCGGTAGGCCTGGAATACTCCTTCCATTCCCTGCCGTTGGAATGGAACAAATGCCATTGGTTGCCGTAATAGGCCAACAGGTCGGTTTTCCCGTCGCCGTTGAAATCGCCCGGGAACGAATGGCGCAAATCGGCCCGTATGCCGTTGGCATCCACCAGGTTCAAGGATTCTTCCTCTACATAGTATCCGATGTACGGGTCTTTTTTTACCCTGAGGAATTTTTTTGCTTCGGGAAAAAACATTTGGCGGGTGCCGTCGCCTTCGATATCGACCGTATAATTGCCGTACAGGGTCATATCCGTACGGGTTTCCTCATATGGTATCAAAATACCGGAACCGTATACGATAAAATGCCTTACAAAGTAGTTCACCGGATTCCGGCATTGAACCCAGAAATCGGGATAGCCGTCGCCGTTAAAATCGCCCACATCGATGGTCACGTCCCGGTTAAGGATGACCGGAATGAGATTCCCGGTGATGTATTCCCGTTCCATGAATTTCTTCCCGTCCCACCGGGCCCGGCACAGGTAGATCCGCATTAAACTGCTGGGGCCCTGCTGGTTTGTATAGTCGGTATAATACTCCACTCCCAGGAAATCGGCGTTGCCATCGCCGTTGATATCGGCAAAAGCGCCGGCAAAAGTCTGGCCGCCCGAATAACCGGAAACCTGGACCGGAGCCGGGTCTTCACCGGGCTTATACAGCGGGCCGTTTGCATAAACCCAGCCGTTCCGGTCGATCAGGTCGTCCCGCCCGTCCCCGTTGAAGTCGGTGCCGTAGTTGGCGTCGTTCCGGTCGAAATATCCGGCTCCCGCACCTTGGTGACTCTGGCTTGCGAAGCTGCTGGATGGTTCGTAATAGGTAAAATTGGTCGTATTCAGGGCGATGCCGTCGCTGCCGGTGAGTGTTACTTTGGATAATTGCAGGTACAGTCCGCTGCTGTCGTATAGCTTGAATACATTCTTGTATTGGAATTCATAGGTTCTCAGGGGTCCCGAAGCTGCTACGGCATCCTCCGGGGGATTCACGGCGTTTCCGTTGAGATCCTGGATGGTGATGCTTGTGAGCAGGTGGCCGATTGTAAGGCTTTTGCCTGCCACGTAATAGGTATGGGGGATGGTGTCGTTGGTGACATAGGTAAACCGGATCCGGATCTTCTGTTCCGGGCCGGATGTTCCTCCCTGCGTTTGGCGGGTGGTGTATTCGATTTCCGACAACATGCGGTCCCAGGTGCTTCCGTACGAATTGTACGTATAGGTCATGGTATTGCCGTTGGCGTCGGTGACTTTGCTGAGGTACCATTTGTAGGCGGTTTGCGGGGTATTCGAAATTTCGAGCCGGGAGTAGTTCTCTTTGCCGTACTCGAGGGTCCGGCCGTCTTTGGTGCGGACTTCGAACCATTCCAGGTTGCCGTTGCCGCTGGCGTTGTATTTGGCGGTTATTTTAGAGAAGTCTTCTTCGCAGGGGGAATAGCTTCCGTCGGATTTTATCAGCAGGCGTTGCCCGTCCAGGGCAAAGCAGTCGGTTAAATCCATATTTACGGCGGTTCTGACGCCGTCGTATTTGAGGTTTTTGCCTTCGCGGGTAATGCAGGAAATACCGGAGAGGTTCCAGCCGCGCCCCATTAGGGTGTTTCCGCCCTGGCTGTTGTAACTGATGGCCAGGTTGGGTTGCAGGCCCTGGCTTCCGACCGGGACTTCAATGGGGATGGTGTAGGTGGCGGCTCCGGTATGGGATACATCGGCGCTCCCGGGGATGGAGCCGACGGGTAAGGTGGTGTTGATTTGAGCGTAGAGGGTTGTTAAGAGTAGGGATAGTGTAAGGAATAGGTAAATTTTTTTCATGTTGGTTTTTATTGTGAAAGGTTGTTGAATTGTTGAGGTGTTGAACTGTTGAATTGTTTATGGGGAAACAGGGGAAAATGAGGAAATCGGGGAAATGGTTGATATACTTGATTTTGCCAACTATGATAATTTAATCTAATATTATTCTATTGTAATCGCATAGGGTGAAGGGAGAGGGGGTTGTTGAGGTGTTTAATTGTTGAATCGTTGAGTTGTTGAATTGTGAAGCGTGAACAGTGAAGTGGCTTAAGGGTTCAAGGTACATGGTGCAAGGTGAACGGTGCAAAGATTGTTGTTCGTTTTTTGTTGTTTGTTTACTTGCCATAAAAAAGTCCACTTTCAATTCTCCATTTTCAATTGAAAAAAACTCGTTTACTGTTTTACACCCCCGCCCTTACGGGCACCCCCGCAAGCGGGGGATAGTTTTCTGTCAACTTGTCTACTAATGTCGTTTTCAAATTTCAATTCTCCATTTTCAATTTAAAAAAAATCGTTTTATAGTCTACTCGTTAACTTGTATCTTGTATACTCGTCAACCTGTTTACTAAAACATTTTCAATTTTCCACTTTCAATTTTCAATTAACTCGTAATTCGCCTCTCGTCACACGTTACCCGTCACCAAACCTATTTTCAATTTTCCACTTTCAATTTTCAATTAATTCTTGATAATGGTTCTACTGATGGTTAGGACTCCGAGTTTTAGCTTCAGGAAATAGGTTCCTTTGGGTTGGTCGTCGAGGTCGAGGATATGGTTGCTGCCGGAAAGCACTTGCTTGCGGTAAATGATCTGGCCTTGCTGGTTGTACAGCAGCAGTTCGCCTTGCAGGGTTTCATCCGAGGGGGGAATGTCGACACAAAGGCGGTCGGCGGCGGGGTTGGGATAGATTTTTACACTTTCGTTTTGGCCTTGGTAGGTAAGGAATGCCTGGCCGCCGCCGGGATCGCCTCCGTTGGGATTGTTGGGGTTTCCGGGATCTCCGGGGTTTACCGAAATGTTGCCATCTGTCCGTTCGATCCGGTTGCCGGAGGCATCGTATTTGATCGAAACTTTTTTAACGTAGGGAGGCGTGACGGCTTTGGACTCTTGTGCCCACAGGTTTAGCGCATACAGGGCGAATGCGAAAAGGATTAGTTTTTTCATGGGGTTGTTTTTGTGTATCAATGATTTGCTTACTTTGAATTTCCTTACTATGTAAAAGAATCATAAATTTCCAGGGGCCAAATATATTAAAGTTTTAGGATCCGATCCTACAGCCGGAAGAAAAAAAGGGAAATGATTTAAATTTGTTGAATTGTTGAATCGTTGAGGTGTTGAATTGTTTATTGGGTGAAGGGTGAACAGTGAAGCGTGAACGGGTTCAAGGTGAACGGTAAACTTGTTACCCGTAAACCTGTTAACTAAGAAATTACACTGAGAGTTCACTGAGTTCCGCTGAGGTTTTCTGTCAACTTATTTACTTTTATCTAAACCTGCTTTCAATTTTTCATTTTCAACTTTCAATTAACCCGTAATTCGCCTCTCGTCACTCGTTACTAAATAATTCTCTCGCTTCCCGGATAAAGACCCTTTATGTTCCCGGATAAAGACCTTTTATGTTCCCGGATAAAGACCCTTTATGTTCCCGGATAAAGACCCTTTATGTTCCCGGATAAAGACCCTTTATGTTTCCAAAAAAAAAGCCTTTTGGCTTACCGTCCAAAAGGCTTTTCAATCCGGAATTAAAATCCGGTTCAGCTTACGGTTAGAATTTTATCGAACACCGCCGTGCGGGGTTCCTTCAGCAGGGAACTTATCGCATATTGGGTGGTAATTTCCAATTTATACGTTCCTGCGGACAGCAACGGAATCACCACGATCAGCTCCGCAGGGTTGTTGGTCACGAGGTCGGACGGATCCACAGGGGTACGCCCGCCGCCGGCCTGGTTTACAAAATACACGCCGTTGGCCGGGTGGTCGCCGGCAATTTTCAGCTTGTGGCCGTTAATTTTCAGGTTGCGGTTGGGAGTCAGCAGGTCGTTTACGGTGCCGCTCTTTACATCGGTAACCTGCAGGATGGATAGGCCGCTCTCGGCCACGCCCATCAGCTGTACTTCGATGCCGGGGATTTCCTTGCGCAAAGCCTCGCCCTGGTTAAACTGGAAAAGCAGGGTGTGTTTGTCGGGCTGAAACGTTTCTGTGGGGCTGTTGAACACGCCCCGGATCAGGGGGGCTGCCGTAAAGTAGCCGGTGTTTACCGAAAAACCGTCGCACAATTGATAGGCCATTTCTTTGAAAAACAGTTCCGCCGCATGCTGCATGGAAGCAGCCGATACATCGGCCCCGCCTCGGTTCGCCGCCGAATCGCAAATTTGACGGATGTTGAGGGATCGTTCCGAAGCTACCCGGGCCGAAAAGTCGTTGGGGTCGTCGGTTAATTGGTTGTCGTACAGGTACGCTTTGATTTTATGGAGCAATGTTGCCATAATTTTTTTTTTAAGGGTCAATAATTGGGTAGAATTAAAAGCCGGGGCCGGTTGGCCGGAAGTATTTTCCATCCGGGGGAACCGGGCGACGGGCACAGGGATCAGTCATCGTTGGAATCGATAGAATAAGGTTTGATATAGAAAGAACCGGATCTATGGAACGCATCGATGCAAATTGCCTGAACCGGGATATAACAAACTATAAATCGGAAAGTTACTAAAAAAGATGTTTTTAAGAGGGTGTTGAGGTGTTGAATCGTTGAACTGTTGAATTGTTTATTTGTGAACGGTGAAGCGTGAACAGTGAAGGGGCTTAAGGGTTCAAGGTACATGGCGCAGGGTAAAGGGTGAAATCGGGGAAGTTGTGTAAATCGAGAAAAGGGTTGGTATGCTTGGCTTTTATCGAATACGATAATCTAATCGAATAATATACTATTGTAATCGCATAGGGTGAAACGTGAACAGTGAAGGGTGCAGGGTACATGGTGCAGGGTAAAAGGGTTGTTGTTCGTTTTTTGTTGTTTGTTTTCTTGCCATAAAAAAGCCCACTTTCAATTCTCCATTTTCAACTTTCAATTAACCCGTAATTCACCTCCCGTCACTCGTTACTAAATAATTCTCTCGCTTTCCGGTGAAAGGGCCTTGGAAATTCCATTGGGGAAGTGGGCGTCTGGGGAGTTTTTCGCAGATTCTTTTTTGCCTCCCGAAAACTATGTACTTTTGCCTGTGTTTTGGAAAAAAACAGCTCCAAACGTTCTTTTCAGAGAATCCAATAAACTAAAAATAACATGAAACAATTGATCGAGTGCGTTCCTAATTTTAGCGAAGGACGCGATATGAATGTTATCAAACAAATTACCGACCGGATCGAGGCGTGCGAAGGCGTGCGTTTGCTGGATGTAGATCCGGGCAAAGCGACCAACCGGACCGTGGTTACGTTTGTAGGCACACCCGACTGCGTGGTGGAAGCCGCTTTTCAGGCGGTAAAAAAAGCGGCCGAAGTAATTGATATGCGCCATCACAAAGGGGAGCATCCGCGTTTCGGAGCGACCGATGTATGTCCGCTGATCCCTATTGCCGGCATTTCGATGGAAGAAACCGCCGAATATGCGCGTAAATTGGCAAAGCGGCTCGGCGAGGAATTGGGAATTCCTATTTATTGTTATGAAAATGCCGCTTTCATCGAGGAGCGCCGTAATCTGGCCAACAACCGTTCGGGCGAATATGAAGGATTGCCTAAAAAATTGGTAGATCCGCACTGGAAACCCGATTTCGGCCCCGCCGGATTTAATGAACGGGTTGCTACCACCGGAGCCACTGCCGTCGGAGCGCGTGATTTTTTGGTTGCCTACAACGTCAATTTAAATACGACCTCGGTGCGCCGCGCCAATGCCGTGGCTTTCGATATCCGGGAAAAAGGGCGCCCTCTGCGCGAAGGGAACTCCATTACCGGAAAAATTGTGAAAGATGCAAACGGAAATCCGGTGAATGTTCCCGGTTCGTTAAAAGCATGCAAAGCCATCGGGTGGTATATCGAAGAGTATGGAATAGCCCAGGTATCGGTAAATTTAACCAATATCAGCATGACACCGGTTCACGTTTGTTTTGAAGAGGCTTGTAAAAAAGCTCAGGAGCGCGGCATGCGCGTTTCGGGTTCCGAGTTGGTGGGATTGATCCCGCTCAAAGCGATGCTGGATGCGGGGAAATATTTCCTTCAAAAGCAAAAACGGTCGATCGGCGTATCGGATGAGGAATTGATAAAAATCGCCGTAAAATCGATGGGCCTGGATGATCTGAAACCCTTTAATCCCAAAGAAAAAATCATCGAGTATTTATTGGAAAATCCTGCCGATAAGAAACTGGTAAGCCTTACGGTGGAAGGATTTTGTGATGAAACCGCTTCGGAGTCCCCTGCCCCGGGCGGCGGTTCGGTCGCTGCGACCATGGGCGCCATGGGTGTATCGCTGGCGGCCATGGTTGCCAATCTCTCGAGCCATAAAGCCGGTTGGGATGAGCGTTGGGAAGAATTCGGCGCCTGGGCTGAAAAGGGTCAAAAGCTGAAAGCCGAATTATTATACCTAGTGGATGAGGATACCCGCGCCTTCAACTATATTATGGATGCTTTCGGTTTGCCCAAATCAACCGATGCCGAAAAGGCCGCCCGCGATGAAGCCATTCAAAATGCGACAAAATACGCCATCGAAATTCCATTCCGAGTGATGAAAAAATCGTTCGAAAGTTTTGAAATCATCCGCGCTATGGCAAATATCGGAAATCCCAATTCGGTAACCGATGCGGGCGTAGGAGCCTTGGCGGCACGTTCCGCCGTGATCGGCGCTTATCTGAATGTAAAAATTAACGCATCTTCCTTGAAAGACAAAGCTTTCGTCGATAAAATCCTGGCAGAAGCGGAAACTATCCTAAATCAAGCCATTGCACAAGAAACGGAAATCTTGGACGTGGTGAACGAAAAGATAGCCTAAAAACACAAAGGCCTCCTGCAAATCCATCGCAGGAGGCCTTATTTTTTCCGCAAACAATTTTTCAATTGTTTGCTCGATCCAAATCTTACTTACTTTGCGTATTTAAAGTCTTTTCCTAAATATTTTGCCGTAGCACCTAACGATTCTTCAATACGAAGCAATTGGTTGTATTTTGCAATACGGTCAGTACGGCTTGCCGAACCGGTTTTGATCAAACCCGTATTTAAAGCAACCGCTAAATCGGCAATGGTCGTATCTTCGGTTTCGCCCGAACGGTGGCTCATGATGGCCGTATATCCGTTGCGGTATGCCAGATTCACGGAATCGATGGTTTCGGTCAACGATCCGATCTGATTGACTTTTACGAGAATCGAATTGGCCACTTTCCGGTCAATGCCCATTTGCAAGCGTTTTACATTGGTTACAAACAAATCATCGCCGACCAATTGGCATTTTTGCCCGATGGTATCGGTCAACAGCTTCCATCCGTCCCAATCGTCTTCGGCCATTCCGTCTTCAATGCTGATAATGGGGTATTTGCTTACCCAGTTTTTCCAATAGTCTACCATTTGCGCCGGAGTCAGTTTTTCGCCGGTCGATTTTTTCAAATGATATACTTTTTCGTCGGTCAAATAATACTCGCTCGATGCGGGATCCAGCGCCATAAATACGTCCACACCGGGTTTATAACCGGCGCCTTCAATGGCCTGAAGAATCACTTGAACGGCTTCTTCGTTGCTTTTCAAATTAGGAGCAAATCCGCCTTCGTCACCGACGTTGGTGCTATAACCGGCATTTTTCAATACGGATTTCAAACTGTGAAATACTTCGGCACCCATGCGTAAGGCTTCGCTAAATGTAGGAGCGCCCACCGGCATAATCATAAACTCTTGAAAGTCGATGCTGTTATCGGCATGGGATCCGCCATTGATGATGTTCATCATCGGAATGGGTAAGGTATTGGCATTCACGCCGCCGACATATCGGTACAAGTATTGTCCGGATTCCTGGGCTGCTGCATTGGCGCATGCCAACGAGACGCCTAAAATGGCATTGGCTCCCAGATTGGATTTGTTCGGTGTTCCGTCCAGGGCAATCATGCGGGCATCGATTTCGTTTTGATCGGAAACAAACATGCCCTTTAATTCTTCGGCAATCACCTTACTCACGTTTTGAACGGCTTTTAAAACGCCTTTCCCCAGATATGTTTTTTTGTCGCCGTCGCGTAATTCGCATGCTTCGTGAACTCCGGTTGAAGCGCCCGAAGGGACTGCCGCACGCCCCATGATTCCGTTCGATGTCAAAACATCTACTTCAACTGTCGGATTCCCACGGGAATCGAGTATCTGACGACCTGTAATCGAAATTATTTGGCTCATAAGTATGTATTTTTAATTGGTATAATTATTTTTTTTGCTAAAAGAAAGAAAAGGATAAAGTTCTTTAACGACTTTATCCTTTCGTTTGGTATTTCAAATGCTATTTTACTATTCTGCTTTTTCTTCAGAAGCCTGCTCCTCGGAAGGTTGTTCCACTGCTTCGTCTTTTACTTCTTCCGGTTGGGGTTCTTCTACAACCGGCTTGGGCTCTTTGGCTTTTTTAGGTTTGGCTTCCTTGGCTTCCGCTTGAACGGGAGCCTCAGTCGTTTTTTTCGTAGAGCGGCGGCGGGCTGTTTTCTTCGCTGCTTTGGAGTCCTTAGCGGCCAACAAGTTTTCGTTGTAATCAACCAATTCGATCATGCACATTTCGGCATTATCCCCCAAACGAAAACCGGTTTTTAAGATCCGGGTGTATCCACCGGGCCTTTCGGCTACTTTAACGGAAATTTCACGGAAAAGTTCGGTCACCGCATATTTATCTTGCAGGTAACTGAAAACCGTCCGGCGTGAGTGGGTACTATCGTTTTTTGCTTTGGTAATCAGCGGTTCAATGTATGTACGTAAAACTTTTGCTTTGGCAAGCGTGGTATTGATCCGCTTGTGCTTGATTAACGAGCATGCCATATTAGCGAGCATGGCTTCGCGGTGCGCATTTTTACGTCCTAAATGGTTTATCGCATTTCTGTGTCTCATTGCACTTATTCCTTATCTAATTTATATTTTGCAACATTCATACCGAACTCCAAGCCTTTACTCTTTACAAGGTCTTCGAGTTCCGTCAGTGATTTCTTACCGAAATTCCTGAATTTTAATAAGTCCCCTTTGTTAAAAGCAACCAATTCACCCAAGGTTTCTACTTCAGCTGCTTTCAAGCAGTTCAAAGCGCGAACCGACAAATCCATATCCGTTAACTTGCTTTTCAAAAGTTGGCGCAAGTGCAAAGTAGTTTCGTCAAACTCTTCGGAAGTAACCTTTTCTTCAGTCTCAATGATGATTTTTTCATCACTGAACAGCATAAAGTGGTGAATTAAAATCTTTGCAGCTTCTTTCAATGCATCCTTCGGGTGAATAGAACCGTCGGTTTTTATTTCAAAAACCAATTTATCATAGTCCGTTTTTTGTTCCACACGGAAAGGCTCTATGACAAACTTTACATTCTTAATCGGAGTATGGATTGAATCCATAAAAATGGTTCCCAGCGGAGCATGGGCAACTTTATTTTCTTCCGCCGGAACATATCCTCTGCCTTTGCCGATCGTCAGTTCTATATTCAATTTAACGGAAGGCTCCATATGGCAAATCTCGACATCGGGATTCAATACTTGAAAAGAGGTAAGGTGTTTTGAAATTTCATTTGCCGTCAAAACTTCTTTTCCGGACAGGGTAAAGCGTATTGTTTCGCTGTCTTCGTTTTCAATTTGCTGACGGAAACGGACTTTTTTCAAATTCAGAATAATGTCTGTTACATCCTCAACAACGCCCCGAATGGAAGAAAATTCATGCTCAACGCCTTCAATACGTACAGATGTAATTGCAAACCCTTCCAGCGAGGATAACAAGATCCGCCGCAGGGCATTGCCAATTGTGATACCGAAGCCGGGCTCAAGAGGTCGGAATTCAAAAATTCCAAAGGTCTCGTCGGCCTGTATCATATTAACCTTATCGGGTTTTTGGAATGCTAATATGGCCATAAAAACTTTTTTGAGTTAATGAAATGATACAGTTAATTATTATTTCGAATACAATTCGACGATAAGCTGTTCTTTAATATTTTCGGGAATTTCTTCACGCTCGGGCATATTCATGAACTTTCCGGTCATGGTAGCGGCATCCCACTCCAACCATGAATATTTGCTTCCGCGGCCGCTCACCGAATTTTGAATTACTTCCAACGATTTCGAACGTTCGCGAACAGCAATAATGTCGCCAGAACGCAATTCGTAGGAAGGAATGTTTACGATAGACCCGTTAACCGTGATGTGGCGGTGGCCAACCAGTTGACGTGCTGCGTCACGTGTGGGTGCAATGCCCAAACGGTAAACAACATTATCCAAACGGGCTTCGATTAACTGAAGCAAAATTTGTCCGGTAATTCCTTTTTTGCGGGCAGCCTTCAAAAAGGTGTTCCTGAACTGGCGTTCCAGAATACCGTAGGTATATTTCGCTTTTTGTTTTTCCTGAAGCTGGATTCCATACTCGCTGGTTTTGCGACGGCGTTTGTTTCCATGCATTCCCGGAGGATAATTCTTTTTTTCAAAGGTTTTGTCAGGTCCATAAATAGCCTCTTTGAATTTACGAGCTATTTTTGTTTTCGGTCCAATATATCGAGCCATAAAGCTTACGCTATGTTTATTAATACTGATTTTATTTCTTCCGGATTATTTCTATACTCTTCTGCGTTTGGGCGGACGGCAACCATTGTGCGGAAGTGGCGTAACGTCTTGAATTTCCGCTACCTCAATTCCGGCACCATGCAACGTACGAATCGCAGATTCCCTACCGGCACCCGGGCCTTTTACAAAGACTTTCACTTTACGTAGCCCCATGTCAAAAGCTACTTTTGCACAGTCTTGAGCAGCCATTTGCGCAGCATATGGCGTGTTCTTTTTCGAACCACGGAAGCCCATTTTACCTGCCGATGCCCAAGAAATTACCTGACCCGCATTGTTGGTAAGGGAAATGATAATGTTATTAAAAGATGCACTTACATAGGCCCTTCCAAGAGCTTCTACTTTTACAACTTTTTTCTTTGAAACTTTAACGGTTTTTGCCATAGTATATAAAACTTCAACTATTTACTATTTGGTTGCTTTTTTCTTGTTTGCAACGGTTTTCTTTCTTCCCTTACGCGTGCGGGCATTGTTCTTGGTGCTTTGCCCACGCAAAGGCAATCCCAAGCGATGACGGATCCCCCGGTAACAACCGATATCCATTAACCGTTTGATGTTCAATTGAACTTCCGAACGTAAGGTTCCTTCTACTTTGTACTTATCGCCAATGATGGTACGAATTGCATTTTGCTCATCGTCCGTCCACTCTTGAACTTTTTTGTTCCAATCCACACCGGCTTCGGTCAAAATCTTTTGAGCAGAGCTACGCCCTAACCCATAAATGTAGGTCAAACCTATTTCGCCTCTTTTATTCTTTGGTAAGTCAATACCAGCAATACGTGCCATATATTTATGATTGCTTTAAATTAACAATGAGATTAGCCTTGTCTTTGTTTGTATTTAGGATTTTTCTTATTGATAATATAAATCCTACCTTTTCGACGAACCACCTTACAATCGGGTGTTCTTTTCTTTACGGATGCTCTAACTTTCATTGCTTGAACTTGTTATTTTTTCGTATTTAATTCTTTTTTACTTGTATCGGAAAATAATCCTGCCTTTGCTCAAATCATAGGGCGACATTTCCAATTTTACTTTGTCGCCGGGCAATATCCGGATATAATGCATTCGCATTTTCCCCGATATGTGTGCTATGATTACATGGCCGTTTTCCAGTTCTACACGAAACATTGCATTGCCAAGAGATTCTATGACAGTTCCATCCTGTTCTATAACCAATTGTTTTGCCATGTTTATTTTGTAATGTGTATGTTATTATTATTTACTTTTTCGATTTCTTCAAAACTTGATAAAATTTCTGCTTTTCCCTTTCTCACAACAACAGCGTGTTCAAAATGCGCCGACAGTTTCCGGTCCTGGGTTCGAATGGTCCAGCCGTCGTAATCTTGCGTTACCTTGTAAACCCCTTGATTGATCATCGGCTCTATACATAAAACCATTCCTTCGACTAACTGGGCTTTTGTCCCGCGTTTTCCATAATTCGGAACTTCCGGGGGTTCGTGCAGATTTTTTCCCAATCCATGCCCGACCAATTCCCGCACTACCGAAAAACCATAATTTTCAACGTATGTTTGAATTGCAAAACCAATATCCCCAATCCGCTTTCCCTCGATCGCCTGCTCAATTCCGATATAAAGGGAATCTTTGGTTACTTTCAGCAGGCTTTTTACCGTATCCGAAATATTTCCCACTCCGAACGAAAAGGCCGAATCGCCATAGTATCCATTCAATAGAGTACCGCAGTCGATGGACACCAAATCTCCATCTTTAATTTCCCGATCGCCCGGAATGCCATGCACAACCACGTCGTTAATCGAAATGCAGAGCGTAGCAGGGAAGCCGTTATATCCTTTGAAGCCGGGTTCGGCTTTATGGTCACGGATAAAGGCTTCCGCCAGTGCATCCAGCGATTTGGTCGTTACTCCGGCTTTCAGCGCTTTTGCAACTTCCGCTATTGTTTTCCCAACAAGCAAAGAACTTTCTCGTATTCTATTTATTTCTTCTTCGGTTTTAACGTAGGTCATGATACAACCACTCCTTTAGTATGATGTCGGAACTGCTGTACGGCCTTTGATACGCCCGCTCTTTGTTAAACCTTCATAGTGGCGCATCAACAGATGGCTTTCAATTTGCTGCAAGGTGTCCAAAACAACACCCACCAAGATCAGTAAGGAGGTTCCTCCGTAGAATTGTGCAAATTGCGTGCTAACTCCCGTCATACGAACAATTGCCGGCATAACAGCTACCAGTGCCAAAAAGATGGATCCAGGCAGCGTGATCCGCGACAAAACCTGGTCAATAAATTCGGCTGTACGTTTACCGGGTTTTACGCCGGGTATAAATCCATTATTTTTCTTCAGGTCTTCGGCCATTTGATTCGGGTTCACCGTGATAGCCGTATAGAAATAAGTGAAAATAATGATCAGGAATGCAAAAACAAAATTATACCAGAAGCTATTGATGTCTGTAAAAGTTCTCATGAAACCGCTTAACGTTTCGCTTTTCGCAAATCCTGCCAATGTCAGCGGGAAGAACATGATGGCTTGGGCAAAAATGATCGGCATAACTCCTGCCATATTTACCTTCAACGGAACATACTGACGGGCTCCGCCGTATTGCTTGTTCCCCACAATTCTTTTCGCATATTGAACCGGTATGCGTCGCGTACCTTGAACGAGCAAAATACACAACAAAATAACAAATACCAAAATGACCAACTCCACGATGAAATATACCAATCCGCCTCCGGCTTGCTCCATACGGGCCAAAAATTCTCCAAATAATGCGAAGGGCAAACGAGCCATGATACCTACCATGATAATCAACGAGATTCCATTACCCAATCCTTTATCGGTAATCCGTTCTCCCAACCACATTACGAACATGGTACCGGATACCAGAATAACAACGGATGAAACCCAAAAGAACGTAGAAGGATTCGCAATTGCAGGGTCAAAAGGCGTAATGGCTTGAGCCGGTAATTGTGAAATCATGTTTGCAATGTAAGCGGGTGCTTGAAGCGCTGTTACAATGATGGTCAGGTAACGCGTGATTTGATTCATCTTTTTGCGTCCGCTTTCTCCTTCTTTTTGCAATTTTTGGAAATACGGAATGGCCATCCCCAACAACTGTACTACAATGGATGCCGAGATATACGGCATGATTCCCAAAGCAAAGATGGAGGCATGGCTAAATGCTCCACCGGAAAACATGTTTAACAATCCTAATAAACCCGACTTCCCTTGGCTTTGCAAAGCTTCCAACTGGCTCGGATCGACCCCGGGCAGTACGATGTAAGAACCGAGGCGATACAACAAAATGATTCCCAACGTATAGATAATTCTTTTACGAAGCTCCTCGATTTTGTATATGTTACGTAGTGTTTGGATAAACCGTTTCATTCCTTATAGTTTTGTTGCTGTTCCACCAACTGATTCAATCGCTTGCTTTGCTTTTGCTGTAAAAGCGTGTGCCTCAACCTGAAGTGTCGCTTTTAATTCTCCTCTTCCCAATATTTTCAGTAAATCTTTTTTACCAAGAAGTCCGTTTTGTCTTAAAATTTCCGGTGTAATAGCTGTCAGACCTTTTGTTTCTGCAAGGGTTTGCAGGGTATCCACATTAATACCGCTATATTCTATCCGGTTGATATTTTTGAAACCACCTTTGGGAACACGGCGGTATAAAGGCATTTGACCACCTTCAAATCCAATTTTACGGCTATACCCCGAACGAGATTGCGCTCCTTTATGTCCACGGGTGGATGTGCCTCCGCGTCCTGAACCTTGTCCACGACCAATGCGTTTCGATGCTTTTACTGAGCCTTCAGCCGGCTTAAGATTATTGAGATTCATATTCTAAATGTCTTTCTAAAAATCTATTTACAAACTATATTTCTTCTATTTTAAGAAGATGACTGATTGCACGAATCATTCCTGCTATTTGAGGGGTTACTTCTTTTTCAACCGTATGATTCATTTTGCGGATACCTAAAGCTTTCAGCGTACGTTTTTGACGTTCCGGTTGTTTAATTCCGCTTTTTATCTGAGTAATTCTGACTTTTCTCATTTTTTGTACGTTTAGGGATATTAACCGTTAAACACCTTGTCAATTGTAATACCGCGCAGTTGTGCAACCGTATAGGGATCTTTCAATGCGGCCAAAGCTGCAATGGTTGCTTTTACAACGCTGTGCGGGTTTGACGATCCTTTTGATTTGGCCAGCACGTCGGTTATGCCAACGCTTTCCAAAACAGCACGCATAGCACCCCCTGCAATAACTCCGGTTCCGTGAGCCGCCGGCTTAATGAAAACGTATGCACCACCGTATTTACCGTATTGTTCGTGAGGAATGGTTCCTTTTAATACCGGAACACGGATCAAATTCTTTTTTGCATCTTCTGTTCCTTTTAAAACAGCTGCTTGTACTTCGTTTGCTTTTCCTAAGCCGTAACCCACAACTCCACTTTCATTTCCGACAACAACAATTGCCGAGAATGTAAAAGCGCGTCCTCCTTTGGTTACTTTGGTAACACGGTTAACTGCTACAAGACGATCTTTTAATTCGATTTCGCTTGATTTGACTCTTTTTATATTAACGTTTGCCATAATTTTCCTTAAAATTTAAGACCACCTTCGCGAGCTGCTTCTGCTAAAGCTTTTACTCTACCATGATATAAATAACCGTTACGATCAAAAACGACTGTGCTGATACCGGCTTCTTGCGCACGCTCGGCAATTAGCTTCCCTACCAATTTAGCTTGTTCTGTTTTGGTAACTTTTTGATCGGCAATGCCTTTGACACGTGACGAACCTGAAACCAATGTTTTTCCGGTCAAATCGTCTATTAATTGAACGTAGATTTCGGCATTGCTGCGAAATACAGACATACGCGGACGTTCTACCGAACCGGTTACAACTTTGCGAACTCTTTGTTTTATCTTGAGTCTTCTTGCTTCTTTATTTACCTTGAAACCCATTTTTGTATGTGTGGTTTTAGATTTTTCTCAATGTTTATTTATCAGAGGCTGATTTACCGGCTTTCCGTTTAAGTACTTCACCAACAAACTTGATCCCTTTTCCTTTGTAAGGCTCCGGCTTACGGAACGAACGAATCTTCGCCGCCACCTGGCCGATCAGTTGTTTGTCGTGCGATTTCAACGTGATAATCGGATTTTTACCGCGTTCGGTAAGTGTTTCAACCGTAATTTCTTTGGGCATTTCAAAGAACAAGTTGTGCGAAAAACCCAATGATAATTCCAATAGGTTTCCTGTCGCTTGCGCTTTGTATCCAACTCCGACTAACTCTTGTTGAATGGTAAAGCCTTCGTTCACTCCTTTCACCATGTTGAATAAAAGGGCACGGTACAAACCATGCATCGAACGGTGTTGCTTTTGATCGGTCGGGCGAGTGATTACAAGCTGTTCTCCTTCGATTTTCAACTCCAAGTCAGGATGGACTTGTTGTGTCAATTCGCCTAATTTTCCTTTTACGGTTACCAAATTGCCGTCGGTAACATCAATTTTAACTCCGGCAGGTATTGCTATGGGTAATTTTCCTATTCTCGACATACTGCTTCCCTCCTATTTATTAGCTAACATAACAAACAACTTCTCCACCGATTCCTAAATCTTTCGCTTCCTTTTCGGTCATCAAACCGCGCGAAGTCGAAACAATAGCAATTCCTAAGCCATTGAGCACGCGAGGTAATTTTCCGAAGCCGACATAACGGCGCAAACCAGGCTTACTAACGCGATCAATCGTGGTAATAGCTGATTGCTTGGTAACCGGATGGTATTTCAAAGCAATTTTGATGGTCCCCGGTCTTACATCTTCTTCGAATTTGTAATTGAGGATATATCCTTTTTCAAAAAGAATCTTGGTGATTTCTTTTTTGAATTTAGATGCAGGAATTTCTACAACCCTGTGGCTGGCCATCACGGCATTCCTTATTCTTGTCAGATAATCTGCAATCGGATCTGTATACATTTTTTTGTATTGTAAATTATTTTTTCCTTAACTCTACTACCAGCTTGCTTTTTTTACGCCCGGGATCAATCCTTCCAAAGCCATAAAGCGGAAATTGATACGCGAAATACCGAATTGACGCATGTATCCTTTGGGACGTCCTGTAATTTTGCAACGATTGTGCAAACGTACGGGTGAAGCATTCTTGGGTAATTTTTGCAACGCGATGTAATCACCGGCTTCTTTTAATGCTGCTCTTTTGGCAGCATACTTAGCTACCATTTTTTGTCTTTTTACCTCGCGGGCTTTCATTGATTCTTTTGCCATATTCTTCTAAATCAATTATTTTTTGAATGGTAAACCAAATTCTTTCAAAAGTGCCAGACACTCTTTGTCTGTTTTTGCAGTGGTCACAAAGGTGATATCCATCCCGTTTATTTTCAAAACCTTGTCAATTGCGATTTCGGGGAAAATAATCTGCTCGGTAACACCCATCGTGTAGTTCCCACGTCCGTCAAAACCTTTTTCATTAATTCCGCGAAAGTCGCGAACCCGTGGCAAGGAGACCGAAATCAATCGATCCAAAAACTCGTACATCTTAATGCCACGCAGGGTAACACGTGCGCCAATCGGCATTCCTTTACGGAGTTTGAAGTTCGAAATATCTTTCTTTGACTTGGTAGCAACGGCTTTTTGGCCTGCGATCGAACTCATTTCGGTAATACCTGCTTCAAGCAGCTTTTTATCTGCAATGGCGGTTCCTAATCCCTGGTTCAAGCAAATTTTCACCAACTTGGGAACTTGCATGTTGTTTTTATATTGAAATTGTTCTTTCAATGCGGGAACAACTTCTTCTGCATATTTGGTCCTATATCGAGGTGTGTAGTTCATTATTTAATTACCTCCCCTGTTTTTACGGAAACACGTATTGATTTTCCTGTTTTTGTATCTTTTTGGCGACGGATGCGTGTCGGTTTTCCATTGTTTCCAACCAACATCAGGTTCGAAATGTGAATTCCCATTTCTTGTTTCACGATACCGCCTTTGGGATTTTTAGCATTGGGCTTGGAATGCTTCGATGCGATATTGGCATTTTCAACCATTGCGCGTTGATCAGCTATATTTACTTCCAAAACTTTCCCAACTTTTCCTTTTGAATCTCCGGCAACTACTTTTACGGTGTCACCCTTTTTTATATGGAGTTTACTCATGGTCTCAATTTTTTATAGCACTTCGGGTGCAAGTGAAACAATTTTCATGTATTGTTTTTCTCTCAATTCTCTAGCTACCGGACCGAAAATACGTGTCCCAACCATTTCACCGGCATTGTTTAGAATGACAACTGCATTATCATCAAAGCGGATGTAGGAACCATCATTGCGGCGAACTTCTTTCTTGGTGCGAACGATCACAGCTTTCGCAACCGTACCTTTTTTCATCGTTCCCGAAGGCAAAGCACTTTTTATGGATACTACTATTTTATCGCCTATGGAAGCATAGCGCCTGCGAGTTCCACCAAGTACGCGAATACATAACACTTCTTTGGCTCCGCTATTGTCTGCAACTTTAAGTCTGGATTCTTGTTGTATCATAATTATTTAGCTTTCTCAATGATTTGAACTAATCTCCAACATTTTGTTTTGCTAAGAGGACGGGTTTCTGCAATACGCACGGTATCACCAATACCACATTCATCCTTTTCGTCGTGGGCGCAAAAACGGGAAGTTTTTCTAACAAATTTCCCATATTTGGGGTGCTTAACACGCCGTTCCACCTCAACAACAATGGATTTGTCCATCTTATTGCTTACGACAATGCCTGTTTTCTCTTTTCTGAGGTTTCTTTCTTCCATTGTTTTGCAATTATTTAATTTCGTTTGCTTTTGCCGACTCAAGCTGACGTTTACGCATTTCAGTTAAAATGCGGGCCACCGTTCTACGCTGAGCTTTAATTTTTTGTGGATTTTCAATCGGAGAAACCGCATGGTTGATGCTTAATTTCGCTAATTGATTGCGCTCTTCTACAAGCCTTTCATTTAAATCTTGAGTCGAGAGTTCACGAATTACTTCTTGTTTCATTTTGCTTTTTCAAATTTCGGGTTGCAAAGTTACGTATTTTCTAGGTCTCACCAAATCTTAAGCCAATTCTTCGGCGTAATCTCTACGGACAATATACTTGGTGTGTACCGGAAGTTTTTGTGCTCCAAGGCGAAGCGCTTCTTTGGCCACTTCTTGTGATACGCCTTCCAGTTCAAAAAGAATGCGTCCCGGGCTAATACGTGCTACAAAATATTCAGGAGCTCCCTTCCCTTTACCCATCCGCACTTCAGCAGGTTTTTTGGTAACGGGTTTGTCTGGAAATATACGAATCCACAATTGCCCTTCACGCTTCATGTAACGTGTTATTGCCTGACGTGCTGCTTCTATTTGACGACCTGTCATCCAACATTCGTCAAGTGTTTTGATACCGAAAGATCCGAATGCAAGCTCAGCTCCGCGCTTGGTGTTGCCTTTCATTTTACCTTTCTGGTGTCTTCTATATTTTGTTTTCTTGGGCTGTAACATTACTATTACGTATAAAAATTAGACTTTAGCGTGTTCTTTCTCTTACTTCTTGCGAGGGGGGCGATTTCCGCGGGGACGCGAATCCCTGTCGTCTCTTCCTCCTTGACGTGATGGTCTGTTCGATGCAAATTGATTCTTGTCTTTTGCTGTATTTTCAGCAACGGCACTCAAATCCAATTTGCCAAAAATTTCACCTTTACAAATCCAAACCTTGATTCCGATACGTCCGTAAGTTGTATGCGCTTCTGAAATTGCATAATCAATATCGGCGCGAAGTGTATGCAACGGAATGCGTCCTTCTTTAAATTGTTCGCGGCGTGCAATTTCGGCCCCGCCTAAACGACCACCAATCTGAACTTTAATCCCTTCGGCTCCGATACGCATGGTAGAAGCAATCGCTGTTTTCACGGCACGGCGGTACAAAATACGTCCTTCGATTTGGCGAGCGATGGTTGCTCCAACAATAATGGCATCCAATTCGGGGCGTTTTATTTCACTGATATTGATTTGGATTTCTTTCCCAGTGATCTTTTTTAATTCTTCTTTCAGCTTGTCAACTTCCGAACCGGCTTTTCCGATAATGACTCCTGGGCGGGCCGTATTAATAGTAACTGTAACAAGTTTTAATGTGCGCTCAATGTAAATGCGTGAAATTCCTGCTTTCGCCAAACGAACATTCAAGTATTTACGGATTTGATCGTCTTCAACTAATTTATTTTCAAATTTCTTGCCGCCAAACCAGTTAGAATCCCATCCTTTGATGATTCCTAATCTGTTACCGATTGGATTAGTTTTTTGTCCCATTAGGCTGCTTAATTATTTTGTTACTACTTCAGTTTCTTGTTTTACTACTTTGCTATCCAGGTACACGGTCACGTGGTTTGAACGTTTACGTACCCGGTAAGCTCTCCCTTGCGGGGCGGGGTTTACGCGCTTCATCATCCGGCCACCATCTACGGCAACCTCTTTGATGTAAAGATTGCTGTCTTCCATGCGAACGCCTTCATTTTTAGCTTGCCAGTTTGCCAAAGCAGACTTGATCAGTTTATACAAAGGTATTGCGGCATGATTTGGCGTATGCTTCAAAATGTGCAATGCCATTTCAACATTTTTTCCCCTTACCAAGTCTACAACGAGACGCATTTTCCTTGGCGACGAAGGGAAATTGTTTAGCTTCGCGAAATAAAGCTTCTTGCTTGCTTCTTTTCTTGCTTCTGCTGCGTTATGTTTTCTTGCTCCCATGTTGCTTATTCTTTTTTACTTCTTACCTTTATTACCGGCATGTCCTCTGAATATCCGTGTCGGCGAAAATTCTCCCAATTTATGTCCTACCATATTTTCGGTTATATAAACCGGGATAAATTTGTTCCCATTATGTACTGCAATGGTTTGCCCTACAAAATCGGGGGTTATTGTTGATGCTCGTGACCAGGTTTTAATAACAACTTTTTTCTTGCCTTCAACCATCTCGAGTACTTTCTTTTCGAGCTTGTAATCTACGAAGGGTCCTTTTTTTAGTGAACGGCTCATGGTAATGGTTTTCTTATATTACTTTTTCCTTCTTTCGATGATTAATCTGTTGGAATCCTTGGTGCGTGAACGGGTCTTATATCCTTTTGCAGGGATTCCTTTGCGTGTGCGCGGATGTCCTCCGGTAGCTCTTCCTTCACCTCCACCCATCGGATGGTCAACCGGGTTCATCACAACCGCACGGGTGCGGGGACGACGTCCCAACCAACGTGAACGACCGGCTTTCCCTGAAACTTCCAAACTATGGTCGCCATTTGACACAATACCTATAGTGGCTTTGCATGCTTGTAAAATCAACCGTGTTTCTCCCGAAGGCATTTTGATTACGGCATACTTTCCATCACGAGACATCAATTGAGCGGATGCTCCGGCGCTGCGAACAATTTTCGCTCCTTGCTCGGGACGTAACTCAATGTTGTGAATCATGGTACCGAAAGGAATTTCGCTCAAATAAA
Organism: Lentimicrobiaceae bacterium; assembly: GCA_031550085.1. Lineage (GTDB taxonomy): Bacteria > Bacteroidota > Bacteroidia > Bacteroidales > UBA4417 > UBA4417. The sequence goes on from JAVBOY010000001.1 coordinate 89,957, forward strand.
GCGTATTCCCCAAATCCGGTGAAACTCCACGGCCCGAAAGAAGCGTCATTCCCACTTTTAAGCCTTGAGGCGCAATGATGTAACGTTTTTCACCATCGGCATAATGAAGCAAAGCAATACGTGCTGTACGGTTTGGATCGTATTCAACGGTTTTAACAGTTGCAGGGATATTGTCTTTATCGCGTTTGAAATCGACAATACGGTATTGCTGCTTGTGACCACCTCCTACATAACGCATGGTCATTTTCCCTTGATTATTACGTCCTCCGCTTCTTTTTTTCGGAGCAAGCAAACTTTTTTCGGGAGTGCCTGTTGTAATATCGTCGAATGCGCTGATAACTTTAAAGCGCTGACTGGGTGTGGTTGGTTTGAATTTCTTTAGAGCCATTATTTTTAGATATTGCTATAAAAATCAATAGTATCGCCTTTTGCTAATGTTACAATAGCTTTTTTAAATGCGTTTTGTTTGCCTGTCAAAACTCCGCTTTTGGTATTGCGTGATTTGGTTTTACCGGTATAATTGATGGTGTTTACGCTATCAACTTTTACGGTGTAAAGTGCTTCTACCGCTTCTTTGATTTGAATTTTGTTAGCGCGAACGTCAACCCTAAAACCGAAACGACCTTTTTCACCTTGTGCGGTCATCTTCTCAGTAATGATTGGTCTGATGATAATTCCCATCGGTTAATGTTTTTAAAATGGTTACGGTTTTTAATTGTTTGCTAAAATGGTTTCGATTTCTTTCAACGATCCTTCGGCAAGAATCAAATTGTTGGCACGAAGAATTTCGTAAGTATTCAAATCACAGGCGCGGACTACTTTGGAATATTCCAGATTGCGAGCCGACAATATGACATTGTTATCAACTGCCGGAAGCACCAACAACGTTCTGCGTCCTTTTACTTGAAGTTTTTCCAACATGCTTACAAAATTTTTGGTTTTGGGCGTTTCGAAAGTAAAATCTTCAAGTACGGTAATGTTATTTTCCTGGGCTTTATAACTCAATGCGGAGATACGAGCCAAACGTTTTAATTTTTTGTTCAGTTTAAAACTGTAATCGCGTGGGTGTGGACCAAAAACGCGAGCTCCACCGCGCAACAAAGGAGATTTTATGCTACCAAAACGTGCACCGCCACCGCCTTTTTGCTTTCTGAGTTTCTTTGTGCTGCCGCTCAATTGCGACTTTTCTTTTGAACTATGCGTTCCTTGGCGTTGATTCGCAAGATATTGTTTGGTATCCAAATAAATTGCGTGATCATTTGGTGTTACATTGAAGATATCGTCTTTCAGTGTAGCAGTTTTGGCTGTTTTTTCACCGTTAATGTTATATACTACTAGCTCCATCTCTCAACAATTACGTATGAACCACTTGGCCCGGGAACCGAACCTTTAATTACTATAAGATTTTTTTCAGGAACAATTTTCAAAATTTGAAGATTGATCGCTTTCACGCGGACGCTTCCCTTTTGCCCAGCCATACGAGTGCCTTTGAATACGCGGCTGGGGTACGAAGATGCTCCTAATGAACCGGGGGCTCTCAAACGGTCGTGTTGACCGTGGGTTACACCACCTACACCGCCAAAGTTGTGGCGACGCATAACGCCTTGGAATCCTTTTCCCTTTGTAATGCCAATTACATCAATAAATTCGCCTTCTTCAAAAATATCAACCTTCAATATGTCGCCATATGATTTGCGGTGTTCCACTTCAAAACGGGTAAACTCTGCAACAACTTTTTTGGGCGTAGTACCTGCTTTTTTGAAGTGTCCTACTTCTGCTTTTGTTGCATGCTTTTCCTTCTTGTCTTCGAAAGCAAGCTGTAGTGCTTCGTAACCATCAGTTTCTTTGGTTCTGATCTGGGTTACAACACAAGGACCGGCTTCGATAACCGTACAAGCGACATTTTTGCCATTGGCATCAAATATGCTTGTCATCCCTATTTTCTTACCAATAATTCCTGACATTATTCTGAACTATTAAAAGTTACTTTTTCTTTGTTTAAAATTTTCAAAAACCGGATTGAGATCAGATCTTGATTTCTACTTCAACACCACTGGGAAGTTCTAGCTTCATCAAGGCATCAATGGTTTTAGCTGTAGAGCTGTAAATATCGAGAAGACGTTTGTAAGTGCTTAGCTCGAATTGCTCGCGCGATTTTTTATTTACAAATGTAGACCGCAACACCGTGTAAATCTTTTTGTTCGATGGCAGCGGTATGGGTCCATTGACTACTGCACCGGTTAATTTCACCGTTTTCACAATTTTTTCGGCTGATTTGTCAACCAGGTTGTGATCGTACGATTTTAATTTGATTCTAATCCTTTGGTTCACTTTGCAAATGTTTTACGTGTCTAAACTTAGGTTTATTATCCGTTTATTTTTGTAATAACAGCTTCTGCTACATTATTGGGGCAAACTTCGTAATGTGAAAATTCCATTGTCGAACTTGCTCTTCCGGATGTAATGGTTCGTAAGGATGTTACGTAGCCAAACATTTCGGATAATGGTACAATTGCTTTTATGATTTGATATTTTACTTGCGCATCAATACTTTGTAAAACGCCGCGACGTTTGTTCAAATCGCCTGTTACATCGCCTATGTAATCATCAGGGCAGGTAACTTCGAGTTTCATCACCGGTTCCAATAAAACGCATTTGGCTTGCCGGGCTGCTTCCTTGTATCCGATCCGTGCACAGAGTTCGAATGATAAGCTATCGGAATCGACTGTGTGGTAGGAACCGTCTATCAAGGTTATTTTCATGCTTTCCAACGGAAACCCTGCGAGGACTCCATTCGACATGGCATTTCTAAATCCTTTTTCAATGGCGGGAACAAATTCTCTCGGAATATTTCCGCCTTTTACATCGTTGACAAATTGCAAGCCTTTGAATTCTTCATCCGCCGGTCCGATTTCAAAAATGATATCGGCAAATTTTCCTCTTCCCCCGGTTTGCTTTTTGTAAACTTCGCGGTGTTTTACCACCGAAACAATGGCTTCACGATAAGCAACCTGCGGAGCTCCCTGATTTACATCGACTTTAAACTCACGCCTCAATCGATCCACAATGATTTCCAAATGCAGTTCGCCCATTCCGCTGATAACCGTTTGTCCGGTTTCCGAATCCGTTTTTACCTGGAATGTAGGATCTTCTTCTGCTAATTTACCTAAGGCCAACCCTAACTTATCGACATCTTCCTGTGTTTTCGGCTCTACTGCCACACCAATCACCGGATCGGGGAAAGTCATGCTTTCCAAAACAATCGGATGTTTTTCTTCACAAAGGGTGTCACCGGTACGAATTTCTTTAAATCCGACTGCGGCACCAATATCGCCTGCTTCGATAAAATCGATCGGCGTTTGCTTGTTGGCATGCATCTGAAGAATACGCGAAATGCGCTCTTTCTTCCCTGTGGATGCATTGAAAACATAGCTTCCGGATTCCAAGCGGCCTGAATAGACTCTGAAGAATGCGATCCGTCCGACAAAGGGATCGGTAGCAATTTTAAAAGCCAAAGCGGCAAAGGGTTCTTTTGCATCGACATTGCGAACTTCTTCTTTTTCCGTATTGGGATTGATTCCAACAACCGCCGGAATATCGTACGGATTGGGAAGGTAAGCACAAACGTCGTCCAACAAATTTTGAATTCCTTTATTCCGGAACGAAGCGCCGCAAATAACCGGGAAAATACGCATCTCAATGGTTGCCTTACGGATCATTTGTTGCATATCTTCGGCCGTAATCGAGGTATGATCTTCAAAATATTTTTCCATCAAGGCCGGATCTTCTTCGGCACAACCTTCAATTAACTCGGTACGGTATTGGTCAACGATTTCCAGCATCTCTTCCGGAACATCGGTTTCGGTATAAGTCGTGCTGTTCGAAGCAGTGTCCCAATAAATGGCCTTGTTTTTAATCAGGTCCACAACTCCCCGAAACGAATCTTCTTCTCCGATCGGAATCTGAAGTGGAATCGGCGTAGCTCCCAACTTATTCTTTATCTGTGAAACCACATTAAAAAAGTCGGCACCGGCACGGTCCATTTTGTTTATAAAGCAAATGCGTGGAACCTTATATTTATCGGCTTGTTTCCAAACAGTTTCGCTTTGCGGTTGAACTCCTCCTACAGCGCAAAATACAGCGACTGCACCATCTAAAACTCTCAAAGAACGTTCTACTTCTACTGTAAAATCAATATGCCCCGGGGTGTCAATGACATTGATACGGTACTCTTGATTTTTAAAATTCCAAGTTACGGTGGTGGCTGCCGAGGTAATGGTTATTCCGCGTTCTTGCTCCTGCACCATCCAGTCCATCGTAGCGGTACCTTCGTGCACTTCGCCTAACTTGTAATTCCGTCCGGAAAAGAACAATATACGCTCCGTGGTGGTGGTTTTACCAGCATCAATATGGGCCATAATGCCTATGTTGCGCGTATATTTTAATTTCCCTTCTTGCATTTTTTTTAATTTTTAAACTATAATTTTTGCTAACTACCTAATGTAAAAGCTATTTGAAACTATTTTTCAATTATACCCTGAAATGCGAGAACGCTTTATTCGCTTCTGCCATCCGGTGAGTATCTTCTTTTCTTTTAAAAGCAGCTCCTTCTTCTTTGTATGCGGCCATGATTTCGGATGCCAACTTCGCTGCCATCGATTTTTCATTGCGTTTACGCGAGAAAAGGATCAGGTTTTTCATCCCGATGGATTGTTTGCGCGCCGGACGAATTTCGGTCGGAATTTGGAAGGTAGCTCCACCCACGCGACGGCTGCGAACCTCAACATTGGGTGTTACATTATTCAATGCTTTTTTCCAAATTTCAAGCCCATCCTCTTTGGTTTTTTCGGAAACAATGCTAATTGCATCGTAGAAAATATCGAAAGAGGTGTTTTTTTTGCCACAATACATCAAATTGTTTACGAATTTCGTAACCAATTGATCTCCAAACTTTGGGTCGGGAAGAATAATACGTTTTTTTGGTCTGGATTTTCTCATTGTGAGATATCTTTAGCGTTCAAATTTTTTTTACTTATTATTTCTTTTTACCTGCTGCAGCCGGAGCGCCTTTTTTGGGTCGTTTGGTCCCGTATTTGCTTCTGCGCTGGTTACGTCCTTCTACACCGGATGTATCCAGAGCTCCGCGAATAATATGGTAACGTACACCCGGAAGATCTTTTACACGGCCTCCGCGAATCATCACGATGGAGTGTTCTTGCAGGTTGTGGCCTTCACCCGGAATGTAAGCATTCACTTCCTTCGTATTGGTAAGACGTACACGAGCGACTTTGCGCATGGCCGAGTTCGGTTTCTTAGGTGTAGTTGTATAAACCCGGGTACATACTCCACGACGCTGCGGACATGCATCCAAAGCGGGCGATTTGCTCTTGTCTGTTAACTTTTGACGTCCTTTGCGAACAAGTTGTGAAATTGTTGGCATATTATTAATGAGTTGATTTCTTTTGTATTAGTTTCGTTTGATTCCCCAAATTTGGGGGCGCAAAGTTAAATTTTTTATTTAAATTCTTTTGATTTTTTATAATAAAAAAACCCGAAAAACGTAAAATTTCGGGCTTACACTACTCAAGAATCAGGAAAGTTGTTTTTGACGACAAAACGCAACAATTATCTTTCTCGGGATAATCCTAATTTTAACTAGCGGGCTGGTGTTGCTTTTTGTAAACCTATAACTGTCGGTTTCTCAGGTTTAATTCCCAGCCATAGCCCCTTTCTCTTATGGATTATCAACAATGTGTTTGTTAATAACTTTAAAAGAGGGTGCAAAGGTAGTATTTTATTTTAATTCACCAACTCTTGGTCGAATTATTTTTTGATTATTTTTTGATTATTTTTTATCCTTTATTATAAAACATTATTTATCAATCGTTTATTGAGGATTTTTATTTTGATCCGATAGCCAAATCGAAATCCGGTTAAGAAGTATGATGGCTTCCTTTATTCTTTTTGATTAATCGATTCAAAGTGATTATTTAATTTACAGCAACTTAAAACATTTTGGATTCATTTTCATGTGTCCGGCAGAATGATAGTAAGCGAATTTTGGTACCAAAATGTTGAAATCTTAAAAAAACAGAGACTCCCTATCTGGCGTGAGGACTAGATTTTATTGCGTTTATCGTGATATAAAGTATCTGTTGAAAACTTTGTATCTTTATGTGTTTTGACCGTGTTCCCTTTTTTTAATTTTGCTGCCGATTTTGTGGAGTCCAGAACCCACCTAAAAAAACGGGGCACTCTTACAAAGCCATAAGCGTAAGGAAATAAAAAAACAAATTCAAATGATTGCAATTATCTACTTAGCAGTTTTCGTTTTACTGATTGCCGGGATGTGGAAAACATTCGAAAAAGCTGGAAAACCCGGATGGGCAGCTATTATTCCTATTTACAACATCATTGTGTTGTTGGAAATTGTGAAGAAACCAACTTGGTGGATTGTTTTGTTCCTGGTTCCGCTTTTCAACATCTACATTGCAATCCTTGTTTATCACCGTTTGTCGTTATCATTCGGAAAAACGGGCGGATTCACGGCAGGCTTGATTTTCTTGTCTTTTATCTTCTTCCCGCTATTGGGATTTGGAGATGCTCAATACAAAGCGCTTGAGTATAACGAAGGTTTTTCGATGTAATTTTTACAAAAAGAAATTGAAAAAGGCTGTCTGAAAAGGCGGCTTTTTTTGTTGGCTCAAAAAACCAGCATTTGGCAATGAATGCAATCAAATTTTAAAATTAATTCCTTTCCCTGATATTCCAGAAACAACGGCATTACAACTGTTTTTACGGGTTTTGGCGAATAACGCGTGCAAGCTCCCAGCGAATATTTCAGGCAATGGCGCGTAAACATCAGCGGCTCGTTTTCAACCGGTTGCTTTTCAAATGAAAAATCAATTCTTTTCACACCGTGCTGCTGGTAAAATGCGACAGCCAATTGGTTGTGTACATTTCCCAAATAAGTCAGTTCCGTTTGAGGATATAAATGGTAGGTGGGTTCCATTTTTTTTCGGGAAAAGAAATAATTGGCTTGCCGCAGCTTTTCGAGTTGTTCGATGCCTTGACGGCGCATATCAGCAAGTATAGATGCCGGGATAAAATAGGGTTGCGACGTTTCGATTTCAATTTTTTGGGCAACAAAATCGGTATTCCCCAATTTCGACAATTGCGTACGAATGGTTTCCATCGTTTTTTCGGGCTGTTGTGCAACGAGTTTTTCTGTTGTTATTTCAATTGAAACGGCATTCTGATCTTCATCGGTAATTTTCAACAGAAAGCCACCTTGAGAGTCTGAGAAAGAAATGTTTACCCGGATTTTTCGTTCGGCTGTTTTGGCGGCAGTCAATTGTTTTTCAAACTCCACATCCAAATTGCGGTAAACGTCTGTTCCTTTTTGTATCGAAAGATTTCCCGTGAAAAAAACCGTTTTTCCTTCCACGCGGTTTGCCCGAAACCCCAAAAACTCGCCCCGGGTGTTCAAAAAACACAAGCCGTCGCCATTGTGGAGCTGTTTTTGCGTATCGATGCAAAGATAACGCTCGCCTGTTTCCCTAGCCGTTCCCACGTATTCGCCGATGGATTTGGGGGTATCGAACGAAGTAATTCCGGCATGGCGACCCGTCAAAAAATAGGAAGTTGCGCCCCGCGAAAAGGTTTTTTCAGGATTCGGGGTAAAGAAAAAAGTGGTTTTTCCAGAAGAGGATTTTTTGTATTTATCCGTTTTTTCAAAAATGGCGTCCAGTTTTTGCCGGTAAAAAGCAGTAGTATTTTTCACATAATCGGCATCCTTTAAGCGCCCTTCGATTTTGAACGAAGAAATTCCGGCATCTAACAAATCGCTCAGATAAGCAGATAAATCCAAATCTTTTAGCGAAAGCAAGTGTTTGTTTTTTACCAAAACAGTTCCATCGGAATCTACTAAATTGTAAGGCAAACGGCAATATTGGGCGCATTCGCCACGGTTTGCCGAGCGTTTGCAAAGGGCCTGGCTTATATAGCATTGTCCGCTGTAACTCACGCACAACGCACCGTGCACAAAAAATTCCAACGGAACGGTTGTGTTGTCCGAAATGTGTTTGATTTGTTCCAAACTCAATTCTCGGGCCAACACCACTTGTGAAAAGCCTGCTTTTTCGAGGAATTGTACTTTTTCGAGTGTCCGGTTGTCGGTTTGGGTGCTGGCATGCAACGCGACGGGCGGCAGATCCAGTTGCAAAAGGCCCATATCCTGGATGATGATGGCATCCACACCTATGTTATAAAGCTGCCAAATCAACTGGCGGGCTTCTTCCAGTTCCGAATCAGCCAAAATTGTATTCAATGTGGCGTAAACACAGGCATTGAAGCGGTGCGCATATGCGGTCAATTGCTCCATATCTTGCAACGAATTTCCGGCCGCCGCACGGGCGCCGAATTTGCTTGCGCCCATATACACGGCATCGGCGCCGTGATTGATGGCAGCCAATCCGCAATCCAAGTTTTTGGCGGGTAAAAGCAATTCTATTTTTCGTTGCATGAGATTTTTCCTTATTTTTTGAAAAAGAGAATAAGCGGTTCATAGCGTTTTTTCACCACAAAGACACAAGGTGTATACAAAGGGCACAAAGATAATGCATTTGTTTTCATGTAATTGTATTCCCTGTTAGGTTAAGGCCGTGCTTTAGGCTTTCCATATTATGCAAGCTAAGCTTGCAAGTGATAAAAGTAATGGGGCAAAGCCGCCGCAGAATAGACAAAAAAAATCGGACGAAAGCCGCAAAGCCTCGTCCGATTTGATATAAAACAATAATCAGGCAATTTGTTTTTCAGTTGGGATATTTTTCAAAACTTCCAGCGTCAATTTCCAAAACATATCAACGGTTTCGATCAATAGGCGTTCGTCGGGCGAATGCGCTCCTTTGATGGTCGGGCCGTAAGAAATCATGTCCATACCGGGAAATTTTTCACCAATCAAACCGCATTCCAAGCCGGCATGGATGGCCAACACTTTGGGTTCTTTTTTGAAAAGTTTTTGATAACAGTTTCTGGTGATGTCCAGAATAACGGAATTTGCGTTGGGCGCCCAGCCGGGATAGCCGTCGCCATGAACAACTTTGGCTCCTGCCAATTCAAACACGCTGGTAACCATATTCACCACATCGCGTTTGCCTGATTCGCCGCTGCTGCGTTGGCTGGTGGTAATTTCGATTTCGTTGTCACGGAAACGGATGGCCGCCAGATTGGTCGATGTTTCCACAAAATTGGGAATTTCAGCCGACATCGCAATGACGCCATGCGGGCAGGCATACAACGAGTTGATCAACCGTAGTTGCGAATCATGGCTCATTACAAAAGCAGGTTGTTCCGCCGGTTCAACGGTTACTTCCAATTGCGGTTCGTTGATACGGAATTCGGTTTTTACGGTTGTGTTGAATTCTTTTGCCATTTTCAGGAAGTCGTCCTTGCGGTTTGCAGGCACGACTACTTTTGCAAAAGCTTCGCGGGCAATGGCATTGCGCAAATTGCCGCCCTTCAGTTCAGACAAACGCAGGCCCAATTCATTTTGCGCAGCATACAGCAACCGGTTGATGATTTTATTGGCATTTCCCAAACCTTTGTTGATGTCGTCGCCGGAGTGGCCGCCTTTCAAACCGAATACTTTGATCAGGAAGCTTGCGGTATCCGCCGGAACGGCTTCTTTTTGGTAAGCCATGGTAACTACCGAATCTTCACCGCCGGCGCAACCGATAAACAGTTCGCCTTCATCTTCGGAATCCAGATTCAACAAAATACGGCCTTTCAAAAAATCGGGTTGCAGATTGAACGCACCGGTCAATCCGGTTTCTTCGTCAACGGTAACTAAAATTTCGAGGGGGCCGTGTTCAATGGTTTTGTCTTCCATCAATGCCAATTGGGCAGCTACACCAATGCCGTCGTCGGCGCCCAAAGTGGTTCCTTGCGCTTTTACCCATTCATTGGCGATGTAGGGTTTTATCGGATCGTTGTCAAAATCGTGAACGGTGTCGGAATTTTTTTCACAAACCATATCCATATGGCTTTGCAACACCACGGTTTGGCGATTTTCGTAACCCGGGGTCGCCGGTTTGCGCACCAAGACGTTGCCAATGGCATCTACCTGACATTCTAAATTTAATTTTTTTGCAACGGAAACAATGTATTCCCGTATTTTTTCTTCTTTTTTGGACGGGCGCGGCACATTGCATATTTCGGCAAAGTAACGCCAAAGTAGTTCGGGCTGTAAGCCTTTTAGTATATTTTCCATAACACTTTGTTTTTTAATGAATTATTCTTTATTAGACCAGATTGCAGGATTTGCATGTTAATCCGATTCGGTCAATTTTTTCCAAATTAAAATAAATTGTCCAGCGTTGTATCGTCAACCAAATTGGGCAAGGTTACTTTCAAACGTGGTTCGGTTTGCATGGCTTGCCGGATGGCAAATAGTGCTCCATCGTTTCGCGCCCACGAACGGCGTGCAATGCCATTGTTCACATCCCAGTGCAACATGCGGCGCAGCTTTTCATCGGCTTCATCGCTTCCGTCGAGCAGCATTCCGAATCCGCCGTTGATGACTTCTCCCCAGCCGACACCGCCGCCATTGTGGATGGAAACCCAGGTAGCGCCACGGAAGCTATCTCCGATGACATTTTGGATCGCCATATCGGCGGTAAACGAGGAACCGTCGTAAATATTGGATGTTTCGCGGAAAGGCGAATCGGTTCCCGATACATCATGGTGATCGCGTCCTAAGACAACGGGGGCTTTCAGTTTGCCTTCTCGAATGGCTTTGTTGAATGCGGCGGCAATTTCGGTACGTCCTTGCGCATCGGCATACAAAATGCGGGCTTGTGAACCGACCACCAGCTTGTTTTCTTTGGCTTCGCGAATCCAGCGGATGTTGTCGCGCATTTGTTGGGTAATTTCCTGAGGCGCTTTTTGGGCTAGTTGTTCCAAAACCTGCATAGCCAGATTATCGGTTGTGTCCAAATCGGCAGGATCGCCCGAAGTGCAAACCCAACGGAATGGCCCGAATCCGTAGTCAAAACACATGGGCCCCATGATGTCCTGAACATACGAATTGTATTTAAAGGTGCCGTCGGGCTTCATGACATCGGCTCCGGCACGGCTCGATTCGAGCAGGAAGGCATTCCCGTAATCGAAGAAATACATGCCTTTGGCTGCCAGTTTGTTGATCGCGGCCACGTGGCGGCGCAGGGTTTCTTGTACTTTTTCGCGGAATTTTTCGGGTTGGTGCGCCATCATTTCGTTGGCTTCTTCAAAGGAAATTCCGGCAGGATAATAGCCACCTGCCCAAGGGTTGTGGAGCGAAGTTTGATCAGAACCCAACTCTACGGCAATGTTTTCTTGTTCCAGGCGTTCCCATAAATCCACTATATTTCCCTGATAGGCAATGGAAACGACTTCTTTTTGTTCTTTTGCTTTGCGGATGCGGGGCATGAGTTTGTCCAAGTCGTCGAAAACTTCATCGACCCAGCCTTGCGAATGGCGCGTATGAACGGCTTTGGGGTTTACTTCGGCAACGACACCCACTGCACCGGCTATCACGGCAGCTTTGGGTTGTGCGCCCGACATGCCGCCCAATCCGGAAGTAACAAAGAGTTTGCCTGCTAACGAACCGTCGGAAGCAATTTTGCGCCCGGCATTCATCACGGTAATAGTGGTTCCGTGTACAATGCCTTGCGGGCCGATGTACATATACGAACCGGCGGTCATTTGTCCGTATTGGGTAACTCCCAAGGCATTGAAGCGTTCCCAATCGTCCGGCTTGGAATAGTTCGGAATCATCATGCCGTTGGTAACTACCACGCGCGGGGCATTTTTATGCGAAGGAAACAGACCCAGCGGATGTCCGCTGTACATGACCAGCGTTTGCTCGTCGGTCATTTCGGCTAGGTATTTCATGACCAAACGGTATTGCGCCCAGTTTTGAAACACGGCACCATTGCCGCCATAGGTTATCAACTCGTGGGGATGTTGGGCTACAGCATGATCCAAATTGTTTTGAATCATCAGCATAATGGCCGCGGCTTGCTTGCTTTGGCAGGGGTATTCGTCGATGGGGCGTGCAAAAATTTGATAGGACGGACGGAAACGGTACATGTAAATGCGTCCGTATTTCTTTAGTTCTTCGGCAAATTCGGGAGCCAACACGGCATGGTGTTTTTTATCGAAATAGCGAAGGGCATTGCGGATGGCTAATTTTTTTTCTTCTTTCGATAGGATGTCTTTCCGGACCGGAGCGTGATTCACGCTGGGGTCGTAAGCGCTCATGGAAGGTAATTGGCCGGGAATGCCTTGAAGTATTTCTTTTTGAAAATCAGTCATAATTTATCGGGCGGATGGTTAAAAGTACAAGGTAAGGGTTAAATGAGGAAGCAGGGGAAGTTGGGGAAAGGGTTGTTATGTTAGTTTGAGCCGAATAGGGTAATTTAATCTAATGTTATTCAATTTTTATTGCATATGGTAATGATTCAAGGTGAACGGTACAAGGTAAAAGAATTGTTGTTCGTTTTTGTTATTTGTTCCCTCGTTCTGCTTTCTGTTAGAAATTACGCAGATTTACTGAGGTTTCTCTGGGTTCCTCTGAGATTCCAGTAATCATTAAAAACCCATTTCCAATTTTCCATTTTCAATAAAAAAAAGGTTCGTTGTTCTGTTTTTAAATCTATAACATCCCCGCCCCCACGGGTCCCCCGCAAGCGGGGGATAATCTTCGGCCCGTTTACTTGTTTACTTATATCAAACCCATTTTCAATGTTCCATTTTTAATTTTCAACTACCTACAGTAGTTCTTTTACAATGGCGTCTTCTTTGATTCCTTCGGCTTCGGCTTTGTAGTTACGGACAATGCGGTGGCGGAGGATATTTAAGGCAATGGCCTGAACGTCTTCGATATCGGGTGAATATTTTCCGCGAATGGCGGCATGTGTTTTTGCGCCGAGAATCAGGTATTGGGAAGCGCGCGGGCCTGCACCCCAGGTTAAATAATCGTTTGCCCAGCTGTGTGCGGTTTGGGCTCCGACGCGTGTGCGTGAAACCAGTTGTACGGCATATTGATATACATTGTCGGGCACGGGAATGCGGCGAATGAGGTCTTGAAAATACTTGATTTCTTCGGAATGGAGGATGATTTTTAAATCGGTTGTTTGGTTGGAAGTGGTGGTTTTTACGACTTGTATTTCTTCTTCGAACGAGGGGTAATCCAACCAAATATTGAACATAAAGCGGTCTAACTGGGCTTCGGGAAGCGGATAGGTTCCTTCTTGTTCGATGGGATTTTGGGTAGCCAATACAAAAAACGGCTCGTCCAATTTGTGGCTCACGCCGGCAACGGTAACGGCTTTTTCCTGCATGGCTTCCAAGAGCGCGCTTTGGGTTTTGGGAGGCGTCCGGTTAATTTCATCGGCAAGAATGATGTTGGCAAAAATAGGCCCGCGGATAAATTTGAACTGGCGGCTTTCATCCAGGATCTCGGTACCGATGATATCCGTCGGCATCAAATCGGGTGTAAACTGAATGCGGCTGTAATTTAATCCCAACACTTTGCTGATGGTATTTACCATCAAGGTTTTCGCCAAGCCGGGCACTCCTACCAACAATCCGTGGCCTTTGCTGAAGATGGCGATGAGAATGTTGTCTAAAACTTGTTCCTGGCCTATAATTACTTTTCCTATTTCGGATTTTAATTCTCTAAATTTCTGATTGAAAGCGTCTAATGCTTCCTTATCTGATTGATATGCGTTCATTTGCTGATTTTCTGTATAACAAAACTATATTGAAAAGTTGATACAAAACAATTTATTTCACCCACTTGTTTTGGAAGGGACAATCTTTGTACTGATCGTCGATCCGGATATACGCTGTTTTTACTTTGGAGTCAATCCATTTATTCACCACACCTTGCTTTTTGGCATCCAAAGCCCATTCGGTAATTTTTTCGAAATCGTCGTTCAAATTGGCTTTGTGGGGATTGGTACGGACTTTTACCTGGATAATCCGGTAAGCTTGTGTGCGGCTTTCTTCCGTGTAATAGGGCAACGGACGGGTAATGCCTCCCACTTCAACATCTTTAATGGCGAATGAAATAGCGGGATCGACCTGATCGGCCATAAAACGGGTACTTTTTGTTTCGGGGTTAATAAGCATTCCGCCGTTTACTTTACCGGGATCGTCGCTTATTTTGAGGGCTTGTTCAAAGGTGATGGTTTTGTTCTGGATCAGGTTGGCAATGCTGTCCAAAGTATTTTTGGCTTTGGCCAGATCCAAGGGAGATACTTTGGGTATAATTAAAATGTGGCGCACATTGATGTATTCGCCTTTGCGCTCAATGAGCTGAAGGATGTGGTAACCAAATGTGGTTTTGATGATATCGGATACTTCGCCTTTGGTTTTGAGGCTGAATGCGGCAGATTCAAATTCGGGCGCCAGGCCTGAATTGCGGGTAAAGAGTCCGATTTCTCCTTTTTTAGGCTGGCTTCCAGGGTCTTCGCTATAGAGTAAGGCAAGGGTTTCAAAACTTTCTCCTTTTTTGATACGGTCATAGATGCCTCTGATTTTATCTTGTGCTTCTTTCAATGCCTCGGGACTGATGGTCGGGTTTTTTACAATCTGGGCAAATTCATACTCGGTTGGGATGTTCGGAATGCTGTCCTCAGGTATTTTTGCAAAATATTTTTTGATTTCGGAAGGTGAAACTTTTTCCTGGGAGGTAATTTTGTCGTACATCATGCGGGAAACAATTTCTTTCCGCAAGGGTTCGCGAAATTCTTCCTTGATTTCGGGAATAGTTTTTTCATAGAATCGTTCCAACTTGTCTTTGGAACCGAACTGTTCGATGTAATAGCGCATCCTCCGGTCCAACTCTCCATTGATTTGTTCATCGGTGGGAGCTACGGAATCCAACTCGGCTTGGTAAACCAGCAGCTTTTGGAACAGGGCTGCTTCCAAAATCGCGCAACGGGTTATTTGGGGATTGTTTTTTACTTCCCTCAGGTATTGTCCTTCAATGTCGGAGAGCAGTACGGGGTTGTTCCCAACAACGGCTACAATTTCGTCAATTACTTTTTCGGATTGGCGGGGCTGGGCTTTTGCAAAAGTGCCCATGCAAAAAACCGCTATCAACAACAGGTATTTTCCAATTTTTTCCATGTATCTGGGTTTCCGTTTTCAGTCTTGGAATTATTTTTCAAAAATTTCGAATTTCTTTTTTTGAAGCGCTTCCTTAAAAACATCTTCTTCCATTTTGGCAATCAGTTCCGATTTCCGCTTATTCAGGATGATGGCTTTTATGTTTTGCACTTCAAGTTCCATCGGCGAGAGCCCTTCTTTGACTTTGTATTCCCGGATGTAAACCAAATAGTTGTTTACCGAATCCTGGAATTCATGGTATTTTTTTGTACTTAAAAAAATCTCGGGGTCTATCGGCAAAGGAATTTTTTGCAGGATGCCTTCCACCGGAAGCCAAGTACTATCCCCAAACCATGCATAGAGTGCATTTTTTGAACTTAACTCTTGGAGGGTTAATTTGTCGTCGAGTTTGTCGCTTTTGATCAGGGTCCGGATTTTCGGCAAAAGCGGGGAATTTTTCGGTAAAACCAGCATTCTTCCCCGGACAATGTTTTCCCGCAATTTAAATTGCGCCTGATTGTCGTTGTAATAGGCTTGTACTTCTTCCGCTTTTACAGTCGTATCCAGTTTTTGGCGAAGTAACTCGACTCCATATTGATAAACCAATAATGAATTTTTATATAGTTCCAGCTCTCGCTCAAAGTCCTGTTTCTCAGAAGGCAAGTTCGCTTCTGCCAGTTGAACCAGCAGTTGCTGATGCACCCATGAGTTGATGTAGGTTTTTATCATTTCCACACTATCTGCCGGCTGGGTTCCTTTGGGTACAATCCCTTTCAGGTCTTCTGCATACAAATATTTATCATTGACGCGGGCAACCGCATTTTCAGCTGCATACTTTTTGGGTAGCCATTTGCAGCTTGTCAATGCAAGGATGAAAATGAATATGCAAACGTAGCGGCACATAAATTATTTATGGCTTAAGGTCTTTAATACGGCCTGATCTATTTTTACCGGATATTTTGCTTTCAATTCTTTAATCCATTCAGCTTCCAGATAAGTCTGATAATCGGTGGTGATCAGGCCGTAAGCTTCTTCCAGTTTTTTAGGTTCGGGCGCAACCACTTTACGGACAATCAAAAAGGTAGCGGGATCTTCTTTTACTTTTTCGGCTTTTTTGGTCACCACCCACTGTGCGTTGTCAATGATCGAATTTTCGCCGCGCAAGAAGAGTTTACGAGTTATTTCTATTTTGTGAATGCTGTCTGTGTTAAACGCCGATAGCAACGCTTCATCCGTCGGAAGCTTTTTCAGTTTCTTGGTCAAATTTTTCAAAACCTCGGGATCATTCACTTGAATGATGGAAGCATCCAGGCGTTCATCCCACATGTAATTACGTTTGTTCTTTTCGTAAAATTCTTGCAATCCGACGGTGTCTTTTACGGCTCTCGACCATACTTTTTGTTCCGTAAGATTAAATAATAAAATGCCATCGTGGTATTCACTCATCAAATCTTTAAAGTCGGGGTAACGGGTTTCC
The DNA here is from genome assembly GCA_031550085.1 of Lentimicrobiaceae bacterium. Taxonomy (GTDB): domain Bacteria; phylum Bacteroidota; class Bacteroidia; order Bacteroidales; family UBA4417; genus UBA4417. The sequence continues at coordinate 106,590 of JAVBOY010000001.1, forward strand.
AACTGAGAGTCGGCATAAGCCAGAATGTTTTCATTTACAAATATTTTGTATTGCCACCTCAAATAGGTTGAGATATCATATTTGGGCAGTTGTTGCTGATGGGATTCCAAAAATTTGGCAAAATCGGCCTGGGTGTACGTTTTGGTGCCAATTGTAAACATAGCATCATTCATGCCTTTGGCATTTTCAGCTTTCCATCCCTGGAAAAAGATGGTATCGGTAACCACCTTGTTAAGCGCGGCCAAGGCTTCGGGACGATCGACAAATCCGTAATCGTTTTTGGTTTTGTTTACCAATGATTCCTCTGTAAGGATTGCCCGGTCACTATGTCCTACTTTTTGTTTGAGTTCTTCTTTTTCGGATTCGAAGGTCCCCAGAGGTTTGGTATCCATCAATTTGATGATATGCCAACCGAATTGTGTTTGGAACGGCTTGGAATAGGCTCCTTTCTTAAGTTGCTGGATTGCAACCACAAATTCCGGCAAGAAACGGTTGGTGGTCATCCACGACATAACGCCTCCCGATTGGGCGGTATTTACGTCATCGGAATATTTTTTACATAAAGCGGCAAAATCATTTCCTTCTTGCAACAGATCATATACTTTTTGCGCCAGTTCACCCTGCTTATCGGTAGCTGCATCTATTGATTCACCCGGTTTGTAAGAGAAAAAGATATGCGCTATTTGTATTTTTCCTAAGGAGGGTTGTTTGTCAACCACTTTAATCAGGTGGTATCCAAATTGGGTACGAACCGGCATCGTAATCTCTCCTACTTTGGTATTATATGCAGCCGTTTCGAAAGGATAAACCATGTCAAAAGCTGAAAAATAACCTAAATCACCGTGGTTTCCACGGATGTTGTGGCCTTGGTAGGGGTGATCTTGTGCCGACGGATCCTCTGAGAGTTCTACCGCTACTTTCGCGAAGTCTTCCCCTTTCAAAAGCCGTTTCCGAATTTGAAGTATTTTATTGTATGCTTTCAACGTATCTGCGGGGGAAGCAAATTGGTCGCACTTGATCAGAATGTGACTAGCGCGGATATCGTATTTTTTTCTTTCGTACGCCTCTTTGATCAGGGATTCGTTCAATTTTTCGTCCATCAAATAGGGTTGCGCCAACTGCTTGCGATAGGTTGCCAATTCACTGCGGAATGCGGCCGCCGTATCCATGCCCAGACTCATCGCTTCCAGCACTTTCATCCGGAACACGGTGTACAATTCCAGATACTCGTCGATGTTGATCGTTTCTACTTGCGAAGATACGGAGTTGTTATTCTTTTGATAGATTCTTAAAAAATCGTCTCTTTGTGTTGCTTCATTTCCCACTTGCAGTAATACGGGGGATTGGGAAAAAACCATATTGTATGCAAAACAGAAAATAAGTGTTGCGGCCAAACGGTTGAGAATTCGTTTCATACGTATGTTTTATGGATTATGTTAAAAAATAAAAATGGGTTTCGATGAAATATATAAAAATTACCGGCTGTAATTGGGCGATTCCTTTACAATGTATACATCGTGCGGATGGCTTTCTTTGACTCCGGCTGCCGTTATTTTGATGAATTGTGCATCACGCAAGGCTTTGATATCTTTGGAACCGGTATATCCCATTCCGGCACGTAAGCCGCCAATCATTTGATGGATGACTTCGCTCAACGATCCTTTGTAAGCAACACGCCCCTCGATGCCTTCAGGAACCAGTTTTTTAATATCGTCTTCGGCATCCTGGAAATAGCGGTCTTTGGAACCTTGCTGCATGGCTCCGATAGATCCCATTCCACGGTAACTTTTAAACTTACGTCCTTCGAAAATAACGGTATCTCCCGGCGATTCGTCAACGCCGGCAAACAGCGAACCGGCCATAATGGTGCTTGCTCCGCCGGCCAACGCTTTCACAATATCACCGGTATAACGGATTCCGCCATCGGCAATGATGGGAATATCAAGATCTTTAAGGGCTTTGGCTACATCATAAACTGCCGACAATTGCGGCATTCCGATTCCGGCTATGACCCGCGTGGTGCAAATGGATCCGGGGCCTATTCCCACCTTTACGGCATCGGCTCCGGCTTTTACCAAATCCAAAGCAGCTTGTCCGGTAGCAATATTACCCACCACCAATTCCAAATCGGGATAGTGTTGTTTTACCTTCCGCGCCATGTTCAAAACTCCCACAGAATGTCCATGCGCCGTGTCAATGACAATGGCATCCACGCCGTTTTTTACCAATTCATCTACCCGCTCCAGGGTATCCGCCGTAACACCCACCGCCGCCGCCACGCGCAAACGTCCTTTGGAATCTTTGCAGGCATTGGGGCGCGCTTTTATTTTGATAATGTCTTTGTAAGTAATGAGACCGACCAGTTTAAAATCTTTGTCGACAACCGGAAGTTTTTCAATTTTATATTCCTGAAGGATATCGGCCGCTTTGTCGAAGGTTGTAAATTCCGTCGTAGTGATCAGCCTTTCCCGGGTCATAATTTCCGCAATGGGGCGGTATACGTTGCGTTCAAAGCGCAAATCACGGTTGGTGGCAATGCCCACCAATTTGCCATCGTCATTCACAATGGGAATTCCTCCGATTTTATTCTCGCGCATGATGCGGTGTGCATCTTCTACCAAAGCCGATTCGTGTAACGTGACGGGGTCCGTAATCATTCCATTTTCGGCCCGTTTTACTTTTTTCACTTCATTGGCTTGTTCTTCAATGGTCATGTTTTTGTGTATCACCCCGATTCCGCCTTCCTGTGCCATTGCAATCGCCATTACCGAATCCGTAACCGTATCCATGGCTGCAGAAACGATCGGAATGTTCAATTGTATATTCCGTGTAAAACGTGTGGTGATATTGACCTCGCGCGGCAATACTTCCGAATAGGCAGGGACTAAAAGGACGTCGTCGTAGGTAAGACCTTCCCCTAAAAACTTATCATTGTCAATCAACATAGGCAGTTTTTTAACTAACAAAAGTACAAAAAACTTTAGATTCGGGAAGGTTATTCAACCTTACATGGTCTGATCTGTATTAAAAATTTGTAATTTTTTATAATCGCCTTATTTTGATCATTTTCCTTACAGAAAAACAACCTTCTCCTTACGGAAAATTACCGACGGACATTGCGTAAACAGCAACCCTTAGGAGGTTGTAAAACCTTAAATTTTCCGTGTAAATCCGGTTTACAATTTGATCCGGATAAACGTACCCAAAGGCAAACGCTTGCCGAATCGATCGGGTAAATACATTTCACCCAACTCTTTTTCTTTTATCCCCCGGAAATGGGCCTGGATCAAATTATCGGCAACCAAAGCCGACAAGCCCATGGAATACATATTTAAGATCAGAAAACTGTCTTTTTCGGCTAAAATCCGGCTGCACAACCGCACCAGTTCGTTGATTTTATCATCCAGAATCCACTTCTCCCCATTCGGCCCATTGCCGTAGGCAGGCGGATCTAAAATAATTCCCTGGTATTTTTTTCCCCGCTTTTCTTCCCGGGCGGCATATTTCAACGCATCTTCCACCACCCAGCGAATGCCGTCCAATCCGCATAATTCCTGATTCTCGTTCGCCCAGGTCACCACCTGTTTTATCGAATCCACATGCGTCACATCGGCTCCGGCACAGCGCGCTGCCAGCGAAGCGCCGCCGGTATACGCAAACAGGTTTAAAAATTTCGGTTGTTCGCCCTTGCAATTTGCCAGATTTTCAGCAATATAATCCCAATTGGCCGCCTGCTCGGGAAAAATCCCCACATGCTTGAAAGCCGTCAAAGCCAAACGGAACCTTAAGTTCAGGCGGCCGGTTTTGTAGCCGATATTCCAACGGTCGGGAATCGATTTATCTTTTTTCAGCCAATCGCCCGTCGTAGCCGTCCGGCCGCGAAAACGGATGTGGCAAAGTTTTTCCCAGTCCGGTTCGCTTTGAGACTTATCCCAAACGGCTTGCGGTTCGGGACGGACAAGGATGTATTTCCCGAAACGTTCCAACTTTTCAAAATTTCCCGAATCGATCAATTCATAATCCGCCCAATGCGTGGGCGCCAACGATATCATGGTATTTTCAAACGGTTTCATCATCACAGTTCGTTATTTGTCCAAATTTCCCAGGAAGCATCGGCTTGCAAATGCAGCATTTCCAATCCGTTTTTAACCGTACAGCCTTGCTCCCGCCCTTTTTGTAAAAATAAGGTTTCCGTGGGATTGTAAACCAAATCATACAGCAAATGCCGGGCATCCAATGCATGATATGGGAAATCGGGGCAAGTATCAGAATCGGGGAACATGCCGAGTGGCGTCGCATTCACAATGAGGTGCGTTTGAGCGAGTTGTTGTTCGGTAATTTCTTTGTAAAGAATCGTTTCCGGATTGCTTATTGACCGGGAAACCATTTTGTTTTGAATTTGCAAACGATCCAATACAAATTTCATCGCCCGGGCGGCGCCCCCCGTTCCGAGAATTAAAGCCTTTTGGTGATGCGCCTGCAACAAAGGTTTCAACGAGTATTCAAAACCCAACACATCGGTATTGTAGCCTTTTAAGTTTAACCGGCCGCCGGCATTCGTTATCTTGATACAATTTACCGCTCCGATTTGCCTGGACTCGGGCGAAAGCTCCGTCAAGAAAGGGATAACAGCCGTTTTATACGGAAAGGTTACATTGAGGCCTGACAAAGCAGGATATTCTAAAAGTAGTCCGGGAAATTGGGCAATGTCTTCAAGCGGAAATTCCGAGTAAGAGCAATCATTCAAATGCAGCTTTTGGAACTTTTCGGAAAAATATCTTTTCGAAAACGAATGTCCCAACGGAAAACCGATGATTCCAAATGATTGCATATTCATTTATTATTGATCAGAAGATTTTCCTTGCTTCCGGAAATGCTTGATAATTTTCCACAAATAAAACAAAGCCGCCCCTCCGAGAATCACCACAATCACAATATCGATAATGTGGCTGTATTTCATCACCGTTTCCCAATTTTCCTTGAGCAACACGCCCATATAAGTTAAAAAGGCATTCCAGATGGTCGCGCCGATCAGGGTGTATACCGAAAATTTCCAAATATTCATTTTGGCCATTCCGGCAGGAATGCTGATAAAATGGCGTACCACCGGAATAAAGCGCGACGTCAGGATGGTAATCTGTCCGTATTTGGCAAAAAACTTTTCGGTCAGCGCCAAATGATGCTCATCCAGCAGGAAATATTTGCCGAACTTTTTGATAAACGGCTTTCCCCCGTAATAACCAATGTAGTACGATATCAGCGACCCCAAAATACTTCCGATCGAACTGGCGATGATAACGCCCGTCCAGGTAAAATTTCCCTGTACAATATGAAATCCCGCAAACGGCATCACGGCTTCGGAAGGCACCGGAAAAATCATGCTTTCCATCATCATCAAAATACAAATACCCAAATAGCCCGTAGCGCCGATCAACAAGGTTGCGGTGGCAGCAATCCACTTTGTAATTCCCATAAAAATTTTTTTAAATTATAAATGCTAAACTATATCTTAATTGAAAGTTGAAAATGGAAAATTGAAAGTGCTTTTTTAGATACAAGTAAACAAAAAACAAACAACAACCCTTGTACCCTGCACCTTGGATCTTTTCACGCTTCACAAATAAACAGTTAAACAACTCAACGATTCAACAGCAGCCCATTTCCCCTACTTCCCCGATTTCCCCCCTTTCACCTTGCACCCTTAACCCTTTAGCGTGTACCGTTCTCCTCCCCCATCACCTGATTCATCATTTCGATAATTTCGGGATTATGTTGCGCCTTTTTCGAATATTCAAAAAAAACTTTCGCCCCGCCCGGGTCCTTTGCCAATAATTCATGCAAGCGTGTAATGGCCTCTTGCACCCGGTTCTCTTCCAATAAAAAAGCTACTTTGCGGTATGCCAATTCCGGACTGTCGGGTTGATAAGCAATTCCGTCTTCCAGCACCGCCATTGCATTTTCCAGATCATCGAATTTTTGGAAATACAAATCCGACAAATCCAGCCAAATATCAACACTGTAAGGATTGAGTTGGGAAACTTTTTGAAACGACGGCAAGCTTTCCTCGACCTGCCCGATCTCCAGTTGCGTATCGGCCAAAATATACCAATACTCGTGGTTTTCAGGCTCAATCTCCAGCGAATGCTTCATGACCTGTAGCGCCTCGGTATTGTCGTTCAACTCGTGCAAACAAATTCCCAGGCCCATCCACGCATCGGGTAGCTCAGGTTCTTTTTCCAAGGCCTGCCGGTAAAAATCAATGGCTTTTTCAAATTGTTTCAGCTTTTCATAGCAATCAGCAATGTAGTACAAGGCAATTGCTTCGGGCTGCTCGTAATCAAAAATCTGTTTGTACGTGACAATGGCCTGAGCAAACAGTTCCATGCTTTCCAACACATTGGCCTTGCTGTAGTATGCGGGGATAAACTTCGGCTCGATGGCGATGGCATACTCAAAAGCCTCAATGGCTTTTTCAAAAAGTTCCATCGCGCTGTAAACCAATCCCAAATTAAACCAGGCCACATAATTATACGGGCTTTCGTCGAGAACACTTTCAAAAAACTGAACCGCTTTATCGTGCAAGCCGGCCAAATCGCAACAATAACCGATTTCGTAAAGTAAACTTTCGTCCAAAGGCATGGTACGATAGGCTTTCATCAAATAATCCGATGCCGTGTCAAACTGCGAAATACTTTCGTATTCAAATGCAATTTCGGCATACAATTCACCCCGGTTTTCGCGGGTCTGCTTCATCGCTTTTTGATACTCGCGAATGGCCGACTGATGTTCCTTTTGCGAACTGTAAATGGCCGCTTTGGTCAGGTGGATATCGGCATTTTCCATACCTTTTTCCTCCAGCGAAACCAAAAGTTCCAGCGCCTTTTCAGGCTGGTTGGTATAATTAAGATTTTGCGCCTTGTAAATTAAAAAAACTTCGTCGGTAGGATACCTTGTCAACGCCAACTGAATGGCCGCTTCCGCCGATTTAAAATCCGGGCGGCTAAAATAATATTGGATAATGTCTTCCAACTCTTCGGTATCCAGAAAAATATACTGCCCCGTCGACAAGCTTTCTTCAAAGCGGTTGATCAACTCGCGGAGATATTCTTCTTCCTGATGGTCCAAATTGAAATCCATATCGAAATTTTCCGTGCAAAGGTAACGAACTTGGCTAAATTAACAATCCACAAGCGTAAATGGCTAAAAACCCTTCCCCAAAAGATTCGATCCATAAAACAGGCCTCCCCAACAGGGAGTTCTTTGAAATTCTTCAAAATTTTGCGTACCGCACACTAGGCATTTCCCCAAAAAAAGAATGAGGATGTTTCAAAAAAGAGCCGTTCGTTTATAAAAAATGCCTGTTTGTTGAATTTATTTGCATCCCCATAAGGGTCTGAAGTACTTTTGGGCAAATTTCTATCTATCCCATCATTAAAACATAAAATATGAAGTATACACTAAATTTTGCTTTGCTCTTGCTCCTGTGTTTTGGTTTTGCCATGCAAACCGAGGCGCAAAGCAAGCTGACCGTAAAAATGAAAGACGGCTCCGAACAATTATATTTAATCTCCGAAGCAGGAAAACTCTATTTCTCGGGAAGTAATTTACAGATCGACCAAGGATCCGGAAATCCGGCCAGCATTCAGACATCGCTGATTCAAAAACTTTTGGTTGAGGAATATGTGCTGGCAAACCCGGTTTATACACAGAAAGAGGCTGTTTACGTATATCCCAATCCTTCGCACGAATCCTTATGGGTGGCAAATGTGGGCGCTGCAAAAATGAACGTCCGGATATTCTCGCTGAACGGGCAATTGTTGCAGCAAGGAGAATACAGCGCCGACGAAGCCATCGATGTGTCCCGCCTGGCCCGTGGTTTTTACATCATTTCCATTAACAATACCAAAGTTATTAAATTCAGCAAATTCTAAGATGCCCGAAGGAATCCCTCTTGCCAACCGGAAATTAGTACGGATGGCGCATTCCATACGGAGTTTATCGTCAAAAATAAAGATAACATACATGAAAAAAATAATCCTATTCCTCTTCGCTTGTTTGTTGTGCAACGGATTCCTGTCGGCACAAGAAAAAATGGTCATTTACCATGGCGGCACGGTGCTGCAATCACCGGCCATTGCAGATGTCGACAGCGTGAAATTTCACACCGTAACATCCGTATTTTACCTGAACACAGGGAACTTTCAGATTCCGATTTCGGATATCGACAGCATTACGTTTGAAACCACCTCAACCGGAAACATTGTCTACATCACTTACAACGGCAGCAATGCCCCGACGGTGATAAATCCTTACGCAGGCAATGGGGTGGATATCAGCATTTCCGACAATCATGTGACTGTTGCCGCCACTTCGGGAATCGATAACATTGAATACCGGCTGTCGGGAACTACCCAAAACGGATCGCTGACCCTTTCGAGTGACAAAGCGGTTTTGATTTCACTTAGTAATGTAGACCTCACCAATCCTTCGGGTTCAGCCATAAATATTACCAATAATGTGGCAGCAACCATCCAATTGCCGGATGCTTCAATCAACCAATTATCCGACGGAACTTCAAGCACTAAAAATGCAACCATTTTAAGCAAAGGGGCGCTGGTGTTCGACGGCACAGGGATTTTAAACATAAGCGGTTATAAAAAACATGCTATTTCGAGCGACAAAACCATCAAAGTCCTCCATGGAAACATCTATATTTTGCAATCGGCGAACGACGGCTTCCATTCCGAAGGTTTTTCGATGGATTCCGGAAACCTGGATATTCAAAATACCCTCGGCGACGGCATTGATGCCGGAGGCGAAAAATCGGAAATCAACAACGGAACCATCAATATTGTTTCTACCGCCGACGATGTAAAAGGCATTAAAGGAGATGGCGGATTAACCGTTAACGGCGGTACGATCAACATGACCATTTCCGGAGCACAGTCCAAAGGATTCAGCACGAAAGCCAATGCCGTTTTTAATGGAGGAAATAGTACCATCGTAACTTCGGGAGCGGCCGTTCTGACAAGTTCGGGCAGCGGATACGATCCCTCTTATTGTACCGCCATTAAAGCCGATGGAGATATTACCATCAACAACGGAACCATCAATATTGAAAGCAAAAGCACCAGTGACGGCGGAAAAGGGCTTTCTGCCGACGGAAATATTACCATCAACAATGGAAATATCACCATTACAACCGCCGGAGACGGAAAAACCTATACCAACGAATCGGGAGTTGCGGATTCTTATACCGCTTGTTGCATCAAAGCTGACCTCAACATTTCCTTGCTGGGAGGGAGCATTATTTGTAAAAGCACGGGAAAAGGCGGGAAAGGAATTTCTGCTGACGGAGAATTAATACTTGGCATTTCCGGCGCTGCGGATGAAAACTTGATCCTGAACGTAACGACTTCCGGGGAACGCTTTTTAGTCTCCGGTTCCGGACAAAGTGCCGATTATGCCAATCCGAAAGCCGTAAAAAGCTTAGGCAATATGACGGTTAACAGCGGCACCATCACCATTTCCTGTACGCAAAGCCAGGAAGGAGGCGAGGGATTGGAGAGCAAAGCCACTCTGACCATCAATGGAGGGACTCTCGAAATATCAGCGTACGACGACTGCATCAATGCTGCCAATCACATTGCCATCAACGGAGGGAACGCTTATGTTGTGTCAAGAGGCAACGATGGCATCGACAGCAACGGAACCCTGGCCATTACCGGCGGATTTACCATTTCCTGCGGTACCCGGTCTCCTGAAGAAGGATTTGATTGCGACAACAACCCGTTTAAAATTACCGGAGGCGTTGCCATCGGAACCGGCGGAGCAACCAGTAATCCAACAGCCAGCGTCTGTACGCAGCCAACCATCAAATATGGTTCCGCCACGCCCGGCAATGCGATCTGTATTAAAAATTCGAGCGGCGAAGCAATTCTCATGTACCAGCTGCCTACCTATACAGGTACTGGCGGCGGCGGCCCGGGCGGTGGAACTCAAATGACGCTCTTATTCACCGATCCGAAATTTACCAATGGCTCTTATACGCTGCAATACGGCGGAACCATTTCCGGAGGAACCACCGTCCATGGATACAATACCGGAGGAACTTATTCGGGCGGCTCTACTAAAAATTTCACCATCAGTTCCATGTTAACGACCATTAATTAATATATTTGGAGTTTCATTGCTATATTTGTAAGAAGGAACTGTCCCGGGAATTCACCCCAATCTTCCTGAAAATGAAGAGATTTTCGGAACAGTCCCTTGATTGAAATACATTCTTCGAAAACCATGTTTAATACCGTTCAATCCATTCTGGAACAATACGATACCATCTCGTTGGACACGACTGAGTCGATCCGTCTGATGAACCGGATCGATAACAAATACCTTCTTCCGGTTGAAAAAGTGTGTTCGCTTTTGACGGAACTGCAGGAAGACTATTTTGTTTTGGAGATTGAGTCGAAACGATTCGGGCAATATCATTCGGTATATTACGATACCCCTGATTTGCGAATGTTCAATACGCATATAGCCAAGCATTACCCCCGCTATAAAGTCCGCGAAAGGACTTATTCTCAAAACGGATTGCAGTTTTTGGAGGTAAAAAACAAAAAACCGAACGGCAGGACTTCTAAAAAACGGATTTCACTTTGTAGTCCAGAAGACTGCCATACTCCTGCAGATTCCATGGTTGAAGCCCATACACCGTACAGAATGGGGGACTTAGCTCCTCAGCTTTACAACTATTTCGACCGGATTACGCTGGTGAATAAAGCGCTAACGGAACGCCTTACCCTTGATTTCAACTTGCAATTCGGTTCCCTGAAAGGGGAAAAAACACCGGTTTTCGAACGTGCCGTTGTTGTTGAATTGAAACAAGATAAAAGAGCCGAATCGGTGGTCGCTTCGCGGCTGAGAAAAGAAAATATCCGTCAATGCGGAATGAGCAAATATTGTATCGGAACGCTTTTATTGAATCATCATCTCTCATTTAAATCATACAAACAGACTTTTACAAAATTTTTAAACATTGCCCAATGGACATAAACGAATTAGAAATACTCGGAATACAAGCGTACGACTCCACCAATTTTGCAAATCTGCTCATCCGCTTCCTATTCAATACCATCGTAACCGGAATCATTATTTTTGCTTTCTATTACCGGAAAGCGCAACGCAAAGATTACCTGATGACGTTCTTTCTGATCAGCCTGACAATCTTTTTCCTTGTTTTCTTGTTGGATAACATCAAGTTGCAGGTTGGATTCGCCCTCGGATTATTTGCCGTTTTCGGCATCCTGCGTTACCGCACCATCGTCATCCCCATCAAAGAGATGACTTACCTGTTCGTCATTATCGGCGTATCGGTCATCAATGCGCTGGCCAATAAAAAAGTAAGTTATGCCGAGCTTATTTTTGCCAACCTGGCTTTTCTGAGTGCTTGTTGCTTGTTTGAAAGCAAGCTGATCAAAAAACATACCTCCCGGAAAGTGGTCATGTATGACAACATGAAGCTGATCAAAGCCGGCATGGAAGCCGAATTGAAGAAAGACCTGGAAGAACGGCTGGGATTAACCATTACCCATATTGAAATCGGCACCATCGACCTGTTGAAAGATTCGGCCATGTTGAATGTCTCCTATACCACCAAAGCAGCAGAGCCGAATACGGCGGAAAATATGGATAAATCGGAATGGCAATACGTGGAATAATGGCTTTTTTGAGAAATACATACCGTGGTCTTATCGCAGCAATGCTGATCGTGTTGCCTGTCTGTTCCGTTTTTGCACAAAAAGACGACTGGGGATTATGGACGTCCCTTGCCGCAGAAATGAAGCTGGCAAAAAAATGGAGTATGGAGCTGGGAGGCGAATACCGGTGGAAAGAAGAAATTACACAAACAGACCAGATCAAAGGCTGTTTTGATGTAGGCTACAAACCCTGGAAGTTTCTGAAATTCGGAGCCGGATACGAATTGATCGCCGATAAAAAGGTTAAAAAAGACACCTATGCTTACCGCCACCGGTTTATACTGGAAGCCACCGGCAGTTACAAATACGATCGCTTTACAGCCAGCTGGAAACCCCGCCTGCAAGCCACTTTCTACGATAAAATCGAAATGGACGAAGGGGAACTGGACAATTACCGCTGGGTGGTACGCAACCGTCTGGGGTTAAAATACAACGTACCGAAGATTCCGCTGGAGCCTTATGTGCAATTTGAGTTTTTCAACCGCATTTTCAGCGATCTGACCCCAAGCTATTACAAAAACCGCCTTAGTATCGGATTAGAATATACATTTGCCAAAAAACACACTTTCGACTTCGGCTATAAACGCGAAAATGAACTCTCGGAAGGAAAGAAATATTCAGCCAATATTGCAGCGGTCGGATATAAATTTTCATTTCAACCCAAAACACCTAAAAAATGAGCACTGATCCCATAAATTTCAAATCGATATTCATCCTTCTGATCGGTATATGCCTGATGGCCGTCCCGTCATGCCTGAAAGAAACCGATGATCCGGTCATTATCGAGGAGCCCATCGATAATTCCGATATCAGTGAAGATTTCAGTACCAATTCGCAACAAATATCCATCGACGATGCGGTTCTCATTCATTTTGGAAAAGATTCGGTAACGGTTGAGAATTCTTTTGAAAACAAAGGAGTCAACATTGTAAAGGAAAACGGCGGGGTGATCATTACCTCCGTTATTACGGGTACCGAAGTAAATTATGTACTGTCGGGAATGACGTCCAACGGCTTTGTAAAATTTTATAGCGATTATAAATTCGGATTGATTTTCAATGGCGTCAGCATCCTAAACAATCACAATGCTCCGGCCATCAATATCCAATCGAAGAAAAAAGTGTCGGTCACCTTGGTTGATAACACATTCAACCGTTTGGTGGATGGCGGCCAATACATTTCCGGCGGCGCGGAAGATATGAAAGGCGCCTTTTTCAGCGAAGGGCAGTTGGTTTTCGGAGGGAAAGGAAGCCTTTGGGTGTACGGCAGCCGGAAGCACGCGATATGCAGCGACGATTATATTGAAATCGAAGAAGGAACGATTACGGTTCCACGAAGCATAGGCGATGGAATCCGCGCCAACGACTATATTGAAATCAACGGAGGGACTTTTGATATCAAGGCTTCGAACAACGGAATCGATTGCGATGAAGGATACGTATCGATTTACGGAGGCAATCTCAAGATTGCGGTTCCGAAAGACGGCTCCAAAGCCATCAAGAGTTTCGGCAATATGACCCTGTCCGGAGGCATTATTTCATTGACTGTTTCGGGGAACGCCTATTACAGCGCGGCCGACCAGGAAATCAAATCGGCCATCGGAACAAAATGCGGAGGCAATATGATCGTTTCCGGAAATTGTTCGCTGACCATCAACAGCACGGGAAAAGGCGGAAAAGGCATCAGCGTGGACGGCAGCCTGGTCTTCAACGGAGGAACGACCACGGTCGCCACAACCGGGAAAAGATACGAGTACAACAATGAAGAAGATGCTTCCGTCAACGCCATTAAGAGTGAAAAAGGCTTAACCATCAATAACGGGAAAATCTATTGCAGCAGCGCTTACGGACATGGCATCAACAGCAACGGAACCTTAATCGTGAATGGCGGCGTTACAATAGCGGCAGGAAGCTCCGACGGCAAAAAAGGGATCAAATGCAACAACAATCCCTTTTCCATTACCGGCGGTACTTTAATCGGCATCGGCGCCGGCTCCGATACGCCCACAGCAAGTACTTGTACACAATATTCCGTGATGTATGAAGCCGGTTTTTCGGCCGGAAGCATCGTTCACATTGCATCCTCCTCCGGCCAGGAAGCGCTCACCTGCAAACTTCCTCAATCCGGCTCCATGATGCTGTTCAGCAGTCCCGATTTATTGGGCGATACGGATTATACCATTTATACCGGAGGAAGTATTTCGGGAGGAACGGAGTTTCACGGATTGTATACCGGAGCATCTTATACCAAAGGCAATACGGCAGCAACATTCCTTACAGATCTGATGGTAGCCGTTGTAAAAAAATAAGCAACACAAACAATCATAATACCCTGTTTATCCATCAGAATCGGTTGGAATTTGAAAACGATGTCAAAGGAGTTGGTTTAATTTATTCATACCGGATCGATTAAAAATCCCCCGGCTAACGTTTAAAAAGTTGTTTAAATTTATTCACCACAAGGTTCTCAAAGAAAAATAACAAAGGGCACAAGGCATCTTCGCTAAAAACAATTTTCCTTGTGTTCTTCATCTTAAAAACTTAGTGCCCTGTGGTGAATTTTTAAAATGCCTATTTTTAAACAGAACTATTTTTTAAACAACCTTCAGGCCTTAACTCGTATAATACAGAAAACGGGCATTCAAATTTCACATTAGATCGTTATCAAATGGCAAAAAAGGAAAAATTTTACTATTTCGAAATCGTACTTTACCTTTTCGTTGGCTTTATTTCGCTGGCCATTCCGTTTTTTATGCACCGGCAAAGCGGACAAAGCTGGAACTTTGCACTCCGGGATTGGGAGCGTTTAATCCCTTTCCTGCTCATTTTTTTAGTTAACAATTTTTTGCTGGTTCCCAAGCTTCTGTTCAAACGGAGGTATGGATCTTATGCGCTTTCGGCCACTTTGTTGATTCTCTTTGCCGTGGTTTTAGGCAATTTCGAAAGCAAACCCGATTTTAAAAACCCACCTCACCTGCAAAAGCAACAGAACAAGTCCGAACCGGTATTCCGCGAGGCCGAAAACCCGCGTTTTGACGGACCGCCCCTGCATGAAAAAATGCCGCGCCCGTTTTTTCTGAATTTCGGCACCTTTATCATTGGGCTGTTAATCGTCGGATTTAATTCGGGGATTAAAATCTTTGTGCGCTGGACAAACGAAGAAGACGATCGCAACGAAAAAGAACGGCAATATTTAAGCACCGAACTGGCTTTTTTGAAACAACAAATCAGCCCGCATTTCTTTATGAATACGTTGAATAACATCCATGCGCTCGTGGATATTGACGCCGAAAAATCGAAAGACGCCCTGATCAAGCTGTCGCGGATGATGCGCTATTTGCTCTACGAATCCGACAGCGACAAAACATCGCTCGGGAAGGAAATCGTTTTTTTGGAAAGCTATATCGAATTGATGCGGTTGCGCTACGATGAAAATAAATTAACCATCTGCCTTTCGTATCCGCCGAACCTGAACCAGGTAACCGTACCTTCGTTGCTGTTTTTGCCTTTGGTGGAAAATGCGTTTAAACACGGCGTCGATATTCAGTCAAATTCGTTTGTAGACATTGTTTTTTTACTTGGAAACCAGACCTTAACCTTGATTGTTAAAAACAGTTTCACGCCCAAAACAGTTTCGCAATTCGATGAAAAATCCGGCATCGGTTTGGAGAATTTGCGCAAGCAACTGGATTTGATTTACAAAAAGAATTACACCTTGTTATTAAAGCAAGAAAACAACACTTTTGAAGTTTCATTGACCATTCCCATCGAATGAAAATCCGCTGCATCACCGTTGACGACGAACCTTTGGCCTTAAAACAAATGGTTTCGTATATTGAAAGAACGCCGTTTCTGGAACTGGTAGCGGCCTGTTCCAATGCCACCGATGCCCTCAACGAATTCCACGAGCAAGCGCCCGACCTTATTTTTGCAGACATCAACATGCCCCACCTAAGCGGCATGGAATTGGTAAAATTGCTTCAAAGCGCCTGCATGATCATTTTTACCACGGCATACAGCGAATACGCTTTGGAGGGTTTTAAAGTAGACGCCGTCGATTACCTGCTCAAACCGATCGGTTACGCCGATTTTCTGAAAGCCGCCAACAAAGCCAAAAAGCTTTACGATTTGCAACGCAACAACGAACCGGTGGCAGCCGAAAACGACAATTGCCTGTATGTAAATGCCGACCGGCGCCTCGTACGCATCAACTTTCAAGACATCAGATACATCGAAGGCATGCGCGAATACGTTCGCATACACCTCAAAAACGGAAGCTCCGTAATGCCGCTTCTGGGCATGAAATCACTCGAAGACCGTCTGCCCAAAGAGCAATTTATGCGCGTCCACCGCTCTTTTATCATCAACCTCGAAGAAATTACCGCCATCGAACGCAGCCGCATTGTCTTTGACAAAGACACCTTTATTCCCATCGGCGACCAATACAAAGAAGCCTTCCACGAATACATCGGGAAAAAGTTTTTGTAATACGAATTTGTTGAACTGTTGAATCGTTGAGTTGTTGAACTGTTTATTTGTGAAGGGTGAGATGGTTGTTGAATTGTTGAACTGTTTAATTGTTTATTGGGAGAACGGTGCAGGGATTGTTATTCGTTTTTTGTTGTTCGTTTACTTGTTCTGTTTTTTCTTTTCTGCTAAAAAAATTACGCTGGGTACCACTGAGTATTCACGGAGAATCGCTGAGGTTTTCTGTTAACTTGTTTGCTCGTCATTCGTAATTAATTTGCCACTCGTCACCAAACCGCACTTTCCATTTTCAATTATCTTGTTTACTCGTCACCCGTTACTCGTCACTAAACCTCACTTTCAATTTTCAATTAAAAACCCGAAACCTCGTTTGTTGTTCCCGCTCCAACAGTATAAGTTAATCCGCGCACTCGGGAAGATTAAAACTTTTCCACGAAGGCCTTATTATTTTTTTCAAAGTGTATTAATTCTGGATCCTACATCTTGCTTTTTTGAGACCTACATTTCACTTATCTGGATCGTAGGATTTATTTTATTGTGATGTAGGACTTATTAATAATGTGTCGAAAGCTATCGGCTACTGTACCCTTACAAGCAAGCTAGTGTCTCCTGTAAGATCCACTAAACGCTCAAGACGTATAAGTATCTATTACCGTAGGGACAGCCATTTTCAATTTTATTCGGCTTCGCCTCATGAGATCGCTCGCCCTTACGGGAACCCCCGCTTGCGGGGGACAACTTTCCGCCTGCTGCTTTCTGCTAAAAAGTTTCGCTGAGGATTCACTGAGTCTCACTGAGATTCGTTGTAAACTTGTTAACCGTAAGCCTGTTAACTCGTGAACTAAGAAACCATTTTCAATTTTCAATTCGTAATTGATCTTGTCTACTGTCCTACACCCCCGCCCTTACGGGCACCCCCGCAAGCGGGGGACAGTTTTCTGCCTGCTGCTTTTCCCTTTCTGCTAGTAGACCTCGTTTACTAGTCTACTCGTCAACTAGTTTACTAGTTCTACTTCAAGCTCCACCGTAACCCGGCATATACCGAAGCGCCTACAATAGGCCCCCAAACCATGGACGTATCAAAATGCGTGTGGTAAGGCGCATGCGATTCGGTGACCGGATCTTTTTGGGTAAAATTGGTCAGGTTTTCACCGCCCAAATACACTTCAAAATATTTGAATTTCCGCGTTACCTGCGCCAGCAGTTGAATATACGAGGGCGAATAACCCGGCCGCTGCAAATCCGGCGGTATCTGATCCGTATCGGGAATGCGCGCTTTGCCGATAAATTGCGTTGTCACGTCAAATTTCCATTTGTCGAATTTGGTTGCATAACCCAAGGTAACCAGGCCCTTGTAATGGTTAACCATCGCTTTCTCCCGCAACACGCCGTTTTCGGTTACTTTGACATCACTCACCCGGTAAGCCAATAAAACCGTAAACCGTTTCAGCGGTTCCACGGTAAGCTGTACCATATAGCTGTTTGCATACGATTGTCCGTTCAAATTGTAAAAATAAACCGCCTCGGGAAGGCTGTCCAGATCCGTAATCACCTGATTCTGAAAATCCGTCCGGTAAAATTCCAGATCCAATTGGGCCGCACGCGAAAACAATTTGAAATCGTAAGTAGCATTTATCCCGTAATTCCAAGCCTTTTCCTGTCCCAGTTCATCGGAAAAATGAATCAGCCGTTGGCTGGCCAGAACCGAATAATTCTCGGAAAACACATTGGCCGTCCGGTATCCTTTGCCGGCCGAAGCACGCAACGTAAGCACTTCAATAGGTTTGTAACGCACATGCAAGCGGGGCGTCACGAACGTTCCGAAGGTGTTGTGATGATCCACCCGTAACCCCGCAATCAAGGTAAACTTGTCGGGAATCGTCCAGGTGTATTCCAAAAACGCGCCGGGAACCACTTCTTTCCGGTCGCGGACATAAGTGGTGTCATGCTGGCTGTAAATCGCAAAAAGCGTGTCCGGCGAAGCATCCTGGGCCGGGATGCCCAATTCCTGGTACAAATACGTAAAATCACGCCGGAAGTAGTTTTCCGAATACAAATCGTACATAAAGCTCAGTCCTGCCGTAAATTTATGATTCGGGTTGCTTTTCAGCGCATCGGAATACAACAGGTTACTGTAAAAACTCTTTTGTTCCCCTTTGTATTTGTTGATCCCGAAAAATCCGTCCTGGTTGTGGTAAATACCCGAAACAATCAAAGCCACACTCGCCTGGTCGCCGAAGACAATCCCGTTTTTCCAGAAGCTCTCCAACCGCTGGGTGCGTATTTTTAATCCGTACGTAGCCGTATGATTTTCAATGCTCTCGTCCGAAGGGTCGGAATAGGTATCGGGATCGAAATCCAGATAGCCGCCGATGCGCGTTTCGTCCAGATATTTTACCAAAAGGCGGGAATCGTAAGAAGACGTCATATAATCCCAACGATTCAGGAAGTTGTAAGTAGTCAACTTCGGAATATCCATAAACAAATCGCCGTTTGCATCAAAGGGTTTGCCGTTTTTGCTCACATGCCCCAACAGCATGGTACTCAATTTGTCGTTGAACTTGTAGGCCGAATAAGCATTGGCTTCCAGGCGCCCGTGGCTGTTCCCGAAAAGGTTGAGGAACAACTTTTCGCTTTCCGCCGGTTTTTTATATTCCACATTGATTTGCCCGGTAGTGCTTTCAAATCCGTTGATGACGCTCGAAGCGCCTTTCGCCACCGAAATAGACTGCATCCAGGGGCCGGGAATATAATTCAGCCCGAAGGTGCTGCCCAATCCGCGGATCAACGGCACGTTTTCCGAAATAACCTGGCTGTAAACGCCCGACAATCCGAGCAGTTGAATTTGTTTGGCACCGGTGATGGCATCCGAAAACATCACATCCACCGAAGCATTGGTTTCAAAACTCTCGGAAAGGTTGCAACAAGCGGCGCGGCGCAGTTCGGTAGAAGTAATTACCTGTATTTTCTTCGGATCCATGGACGAAATAAATGCATTACCCTCCTTACCGACGACTTCCGCACCATCCAGTACGATAGCGCTCAAAGCAAGCGTCATTTCCACCGGGGTCAACCCAGTTACCTGCAAGGTATCCGATTTGTAGCCGACCAGCGTAAATACCAGCCGTTTATCTTTTATTTTATCGGCCGGAATGGTAAATTCGCCTTTTTCGTCCGAAAAGGTTGCCACCGATGTATGGATCCAGTTGACGGTAACATAAGGCAACGGCTCTTTTTGTTTTTTCTCATTGAGCGCAAAAACTTTGCCCGTTACCGTTTGGGCGTGCGCTCCCATAAAATTGCCCAATACAAGCAGCAATAAAATTCCCGTAAATTTCATGTTTCGTTCTTGTTAAGGTGCTTGCTTCTTGCAAAGGCAAAAATACAAGCACAGTATTCGTATTTATTAAAAATCGATTAATTGAATTTCAAATAAATACGCTTAGCTTGGAATACGCAAGCGGCACAAGAAAAGAAAAATAGGCAACCCGGCAATGGGTTGCATGGTACGCCCGCCGATATCGGGCTCCATCTCGATGCTTTGGGGAGGAAAAAGAGGGATGGTATTTTCAACTTTTACCAAAGGAAGCAAAATCAGGGGCGAGGCAATCCGTTTTTCGATTTGGGAAAGCAAGGTTTGCAGTTGCAACTTTTGCAGGCCGGAAACATTTTTACAGCAACTCGTTTTTTGAATCGTCGGATTTGCAGCCTTTTCCAGATCACATCCGGATGCATCCGCCGAACAGCAATCCGCTGCATGGCCTCCCTGCAATTCCGGATACAAGGTCAAACGCTCCATTTCCCCCTTGCAAAAATGCATGGAATACGAAACCCCTACCGTTGCCATCAAAAGGGCAAGAGCTAAGAAGTAACATCCGGTGATTTTTGCAATTTTCATGGATTCAGAGTGGACGCAAAATTACATTATAAAAAAACACGGCAACCGGGTTTTTGTTTTTTTGCAAAACAGCCCCGCCAAGCGAAAGAATCAATTACGAATTACGAATGAGTTTGTAACGATCCCCCTCGGTCATTTCGACTGGAGCGAAGCGAAATGGAGAAATCCCTTTCCCCAATTTCCCCGATTTACCCTGAACCTTTTACCTTGCACCCTTCACCCTGTACCTTTCCTTCCGTTCGGCAGCAGGTTGTACCTGCACCGCAATAAAGCCTCGTTAACCTGGACTTTCCATGCAACCAAGTCAAACTTATTCTATTTTATTCAACAAGCGGCGCAACCAAAAGAATTTGTGTTACCACACCTGAAATACGGGCCTGATGCTTCCTCTTTCCATTGGGTTTCTAGAATAAACTATGTTTGGGTATCTTTGAGAGTTCAAAAAACAAAGACGAAAAAATAAAATACCCATGGCAAAATTTAAAAAACACAAAAAGAAAAACGATGCCGAAAAAGGTTATACGTTAGCGGATGTTGAAAATACAACAGACCCAGCGGTGTTAAGGACCATCATATTCAAGAGTAAAAACGATGACAAGGTATGCGAAGCGGCGGTGAAGAAAATTACCGACCCGGAGATATTAACAGCATTCGCGCTGAAAAACACAGCTATTGCACCGTTGGCGGCAGGGCAAATTACCGGTCAGGCATTACTAACCACCATTGCACGAGAAAGTAAATCCCGGCAAGCACGAAAAGAAGCCGTGGGAAAAATTACCGATCAAGCGGTGTTGGCGGAAATTTTCCAAAATGACAAAGATCATGATGTACGTTATACCTCATCCGACAAACTGACCGACGAAACCCTGCTAACAAAATTGGCGCAATCCGGAAAAGAAGAAGTTCGCAAGCGTGCGGAAAGTCGTTTAAAACAAATTGATGCCGAAAGGAATCCGATGAAATACGCAAAGGAGAAAGAAGAAGCAGACGGGTGGATTTATTTTACTTCTTCCTGGAGAAACGGAATATTCAAAGGGCGGACGGACGGATCTGATGTAACCTGCATCTATTCCGGCAAGTGTAGCAATATTGAATGTAGAAGCGGTTGGATATTCTTTAAGAAAGAGGAAACGTACACCGAACTTGATGAATCGGGATACCTATTTGATCACTATATTGATACGATATCGTGTAAAATGAAACCGGACGGAACAGAACTTTCGGAAGAGGGGCGTTCGAGAAGCTATTGGCGTAGCAGCGATTAAAGAAACAAAAGGAAATCCCGTTGCTGGCGGGTTTCCTAACGTTTATTTCGAAACGTTACATGCAACTCATTTAAAAGAACGTTTTAAAGCCTTAATCCGCAGTTTCAATTCCTGGAGTTTCACACGGAACTTGTCTTTAAAATCAGGTTTGTAAACGTGGTTTAAAATAAATACAGAGTCGCTTTTATCCTTATACCACAAAACATATTGTTTTTCATTCAAGAAATTCGTGATCTCTTTTAGAAACGGATTCTTATAAAATTTCCCATGCGTTTCGATGGAAATGACGTTGGGCAAACTGGTCAGGTTCTTTAAAACATACCATTCCGCTCCTTCAATATCAATACTTAAAAGGTCTATGTCTCCGGGATCAATCTGGTCAAAAGTGACGCATGGAGCGATAAATTTTTCACCTTCCGTAATCTTATATTTATCATTCGTAATAGCAGGACTGTCCGGAAGCGAACTTATAAATGTCGACGCCTTGCATTGGGACAATTCAACTTCACCGCAGTAATCGAAAACAGCAACTTTATGTAGCGTAATATTTTGATAGCCGGCAAAAACCGTCTCGATCTCTTGAATACTTGCCGGATCAGGTTCAACAAGGATGGCCGTCGTTCCCAGTTTTATATAATCGAGGATATTGGATGTTTCGGGTTTGTATACACCCACCTCCGCAACTTTGTGGAACTGAAGATTGAGTTTGTTGCACTTTTCAAAAAGCTTCGTCATAGTTTTTATAGATACTAATTTAATGGGAAATTGGTTCGCAAGTGAGGTGTGAGAAGAAAAACCACTCACGATTCACGGTTTCCTAATTTATCGATGCAAATGTACAAAAATCCCCTTCGGAACCAGATTGTACCTGCTCATCAATAAAGCTTCGTTAGCCCATGCTTGCCAAGTTAAGCTTGTTATCCTGACACGGACGGCGGCAAAGCTACGGCCAAACCGGGTTTTACTTGTTACAATTTCTTGATCATTTCAAACTGTTTGCCTGTTGGCTCCATATTTTTTGCCTTGAGGAAAGCGATAATCGATTCACAATCCCTATCGGTATTGACGACCTTTATGGATCCGTATTTATTCAAATCGAGCATCTTTTGAAACAATAAAGATCCGACCCCTTGGCAACGGTATTGTTTGTCAACCGCTATTTGGGTGACGTCCCCGGATGCAGGTTCAAAAACCCCGTAGCCGACGAGTTTCCCTTCCGTAAAAGCACCCAGGCAACTGAAATCTTCCAACGCCCTGTTGATGGACTCAAAGCTGTTTTGCCAGGAAGGCCTGAAATCCCAGAAACCGGACATCGAATCGTACGCATTGATCGCAACAGGCTCTATTGTATACGGAAACTCAACGGCTTTCACGGTATGTTTGATTTTTTCCTGCTCCATCCGGAAGTAATAAAACTCGCGGATGACCTCGAATCCCAGTTTCCGGTATACGGAAACAGCACTTGTATTATGTTGCAATACTTCCAGTAAATAGTCTTTAATCCCCGCTTCTTTTAAATAAGGGATCGAATGCTCAAATACCCGGGTCGCCAATCCTTTTCCCCGGTACGCTTTCAGCGTTCCGGTTCCTGAGTCGTAAGCCGTCCGGATTCCGTAAAAATCTCCGATTCCGTTACAAGTAAACGAAACGATTTTATCTCCGTCAAAAGCAGCAAAGGAGAGTTTCGGGTTAAAACCGCGCCTTTTTAACAGGGTGAAGAGTTCGGATTTGTCCAGTTGCAATTCATAGTCAGCAAAAGCCTGTTCGAACGCCGCAAACAGTTGGTCGAAGCTGATATTATTTAACGGTTTGATTTCCATAGCTATAATCGGTTTTCATTATTCTTTTGCCAAAATAGAATATCGGGCGGCATCTTAAGTTTGCCTGTTTTCAAGTTCAACTTGTTATCCAACACACGGACGCAGGGAAAGTCACCACCGAAGCAGCGTATAGACAACTTTTTAGTTATTTCACTAAAGTAGTGGAATTTCCCAATTTCATTATTTTTCTGTTTCAATCCGTCGTTCGGCATTCCACATTTTTAAATATTCTTCGATGGGAATCATATCCATTTCTGCCCTTCGCATATTTAAGTTTTTCGGATCAATTACCTTGTCAAGGTAGTATATTTTTTTCTCAGAATCGTAAGAAATTTGAGTTCCATAAACTTGCGGTTTCCCCTCCATTTGATTTATCCGGTCAATAAGAAGGGCTAAATTTCCTTTTTTTGCTTCTCTCTCATCCACGCATTTTTCCAGATATGGCAAGTATTTTTTCATAGTATCCAGTTCGCCGCAATGCTGTATAACCAAAAAAGCAGCACCATTTACCTCACCCGTTCCGCCCACTTCCGAGTTTTTAGGCCATCCTTCTTTTGCAATAAATTCGCCTAATTCAGTTAAATTTCTCCTATTGATACATTCTTTCAAATGCCAATAATTAGAAGAGGAATCTGATAAATTTAGATTTTCATATAAAAAGATTTCATAATAATATGCCTGATCTCGTATTCTTAAGTTTCCAAGCCATTTTGCGACATCTTTCTTCTTGATGGCTCCAAATTTTTTTTCGAACTTTTCAATTTGCTTTGATGCAATATCATCCCAGCGGGAATCGGTAAGCAATGAATAGTATTCTCCACAATCGAAGAGGCTTAGAAAATTGGAATCCGCTTGTAGCGACAATTCCAAATAAAAGAAAGCAGAATCTTTTTCATTCAATAAGGCATGGGCTTTGGCCAACCGATTATATGCAGGGTTGATATCCGAACAAGTTAATAAAGCCTTTGAATCATAATAAATAGATTGCCTTAAACACCCAATATTATATAAACTGTCCGCTTGTTGTTGAAATAAGCGACAATCATCCAATAACTTTCCCTCCTTTTGTGCATATCCGGCAGTTTTGCATAACAAAATCAGTGCAAAAATAAAGATGTGTATTTTATCTAAGGTGAAAATCTTGTTCATTTGACATATAAATATTTACTTTCAAATAAACAACTATTAATACCGTTCGATTGCAGGTTGTAGAACCTCATTAGATTAAAGTTTGACAAGTTAAACTTTATTACAATACTGACGGCGGCAAAGCCGCTGCCGAACTTATTCTATTTTTGTTCAACCGGTGAGGCAACGGGATTTGGCGAAGCAGCCAACCGGATAAAAAAATCCGATACTTCCTCTGCCGTAATTGATTGAATGCAGGCGCACGAATTTGTATTCCGGCAATCTTCGCACCCTTGCTCCCGTACAAATACTTTCGTGTGCTTCCCAAGCGGAGCCCAGCGTCCCGGGTGCATGGGGCGTATGGGCGGATAAATCCCCACCGCCCACGTACTGAGGGCGGCGGCGATATGCAAAGGGCCGGTGCTGCATGCCAGCAAGCCATCGGCAGACGCAATAAAAGCAATCAACTCTTCCAGGGAAAGCTGTCCCGACAAATCGGTAACAAAGGGAAACGGACGCACCAGTTCCTTGCGGAACAATTGCCCTTCGGCTTCGGTTCCGGTCAGGAAAATGGCAAAGCGGCCGGTTTCCGACAAACGCCGGATCAACCCGGCATAATGGTCCAACGTCCACTCGCGGGCGCTGCCTTTGGACTTGGGGTGCAAAATAAGGTTGAAGCGATCCGGACTCAAGCGGTTCTTCAGGTCTTCGAGCAAAACCGAAGGAGCCTGCATGCCGTAATACGTCCACAATGTTTCGGCAGCATCATTCGAATGAATTCCCAAGGGTTGGAGTAATTTCGCATTCAATTGGGCTTCGTGCAGCGGCGATTTTTTCCGCGACAAGCGAACCAGCCGGTTGCAGGTTGTCCAGTGGTACAAGCGGTTTGTCGTTCCGATCCGTTCCCGGATACCTGCCTTTTTGGCAACAGCCGCCACTTTTCGATTGGGAAAAACATGAACGATGCAATCTACCTGCCACGAGCGGAATAAATCGATTTGTTTTGCCTCTTCCAGGGCAGCAACCGCATTCCAGTCGTAATGCGCATCAATATGCCGGCAACATTGGGTAACCGGCCGCGTGTAAGCGGTTCCCAGAAAAGAAATCTTACAACCGGGATAAGCCTGTTTCAGCAAGCCCACCATCGGCAAAGTCAAAATCACATCGCCGATGCTATCCGTCCGGCTGATCAAAAAATGGTTACGCATGCCCGCCCTGTTTTTTGTGCAACGCACGGAGTTTGGTATATTTCAGATAAGTGGCAAAAGCCGAAATGCGGCAAACGACATAGCCGGAATAGCCGTCCAAAAATCCTTTTTTAAAAAAGTAATCGCGGATAAATTTCCATTGCGGATTCAGCCAGATTTTAAACAAGGGCGCTTTCTTCCCTTTTTCGAACGCTTCCAGAGCCGTCATATCCGTGTACTTATTGGCCCGGAAAATATGCTCCGAAACCGAATTGTACGAGTAATGCCACAAATGTCCTTCCAAGTCGGCAAGGGTCGCCGGCTCCTGTAAAACAACTTTCTCATGAATGTAATTCCCCTGGAAACTCCCTTTTTGCCGGTTGAAAAGACGAATCAGCCGGTCGGGATACCAACCGCAATGGTAAATCCATTTGCCGCAATAATTGGTCAGGCGGTTCAGGCTGTAAGCGTCACAAGGATTCTCTTTTTGTTTTACGGCTAAAATGGCCGCTTTCAATTCGGGCGATACCACTTCGTCGGCATCGATCGAAAAAATGCAATCGTAGCTTGCCAAAGCTACCGCGTCATTTTTTTGCCGGATAAAACTCCGGAACTTTTGCTGGGCAAATTTCACCCCGTATTGCCGGCAAATTTCTTCGGTACGGTCGCTCGAAAAAGAATCCAACACCACAATTTCATCGACAACTCCTTTCAACGAGGCCAAACAACGTTCGATGTTTTTTTCCTCATTCAAGGTGATGATAACGGCCGAAATTTTTACCATAAAAAGGTTATTTGTTGAATTGTTTATTGGGGAAATGGGGAGAAACGAGGAAGCAGGGGAAATGTTGATTGTTTGTTGAATCGTTGAGGTTGAATTGTTTATTTGTGAAGCGTGAACAGTGAAGCGTGAAAATGTTGTTTTTTGCTATTCGTTTTTTGTTTACTTGTATCTAAAAAAAGCACTTTCAATTTTCCATTTTCCACTTTCAATTTAATAACTGTGCTCATCCAATTTTACCTTTCCCCGGAAGGTCCAAAAAACAAACGTAGTATACGTCGCTACCAAAGGCAAGGCAATCATGGCAATAATCAGCATAATGTTCAGCGACTTGGTGGATGCCGATGCGTTGTAAACGGTCAAACTGTAATTGGGATCCAGGGTGGAAGGCATCAAAACCGGGAACAGCTCGACGGCAACCAGCACCAACATCGAAGCAATCACCACTGCCGATGAAATAAAAGCTCCGAAATACCTTCCTTTGGTCAGTTGGCGCGGAATGTTGGCAATGGCCAGAATAATCAGGATCGGGATAAAAAACAACCATTCGTTTTCACGGATTTTTGCCGACAAAGCGGGAACGTACAACAACGTGTACAACGTAAGCATCACAAAGCTGATCACAAAAAAGATGGTAGCGTTCCGCGAAATGAAAATCAGGCGGGTGTACAATTTGCCTTGCGTCTTCATAATCAGGTAAAGGGAGCCGTGCATCATAAACAACGCCAACGTAGTAATGGCAACCAATACCGAAAACACATTGATCAACGACAAGGGCGAACTGGATGTAAATTCTTTGTGCGATTCCAACGGCACTCCAATCAACATGTTCCCCAAAGTCAAACCCAATGCCAACGCAATCAGAATGCTCGAAACGGAAAATGAAATATCCCACGACCGGCGCCACCAGGCCATAGGTTCCTTGCTGCGGAACTCGATGGATACCGCCCGGAAAATCAACATCACCAAAAGCAGCATCAAATACACATAAAACCCCGAAAACATGGCGGCATAAACCGGCGGAAAGGCAGCAAACAAAACGCCTCCCGTAATAATCAACCAAACTTCGTTACCGTCCCAAACCGGGCCGATGGAATTAATGGAAGTCCGCCGCTCTTGTTCGCCCCTGAAAAACAGATGAATCGCCCCCACTCCCAGATCAAATCCATCCAAAACAGCGTATCCGGTGATGGCAGCTCCCAAAATCAGAAACCACCAGGTTGGATAATCAATCGATAAAAAGGTGTCCATAAGTCGAAATACTTGGAAAGTTGCTTAGCAAAAGTAAAAAGAAATTTCGTTGTTTGTGAAAAGCTTGGCGTGAATCGTGAAAATGTGAGGGGTAAATGCCTGTTTAATTGTTTAACTGTTTAATTGTTGAGTTGAAAAAGGGGAGATCGGGGGAAATAGCTGGAAGGTGCAGGGTGAATGGGAAAGGGGAAAAATGGAGAAATCGAGGAAGTGGGGGTACACTTGGTTTTCTCGTTGCGATAATTTAATCTAATATTATTTTATTTTAATCGCATACAGGTGAAATGCCTGTTTAATTGTTTATGGTATCAGAAAACCCTCTTTCCATTTTCAACTTTCAATTAAAGAAGTTCATCATTTAAAAAATCACTTTCAATTTTCAATTAATTCGTAATTCCCCCACTTTCAATTTTCAATTTTCCACTTTCAATTAACTAGTCCCTCGTCTACTTGTCAACTTAAAAGTTTACCGTTCTTAATTTTTCCCTATTTTTGCCCCATGCATGAAACCATTTTAATCCTTGATTTCGGTTCGCAGTATACGCAACTGATAGCACGCCGTATCCGCGAACTGAATGTGTATTGCGAAATACATCCTTTCAACAAAGTCCCCGAAATTTCGGGGCATATCAAAGGCATTATTTTAAGCGGAAGCCCGTTTTCGGTTCGCGATGCCGAGGCGCCGATCCCCGATTTGTCAAAAGCGGATCCCTCAATTCCGTTGCTGGGCGTGTGCTACGGCGCCCAATTTTTGTCGCAATCCCAAGGCGGGCAAGTGGCTCCGTCCAAAATACGGGAATACGGACGCGCCCAACTCGAGTTTATCAATACTTCCAACGACCTGATGCGCGGCATGACTGAGAATTGCCAGGTATGGATGAGCCACGGCGACACCATTCTGCATGTTCCCGACCACTTTGAAATCATCGCATCGACACACGACGTCGCCATTGCAGGATTTCATATAAAAAATACCCGAACTTACGGCATCCAGTTCCATCCCGAAGTATACCATTCCACGGAAGGAAGCATTTTGCTGAAAAATTTTGTCGTCAATATTTGCGGTTGCAAACAAGAGTGGACGCCGGCCTCATTTGTCGATTCGACGGTGGCCTCGTTAAAACAGCAACTCGGTGACGACCGCGTAATTTTAGGACTTTCGGGCGGAGTCGACAGTACGGTAGCCGCCATTCTTGTGCACAAAGCCATCGGAAAAAACCTGCATTGCATTTTTGTAGACAACGGACTGCTTCGCAAAAACGAGTTTGAAAACGTATTGCATTCTTACCGCGAAATGGGATTGAATGTAAAAGGAGTAAACGCGGGAAAACGTTTTCTGGATGCCTTGCAAGGAATTACAGAACCGGAAGCCAAACGCAAAACCATCGGCCGGGTTTTTATCGAAGTATTCGATGAAGAATCCGCTTTGGTTGAAAATGCCAAATGGCTCGGGCAAGGAACCATTTATCCGGATGTGATCGAGTCCGTTTCGGTCAAAGGGCCTTCGGCAACCATCAAAAGCCATCACAATGTCGGCGGTTTGCCCGACTATATGAAACTAAAAGTCATCGAACCTTTGAATACCTTGTTCAAGGACGAAGTCCGCCGCGTGGGGCATACGTTGGGCATTGACCCGAATATCCTACATCGCCATCCGTTTCCCGGGCCCGGTTTGGGAATCCGCATTTTGGGCGATATTACGGCTGATAAAGTACGCATCCTGCAGGAAGCCGACGATGTTTTTATTTCTGGACTAAAAGAACAAGGTTTGTACGACCAGGTCTGGCAGGCCGGAGCGATTTTGTTGCCCGTGCAAAGCGTGGGCGTCATGGGCGACGAGCGTACTTACGAAAACGTGGTTGCCCTGCGTTCGGTGGGTTCTACCGACGGCATGACGGCCGATTGGTCGCATTTGCCCTATGAGTTTTTGGCGAAAATCTCGAACGAAATTATCAACAAAGTCAAAGGCATTAACCGCGTGGTGTACGACATCAGTTCCAAACCGCCCGCAACCATCGAGTGGGAATAATTTTACCGGCTCGAAACATTTTTTCAGAACGTTTTTGTTTTTTAGCAGGCCTTTGGTTTTCTTAAGAGGCGATGCGTCCTATTTTATTTTACCGGCTTCTTAGTTGATTGAATTTTAATGGATTATTATCAAAGGATTTTTTAAAAAAAGAAAACTTTATTTCGGGTTTTGTATTAAAAAGTAGCCGGACAACGTACGGTAAAGCCCATATTTTTACTGCCAACTGTTTATTTACGCAAAATCTTGGCTATCTTTGCAGGGAGATCAACCCAAAGTTGATATTTTTATTTATGAACCTTCAAGAAAAAGAAGTTGTAATTACCAAGAACTTTATTGATTTGGAGGGAGTAATCTCCAGCAAAAATCCACGGTTGCTGAAGGTTATACCTAAATTTATCATCAATTATTTGAAACGGGTTACTCATCAGGATGAACTCAATGCTACCATTTGGCGCAACCGCGATTCATACGGCCTTGATTTTGTCCGGAACATTTTGGCCGAATTCGGGGCAAAAATCCATGTTAAAGGAATCGATCACATCGGGGAAAACAAACGTTGGCTGTTTGCCTCCAATCATCCGCTGGGCGGTTTGGATGGCATGGCATTTATACAAGCGGTCGGCGAAGTACATAAAAACATTGTGTTTCCCGTCAACGATTTGCTGTTGAACGTGCCAAACCTGCGCCAGCTTTTCATCCCGATCAACAAACACGGGTCCAATTCGGATAACGTCCGCCTGATCGAAGATACGTTTGCCGGCGACCAGGTAGTGCTTTATTTTCCGGCCGGCTTGTGTTCGCGCAAACAAAAAGGGTTAGGGATTTACGATCTGGAGTGGAAAAAAGCGTTCATCAGCAAAGCGCGACAATATCAGCGCGACATCATTCCGACCCATATCGAAGGTCAGAATTCGCAATGGTTTTACAACCTGGCACGATTCCGGAAGTCGATCGGCATCAAGGCCAATGTCGAAATGCTGTATTTGGTGGATGAAATGTACCGCCAAAAGGACAAAGACATCACCATTACATTTGGGAAACCCATCCCCTATACAACATTCGATCAACGGTTTACCGATAAAATTTGGGCACAAAAAGTGAAGGAGCACGTATATGCGCTTACTCAAAATCCTGAAAAAGTTTTTAGTATTTAATTTTGAGAATCAAAATGCAAAAAATAATTGATCCGATTGATAAGCAACTTGTCGAATCCGAATTAACGGAAGATAAGTTTGTCAAAAACACCAACAACGGAGGAAACGAAATTTACATTGTTACCTGGCACAATGCCCCCAATGTAGTCCGGGAAATCGGGCGTTTGCGTGAAGTATCGTTCCGCGATGCAGGCGGCGGCACCGGGCTTGAATGCGATCTGGATGAGTTCGATACCGATCCGGAAGTTCCTTTTAAGCAATTGCTGGTTTGGAATCCCCGCGAAAAAGAAATTGTCGGCGGGTACCGTTTTTTGCATTGCAATGAATTAAAAACCAGCCACGAAGGACATGCGCTGACACCAACAGCAGAGCTGTTTGAACTTTCGGAAAAATTTATTTCCGATTACCTGCCCTCCACCATTGAATTGGGGAGATCATTCGTCCAGCCGCTTTATCAGCCCACCTATGATTTGCGGAAAGGGATGTATGCGCTCGACAATATTTGGAACGGTTTGGGAGCCATTGTGGTACAACATCCTGATGTGAAGTATTTTTTCGGAAAGATCACGACTTATCCCTCGTTCAATGTAACAGCCCGCGACCATATTTTCTATTTCTTAAAAACGTATTTCGGCGATAAACACCACCTGGTTTATCCCAAACCCGAATTGGAAATTCTTCCGCGTACGCCGCTTGAAACTATTGCGCCCATTTATTCGGGCATGGATTACGAACAAGATCATAAGTTGCTTATTCAAACCGTCCGCAGTTTCGGGGAGCATATTCCTCCTTTGGTTAATGCGTATATGGGGCTTTCGGCGACCATGTTGGTATTTGGCACTGCACTGAACGCCGGTTTCGGAAATGTGGAGGAAACGGGAATTATGGTCACCATCGACGACATTTACGATTTTAAAAAGGCGAGGCATTTAGGCCCCGTAGCCGTTAAATAAAAAAAGGCTCATAAGAGCCAGGAGTGGTCGGAAGACATTCCGGCCACTTTTATGTTTTAAAAAATATAGAAGGATCCCCTCCACATTCCACCACAATCATAGAGATAATAAGGTCTCTCATTTCCATTGAAAATCTTCGTTTAGCCGTTTTATAGC
>JAVBOY010000045.1:0-36393 GCA_031550085.1 Lentimicrobiaceae bacterium
TTCTTCACTCTCGGTGCAGCGGTTTGATATGATTATCAAAAACCCTGATATTTTACAATATATCGACAATGCAGGCGGGTTCCAAAAAGTCGGTAGTTCTTGGTCGGGGGATGTGAGCGAAAAGAATATCGTTGCGGTTGCCAAAGTGATACATCAGGTGTCGAATTGTACGGTTTCCCTGTACGATAGCGATGTGCAGCTTATTCAGGATGAATTGGAACAGGAACCAAAATTACAGGAACAGGTATTCCCCAAATTGGTGGAATTAGAGGTAAAACTGTTTGCCATGATTAAAGACCAAACCAATGGTTTTGCAGGTTTGGGCGTGGTGGATGTTATGCCGAGTTTGGCAATCCTGAAACAACATTATCCTCTAAATCCTACCTCTGAAAGGTCGAAAATCCTAGCCGGAATGGTCGAAGAAGTCAAAACCCGTACCGACGACTTTACCAATTCTTCCACCATCGGCAACCAAAAAGTCGAAGTCAAATATTTATTGGAAAAAGAACACATCCAACCCTCACAATGGATAGAATACAAACACACGTTCAAACGCAGTGAAGCCGATGTAGTGGAATGGTTGGCTGCCGAAGTTGCCAAAATGTATCAGCAAAATCAAACGACAACAACAATCGACACCGAAAGGAAAAGACAGATAAAAATAGCCAAACTAAAGGCAATCGCAAAAATCAAATTACTGGAACTATTAAAATAAACCCAACCATGATAACAAAAGACAATATTTTTCAAGTATATCCGAAATTAGACCAAAAATTACTTCCCAAGCTTTTACAGGCAAAGGAATTCAAATTTCTGGAAGAAAGCATGGAGTATTATAATGAGGATGAAGACATCCAAAAACTGATTGACAAATTCATTGAGAAACTCAACAACCAGTTAAAACTGAAAGGAATTGAAGTGTCGGATAGTGGCGAAATTACATCGGATCTTGATGAAGAACCCAAAGAAAAACAACCCGTAATAGATTTTATCCGTATTCCTGACATTCCAAAGTTTGAAAAAGAAAAGGGGAATGGAAAAAGCACTAAAAAGGCAAAAGAACAAAAAACTAAATTCAAAATAGGGCAAGATTTATATTGGTTTGATAATGACGGAAAGCTCATCAAGGAACGCATTAAATATATTTCATTTGATGATGATGAACCTGTATATCTCGTTTTCAGTGTTGGGCACACGTTTAGCTATACTGAATCACAAATAGTAATGGCTCTCAAGGAAAAGCGGATGTTTTTGGAAAGACCGCCTAAGCCTGTTGCTAAATTAGCTCCCGATGTGGCCTTTATCAAACGGTATATCACCATGAACGGCAAAACGAAAACCAAGCCGCAAATTGTAGCCTTTATCAAATCCCTGCAAAAAGCCATTGTAGAGCAGGTTATCCGTAAAACGTCCGAACATTCGGATATTATTATGAATATTCAAGACGAGCTTCTTAAATGCCATAAACTCATGGGAAATGATATAGATGTGACTATTGACCCTGAAAAATACATAAAATACAAAGCGATTGTTGATGGTTTAGAAGTTCATCCGGCGGTTAAACTCATCAAACGCTTTATTGCCTTATTCGGTGTGCAGGATGAAAAAATCAAAGCCCAACGTGCCGAACAACTGCTTTGCACCCTCGAAAAACAAATGGAACAACTGCAAAAAGACCCCACCTATGGTAAAGCCATTGCGGATATGTATGATACCCTCGAACATTATTTGGACAAAGAAAGCGATTTAACCATATCCGAGCAGCAACTCAACGGATTGATGGGATTAGCGGGCATGAAAGACGGTTTGGGAAACGCAGGGGCTTTTTTTGCTGCAACGGCTTCGAATTTTATAGCCAATATTGCAGCAAATGCGATTAACGGTAAAGCGAAGCCGACTCCCTTAAGCGGAACCCAAGACACGATTTTATTGAGTACCGACATTGTCAAAATGGAATTTCAGACCCTGAACTTTGACGGAAAGTTTAAAGACTTGATTGGGAATCCAAGTATCAATTTCACGGCAATGGTTTATGGTATGCCGGGAAGCGGCAAGACGACACTTTGTATTCTCTTTGCCAAATATTTGGCTGAAAAGTTTAGCAAGAAAGTGTTGTTTGCCACAATTGAAGAGGGTATTAACCATACTTTTAAAGAAAAATTGACCCGGTTACATGCGTATAATTCCAATATTATCGTATCGAACCACTTACCCAAAAACATGAATGGTATTGATGCCGTTTTTATCGACAGCGTCAATGCTTTTAACTTGAGTGCTGCCGATTTAAACAAGTTTAAAAAACAATACCCCAACAAAATTTTAATTGAAATCCTCCAATGTACCAAAGACGGTAAATTCAAAGGCTCCCAGGAATACGAACATGATGTGGATGTCGTAATCTGTGTCGAAAATGGCATCGCTTCGAGCATTGGCCATAAGAACCGTTTCGGAAAAAGCGGGGAAATGGAGGTTTGGTAAAAATATTTTGAAAATGGAAAAAATCCGTTCCGGTAATTTTGCAGGCATCATTCAAATACATAACAAACCATGATGCAACAAATTTTAACCGATGACGGGCTTTGTTGGGCAATCATCCTGAACCCGACCCAGTCTTTAGAAAATGTAATCACCCTGAAAAACCATTTGGTAGGAGTATTGATTACTGCCAACCAATCCCATCTTTACGACACTTCGAGGGAGGAGTTTTGCAGTGTTTTGGCTTTACTAAGCGAAATGCAACCAAGTTTTGCACAAATCGAACAATTCGAACGCTTTTTAACCTCTCAAAGAAAGTAAACAGTAAGATTCAGAAAAGAACCGGCTCGTAGTTTGAATTGCGAGCTGGTTCTTTTTAATTACTTTGGTAATTGATAAATTGTTGACAATTTATTGCTTAACCCATCCATATCTTTCTTGATTTTTTTATCTATAATTCTTGCATAGCGTTGAGTCATACGCAATGATTTATGCCCAAGCATTCTCCCCGTTTCCAGCGGAATATCATTGGTAAGTGTAATCGTTGTCGCAAAGGTATGACGCGCGCAATGGGTGGTTAGCTTTTTAGGAATACTACTTTCTTCAGCTATTTTCTTCAACAGTTGGTTTCTCTTATATAAAGACTCTACGGGAAAAATTTTCCCATCAAAAGGCATCGTTTCAAAATTCGGTTGATAGTGCCGAATAATTCCCAATGCCTGTGGAAGTAACAGTATATTTGAAAATTCACCCGATTTTTCACGGTAAATTTGAGCCCACCATTGATCATTTATTTTATGAACCTTTCCTCTTGTCAGGTTTTGGAGGTCAATATTTGATATACCCGTAAACATGGAAAATGTAAAAAAATTGCGTTCATCTTCCAAAGATTTATGCGAATACGGTGTCTTGAAAAGTTGTTGAATTTCATCTTCATCCAAAAAAACCTGCCCTTTTTCTTCCTCTCTTTTTAAAGGAATTCCTTGAAAGGGATTTCTTTGAATCGTTCCTGCTTCAACAGCTTTTTCCAAAATGTATTTTAGCTTTTCCAACATCCGTATCTGCCGGTTATGCCCTAGAGTGGGACGTAATTGCAAATACTCAAAAAAGCCCGTAACAAAGGCTTTATCTATTTTCCGAACCATGATATCCTTAACCCTCCATTTTTCCATCAAAAATCCAGACAAGTACTGTGAAGAATTTTTAAAACGGGTATATTCTGAATCCGTTTTTTTCGCACCTTTTTGGAATAACATAGATTCTTTAGTCATCTGTTCCCTGTAAAGGCTCATAATCGTTATTGGGAGTTCGTCACTTATTCCGAACAAAGCCATTCGGAACATATCGGCGGTAATGTAGTCTTCTTTCAATACCAGTTCTTCTTGAATGGTAAAAAGTTTGTTCCGGAGAATACTAATGTAATTGATCAGGTCTTTAGTTTCACCTGTATTCCTTTTTGGGAATCCTTTAGGATTCCAGTCATCCGGATGAATTTTTCTCTTAATGCTGACAGCCGTTTGGGTGTTGTTGACACTGATTCGTAAGTACAGGGGACAACGTCCTTCCTTGTCTTCCCGCTTCTTGTTGATGTAAAAAAACAAGGAAAATGTGCTTCTTTTTGTTTCCATTTGATTGTAGTTTTTGTGATTAAAAAGTTACTTTCTAATCCTCAAACCACAAAGTGAAAAATGATTCAATTAACTGAAATACTGCATGATAAATTTTCACTTTTCCTAAATCAATTTGATAACGGATAGCTAACCCAACTATGCTATTCGTTTCTTTTTGATTCAGTCGTCATTTTCTTAAAATACAGCATTTTCAACTACTTGCATTTTTCTTGTATCCTTTTTTCAGCCCTTTTTTGTATCTTTGCAGCCCTTTCAGGGCGCAAAAAAGTATCCTTACTGATCCAACGCGGCACTATGTTTGCGTTGGATTAAACGATAAGCTGGGCTTTCAGCCCGGTAAAACAGCAACATACCCATAAAGACCAGTTAATTTAACAACAACGCCCTGAAAGGGCAAATCAACTCAACCATAGGCATCGCCTCCGGATCATGAAAAACCAAGCGTCGCCCTGTAAGGGCAGCTTAATTCGAAATCCAAGACAACGCCTGGGAAATAAAAACATGGAAAATCAGAATTTCAACTACGACGAAAGCAGCATTGTAACCAAGGAATGGCAGGAGCACATCCGCAAACGCCCCGGAATGTACATTGGCAAGCTGGGCGACGGATCGTCGCACGACGACGGCATTTATGTATTGATCAAAGAAGTCCTCGATAACTCGATCGATGAATTTACGATGGGCTTCGGCCGCACCATTGAAGTGACGATCAAAGAGCAAATGGTTAGCGTTCGCGACTACGGACGCGGCATTCCGCTGGGAAGCCTGGTGGATTGCGTGGGTAAAATGAATACCGGAGCCAAATACGACTCCAAGGTATTTAAAAAATCGGTGGGATTAAACGGGGTGGGAACCAAGGCCGTCAACGCCTTGTCGTCGGAATTTACCGCCCAGGCGTTTCGGGACGGGCTAACCAAAAAAGTCGAATTCGAGAAAGGGTTTTTGGTAGTGGAATCGTTTGAGCAGCCTACGGAACAAAAAAACGGAACGCTTATTACGTTTACGCCCGACAATACCATTTTCCGCAATTATCATTTTCTTTACGAATACATTGAGCAGTTGCTTTGGAATTATTGCTACCTGCATACGGGTTTGACCCTTGTTTTCAACGGGCAGCGCTTCCAGTCGAAAAACGGATTGTACGATTTGTTGGAACGCACCAACAACGGAAATCCGATCACGTATCCGATCATTCACATTCAGGATGAGGATTTCGAATGCGCTTTCACCCATAGTGAAAAGCGGTACGGCGAGGATTATTATTCGTTTGTCAACGGACAAAACACCACGCAAGGCGGTACGCATTTGGTAGCATTCCGCGAAGCCATTGTCAAAACCCTGCGCGATTTTTACAACAAGGACTTTGATCCGAGCGATATCCGCCAAAGCATTATTGCCGCTATCAGCATCAAGGTAAACGAACCGGTTTTCGAATCACAAACCAAAACCAAGTTGGGTTCGCAATACCTGGAAGTGGACAGCGAAACCCAAGCGCCCATTGGGCCATCCATCAACAAATTTGTCAACGATATTTTAAAGAAAAAGCTCGACGATTACTTGCACATTCACGGCGACGTAGCCGAAGCTTTGCTGCGCAAAATTTTGCAAAACGAAAAAGAGCGCAAGGAAATGATCGGCATTAAAAAGCTGGCGAAAGAAAGTGTCAAAAAAGTCAGCCTTCACAACAAAAAGTTGCGCGATTGCCGCCTTCATTACAATTCGAACGACGAACGGCGTTTGGAAACCACCCTGTTTATCACCGAGGGCGATTCGGCCAGCGGTTCCATCACCAAAAGCCGCGATGTGAACACCCAAGCCGTTTTCAGCTTGAAAGGAAAGCCGCTCAACTGCTATGGAATGACTAAAAAAGTGGTGTATGAAAATGAAGAATTCAACTTGCTGCAGTCGGCGCTGAATATTGAGGATAATCTGGATAATTTGCGTTACAACAACATTGTGATTGCAACCGATGCCGATGTAGACGGCATGCACATCCGTTTGCTGCTGCTCACGTTTTTCCTGCAGTTTTACCCCGATGTGGTGCGAAGCGGGCATTTGTACATTTTGCAAACGCCGCTGTTCCGGGTGCGCAACAAAAAGAAAACCTCTTATTGCTATTCGGAAGAAGAACGCCTGAATGCGGTAAAAGAACTGTCGCCCAATCCGGAAATCACCCGTTTCAAAGGGTTAGGGGAAATTTCGCCGGATGAATTCAAGCATTTTATCGGCGAAAACATCCGCCTGGATCCGGTAATCCTGAAAAGCGGCTCGGAGATTAATCAAATGCTGTCATTTTACATGGGCAACAACACGCCCGACCGGCAACGTTTTATCATCGACAATCTGCAAGTAGAAAGAGACCTGGTAGAAGAAGAGGAATTAGCATCGTAATCATTTTTTTAATATATGCCTTAATGAATTTGGAAGAAGTTCTTAAAATTGTAGAAAAACTGTACAAAGAAGGATATCTCAATGGATATTCAATATTTTCTCACAGAAAAAACAATAAAATATATTTTTCTAAAACTGAAGATATTATAAAACTTGAATTAGAGCAGAATAAATTTTTATTTAATTTTCCCAAAGAAATAGAAATCCCTTGTTTCGAATATTGTAATGAAAACTTGTCTACAGAAAAAGTAATATTTACATTAGAGGAATTACGATTGTATTCCATAACAAGGACTGGCGAGCAAATTAGTTTACACCATACATAGGAACATTAGAATTCACGGACTTTTTTAAACTTTGTAAAAAATTATTATTGATAGTTTCTATTGCAAGTAGAAAAAGACCTGGTAGAAGAAGAGGAATTGGCTTCGTAATTCATAATTTACAAACAAGTTATTGAAATAAACCGGTTCATTCCTACTCCCGACTTATGTTGTTTCCTGCATCGCCAGTAAGGGAATATTGGTCAACAGAAAACTTCCAAGGAATGGGAAGACGATAAAAAGGCCTGTTTTTTACTTCCCTTGATATATTGATATACCTGAAAATTTCAATGCACCTAAAAAAATTTAGTGTAGGTATTTTTTGTTTTTCATTGTTTCTTTCGGTTTCAGCTCAATCTCTTTCGGGTATTTGGGAAGGAACGTACAGGCATTTTTAAACCCAATACAAGTGCCGTTTCAAAATGTACGAAGACACCCGAGGATCCATCTGCAATAAAGCGAAGCATTGAAAATTATCCCAGAATAAAAGAACACCATGAAAGGAATATATACCATCGGATTGCTTGTCTTATCCAACATTTTTATGACCATTGCCTGGTACGGCCATTTAAAATTCCAGGAAATCAAGTGGTTCCACAGTCTGAAGCTTTGGGCCGTGATTCTGATCTGTTGGGGAATTGCACTGCTTGAATACATGGTGCAAGTGCCGGCCAACAAAATGGGATTTACCGCCAACGGCGGCCCTTTCAATTTATGGCAACTCAAAGTAATCCAGGAAGCCATTACGCTCATTGTCTTTACGTTGTTTATGATGGTGGCGTTTAAGGATGAGACCTTTCGTTGGAATCACCTGGTTGGATTTTGTTTCCTGATTTTGGCTGTTTATTTTATTTTTAAGAAATAGGGCTTGAGGAAGCCCTTGCAAAAACCGGAGCAGAAAGCAAGACAAAAAATGAACCTCATCAGAATCTGGAATTGATACCACTGTTTTTTCAGAACAACCAGAGCCATTTTTAATGAACCATGTAAGGACGAATCCGGATATGAGGTTTTTCGGGAACAAAACACCTCTCTGATCTATTCATACAATGATATAAACGGCGTTTTTGTTTACAAAATAATTAGTACACCGGAGAAATATAAAAGAGCTTTCTTTTTTTATTCATTTAAAAATTTCTTTTTAAAGCCGGAATGGAAAATAAGCCGGCAAATAATTCGTTGTACAAAGCAGCCGTTTACCAAAAAAATATTCGAACATTTCATTAAAAATACTACCTTTGCAGCATGCAAAAAAGAGCGCTTTTCATTATCCCGTTTTGTGCGATATTGCTGCTTTCATCCTGCAGTAAATACACCAAGCTTCTAAAGAGTCCCAATGCAGAGTTGAAATATACCAAAGCCATTGAATATTTCAACAAAGGCGATTACAACCATGCGATGCAATTATTCGACCAGGTGGCTCTTTATTTCAGAGCGACCGATAAAGCTGAAAACATTGCTTATTACAATGCTTATTGTTACTACAAATTGAAAGATTATATGATGGCCGGGCACTATTTCCGGGCATTTGCATTGCAATTTCCTTTCAGTAAGTACACCGAAGAATGTTCGTACATGTCGGCCTATTGCAA
This sequence comes from Lentimicrobiaceae bacterium, assembly GCA_031550085.1. GTDB lineage: Bacteria > Bacteroidota > Bacteroidia > Bacteroidales > UBA4417 > UBA4417. The sequence goes on from JAVBOY010000045.1 coordinate 8,413, forward strand.
TTACCTGGATTCGCCCCGGTATAATCTGGATCAAACCAGTACCAAAGACGCCATCCAGGCATTACAGTCATTTATCAACAGATACCCGGAAAGCCCGCGAATTGAAGACTGTAACAAATTGATCGACGAGTTGCGCGCCAAATTGGAAAAAAAGGATCTTATCATTGCCCAGTTTTACTACCGCGTATCCGACTACAATGCTTGCATCATTAGCCTGACCAATTTGATCAAGGATTTTCCCGATTCCAAAAACAAAGAGGATATTCTTTACCAGTTGCTACAAGCCAAATACAACTATGCCGTTAAAAGTATTCCCGAAAAACGCAACGAACGTGTTGAGGATGCCAAGCTCACTTGTAATGAACTGATAAATTTATATCCCGGCGGAAAATATTTCTCCGAGGCCAAATCCATCCAGGCCAAATTAGCACAATAAAAAAAGAATTCAATCATCATTATATTCTATGGATTTCAAAAAACTGAAAATCGAAAACACCACCATCACCCGCAACTTGGTTGATTTAAATGAAGGCACCCACAATATTTATGAAACGGTCGTGATTTTGTCAAAGCGTGCCAACCAGATTTCGCACGAATTGAAAGAAGAACTCGACAGCAAAATCGAAGAGTTTGCTTCGCCAAGCGACAATTTGGAAGAAGTAACCGAAAACCGCGAACAAATTGAAGTAGCCAAACACTACGAACAATTTCCCAAACCGGTTTTGATTGCGGCCAATGAATATTTGAACAAACAAGTTTATTACCGCAATCCTTCGAAAGAATAATAAAGGGAAAAGCTTCTAAAAGGACGTCCCGATTGTTTTACTAAAAAATAAACCTCCCACATGCTGAAAGGGAAAAAAATACTGATCGGAATCACCGGAAGCATTGCCGCTTACAAGATTCCCATATTGGTGCGGCTCCTGATAAAAGAAGGCGCACAAGTAAAGGTATTGATGACTTCCTCGGCCTGTGATTTTGTAACGCCGTTAACGCTCTCCACCCTGTCGCAAAACCCGGTTTACATTGAACCTTTCAACAAGGAAAACGGAAGCTGGACCAGCCACATCGAACTGGGAAGTTGGGCGGATGCGCTTTTACTGGCTCCGCTGTCGGCAAATACGCTGGCAAAAGTGGCCACCGGCATTACCGACAATTTACTGACCGCTTCCTATTTGGCTGCCCGTTGTCCCGTATTTTTTGCACCGGCCATGGATATGGATATGTTTCAACATATTACCACGCAACGTAATATTACAACGCTCTTATCCTTCGGGCATCACCTGATCGCACCGACTTCGGGAGAGTTAGCCAGCGGCCTTACCGGCTTCGGCCGGATGGAAGAACCGGAAAATATCGTAATGGTATTGAACGCTTTTTTTGCAAAACAACAAACGCTTTCCGGGAAAAAAGTACTTATAACTTCCGGCCCCACCGTGGAAGCCATCGATGCGGTCCGTTACATCAGCAACCATTCCAGCGGAAAAATGGGAAATGCGTTGGCGCTTGAAGCCGCCATGCGGGGCGCCCAGGTTACATTAATATCCGGCCCTGTAAAATCCGTTCCGGAACACCCGAACATTCACGTGATCCGAATTACAACCGCAGCAGAACTTTACGACCAATGTGCGTCCTGTTTTCCCGGTACGGATATCACCATTATGGCTTCGGCTGTTGCCGATTACTACGACCCGAATCCGGCTCCGGAAAAACTCAAGAAAACGGATGAGCCTTTGGTTCTGAAACTGGAAAAAACGCAAGACATTCTTGCCGCTTTAGGAAAACAAAAAGCCTCCAACCAAACATTGGTAGGCTTTGCTCTGGAAACAGAGGACGAAATAAACAACGCAACCAAAAAGTTGAATACGAAAAACCTGGATTACATCGTTCTTAATTCGTTGAAAAACGAAGGCGCCGGTTTTTCAACCCCCACAAACCAGGTTTCCATCCTTGATAAACAAGGGGGAATCACGCATTTTAGCTTGAAAACAAAAGAACGGGTCGCCACCGATATTTTTGATTTTATTTTAAAAAAATAATTGTTTCATTTTTACCCGATTCATATGCCGGCTCGTATTTTAATCTTCCTCTGTTTGCTTTTGACATTCGGCGCGCACGCGCAAGAATTCAATTGCCAAGTCCAGATTAATGCCGCCTCTGTAAACGGTTCCGAAAAAACTGTTTTCCGGACCTTGCAAACAGCATTGTATGAATTTGTAAACAACCGGAAATGGACCAACGGAGTACTGAAACCGGAAGAACGGCTTGAAGCAACCATATTAATCGACATCCGTGACTGGCCCTCCACGGATCAATTTAAAGGAACGATTTCCGTAGCTTTGAAGCGGCCGGTATACAGAGCCTCGTATACGACCAGCATGTTGAATTTTCAAGATAAAGATTTTAGCTTTAAATACGCTGAATTTGATCCGTTGACCTATAACGACGGATCTTTTGACTCCAACCTGACTTCCGTAGTCGCTTTCTACCTTTATGTGATGCTGGGTTTGGATGCCGATTCTTTCAGCGATCTGGGCGGCTCGATCTATTATCAGAAAGCATATGCCATTGTAAATGCTGCACAGGGCGCCAGCGAATATGCGGGATGGCGTTCTTTCGAAAGCATGCGGAACCGCTATTGGCTGATCGAGAACCTCACAAACTCGAGTTATGTGGGGTTACGAAAAGGAATCTACCAATACCACCGTTTGGGGTTGGACGTCATGTCCGAAAACATGGAAACCGGGCGGACTGCGATCGGCGAATGCATCGAGAATTGGGAAAAAGTAAACCGGGAAAAACCGGGATTGTTTGCCATGCAATTAATGCTTGAAGCAAAACGCGACGAACTGGTGAATATTTATAGCCAGGCCTCCCCCATGGACAAAACCAAAGCCGTAAATACCCTGAAAGTAATTGACCCGGCCGGTTTCAGCAAATACAAACAACTCGAAAGCGGCGGCGGACGCTAAAGTTATTCAGGTTCTTCTTTCCAACGTTTTGTTTTATTCTTACCTATGCTAAAACATTTACTTGTCGAGAATTTCATATTGATCCAGCAGTTGGAATTGAATTTCCGGGAAGGCTATACCGTGATCTCCGGCGAAACGGGAGCCGGAAAATCCATTCTGGTAGGAGCTTTGGGATTGATACTGGGACGCCGTGCCGACACCAACGTTTTGCAGGATAAGGAAAAGAAATGCATTCTCGAAGGCAGCTTCCAGATCGAAAACCTGGAACTGGAAATTCTTTTTAAAACAAATGATATTGATTTCGAGCCAATTTCGACATTCCGCCGCGAAATCACCCCCCAGGGAAAATCGCGGGCGTTTATCAATGATACGCCGGTTACCCTTTCTGTTCTAAAAGAAATCGGAGACCGTTTGGTCGACATTCATTCGCAAAACCAAACACTGGAATTGAACGACGCTTCGTTCCAGCTTTCCATGATCGATTCCTATGCAAACAGTACGGCAATCCTGTCGGACTATAAAAAACGATTCTCGGAATTTACCGCTGTAAAATCGGAACTTGCACAATCGCTGGAACAGCAAGCAAATGCGTTAGCCGACAAAGAATATAAAGTCTATCTGTTTGACGAATTGTCGGCCGCCCATTTACAGGAGGGAGAGCAGGAAGAGTTGGAAAACGAACTGGAAATCCTTACTCATGCTGAAGAAATCCGGTCGCGTTTGGTACAAATCACCAGTCAACTGGGAGAATCCGACCCAAGCGTTTTATCCGCGCTGGCTTCCATCAAACAAACCCTTTCCCAGGCGGCAAAGTACAATGTGCAACTTGAGTCGTTCTGCAACCGCCTGGATTCGTGCTTTATCGAATTAAAGGACTTCAACCAGGAGCTTCAAGCCATAGGTGATTCCATCAGCTACAATCCGGAGAAAATCGAGCAAATTTCGCAACGCCTGAACTTAATTTACCATTTGCAACAAAAACACCGCGTTCAAACCATTGCCGGTTTACTCCAAATTCAGGCAGAACTGGAGCTTGCCATTGTGGCGGGAGATTCGTTGGATGAAAAAATTACCACCCTGCAAAACAGATTACAAGAGGTTGAGAAGCAATTGTCTTTAAAATCAGAAGAATTATATCAAAAACGGCAGCAGGTAATTCCGGTTATCGAATCGGAAATGTTGCAATTGCTGTCTGGACTTGGAATGCCTTCGGCTGCCTTTGCCATCCGCCTGGAAAACCTGGAATATTTCACCAAAACGGGAACAAACCGGGCTTCGTTCTTGTTTTCAGCAAACAAAGGAATCCCTATGCGCGAAATACAAAAAGCAGCTTCCGGCGGCGAACTGTCCCGTTTAATGCTGGCGCTGAAATCACTCATCGTAAGCCGTGCCATGCTGCCAACCGTATTGTTTGATGAAATCGACACCGGAATCTCGGGAGAAATCGCAGGAAAAGTCGGCGCCATTCTGAAAAAAATGGCCCGCACCATGCAGGTCATCGCCATCACGCATTTGCCGCAAATAGCCGCCAAAGCCGATACGCATCTTTTGGCCTACAAAGAAGAAACCGACCAAACCGATACCATTTCAAACCTGCGCGAATTAACGCGGGAGCAACGGATCGACGAAGTAGCACGTATGCTCAGCAACGAAAAAATTACCACCACGGCAAGGGCTGCCGCGTTGGAGTTGATGGAATAAATAAAAATATTCCGCCAAAAGTTATAGAACAAATCATGAATCCCCGGATTTCAAACTTTTTAGAACCTTTCTTGGGTTGAAATCCACGCCTTAACCAGAAAACCAATATAAAAATGGCATACAATTTATTAAAAGGGAAAAAAGGAATCATTTTTGGAGCCTTAAACGACAAATCGATCGCCTGGCAAGTGGCCGAACGCGCCCATGAAGAAGGCGCCTCGCTGGTATTAACCAACACGGCCATGGCTTTACGCATGGGCGATACCCAAGCTTTAGCCGATCAAACAGGCTCCATCGTTGTTCCTGCAGATGCTACTTCCATTCCCGAACTTGAAAATTTATTTCAAAAAGCAACGGAACATTTCGGAAAAATCGATTTCATCCTGCATTCCATCGGCATGTCGCCCAACGTACGGAAGAAATTGCCTTACGATGATGTCAATTACGATTTTTACCTGAAAACGATGGATATTTCCGCCCTGTCTTTCCATAAAGTGATTCAGGTAGCCAAAAAACTGGACGCCATCAACGAATGGGGTTCTATTGTCGCCCTTTCCTATATTGCGGCCCAACGCACCTTGTTCGAATACAACGATATGGCTGATGCCAAAGCCGCATTGGAATCCATTGCCCGTAGTTTCGGCTATATTTACGGACGGGAGAAAAACATCCGGATCAACACCATTTCCCAATCGCCGACCATGACCACAGCGGGCAGCGGCGTAAAAGGAATCGATGCTTTGATGGATTTTACCGAACGGATGGCGCCCCTTGGAAATGCAACCGCAAAAGAATGCGCCGACTACTGCATTACCCTGTTCAGCGACCTGACCCGGAAAGTAACCATGCAAAACCTTTACCACGACGGCGGTTTCAGCAATATGGGAATGAGTTACCGCGCCATGCAGATGTACAACAAAAGCCTGGATTGTAAGGATTGTAAAGTAAACCCGGTGGAAAAAGAGCAAAAACCGGTGGAATATTAGATTTCATTTCGAGTAAACGATACCCCTTTTCAGGGGTATTTTTTTGATTTACCCCCTCCTACGATATCCAATGACAATCATTTGCCTGTAAGGCATCAACAAGAAGTTAACAGCCCTACCCGCAAGCAGGAGACGGCTTTCTGCCTTCTGCTTTTTCCTTTCTGTAAAAAATTACGCTGAGCATCACTGAGGATTCACTGAGTTCCGCTGAGTTTCCCGTCTACTCGTTTACTTGTTAACCAAAAAGCTCATTCGTAATTTTTAATTCTTCACTTTTAATTTCTTCTGCCTTTTCCCCAGCTTCCCCGATTTCCCCATTTTACCCTGTTCCATGATTCCACTACACAAAAACTTGTTCACTTTTACACCCCCGCCCTTACGGGCACCCCTGCAAACGCCAAGCTGTTAAATTCTAAATCGATGAAATCATTTTTATTCTTGATTGATGCCCTGACGGGCAATTGGGTTTATTCTTTCCGGCATTCTATTGATATCTTTCCCTTACAGGGAATTATCGGTACTGTGGTTGTCTGTAGGACAACTACGTCAATAGGAAAGATATCCCGACAATCATTTGCCTGTAAGGCATCAACAAGAAGTTAACAACCCTGCCCGCAAGCAGGGGACAGCTTTCTGCCTTCTGCCTTCTGCTTTTTCCTTTCCGCAAAAAATTACGCTGAGCATCACTGAGGATTCACTGAGTTCCACTGAGTTTCCCATCAACTTGTTTACTCGTCAACTCGTTTACTTGTATCTAACTCACCTTCCATTTTCAATTTTCAATTGAAAAGCCTTCTGCTTTTTCCTTTCTGTAAAAAATTACGCTGAGCATCACTGAGGATTCACTGAGTTCCGCTGAGTTTCCCGTCAACTCGTTTACTTGTTAACTAAAAAGCTCATTCGTAATTTTTAATTCTTCATTTTTAATTTCTTCTGCCTTTTCCCCTGCTTCCCCGATTTCCCCATTTTATCCTGTTCCATGATTCCGCTACACCAAAAAATGGCTCCGCTACACCAAAAAATGATTCCGCTACATAGAAAAATGACCCAGCTACACTAAAAAACGGCTCCGCTACACCAAAAAATGATTCCGCTACATAGAAAAACGGCTCCGCTACACCAAAAAATGGCTCCGCTACACCAAAAAATGATTCCGCTACATAGAAAAATGATCCGGTGACATCAAGTGCTAAATAATCTTTTACAAAAATTTAATTCATTCCCTGTTCGGCGCAGGTTACACCTGTGTCGCCATACTCAACAGCCTCTTCAAAAACCGGATCCCCTACCCTTTGCATAATCTGTGGGTAAAGCGATTTTCGGGTATCCGTTTACATACCTTATATAATAGTCCAAAAAAGCCAGTCCAAATTCTGTTTCCGTCGCCGGGTCATTTTCAAGTGCATGCCCCGAATGTTTGAACTCGAAAAAACGGTGATCCACGCCTTGTGCTTCCAGGGCAGCCTGAAGCCGGAATGCATGGGAAACCGGAACCAATTCATCCAACGTGCCGTGGCAAAAAATCGTAGGAGGAACGCCCTGCGAAACATAATAAACAGGAGAAATGGCATTCAATGCGGCCGTCTTTGTTGGGAAGTTGGCAGCCGTAACAGGTTCCCCCGTCAGTTTCGATAAACAATTGTAATCAATTACATAAGGTGTAAAAAGGCTGGTGTCCGTAAAATCCGCCGGAGCACATTGCCCGATGCAAAATGCAATCGGGATAGGCGAAATTGCATAATTTTTATAGGAATACAACAACGTCAGATGCCCTCCGGCCGAAGCCCCCATCAGAATTACCTTCTTCACCGGAACATCGATTTTTTCACATTGTCCTTTTATGAAACTTAAGACAGAGGTAATATCCTCCAGCATGTCATGGCAATGGGCGTTGTCGCCGAACATCCGGTAATTCATGGATGCGGCAAGGCAATTCATATTTTTGGAGAATTCCGGCAAAACAGACGTATAATCACTTTTATCCCCGGCCTGCCAACCTCCCCCGTGTATAAACACGATCACATTCAACGGTTCCGTGATGTTTTTCGGCGGAACCGGAAAACACAAATCCAGCCCCTGCGCTTTGGAGTTGCCGTAACTTAAGTCCCGGTATAAAGAATCGTTCCGGTTGAGCAGGGCTTCCTCTTCGGATTTCTTACAACCGCCGACCCACAGCATCATCGGAATAAATAATAATAAACTCGTCAACGGGTTGACCCCGGCATGCAAAAACGTACCTTTATAAATCATGGGTTTCAAATGTATTTCCTTGTCGAAGATCGCCGGTTGTATAACCTTTGTAGAACCACTTTTTGCGTTGGGCCGAAGTGCCGTGCGTAAACGAATCGGGAACCACATACCCCTGCGACTGTTGTTGAAGCCGGTCATCGCCGATCGCCGTGGCCGCATTCAAAGCCTCGTCGATATCGTCTTCATCCAGATTCCGGAACAGGCGTTCCGCATGATGGGCCCACAGGCCGGCATAGAAATCGGCTTGCAACTCGGTCCGTACCGAAATGGAGTTTGCCCCCTGCGCCTCGCCCTGTCCGTGTGCTTCGGCATATCGATCCATAACGCCCAACAGCTTTTGCACATGATGTCCTACTTCATGCGCAATCACGTAAGCAAATGCAAAGTCTCCCCCGGCGCCCAACTGCTCTTTCATTTCAGTATAAAACGAGAGATCCAGGTAGATTTTTTCATCGGCCGGGCAATAAAAAGGCCCCGAAATTTTGGAAGCATGCCCGCAACCCGAAGTTGTTTGTCCTGTAAAAAGCACCAATTTAGGCTCGCGATAGGTTTTCCCCAACTTACGAAAATTTTCGTCCCACACTTCTTCGGTTTCAGCCAACACCATCGATACGAATTGGGCCAGTGAATCTTCCTGGGCGCTGGGCGTATATTCCGTCTGGTTCGATTGCGGGTTGCCCTGCTCGAGCAAGCTCATCAGTTGCGAAGGATCGCCCCCCATGATCCACGCCAAAATCAAAACCACAATTCCGCCGATCCCGCCGATGGCCAAGCCTCTACCGCCCGACATGCCTCTGCGGTCTTCGACATTTCCGCTTCGCTTATTGATCCATTTCATAACCTTGACTTATTTTTTTCCATGATAACAGAAAATGCTTCTTGGGGTTAACAGGATAAAATATTTTTGGGTAACCCGTTATTATCATCGCCTGGGTAATAAAAACAAATTGAAACCCTCTTTTATTGCTTTTTCCCCATGTTTCTTTTTTGTGATGGAATTCATGCTTCATTCCAAATGCACGGCCAAATAGCCACAACCTGCCCAGATTAACAAAGGTATGATTTTTGTGCCAAAAACATCGTTTGTACTAAATCGCACCCGGATGAAAAAACAACTTTTTTTGATTTTACTGGCTTTCCTATCTTTGCACTCTATGGCGCAAATCCAAAGTGTCGGAATGAATGATTTTGAAAAACAGTTGATTGCCACGCAGGCCGAACAACTGATTGACGTACGCACGCCCCAGGAATTTGCCAAATACCGCATTCAAAGCGCCCGAAACATCGATTTCCGGAATGCCGGATTTCGAACAAACATCGAAAAGCTGGATAAAACAAAACCCGTGCTGATTTACTGCCTGTCGGGAGGCCGCAGCAAAGCCGCTTTGGAAGTATTCCGCGAAGCGGGTTTCAAAACCGTATACGAACTAACCGGCGGCATCAATGCCTGGTCGAGTGCAGGCAAACCCATTGACCAGGATTTGTCGGGCAAAGGCGAACTGGCTGTCAAAGATTACGACGCCATCATCGCCTCCCAAGGCCTGGTTCTGGTTGATTTTTACGCTCCCTGGTGCGGCCCTTGCCGCAAAATGCTGCCGATAGTGGAAGAGTTGGAAAAATCGGTTGACGGCCGCTTCAAACTGTTGACGGTCGATTTCGATCAAAACCGTTTGCTGGCCAAGGAAAAAGGGATTAAAAGCGTGCCTTATGTGATGATTTTCCAGGATGGAAAACTGATCTGGGAGAAAAATGAAGGCGCTACCAAAGAAGAATTAATGGAAGCATTGAAATTGAAGTAAACGGATAAAAATAGTTTGCTCCTGCTGCATCCCTATGTATCAAAGATGATTTACCAACCCGGTGTAAATTTTGCAAAATAAATAATGAGCTCTCGTATGCTTTTGGGGGTAGCATGATAACCGGCGATGCACGTGGTAATCCCATAGAAGGGGGTAATCCCGGAAGTCCAGAGGGAAGGGGAATGCATGATCCTGACGGAGAGTTTATGGGAACTTTGAGAGCTGGTACTATGTACTGTGGGTTTATCTATAAAGGACAAGCGTTTTTTGTCGGGCATAATAGCGAAGAAAGGTTGCACGATATACAGAATTGGATTCATCGGAATAAATTTATTAACGGACATACTCCTTACTTCCCTGACAGAAAATTAGATCCAAAAGACTATGGTTATTACGGTGGATTTAATCCAAATTACTTATTCTATTGAGCCATGAAAACATTTTTTTTTCCTTTACTAATTTCATTGATATTGATTTTCCATTCACATCTAATAAAGGAAATTGATACAGAACCTTCGGGCATCGAAACAAATTTTACCGATACTACAAGAATTCGATTTGATGGCATATATAACACATTGGACACTTCGATACTTCTTAGTGGCAAAAAAGCAAGTGAACATTATACCTCTAATTGTTTAGCTGTTTTTACAAAAAACAACCAAGCAATTAGAATAATTGGGGCTACAGTAGATAATTCTTTTAAGGAGTGTGCATTCTATAAGAAAATAAAAAAAGAACAAATTGGGGAGTATTATGTAAAAGGAGATTCTATTTATGCATGCATTCCAACCACATTTGTGCTTCCCGGTATGCGATACAGATTGTATCGAGCATTTTTTCGAGGTTTTATTAAAAATAAAGATACTATAATAAACTGGCAAATGATGCCTCCTTATCCTGTAAAACTTTCAAAATTTGTAAGAGAACGTAATACATGGCTATTGGAGCCTCAATCATTATATTTTATCAAAGTAGAAGCGGTACACTGTCTTGAGGATAAAGAGTGATAATTGAGAGTATCATCCCAATTATTTGTATTACTAATATTATGAAAAGGGCTTTGGTCATCTATTCCGATACTACAAAACCACTTTTGTATCTGTTAAAACCGGAAATTGCAGAAGATAAGTAAGAGCTTGATTCAAATCGAAAAAATTCTATTCGAATGAAGTTTTTAATACGTATATTTGCACCAATTAACGGTGAAACTGACAAAAATGAAAATCGTTAGATAACCGTTAGCAATTTTAAAACATCCCTCCTAAAAGCTGGTTTTCAGCATTCCTAAGAATAGTTTTGTAATGTGCAAATTTACACCGGGCTTTGTTTCACCTGATTTTTCTCCTAGAACACACTTATTAACAAGCGGATATTCAAATACGTGACCACCGCCCCGATCAATAAGATCAGAACCGTGGTTCGCTTGGTATTGACAAATTGCCCCATCACCTTTTTGGACGAAGTCAAATAAATTTGCAGAAAAATTGTAAACGGCAACTGGATGCTCAGCAACATTTGCGAAATAATCAATCCACGAAACGGATTACTAATCAAGAAAATAACAATCAAAGCCATGACCAGCGAGATCACCACACCCAACCTGGAATGGTTGTCTTTTAAATCGTAAGGCTCGCCGAAAATTCCCGAAAAGATGGAACCGCCCGCCATCCCCGAAGTAATGGTCGACGAAATTCCCGAAAACAACAAGGCTATGGCAAATACAACGGCTGCCGCTTGTCCCAGCAAAGGTTCCAACATGGATTTGGCCTCCTGCAGTTCGGTTACCGGCATACCGTGTTTGTGAAACGTGGCCGCCGCCATCAGAATCATGGCCGAATTGATTCCCCAACCCACAATCATCGAAAACAAGGTATCCATAAATTCATACCGAAGCTGCTTTTTAATAACGGAATCGTCTTCCAGGTTCCATTGGCGGCTTTGGATAATTTCGGAATGCAAATACAAGTTGTGCGGCATCACCACGGCGCCCAACACCGACATAATAATCACCATGGATCCGTCCGGGAACGTAGGCTTTACCCAACCCACAATCGCCTGTTGCCAGTCGACATGAGCCAGAAACAATTCGTAAATAAACGACATCCCGATCAGGGATACAAAACCGATAATCCAGCGTTCCAAGCGCTTGTAAGAATGCGAAAACAAAAGCAGGGTCACCGTGGCAAACGTCATAATGGCACCGATTTTCACCGGAATACCGAAGAGCATTTGCAAGGCGATGGCGCCGCCCAAAATTTCGGCCAGCGAAGTGGAAACGGAAGCCACCATCGCCGAGCCCAGGATACCACGGGAAATCCAGGGTTTGGTATATTGCGTCGCCGCTTCGGAAAGGCACAATCCGGTCGCAATTCCCAAATGCGCCACATTATGCTGCAGCACAATAAGCATAATCGTGCTCAACGTAACCATCCACAACAGTTGATATCCGAAATCGGAACCGGCCGCTAAATTTGACGCCCAATTACCGGGATCGATAAATCCGACCGTAACCAATAAACCGGGACCGATGTATTGCAAAATTTCCAAACCTCCCCGGCCAGGCTTGTGGTCGCGCCGGCGTAAATCATGGAAAAACCGGATAAAAAAATTCGGCATCGGATAAAAAAAATTGAATAATCAAAAAGTAAAAACCAAACACCGGCCATCCGGTTCAAATCGTCCGGCCGTGCCATACGCCGTTGCAAAAGTATAAATTCTTTGAACCCGGCCTTTTATTCAAAAAAGTTTTACAACAATAATCTTAATCAAACATTCGTTAAAATTTATTGTTAGGTATACAATAGCATAAGCCATCTCAAACATTTTTCCGCTTTTTTCCTTAATAACACCCATTTTCAACACGAGCTAAAAAATGACAAATGCGATTAAAATAAAAAGAGGATTAAACATCAAATTGGAAGGAGAACCCCAAAAAAACAGGGTGGAAGTTCCGGCAGAAACCTATGCCGTTAAACCCACCGATTTCATCGGTGTTTTCCCGAGGTTGCTGGTGCAAGAAGGCGATGAAGTAAAAGCCGGCACGCCGCTTTTTTGCGACAAGCAACACGAAGAAATTTTATTTACCTCTCCCGTAAGCGGGTGGGTGCAAGCCGTTGTCCGAGGCGAAAAACGGGTTTTGGAAGAAATTCAGGTCAAAGCCGGTAAAACCATCGAATACGAGGATTTCGGCATTGCCGACATTCCGCGCTTAACCCGCGAACAAGCGATTGAAAAGCTATTGAAAAGCGGCTTGTGGCCTTGCATCCGCCAACGCCCCTACTCCATTGTGGCAAACCCGAACGACAAACCCAAAGCCATTTACATTTCGACTTTCGATTCAGCTCCGCTGGCTCCCGATTACGCCTTTATGATCCAGCAGTCGCTGAAAAAATTCCAAATGGGACTCGATGTGCTGGCAAAACTTACGGATAGCCCGATTCATCTGGGAATCAATTCCGAAAGTTCCAATTACAACGAATTTGCCCTGTTGCCCCATACCCAAACCCATGTTTTCAAAGGAAAACATCCGGTGGGCAATGTGGGCGTGCAAATCCACCATACGTTGCCCATCAACAAAGGCGAAACCGTGTGGGTGGTCAATCCGCAGGATGTGGTGCTGATCGGGAATTTATTTACTACCGGCCATTATGATGCTTCGATATGGGTGGCGGTAGCCGGTTCCCAAGTTCAAAAACCACAATATTACGCGACCCTAAAAGGAGCTTGTGTTTCAAGTTTCCTGAAAAACAACCTGAAATCCGATCACACACGCGTGATCAGCGGGAATGTGCTGACCGGAAAACAAATTTCCCCCAACGGATATTTGGGATTTTACCATCACCAACTAACGGCCATTCCCGAAGGCGATCATTACGACTTTTTGGGTTGGGCTTCGTTGGGGGTAAAAAAATATACCGCAGGGAATACATTCCTGTCGGCATGGATCCGAAACCGGAAATGGAACCTGGATACCAACCTGAACGGCGGACACCGCTCGCTGGTGATGACGGGACAATACGAACGGGTGTTCCCGATGGACATCATGCCCATGCAACTGATCAAGGCCTGCATCATTGAAGATGTGGATCTAATGGAAAAACTGGGTATTTACGAAGTGGATGAAGAAGATTTTGCACTCTGCGAATTTATCGACGCATCCAAAACCGAAATTCAACAAATCATCCGTAAAGGATTGGATTTGGTACGAAAAGAAATGAGCTAATTTAATTGAAAATTGAAAATGGAAAATTGAAAATTGACAGAGTAACGGGTGACGGGTAAACGAGATAATTGAAAATTGAAAATGGAGAATTGAAAGTGAGGTTTGGTGACGGGTGATGAGTGACGGGTGATGAGTGACGGGTGATGAGTAACGGGTGATGAGTAAACGAGATAATTGATAATTGAAAATGATTCGTTAACAGGTTTACGGGTAACAAGTTTACCATTCACCTTTTACCCTATACCCTGCACCAATAAACAATTCAACAACTCAACGATTCAACAGTTCAACAACCCCTTCACGGTTCACATCTCACTTAAATACGCTATGCGATTAAAATAGAACATTATTAGATTTTATCATACCAATCGATAAAAACCAAGTTTAGCAGAAAGGAAAAAGCAGAAGGCATTTCAATTGAAAATGGAAAGTTGAAAATTGAAAATGTTTTTAGTTAACAAGTAGACAAGATACAACTTCAACAAAAAACGCATAACAAACAACATCTCAACGATTCAACAGTTCAACACCTCAACGATTCAACAACTCAACAAATAAACCAATTCAACAACAAATGAACCGGCTGCGCAACTATCTGGACAAAATTAAACCCCAATTTGAGGAAGGAGGCAAATTTGCCAAACTTCACTCCACGTTTAATGCGTTCGAAACCTTTTTGTTTGTCCCCAACAAAACCACAAGCCTCGGAAGCCACATCCGCGATCACATCGACCTGAAACGTACCATGACCCTGGTGATTGTCGCTTTGCTCCCATCGCTTTTATTCGGCATTTGGAACGTCGGCTATGGGCATTACAAACTTTGGGGAATTACGGCAACCTTTTGGCAAACGGTAGGTTACGGAATCAGTAAAGTATTACCGATCATCGTGGTCTGCTATGTTTCGGGTTTGACCGTGGAATTTATTTTTGCCCAAATCCGCAAACACGAAGTTAACGAAGGCTTTTTGGTTTCGGGAATTTTGATTCCTCTCGTACTGCCGCCCGATATTCCGCTGTGGATGGTGGCCGTAGCCACTGTTTTTGCGGTAATCTTCGGAAAAGAAGCTTTTGGCGGAAGTGGCATGAATGTGTTCAATCCTGCTTTGCTGGCACGGGCATTTTTGTTTTTTGCCTATCCGGCGTTCATGACCGGCGACTCGGTTTGGACTTCGGGAATGGCCTATGCAAGCAGTTCTATGATCGACGGATTTTCGGGCGCCACGCCCTTGGCCTTATGTGCTGCCAACACGGTAGACAAATTGCCCTCCACATTCGATCTGTTTTTCGGGTTTGTTCCCGGTTCCATCGGAGAAACTTCAAAACTGGCCATACTCATCGGCGCATTTATTTTGATTGTGACCAAAATCGGAAGCTGGCGCATCATGCTTTCGGCTTTATTGGGAGGCATCTCCATGGCCTTGATCTTCAACGGAATTGCTTTAAACGAATTTATGAAAGTCGATCTGCTGACCCAAATTTTGATGGGAAGCTTTTTATTCGGGATGGTTTTTATGGCTACCGATCCTGTTTCGGCAGCGCAGACCACACGGGGAAAATGGATTTACGGCTTTTTGTGCGGCATGTTTGCCATCATGATCCGTGTGTTCAATCCGGCTTATCCCGAAGGAACCATGCTGGCGATCTTGCTGATGAACACCCTTGCCCCCCTGATCGACCATTATGTAATTGAGAGCAATATCAAGCGCCGGCTCAAACGTGCAAAAATGGCGGCAACTCTTATTAATACCGACCCTTATGGAAAGAAGCAATAAATATATTTTGATCTACTCGGCAGTGATGGTCATCATTGTAGCCATTTCGCTGACGGTGGTTGCCGTGCAATTGCGTCCGGCGCAGGAAGCCAATATCCGCATTGAAAAAATGCAAAATATTCTGGCTACGGTCAATATTCCGGTGGATAAAATTGATAAAAAAGAAATCCCGGCGCTTTTCAAAAAAACGATTGTCAACTCTTTTGCTGTTAACAACAAGGGAGAAGTGATCGAGAAAAACACGGATAAGGTTTTTGCCATCAACCTGGTTGACGAACTGCAAAAACCGGCGGACAAACGGCGGTATCCGGTATTTGAAGCGGCATTAGATGCGAAAGACACTGCATTTATTGTTCCCTTGCGGGGAAAAGGGCTGTGGGGGCCCATCTGGGGATACCTGGCATTTAAACCCGATTTCAACACCGTTTTCGGATGCTTTTTCGACCACAAAGGCGAAACGCCCGGTTTGGGCGCCGAAATCAGCTTGGGATGGTTTCAAAAACCATTTGAGAATAAAACCATTTTCGATGAAAAAGGAAATTTTGTTTCCATCAAAGTCCAAAAAGCAGGCCAACCCAAACAAAACCAGCACGATGTCGATGCCATTTCAGGCGGAACAATTACCAGCAAAGGCGTAGAGCATATGTTGCATGATATTTTACTGGATTATTTACCCTATTTCAAAAAAGAACGGAAAACTTCGTTTAATTGAAAATTGAAAATGGAAGGTGAGTTAGATACAAGTAAACGAGTTGACGAGTACACTAGTGACGAGTAAACCCGTTTGGATGCAGAAAGGAAAAAGCAGAAGGCATTTCAATTGAGAATTGAGAATTGAGAATTGAAAATGAGTTTTTATACAAGTAAACAAGTTGACGAGTAAACTAGTAGACGGGAAACTCGGCGGAACTCAGTGATGCTCAGCGTAATTTTTTGCAGAAAGGATTTTTTGGATGCCTATAAACGATTCAACAACTCAACAGTTCAACAACTCAACAGTTCAACAACTCAACAGTTCAACAACCCAACAACTCAACAGTTCAACAACCCAACAACTCAACGATTCAACGATTCAACAACTCAACAGTTCAACAACTCAACGATTCAACGATTCAACAACTCAACGATTCAACAGTTCAACAACTCAACAACTCAACATCTCGAAAAATGACAAGTTATGGAAAAACAAGCAGTTAAAGAACCGGTATTTTCGACCAAGGATTTAAAACTGGTGCGAACGCCCATCGGCAGCAACAACCCCATTACCATACAAGTTCTGGGAATCTGTTCCGCTTTGGCGGTAACCGTACAGTTAAAGCCGGCCATCGTCATGGCCCTGTCGGTAACGGTGGTGACGGCCTTTTCAAACCTGATTATTTCCGCCCTGCGCAATACCATCCCGGCACGTATCCGCATCATTGTACAATTGGTTGTCGTGGCCGCTCTGGTAATTATTGTCGATCAAATCCTGAAAGCCTATGTGTACGATGTCAGTAAAAAACTATCCGTCTTTGTCGGATTAATCATCACCAACTGCATTTTGATGGGGCGTCTGGAAGCCTTTGCCATGGGTAACAAACCCATTCCGTCTTTTCTGGACGGCATCGGAAACGGCTTGGGATACGGGTTGATTCTGGTGATTGTAGCCTTTTTCCGCGAGCTGTTCGGCTCCGGAAAGCTTTACGGCCTTTCCATCATTCCCCAGTCCTTCTATGAGTCCGGATACGTCAACAACGGCATGATGGTGCTTCCCCCGATGGCCCTGATAACCATTGGAATCATTATCTGGATCCAGCGTTCACGCCGTCCCGGTTTGCAGGAGAAAAGTTAATTCAGTGGAAAATTGAAAGTTGAAAATTGAAAATGTTTTAGTAAACGAGTTGATAATGCAGAAAGGATTTTAATTGAAAATTGAAAGTGAGGTTTGGTGACGGGTGACGAGTAAACAAGTTTTAATTGCAGAAGGCAGAAAGGAAAAAGCAGAAGGCTGGAAGGGAATTAAAAATGAAAAGAGAAGAATTATAAATTATGAATGAACGATGAATTCCGGGTCATTTCGACTGGAGCGAAGCGAAATGGAGAAATCCCTTTCCCCCTTAAATTAAGAATGAAAAATTAAAAGTGAAAAATTAAATTTCATCAATAAACAGTTCAACAAATAAACAATTCAACACTTCAACAATTAAACAATTCAACACACCTCAACGATTAAACAATTCAACAAATAAACAATTCAACACCTCAACACCCCCAAGACCATGGAAAATCTACTAAACCTGTTTGTCCGGAGCATTTTCATCGATAACATGATATTTGCATATTTCCTGGGCATGTGTTCTTACCTGGCGGTTTCCAAAACGGTAAAAACATCTCTGGGCCTGGGAATCGCCGTTACTTTTGTACTGTTGATTACGGCTCCTATCAACTATCTGGTCGACACGTACTTATTAAGACCCGGCGCCTTAGCCTGGCTTTCGCCCGAATTTGCCGGATTGGATTTGGGTTACCTCAGTTTCCTGATTTTTATTGCGGTCATTGCAGCCATTGTACAGTTAGTAGAAATGGTGGTTGAAAAATTTTCACCGCCGCTTTACAATGCCCTGGGAATTTTCTTGCCTTTGATTGCTGTAAACTGCGCCATTTTGGGCGTTGCGCTTTTTGTGCAGGAACGCGATTACAAAACGGTTGCCGAAGTGGTCGTTTACTCCGGCGGCTCGGGAATCGGTTGGTTGCTGGCCATTGTATCGCTGGCAGCCATCCGTGAAAAAACACGCTATTCGAAAATTCCGGCACCTTTGCGCGGTCTGGGGATTGCATTTATCACCACCGGTTTGATGGCCATTGCATTTATGAGTTTTATGGGAATAAAACTTTAGCAACCTAATTTTTAGAAGTTATCCAAAAACAAAAAAGAAACGATGCTCTGTACGAACTACTGAAAAGTAAAAAATAAGATTCCGCAGCTACGCTGCTTTGATGGTAATGAAATATTTCCTTACAAAGATGTCGCGGCTACGCCGCTAAAAGCCATAAAGAACAATATACGGGTATAAACATCAATAAACAACAAATCAAAAAAAACCATCATGACGAAAACATGGAAATCAAAAAAATATAAGCCACGTAGTGGCGACATTTTTGTAGAAAAAAAGAAACGAACCGATCAAGCCGCATAGTGGCGAATACTCGGTAAAAGAAATCAATACAAACCAAGCCACATAGTGGCGACATTTTTGTAGAAAAAAACGAACCGAAACAAGCAAGCCGCATAGCGGCGAAATCTTGATAAAAAAATCAATACGAACCAAGCTTCTGAAATCAATTTAATAAAAAAATAAAATGATAACAAGTTTTTTAGTCCTAAACACCTTAACCGTTTCCTTACTCGCCGGAACGGCAACTTTCTTGTTGATCATCATTTTATTGGTGGTAATGCTGCTGTATGCCAAAGCCAAAATAGCCCCGTCGGGAGCCGTAACCATTACCATTAACAGCGACCATCAAATTCAAACTTCCGCCGGAAATACCCTTTTGTCAACCCTTTCGAACCAAAAAATATTCCTGCCGTCAGCCTGTGGCGGCGGCGGAACCTGCGGGCTGTGCAAATGCCAGGTATTTGAAGGCGGAGGCTCCATACTTCCCACTGAAACCGGTTTTTTCAACCGCAAGCAACAAGAAAATAACTGGAGGCTGGGCTGTCAGGTAAAAGTCCGGGAAGATTTAAAAATCGAAGTTCCCCCTGAAATCTTCGGAATCAAAAAGTGGGAATGCGAAGTAGTTTCCAATCAGAATGTGGCCACGTTTATCAAGGAATTGGTTGTAAAACTACCCGAAAATGAAGTCCTTGATTTTCAAAGCGGCGGATATATCCAAATGGATGTCCCCAAAATAAAAGTACAGTACAAGGATATGGAGGTCCAACCCGAATACCGCGACGATTGGGACAAACTCCGGATGTGGGATTTGCAAATGCAAAATTCCGAGCCTGTTTTCAGGGCCTACTCCATGGCCAACCATCCCGCCGAAGGCAACATCATCAAACTGAATATCCGCATTGCCACGCCGCCCTGGGACAAAGCAAAAAATGCCTTTCTCAACGTAAATCCCGGCATTTGTTCATCTTATATTTTTTCCTTAAAACCGGGCGATAAAGTGATGATCAGCGGACCTTACGGCGATTTTCATATCAAAAAAACGCAGCGTGAAATGGTGTTTATCGGAGGCGGAGCCGGAATGGCACCCTTGCGCTCCATGTTATTTCACTTATTTTTGACCGAAAAAACAAGCCGGAAGGTAAGTTTCTGGTATGGCGCCCGCTCGTTGCGTGAAACCTTTTACATCGATGAATTTCAAAGCATTGAACAAAGTTATCCAAACTTCAGCTTTCATTTGGCGTTGAGCGAGCCGTTGGCCGAAGACCACTGGAACGGCGACACCGGATTTATCCACAAAGTGTTGTTCGATAACTACCTGAGCCAACATCCCGAGCCCGAAGAAGTGGAATATTACCTTTGCGGCCCGCCCATGATGAACGATGCCGTACTGAAAATGTTGGACACTTTGGGAGTTCCTCCCGAAATGATTGCTTTCGACGACTTCGGAATTTAAAAGTTTCTTGGCATTTTGGAGAAATAAAAAAATCTTGCCCACACACGACAGGATTCTTCATTATCCATACCTTGAAGCTACCCTCTTCTGAGTTACTGTTTAATTATTTTGGCATATTTGCCATTTGCATTTATCAAATAAATACCTGCAGGCAGATGAGAAATATTGAATGGGTGTTGGGTTGTTGAAAACACGACTTTACCTTCGAGATTGAAGAGTTTTATCAAATCCATCTTCTTAAAATCTTCATTTTCAATGTTTAACTCTCCGGATGTAGGATTGGGATATACTTTCAATTTTGCATTCACCCCTTTAGGCATACCCGCTGTACCGGCTGCATAATGTGCAATAACTTTTGCCGGATAAATGGGGTTAGAAATAATGGCGTCATTGGTCATTTCTACGCTAAAGAAAGCGGATTTGAGAAACGTAAGCCGGCCTCCTGAAAATGTATAATCACTATTTTCAAGGGCAGGAAGTCCTTCCTTTTTTATGCTAAATTGGGTAGGAATCCCACCAAAAGTCATGTTTTCCGAAATATCGACCGGTTCGCCTAAAGGCACGATTATCAAAGGTAGATTTTGAGTGCCTAAAAAATTACTTGTTTGATTGTAACAGGGAAGGTTATATAAATCCGTCATTGATATCGCATTATTATTACAATAAATCGTTCTTATCTGTTTATTTTTAGACAAATCCAAACCTGACAGTCGGTTATTTTCACAACTCAAATAATACAAACCATTTCCCTCGACTTCAGGTAAATCAATTAAAGTCAAATAATTATCATACAAAAAAACATATTGTAATAAATTATTTTTTCTTAAATCCAAATAACTTAATTGGTTTGCACTAGAAGTTAAGTTCTCTAGTTTTATCGCTGATGTCACGTCTAGGCTTAACACAAAATTTTGGTAGATGTCTAAAAAATAAAAAAAGCAGTCTTTATCATTGGATGTGATTTTTACAACAAATTCATCTTCCGTCGTATATTCGTGTTCCAATGTTACTTTCGTATTCCATCCAGCGCATGTGTCTACATGACCATCACCCCAATCAATTGTATATCGGCGGAGAGGGCTTGCTTGCGTTATTACCTTCTTTGGAATAGCACTTCCTTTGCAGGTAAATGTAATTTGCTGCCTTTCGGTCACCAAACCAGCAATGTAAACAAGAATCACTTTTGCAGGAAAATTAAATGAACTGCCAATTGCAATATTCGTCATCTCTATTTTATAAATTCCGTCCGTTTTCAAACAAAGTTTGTTGTCAATAAATGTATAATCTGTATTTTCAATTGCCTCTCCGTCATCCTTTTTTACAACAACTACTGTCTTTTTTCCACCGATTTCCATTTTATCCGAAAGATCTATTGATTCATTTAGGGCTACAGTAACGGATGGTAATATTTGCGTCCCTAAACTTTTGTAATTTATGTTTATAATTCTTTGTGATGCGGTGTATAAATCGGGAAACGAAATAGCGTTATTGTAGCACTCGATATTTGCCAATTTTAAATTTTTACTTACATCCAAACTTAACAACAAATTATTATAACATTCGAGCCATTTCAGGGCTGAAAGTCCACCTAAATTCAAATAAACCAAATAATTCGTAAAGCATATAACTTTTTCCAATTTTGGATTTTGGCCTAATCCCAAATTTGTCAACCGATTGTTTGAACAATCTAAAAAAGTTAAATTCGAGCAAGAACGAAGATCCAAGTTTTTCAACTGATTGTTCTTGCAACCGAAAAGCTGCAATGCATCAGTTGTTCCAAGCCGCAAGTCTTTGATGCGGCAATTCGAACAACCTAAATTTTCCAATAACATACATGAACTTAGGTCCAACTCTGTAAGATAATTATCATTACAATCTAAGCGTCTTAATTGTACGCAGTTTTTTACATCTATAACTTTCAAAAAGTTGTCGTAACAATGTAAATATTTTAATTGGGGATTTTTACTGCAATCCAACTCCGCGAGTTCATTATAAGCACAAATAAGTGTATCTAATTTTACTGCCTGACTTAAGTTCAATGCTGTCAGGCGATTGGAATAACAAGATATATAGCTAAGAGATTCATTTTGCCCCAAATCCAATTTTGTAAGAGAGTTCTGAGTGCAAATAAGGCGCTTTAATCCCGAAGTGGCGCTTAAATCCAATTCTTTCAGTCGATTGGACATACAGTCCAATGTTTTTATATGCGTATTGGGGCGAAATTTCAATGTGCTGATGTAATTGTTCTCGCATTGGACATAATCTAAATTTACATTGGAAGCAAATGCTAAATATTGTAAGCCACCGTTGTTGCAAATAAACCGCTGAAGATTTATATTATCTTCTAAATCTAATTCTTCAATTCCGTTTAACCCGCACTCGATTTCTTTCAAAGCAACATTTTGTCGCAAGTCTATGTTTTTTAGCCGATTATAACTAATATCAAGTATTTCCAATTCCTTATTCTGGTTCAGATCTAGAAGATTCAATAGGTTATGGTGGCAATTAAGTATTTTCAATTGGGAAACATTCGATAAATCAATAGAGTCAATTTCTTGATTTTCAGCTTTAAACGCAGTAATCTTACAGTCTCCTGTTACACCGAAGATTGTTACATGCAATTTGTCAGCCGAGCCCGGATTATAAGAATGATCCAATAAAACATAATTTTCGCTACCTAAGCCTATGTGCTGTGTAGGAGTTGATCCGTCACCCCAATCAACCCTTATTTGTTTTCCTTCTGTAAATCGAACATATATAGTTGAATAAGAATACCATTTATGCCAGCTAATATGAATAGTATCATTGGCTATTAAATTAAAATTCAGCAAAATGCAAAAGAACAAGGTCAATGTCAACTTGTACAATGGTTTCATAAATATATGCTTTTATGGTAAAAAAAAACTTGGGCAAATATAATACATTGCGAATTATTTTGCATTCCTAATCCGGTTTTAATCACAAATCGTAATACATAACTCAACGATAAATGAACTTGCATTGCCTGAATCTTTTTTTACCTTTGTGGTTGAACAACCTGCAAGGAAACAAGAAAAAGGAATAATTCTTTTTCAACGTTTCGACACTATTTTCATTCGTATAAAAATGTCAAAAAAGCGCCAGATACCGCACACCTTTGTTATTGTATTTTTTATTATCCTGTTTGCCGCCGCCCTCACCTGGGTCATTCCCGGCAGCCAGTACGACCGCCAGATTCAAAATATAAACGGAATCGAGCGGAGCATTATCAAAAGCGATAGTTTTCATTATGTGGAAAACACGCCGCAAACCTGGCAGGTTTTCGCTGCTATTTTCGAAGGTTTTGTTGACAAAGCCGATATTATTATTTTTATTTTACTTGTCGGGGGCGCCTTTTGGATTATGAATCACTCCAAAGCCATCGATGTGGGAATTCTTTCCTTTCTGAAGCATGCCAAAAAACTGGAATCCCATGCCGCCATGCGGAAACTGGGCGTCAACAATCTGATTATTATTTCCATTATGCTGGTATTCAGTATTCTGGGAGCAACCTACGGCATGAGTGAAGAAACCATTGCTTTTATCATCATTTTTGTTCCTTTGGCAATCAAAATGGGATACGACAGCATTATGGGTGTCAGCCTGTGTTTTGTGGCGGCTGCTTTGGGTTTTGCCGGCGCCTTGCTCAATCCGTTTACCATCGGTATTGCACAAGGAATTGCACAGTTGCCGTTGTTTTCGGGAATCGAATACCGGTTTATTTGCTGGGTGATCATCAATTTGGTAGGATTCGGGTACATCCTTTGGTATGCACGCCGCATTCACCGCAATCCGAAAAAATCGCCGGTTTACGACGACGACGCTTACTGGCGCGAGCACGTAGCTTCCGATACCGAAAAAATCGAATACCACACGCCCCGTTCGGCATGGATTACGTTTGCAGTGATTCAAGCAGTGCTGGTTTTGTTTTCCGTGAAATATCCGGAAACCACCTTGATATTTGGCAATTCCCCCTTCACCTATTACGCCTTACCTATTTTTACCTTGTTGTTCGGTATTACCTCTATCCTATTGCTTCGTAAATCGGTACACTATTTTATTTTGAACCTGCTGATGTTCACCATCTTGTTTCTGATTATCGGAGTGTTGGGCTACCACTGGTATGTAAAAGAAATTGCAACGCTGTTTTTCAGCATGGGCATTGCGTCGGGACTGGCGATGGGCTACAATCTGAACACTATCACCAAATTGTTTCTCGAAGGCGCCAAAGATTTGCTTTCGGCTGGATTGATTGTCGGATTGGCCGGCGGCATTGTGGCTATTTTGCAAAACGGACAGATTATCGACACCTTGTTGTTTTACGTTTCGAATGGGTTGAGCAATTTCGGAAAATACGGCACGCTAAGCGTGATGTACCTTATTCAAACCGGGCTGAATCTGGTGATTCCGTCGGGATCAGCCAAAGCTGCCCTGACCATGCCCATCATGTCACAATTCAGCGACCTCGCGGGAATTTCAAGACAAGCCGCCGTGATGGCGTACCAGTTGGGAGGTGGATTTACCAACATCATCACTCCCACTTCGGGCGTGTTGATGGGTGTATTGGGAATTGCCAAAATCCCGTTCGACAAATGGTTCCGTTGGGTGTTGCCGCTGGTTTTGATTCTGGTGGTGCTGGGATTCCTGCTGTTGATCCCTTGCATAACTATGAGTCTCAACGGATTTTAACCCTTGTTTTATAATTGTTTTACAAATTTAAACGCTTGGAAAATCAATTTGAAGTTAAAATTGTTTTTATTCGAATACCATTGAAAGTTGGATCGAGAATTGGATCCCGTTCATTTAAAAACATGTATTTTTCACTATCATCCGTTCAAAACTCCTCTTTCCCTACATGATTTGTATCAAAATAGCCATAAGGAACATGCCGGTGCCAAGCAAAAATGCTTATTTATGGTGTATTATCAATGCCCTGAATTATAATTAAAAGGTATTGATGAGCCTTTCAGGGTTCCATATGACTTTAATGTAAAAGAGTAAAAAACATACACATGAAAAAACCGATCAACAATCCTTATACCGAATACAAAGGCTACAACTGCTTTGGCTGCTCTCCCGACAATCCGCACGGATTGCGGATGAATTTCGAGCTGCAAGGAGACGAAGTCCTTTCGGAATGGCAACCCGACAAAAACAAACAGGGATGGTTCAATGTACTGCACGGCGGCATCCAGGCCACGTTGATGGACGAAATCGCCAGCTGGCTGGTCAGCGTCAAACTGCGTACCTCCGGAGTTACCTGCAAAATGGACATCAAACTGCTGAAAACCGTCTTTATGGACAAGGGGCCGGTAAAACTCCGCGCCCGCCTGTTTGAAATGCGCCGCAATATTGCCGTTATTTATGTGGAACTGACCAATGCGGAGGGCGAATTGTGCGTCGAAGGGTTTATGCACTACTTCACTTTTTCCGAAAAAGTGGCGCGGGAGAAATTTTTGTATCCCGGCTATGAAAAGTTTTTGCCCAACGAAGCCGAATTATCTTAGCAGTTGTCCAAATTTATATTCACCACTAGCTTCCCAAAGAAAAATAACAAAGGGCACAAAGCCTGAATTGCTGAAACAATCCCCGTTTTGTGTTCTTTATCTTAAAACTTAGCGCCTTTGTGGTGAATGATGATGCTTACTTTTAGGGAAACAACGACTTCCTGATTTTATTGAAAAATGAATTTGATTTTTGATGAATTGATTTCGGAATGCATTTTTACTTTTGCGCGAAGCAGCGGAAAAGGCGGACAAAATGTGAACAAAGTTTCGACCAAAGTAATCTTGCAATTTTCGGTCGAAAATTCCCGGGTTTTGTCGGTCGAAGAAAAGAAATGCCTTTGGTACGAACTGCAAAACCGTATTTCGAAAACGGGTATTTTGCAACTGTCGGCCGGTTCACAGCGCTCGCAACTGCAGAACAAAGACGCCGTTACCTTGCGATTTATCCGGCTGATTGAAAAAGCCTTGCAACCAGAAACCGAACGTATCGCCACAAAACCTACCCGCGCCTCAAAACAAAAACGGCTCGATGCCAAGGCTACCCGTTCGGTGAAAAAAGCCTTACGAAGCCGTTTGTCGGAAGAAGTATTCGAAGACGCCTGAAAAATATTTTTACAAAAACTTGGCAATCCCAGAAAAAGTTGTACTTTTGCACCTCCAACAAAAACGGCTCCGTAGCTCAACTGAATAGAGCATCTGACTACGGATCAGAAGGTTTCAGGTTTGAATCCTGACGGAGTCACTAAAAAGTCAAGCACTTACAAAGATTTGTAGGTGCTTTTTTATTTGCGAGAATGTGTGTTTTTGGTTGAAAAAGTATGGTTATGTAAACCAATGTGTAAACCGAAAGATCAATGAATACTGCCATTGAATCAGTACTTTACACTTCAAAAACATTAAGTAACGGAGAACATCCCATCCTGTTACGCCTGACAAAGAACGGCAAGCGCAAATACATCAGCTTGCATTTATCACTTCCCAAATTTTTTTGGGATTTCAACAAAAACAAGCCGAAAAGAAATTGTCCAAATCGCGACCAAATCAATCAATTAATTGAGCAAAAGGTCAAGGAATATCAAGAGCAGATTATTGACTTCAAAACGAACGACAAAGAGTATACACTACACACGCTTGTTACAAAGACATCTAAAACAACTGTTCGCCAAACGATAGCTGATTATCTTGATAGATATATTGACTGCCTGACAGGCGAAAACCGTATCGGAAATGCCAAAACATTCAAGGAATTACGGACTTCATTAACCAACTTCTGTAAATCGCTGGATTTCTATTTTATTGACATTGATACTGATTGGCTGAAACGGTACGAACATTGGATGAAAACCGTTAAAAACTACTCTGATAATACAATTGGCATTCGTTTTCGTTCATTGCGAGCCTTATATAATAGTGCTGTTTCAAACGGGCTTGTGAGAAAAGCGAACTATCCTTTCGATGAGTTCAAAGTCAGCCAGTTCAAAGAGCAAACTGCTAAAAGATCAATAAGTAAAGAGCATATAAAACGATTAGTTGACTTTGACGTGTCAGAATTGCAAGAGTACAACTATCCAACTCCATTTCGCACATTGGCGAAAGACTTGTTTCTGTTTAGCTATTTCAGTTGCGGAATTAACTTGACTGATATTCTACATTTAACATATAAGAACATCGCTGAAAATCGGGTTACATTCCACAGACAGAAAACAGGCAAGCTGATTTCATTTCAGTTGCAAGCTTTTGCAAAAGAGTTAATTGAAAAATATCGTACTCCATTCTGGAATAATGACGATTATGTTTTCCCTGTCTTAAATCGACATGTACATATAACGGCTGAACAACAATACGGACGAGTTCAACATGTTAATAAACGAGTAAATAAGTATTTGAAATTGATCGGTGAACATTTGAATTTTCCAATACCACTCACTACCTATGTGGCAAGACATAGGATTTTGTCTTTTCGTTTGAGAAACAGGAGGTTGCAAGAGCAAAATTTCCGACAGGTAACGATTTAGAAACGAGCTAGTCTCGTTTTATTCGTTGATTTTTCACACTACACAAAGAACGACTTTCGGACACAAAGATACAGATTTCTAATCTGGTTCACAATTATGTTACAATATTCTTATTATCTCAAAAAC